>JALCBP010000154.1:0-3496 GCA_028066355.1 Pirellulales bacterium
GAACAATGGATCTAAATAGCAGTATCATGTTTGCTCTCTTTTTGGAAAACATCCCAATGCTCTTTTTCAGCCTGCCACTGATTGTGGCTGCCAGTGTGGTGTTTGCGGCCACGCACCACGAGTCACCGCCGGTGATCTGGAGGGCAACTATTGAATGGGTAATGTGGTTGGTTGGTATTCTCGGCGCTGTGCTTGTCGTGGTCTTCATTTTAAGTCGCTTAGCGTGAAGTCACGTTTGGGGCTTTGTGGCTACGGCATTCTCTTGGATTGCTAGGCGACGTAATTGTCCACAGGCAGCATCAATTCTGGATCCTTTTCGCCTTCGTGTTTGAACGTTGACACCGGCATTACGAAGGATGTCGAGAAAACGCTCGCGAGATTCAGCAGTGGGCTCTTCCCATGGAAGGCCAGCAACAGCGTTGTATGGAATGACATTTACCAGGGCTGCTCGTTTGCCCAGAAAGTGAGCCAATGCTCGAGCATTGTCAGGAGAGTCATTGAGATTCCCGAGTAAGACATATTCAAAAGTAAGACGACGGCCAGACGTTTCCCAATATCGATCTGCTGCCGCGAGTATTGCATCAATACCAATTGATTTGTTTACGGGAACAAGCTTTGTGCGTAGGAGATCATCGGCAGCATGGAGAGATACTGCAAGATGATAACCAGGGTTCTCGTGGCAGAGACGGTCTATCGCTGATGGGAGTCCAACAGTTGAAATAGTGATTCTCCGCTGTGAAATCCCAAGCCCATCAGGATTTTGTGCAACTGCAAGAGCAGGTAGGAGGCGATCGAGGTTTGCGAGTGGTTCGCCCATCCCCATGACAACAATATGACTTAACCGTTCGTCTTGTGGCAGTAGACGTGAGAGCCGTAGTAATTGTTCAATAATCTCTCCTGTGGTCAGATTACGGATCACTCCATCGAGACCACTTGCACAAAAGACGCAACCCATGGCGCAGCCCACCTGCGAGGAGATACAAACGGTACGTCGAATTCCGTCGCGCAAGAGAACGCACTCGATCTGTTGCTTGTCATGCAGTTGCAGTAATAACTTTTCTGTTCCATCTTCAGCGACTTGATGACGAGTTACATCAGTCGTCCAAATTTTCATTTCAGACTGTAGTTGCGACCTGAGATCACTCGGTAGATCGGTCATATCTGAGAAAGACTCTGCTCGACGTGCATGGAGCCAGCGATAAATGGCTTTTGCCCTCCATGCTGGCTGGCCAGCATGGGAAAGCCATGCCGGAAGATCGAACTGTGGATCAAGCACATGAGGTTGGCTGTCCGGCTGGGATGGTACCGTTGTGGGTAGGGTGGTTTTGAGTGGCATGAGTCATTTCCGGTGAAAGACCGACTGGCGTGAGGTCGGATAAGCATGTAAAGTGCTATTCAAAGGGAGTACATTCTCCGTCGTTTTCTATCCATTTAAAGAATACTAATCGTCGCTAATGAGCCAGCAGCAATTTGAAGAACGAACCAAGTGGGTTTATGACAAACAGGCTTTTCCAGTCTGGAATGAGTCGTTTGACAAAGATGACCGTACTGAGATGATTCGAGAAGATCTTTGGGCGGGTCGTAGTATTGCAATTCTGCTGGCCTCTCTGGTCGCAATTGGTCTGATTCTAGCTGGCGTTACTATTAATTTTGTAATGAACTGGCAATAGTCGTATTTCAGAATTGGAAGGAAATCTTCTTTTTCTTCCTGCCAGACTCTTGATGTCCTATCATGTTGCCGCTCTGGAACAGGGATATATTCATTATTTATCCTACATGACAATTCAAACTTATTGATAAAATTGTGAAGGTGCACAAACAGAGAAGCAGAGAAGTTATTGCAATTTTTCTGGTGCGCGTCGGTGAATACTATGGAGCATCAGAAAATACAGGCAGGCTCAGTAGATGAATTGGTGCTTCATGCGCCTGCTAAGTTAAATCTCTCGTTGGCGGTTCTTGATCGTCGTCAGGATGGTTTCCATGAGATCGAGAGTCTTATGGTCCCGGTTTCTGTTTCTGATCAGCTCCATGTGTGTCGAGCACCAGCCGGTGTGTTTTCGCTTGAAGTTACTTTTGCTGGAAAACTCGGATGCGATCCCGGTCAGTCTCTTGCTCGTGATGTTCCTGACGATGGAAGCAACCTGGTGCTCCGTGCAGCTCGTCTGCTTGCTGAGCGAACAAATTGTGACGCGGGTCTTACGATTCGTCTCAGTAAGCACATTCCATCTGGTGCTGGTCTCGGTGGGGGATCGAGTGACGCTGCAGCAACTTTTGTTGCGGCAGCAAAACTTTGGAATCTCGATTGGTCGTTGGATCAGCTTGCTACGTTGTCTGCAGAGCTAGGCAGTGACATTCCCTGGTTTTTTGCAGGAATGGCGGGTGTTGTTGGTGGACGAGGTGAGCAGGTTGTGCCGGTCGAAGGTATTCCTGCATATGATGTTGTGATTGCATGTCCATCAGAAGGCCTCTCTACAGCGCATGTATATGCGGCGTGTAAGCCCGAGGCTCATCGTCGCGATGAAGCCTCATCTCTAGCTACAGTCTTGCAGTCGGGCTTACTCCGCCAGGCTCTTCCGCTTATGCATAACAGTCTTCAGCAACCAGCCCAACAACTTGCACCAGCGGTGGATCAATTGCTTTCTGATATGGTGGCGGCAGATGCGTTTCATCCAATCCTTACCGGGAGTGGGAGTGCCTGTTTTAGTTTGTGCCGAACAACACATGAAGCGAAGCAGTTGGCTACGAGTCTCGAAGCTGCTGGATGGCCTTATGTAGTTGCCACTCGGCTCGTGCCTGGGTGACTTGGTTATCACTCTTGGTAATTTTGGAATAACATGATGTAATACTGAGGCGGGGATGGTGGTGATATGGCCAATGGGGAAATGCCATGGAAATCACTGAGGTCAGAATCAAGCTTGTTGAGAAGACAGCTGAAAGGCTCATGGCTTTCTGCTCTATCACCATTGATGGTGCATTCGTCATTCGTGATTTGAAGTTGATTGGTGGTCCCCATGGTCTGTTTGTGGCAATGCCGAGTCGGAAGTTATGTGCCCATTGCAGGAAATGTAGTTCTAAGAATCCGCTGAAAGCCAGTTTTTGTAACACCTGTGGACACCAGATGCAGAGCCAATATCTTCCTTGTGATAAAGATGGTCGTGTGCGCCTTTATGCGGATATTGCACATCCAATCAATACAGAATGCCGTGAACTGATTCAGGATCGAGTGATGGCTGAATATGAAGCCGAATTAATCAGGGCACAAAAGCCTGGGTATGCGTCACGGTATGAAGACTTTGGAGACGAGTAGCAAATAATAAAGTTCGTGTTCAATCGTCTTGCCTGACAAGGGCATGGAAACGATCCTTAAGCTTTCGTGTGATAGAACCGGGAGTGCCTTCGCCAACTGTGCGTCCATCAATCTCTACAACAGGTATGACTTCAGCTGCTGTTCCAGTTAAAAAACATTCTTCAGCCGTATACAGATCGTGTCGTGTCA
>JALCBP010000155.1:0-3495 GCA_028066355.1 Pirellulales bacterium
GCTCATGTCCGGCGGGTTCGAAACGATAGATCTGCAGACCATGTCCCGATGCGTGTTTATACACATCTACAGGGATATCTGGTATGGCTACATCCGTTGCAGATTGGTTTCGAGGTTCTGCGGGGAGTGAAGGTGCGCTATAAAAAGTGAGAGCAATAGCAATAGAAATAAGTATATTGATGGTTCGCATGGCAGAATCCAAGACAAGGGAAGAATTGGTTATGAAGACATATTTCATGAGACGCAGTGTATTACATCCCATGTTGGGTTTAGCAATAAGTGTGATGGGAGCAACGATCCTCGTTACTAGTGTTTCCGCTGACGATGGGACTGTCTCTTCAAAAACTATTTTTCAAGATCAATTCAATCGAGAAGAGGAAGCTGGAGCCAAAGAGAATCCAGGAAATGGATGGGGCACAAATAGTAAATCACGCGCAAAGGGTGAAAAGCAGGTCTTTCTTCGTGATAATGCGATGTATATCAAGCGGGCGGCGGTTGCTGATCATGGAGTCTCAGTGACTCAGGATGTTTCTTTTCAGGATGTCAAAATTACTACGCGGTTTATGTTGCCCCAGCAGGGAGATCTCGGCGTAAACATCGCCGATATGAACGAACCGTCTGTTCATGCCGGTCATATTTGTATGGCACGTATTAAACCAGCATCGCTTGAAATTGTTGATCTTAAGACGGGTAGGATGCGTAAAGAGATACATGAAAAAAACAAAGCAAAGACGTTGACTAAGGCGGAAAAGAAAGACATCTCAACCAAGTCAAAAATAGTGCCACTGAAACTCAAAACCGACGTATGGCATAACTTAGAAATTGTTATTGCCGGAGACACGATGTCAGTAAAAATTGATGGGCGGCAGATTGGCCGGATGACATCGGCTGGTATCGGTCATGAGACAAAACGACGAATCCGGCTTGCTGTGAATACTGAGGCATGGGTGGATGACTTCAATGTGGCTGTCCCTCAATAACAACGTTGTATAGTGATCGTGCAACACTACAAGTTCAATCAGTTGTTTTGCGATCCTGCTGATTCTTTTTGATTGCATCTATCACATATGCCGTCGCGAGTGCATCGGCCTCAGCACAGGTTGACGCATGTGCCACAACTGCGCGGCCTTTTATTGGAAATTCTAAGAGTCTGCCTGTTGTGGGATCGACTATTGGCTTCCCAGGCACAGTGGTAGAAACCGCGAGTGCTTCACCATGGTCGAGTGAAATAATCTTGGAAGGCGTGTTTTCTGCTTCTCGAATGGTGACAAGCCATTTCCCGTTTGGGCTAGGTTGTCCCCAAGCGCGGACTTCACCACCTAATTCTACGAGGTGGGATGAAGACCCCAGTGATACGAGGTATTCACCGATTTGATCAACCGCATAGCCTGCTCCAATACCAGATAGGTCGATAGCAACATCGGCGTGAGTTTTCTGGACGAGCGGGTATTCGGAGTTTGTCGACTTTTTTATCCGCAGATTCTTAAAGCCAATCAGGTTCATAACGTCTGCTGGTGCTGCTAATGGATTTAACTTGTTTAAAGTTGAATCGGCAGTGTTGGATTGGTGCCACCAGTGGATGAGTGGTGCTGCTGTGATATCAAATTGTCCCTGAGTTTGTTCGCAGAGCTGGGCGGCAATGGTAAGTGTATTTGTGAGGTGATAGTCAAGCTCGATAGGCGCGTAGGCGGCCGCCTGATTGAGTTTTGTTACTAATGAATCGTCTCTCCATGTGCTTAGTGATGCGTCAATCTGTTGAAGCAGTAGATCTATCTCACGATGAACTTCACCAAGTGACTTCTCTGGGATTGGGGCTGCTAAGGTAAATCGATAGGTGGTGCCCATTGCTGGTCCAGCGCATGTAGGATAATTTTCCCCGGCATTCACAAAAGCTGCACAGCATAGAAGTGAATAAAAGTAAGTGAAAATCTTCCAGATGCTCATTGTCCGAGGTCTCCTGATGACCAAGCGTTTAACAATGCAAGGAATAAGCACCCGCATAAGATGATGTCGTGCCAAGTAATTTTGGAGGAGTTACGATTTAGCCGAATGAAGTTGAGGAAAGCTCCTGTTGGGCAGGCGTGTCGACAATACGCCATGGGTGAGATGACGCTCAGCACAAGGCTGCCGATGAAAATTGAAATAGCAGCCGGTCCGGCAATGGTCGGAAGGTATGCATCAAAAGGCTCAAGGTCAACCAATGAAACGGGTGTATTGAATACTGTTAGTAAGAGGCAGAGTATAAAAAGCATCCAAGGCAGGATATGTAGTTTTTTAAGAATCGGTGTGATCCGTTTCCGCAAGCCGTATGTAATTCCTGCATGATGTTGAGGAATAGCTATTTTCAGAAGTTGTTGTGCCGAACCATGCGCGCACAGTTGTGTGCAGTAGACGTTACGCCCCGAGGTGGCGGGTGTCAGAATTGCGATAATGGAAAGTAGTAACAGCACTGGGGCAGCCTGAGGAACCCCATGAGCTGCCCAGCCCCAAAGTTGGGCCTGTGAGAGTAACGCGCCAGAGCCAAATCCGAGGTAAGCAAATGCCACAATTGGAAACGCAATGCGTCCTAACCAATGACCACGAAGATGTGTAAATCCAACGACGAGACCACATGCAATTACAAGAATTGCTCCCCACTGTGGTGGTTCAATTGTGCTTATGCGTGAAAATATCCTATGGCCAACTGAACGAGTTGCTTGTGTTTCATATGTTGCTTGGGACGCTGTAACAATGGCTTGTGCAATCGCCTGACTCGTCATCGTGGCACCACTCACACCTTCTGTAGAAGGAACTTTTTCAGTGGTGCTGGCGAGGCTCTCAAAGGTCTGTCCGATGAAGTGACGCCCAAATGCACGGTCATCACGGACATACCCAACATATGGTTCATTATCAAAACTTTTCAGAATAGAGAGGCCGACCACGTGGCCGGCCGGGTCAAAGCCAATCAGTGTATCTGTTGGCCCTTGATACCCGATAAGGGAATCAGCTACGGGGCTCGTGCGAAGTGTCCAGCCGATCGGAATATACTCACGATCGTAGACATTTGTAACAGAGGTGTCTCCGGCATCCACACGGAGGTGTTTGGCTTGTGGGAAAATATTCTGAATGTCTGCCAATGTGGGGTCAGTTGTAAATCGTCCTGACGGCTCAGATCTGCCGAGGCGTAGGCCAATTGATTCGACCATTGCATGACTTGTAAGAGTAGCCCCGGCAGTTGCATGCCATGGCTTCAATGACATGTGCTTGACGTCATCAAGAGTCTTGCCAAGAAATTGTCCCCAAAATGCATCATCTTTTTGAACCGACAAAACATGGTCGCGGGTGTCTGTGCTGGAAAGCACAGTAATGCCACAGATACTGTCTGTTTGATCGCATACGAGAAGAAGATTTGACGGTCCGGAAAATCCAATCACCCTATCACCCACAGGTGAGGTCTGAAAACAGTAGCCAACCCTTCTGCCCTCATTGTTAGTTAGCTCGACGGCTCCCTGAACC
>JALCBP010000156.1:0-3435 GCA_028066355.1 Pirellulales bacterium
GGTGGATTATATCGAGCATCATAAAAAACATAGACCCGACTGGGCTGTGAGATTGAAAACTGCAGTTCAAATTCACGTTGAAATCGATGTGTCTGAAACGTCTGAATAAGATCAGCTCCAAGCAACCCTTCTGGGAAGTCATCACTGGGATCCGCCTCCCATCTGAGAGTTTTGCGATCACGAAAAGCACGTACTCCATCACGCATGCCACAAGGAACAAGACCGTAGAACCTTCTGGTTTTTGGGAGTGCAACGTTATCACTCACTGAATGAATAACCGCATCTTTTCTCGCGTTATTTATTCCATGATTTCGAATTTCAACACTATGAAGACGTCGAGGAGACTCTGTTTTACTCAGCCGAACAGCCTCTCCATCAACCAGACTCACCGTGCCCACTTTTTGCGAACGGAGTTCCACTTGGCCGGATAGAACCGCAACTCGGACTTCGCCGTCAACAGAGGCATTCACGGCAAACCTGGTACCTAGGTCAACAACTTCCCCTACAGGAGTGACGACTGTGAACCCAACACCCTCTTCACCAACATCGACATCTACTCTCCCCCGGGAAAGATGAAGACGCATTGGATGTTCAAAGCGTGCCATGAGGGGCGATTGGCACTCCAGCAAAACCCCGGATGGCAATCGTAAGTCAACAGAACCCTCAGGCAACACGAGCGCGCGGAGATCGACTTTATCACCAACAGAGAAGGCATTCGTTCCATCAACACGATCAACCTCTACGAGGACCGGCTCACCAATGGCTGCGGCATTCCAGACACCACCTGCGACCAAACTAGCAACAAGCAATGAACAGGCCAGAACCAGACTGATTGAATGCCCAAGCCACTTCTTAGATTGCCCACTGGAGTCGCCAGCATCACACTTCAAACCAGACCGACCGAACGTGCTTCCGAAGATGGCTTCCTGAACACTTCTTACAAAAACAGATTTTGTTTCCTCTGCCTCGATTGCTACTCGTACGGACTCAACAAACGCCCGACTGTCACACCTAGCCTCAGCAAAAAGCATGGCATCCATTGCGAGGTGGCGTTCAATTTGTTCGACAAGTTGTGGAAATTGCCGCAAGTGCTGAATCACAATCAACTCATCCTCAGGCAGCGGTTCGCCATCAACAATCCTGCCCATTGACTGATCAAAGGAAATTGCTTCTTTGTCTCGCAATGGATCAATCTCTTGGTTTAGAGGATCCGGCACGAATTCTCGTTTTGATTTTGGCTTTGTCATTCTTCTGCTCACTCATCCGCGCGTGGCTGGGGTGCGATCAATCATGTTCCTATATTTCCAAGTTGCTTCTGAATACAGTCTGACAACGCTGATCTCAAACGAAACAAAATCTGACTTACGTTATTTGCATTTGTCTCTTCGTCAGCAGCAATAACGCCTAACGAAAGTTGCTCGAAGTACCGCTGCTGCACAAGTCTCCTACTCCGCTCAGGAAGCTTTTGCAGGCACTCACGAAGCGCCGAAACGCGCTGTTCGTGTTGCTCTGCCTGCTCAACCTCAACACTCGGGTGTGTTGATTTTTCATCCGCTCGGCTCAGTAAAAACTCTGCAACGTCATTGGCTAAAACACGTCGTCGACCCTGTCGACGGAGTTCATTCCGAACAAGATTTCTTGCGATTGTTCTTAGCCAGGCACCAAAGTTAGTTCCTCGCTCAAACATTGTGAGTTTTCTATACGCAATCACAAACGTTTCCTGAGCGATATCATCAACCGACTCGGGCCTGACGCCGAGCATCCGAATAAAGCCCTTCAGACCAGACTGCTCGTTCTCGACCTGCTCCATGAACCATTTCGTATTTGTCTTCTTTTTTGCCATACCGTGATTATATGTAGTGAATGGATTGGTATTACAGAAACTTATTCACCCGCGTGTGTACAGAGGATTATCGGCTCTGAAACACTTGGCACACTTTAGAAACCGTAAAAAACCTGATTACTGACTGGTTTTACACAAATTCAATGTTTTACCGTGCTTTGCGCTGGGAGGCACCTCATCAAAAAGGTCGGCCAGAACAAGTGTTCTGGCCGACCAAAGACTGAACGAGCACAAAGATTAAGCCCTGCTACACATAGGTAAAAAACGACCTAAAGTGGAAGGGGTCCTATTTGCCCATCACCACCCACTACGATTGGATCCGGCAGGTCTGAATCAGCCGCAATATCGGCCAGATCTTCCTCGAGAACCATTGAGCGGAACGCCGCTGAAATCAGACTATCGGGAGAGTTCGTGGCATCGTTTGAAAGATCCCAGAACATCATGCCTCCCAATCCCATTGCATCGGCCCACTCTGCCTTTAAGGCAATCGACGTGGTGGTCTCGAATGAGCTGAAAATGTCCTGCTCAGCGTTGTACACATAGCTCGCTTGAGCATTATCATCCCAGTAAAGTTCCCAACCAACTCCGGCGTTAATCTGCGACAACAAATCCTTGTAGTCGTAGTTCCCTGCCTCAAAGGTTCCAGGGGCTGCACCGCTTGAGGCTTCGTTATAACCACCGTCACCACCATCGGCGACGCCGCTCCACGCACGCGTATAAAGTGGTGCTCCGAGGACAATCTGTTCTGGAGCAACACCTGCATTCAGATACGCCTCTACTGCAGTCTCGATGTCATAGCCAGCAGGGTCTCCTGTAAAAGCTGCTTGGTGACCTGTTGTATCTTCCCATGTACCATGGAAGTCGTAGGTCATGACGTTGAAGAAATCCACTGACGGGGCCAAACCAGCAAGATTGAAATTAGCAATCTTGTCGAGTCCAGCCGGAGAGGCGATTGAGATCTCATACGTCCTACCAAGTTCACTGCCTAAATCATCGAGTTTCGCTCGAACATCAGCCATGAGTAGAGCATAGTTTGCTCCATCATTAGGACTGGCGGAATTGCCAGCCTCTCCACCTCCACCAGGATACTCCCAGTCGAAGTCAATTCCATCAAAGACCTGATACGTCGTCAGGAATTCGACAATCGAATCTGAGAATGCGTCGCGGCCAGCCTGAGTGGACGTGACTGTGCTGAAGTGATCAGAAAGCGTCCACCCACCAACAGCAATGCTCACTGTCAGATGTGGATTTGCTTCTTTTAATAGAGCAAGCTGATTAAAGTTGCCCCAAATTGTCTGCTCACTGCGAGGATCCTCGGGAGGATAGTACCACTGGTCAGCTTCACCCGTCACACTTTCTTCGGCACTGAACCGCTTTTCAGTTGCAGCGTAGGAATCGAAGAGTGTCATTTCGCCAGCTGCATTGAGATCAGCAAAAGCATAAATCAGATGCGTCAACTCATCAGCCGGTACATCTGCGAGCTGATAATCCCTACCATAGATTCCCCACTCAGGGAAATACGCCGCCAGTACCTTATCGTGACTGGCAATAGGTGAAGCAGATGGATCAGTGACAACTGGATCACTCACAAC
>JALCBP010000157.1:0-3414 GCA_028066355.1 Pirellulales bacterium
TCAGAGGCAGCTATAGATGAAAGAAAATCGATTCCTGAGAGTAAGATGTCAGCGTGTGCAGGCTGTACATTTATTTTTTTGTCGCCAGCTGCGATGAATACATCCTCAAGTGCGTGAGCAACTTGAACAGCGGCATCGAGGCCCACAATGCGAGCAGCACCTTTAAGGGAATGAGCTGCTCGCATAAGTGATTCAATTGTTTCAGCAGACTGACGTTGCTCTTCAATCGCAAGGACTCCTGCAGATAGAATTTCTGCTTGGCTTTCAGCTTCCAGCCGAAAGAGTTCGAGCATAGAAAAACCGCTTAAGTCATCATTCACGTGAACACCTTCTTTGGAAAAGCCCTACCTTAGGATGGGATCTGCTCAGGGATTCCCTCAAAAATCTGGTTTGTATCAAGGAGGCTCACTGTGCGTGAGTTCCATGAAAATAATGCGCTTGAGAATTTTTGGCCTGGCTTGCCGACGGTTGATGGAACTTTCCTTAGTTCTTCATTGCTAATCCGGTGTACGCCAGCAACCTCATTGACAGGGAAGGTCCATCTTCTTGTAGTTCGGCCTGTAGTAAGTGAGGTCACCAAGAGCCTCTCGGGGGCAAGGATTGCATCATCGTCAGTCAGTTGGATGCTTTGACTGCCAGGATTCTGCTGGTCGGAAGTTTTGTTGCACTTCAATACCTTTGGGTCCATTTGTCGGAGCCCCAGGAGTCCATGCAAGGAGCAGCAAAGAAGTAGCTGCCCACGGACGTTTACCATTCCAGCGAATACAGAATTGGTTCGGTGAGGAATAGTGTGGATTTTGCGTAATGGAGTGACTTCAGTAAGATACGCGGCGTCAAGAGAAAACCATTCATCTGCGAGCCGAAAAATTAGAACACTCCGGCCACTTATTTCGGTGCTTTCGGGGGTTGCTTCCAAAACTTGTTGCCACTCATCAAGATACCCTTCTGGTGGCGTGCGGTTGAAGAATGCTTCAGCGGCATCGGTCATTACGGGACAGTTACGGCAATGAATATATGTTTTGAGTTCTGGGCAGCTTCGATCTCCACCGACACCAATTACTCTCCAGCAATCAATTGGGTGATCATTTGAGATATTTTTCTCTTCCTTAACGTTGAGCATAGCGTTGTACATGGGCTCATTTGTCTTTTTCATGAATGAATACCTCCAAGCGAAGCACTTCGACGATACCTTCGTTCCGCAATCAAGTCACCCCGTCGCTTGGCAATAAGTGCGAGGGAAAGGAGAGCCCCTTCGTGTCGTGGTTCCAAGTAAACAGCTTTTTCAAGTAGTTTTTCGGATGCCACGAAATCCCCAGCCGTTTGATGAAGAATTGCAAGCATGTACAGCAAATCAGTCTGAGCGCCGTTGAGTTGAAGTGATTTTTGACAAAGTCGGATAGCATTCTCTATTTCACCGGCATTAGCGAGGGCTTCGACTTCTTGGATAAGTTTTGAACAAGCAACAGCGGCCGAAGTAGTGATTTTTTTGGAGTGAATTTTTGAATCATCATGTTCAGTTCGGTTGAGCTCTACTTGAGTGCAGGTAGTGCTTTTGTTACCGGCTCTCTGAGTTTCTTCCTGCTGTGTTGGTTGTGATTCGTTGACCTGTTTGCGTATACGAAAAGTTAGGGGGCCTGTTGGCTCCCAAGTCCCTGTAGGAAGAATGAACGCTTCTGCTGCACCGACAACAAGTTCTCCATCGGGCTTTAATAAACGCTGAATTGTTTGAAGAAGATTCTCTCGCTGGGGCTTCGTGAAATAGACGAGTAAGTTTCGGCAACAAATAAGATCGAATCTACCTTTTGCTTTGTGCAGCAGTTCAGTTTCAGTTTGAGTATCAAGAAGATTTCTGTTTAAAAACCCTATTGTTTCTTGTATTTGAGGGGAAACCTGCCACCCTGATGGTGTTGATGAGAACCACTTCTTCTTTTGTGTTTCATCAATGCTGCGAAAAGCCTTCTCGGGGTATCTTCCACGAATTGCACCCTCGATGGCGTTCTGGCTGATGTCGGCGGCAATGATGCAGAATTGGTCTAGGGAGTGACCTGAATCAAGCAAGGACAAGGCAATCGAACATGCTTCTTCGCCAGTTGCGCACGGAGCTGAAAGGATTTTTACTTCAGACTGGTTTTTGAGGCGGTGGCGAAGCAGGGTATTTATATGCTGAAAAACATTTGGTTCACGGAATAGCCAGCTTTCTGTGACAACGATGGACTCTATAAACAGTTGGCGACACTTTGGGTCGTGGAGGAATAAGTCTTCAAGGGCTTCGCATGTTGGCACATTTGAGTGAGCCTGAACTTTTAGGGCTGCCCGGATTATAGAACTTTCTCCAATGCGTTTTATATCAAAGCCAATCGTATGGCTTACCATTTCCGCGAGACGACAGACTGTACTTGCACTTATGGTAGGGTGCTGCTCGGTAGATCTCTGCGAGGATGAACTTTGATACTTAGTTGCCATCGACTCACCTTGTGGGATCCGGTTCACCTGCCTTGTGCTGACGTAGTTCCGATCGTGTGTAGTCCATTAATGTTTGCAGTTTTCTGTTTTTTGCAAGCGATTCAATAATAATAATTTGAATAGAAATCATCCCAGTTGTGTTACTCTCAATATCAACAATTGGTCCAAAGAAAGATTCTGAAGGAACATTGGTCACGTTATCAAGCTTGGTTGTGGAAATGCCGATCACTTCTTCGGCTGTGATAGCAAATAAATGTGATGAGTGTTCGTTGCTTTCATGAATCAGTTTGACAACCACAGTTCGAGTACCAAGCCGCGACTCGCATGGTCTATCAAGGATGAGCTGGCAAAGATCGAGTACAGGAAGAAGCTTTCCCCTATAGCGGATAAGACCGCGTACTTCTTCTGGCTGTTGCGGAAGTTCTTGCGCAGAAATGAATGGCAGCACCTCGATAATATTTCTGGTATCAATGCCGTATTGCTGTCCACCGATAGTGAAGCTGAGTAGTTGCATGAAGATTCTTCTTGAACCGAGACGCATTCGGGGACACTTCTGGGAAAAACACGTAAATACACTCCAGTACGATCTCTTTGAAGTCTACAGCGCGTCAAAGGGCTGGGATGAGAAGTTTTTCAGATGACGTCCCATCGTCTGATGCAGCACTGGTTTGCTCGAGAGACCACTTGATTGCAGCCTTTAGCCAGCTTTTGCTCGTATGTTGCGTTTCTCTTCGTCAGCGACTCGTATACGAAGTGTCGCTGCAGAGGATGGAGGAGAACGTCTTTCTTGCACAAAACCTCGCCTTCCCTGAGCTAGGAAAGTATGAAGATGCGACGCGAGTCCGGTAGTGAATTCTGTTTTGAGTGTCTCCAGTACTTCTGCCCAAGGGAGACCTCTACGGTAAATAACACGGTATGCTGCCTTGAGCGCGGTGAGTTCGTCTGCTGAAT
>JALCBP010000042.1:0-21844 GCA_028066355.1 Pirellulales bacterium
GTAGGTAGAGGTGACCATCGGCATACACGGTGGCACCTTTTCCGGCACTTCGTCCGGCGTAGGCAAGTTCTCCACTGTCGAGATTAAGACAGCGGAATGTTCCGCCGCTTGATCCGTAGATATGGCCATCAAGAAACACGACTCCACCATGATGATTCATGATTTCTTTGTTAGCGTAAAGCTGCTCTGCCTGCCAGTTCGTGCCATCTTTTGTGACTCGGAAAGCATTGCACCCGATGCCATAGCCTGATGTTACGAACACGGTGTTCTCTTGAACAATCGGTGTTGAGATAACAGCCGTCTTGCCTTCCCGGTCTGCTTGCCAAAGAACGGTCCCAGAGTTGGGGTCGATGCCGGCGACACTCTTTCCAGTTAGTTGTACGTATTGTCGAGTGCCATCAATCGTTGCGATGATCACAGATGAATAGCCAGCAGGATCAGTCCAGCCCTTTGTCTGCCAGAGTTTCTCTCCTGTCTTTCTGTTTAAGGCGAGCAGGGTGCCGTCAGTACCTCCAGGGGTACAGATCACCCGATCACCATCCACAAGCGGCGACTCACTGTACTTCCATCCAGACATCATCTTTCCACCATATTCATCAACAAGATTGACCGACCATTTTGTGGTACCACTCTTTGCATCCAAGCAAACAACGTCTGCGTACTGGTTTAAAACAAAAACGTCGTCGTTATCTATAGTTGGTGTACCACGGGGGCCTGGGTACCGCTTGTGGCCACCGGCTTCACCAATGCGAGTTTTCCAGATAGGTGAACCGTCAGTTTCATCAAGGACAATCACATAACTTCCATCATCAAGATCACCCATTGTGAAGATGCGACCGTTGGCTATGGCGACACTCGAATACCCTCCGCCAAGACCTGTTGCTTTCCAGGCGAGTGGGGGGCCATCCTCTGGCCAAATTGCAAGAAGGCCAGTCTCGTTTGATTTCGCATCGCGGTTTGCACCTCGCCATTGGGCCCAGTCTTCACCATAAGAAGGTGAACCAAAAGAGCAGATCGAGAGTGTTGAAATCAAAAGTAGCAAAACGAAGCGAGATAGCATGTCGTGTTTCCTGTGGGTTGGAACAGCATTGTGTTGGCACAGTAGCAATCCAGTTGCTTTAGTTTGGATTGGAGCAGTGAAAGAGTACAACCCCATCCCCAGATTTACTCAATTCGACTTATTCTGTTCATCATTTTTTATTCGAAACAAAATCGTCTACAAGCAGTTCAATACATTGGTGTCGCGTGTCAAGTAGTTAGGAAGCAGTAGGGTGTCTGATGAAGAAGCGGTTTTGTTTTGTTGCGATTCTTGCAATCTCTTGTCTTTCTTGTGCTATGTATTTTGTTAAGGCAGATACATTTGCTGAAAAAATACTTCGGTCATTTCCTCAGGCTGATAGGAATAACGACGGGGTGCTTTCAGCGGAGGAAGAGGCTTTTGTGATCCAGCGGGTGATGCAACGGTATCCGCAGGCTGATCAGGATGGTGACGGGGTGCTTTCAGAAACTGAAAAACAGGACCTCATCCAAAAGGCCTCACAAAGGGGCAAAAAGCAACGGCCGAGTTCGCCAAGCCGCTCAGGAACGAATAGCCAAAATGCAGACGCGGTTCTCAAACAGCTTGGCCTCAAAGGTGATTTAGATATTGAATACCGAAAAAACACGAAGCAACAGAGGAACCGCCTTGATTTCATTTACCCAAAAACCAAGGTGTACGAACGAGCACCACTTTTCATCTACATTCACGGTGGCGGTAACACAGGCGGTACAAAAAACGCCCTCTACAACAAGAGTTCTTTGATATTAAAAGAACTGACGGAATCGGGGATTGCAGTAGCCACCATTGACTACAGAGTCTTTGGTGCGGGGGAAGAGTTGGGATTTCATCAACTATTCGAGGACTGCAAAGATGCATTGCGATTTCTGGCAAAAAATTCTGACCGATATGGGATCGACCCGCATAAGTTCATCACATGGGGGACTTCGGCCGGGGGTTCCAAAGCACTGGTTACGGCATTAACGGAAAGCGACTTTCTGCCCGGTGAGAACGCTGGACCAGAAACAGAACACACAGTGATCGGTGCAATCTCGTTCTATGGTGTGACCACCTATCTCGTTCCAGAGCTTTGGGAAAAGCGGCTTGAGAGATTTCCGGGCCGGAGTGAATCAAAAGGTGCGATGATGTTCAAACCATCGCATGGCATGGGTGTTGAGGAAATCAAGAAACTGGTCAGCGCGGACCAACATTTGACAGCAGATAGCCCGCCGATCCTGTTGGTGCATGGTGATACCGACCCTGTCGTACCGATCGAACTTTCCAAGCATCTCTACAATGTGGCAAAAGAGCGCGACATCGACGTCGAACTAGTTGAAGTAAAAAATGCAGGTCATGGTTTTAAGCCGGTTCAGGGTACGAGCAATCCACCCTCTATGACGTGGGACGAAACGCAACAACTTGTGGTAAGGCACGTGCTGGAATGGATTCAATGACCTAGCCTGTCGTCAAAACCAGTGAGTCAATTTGCTTCAATGATTCACTGTCATAGATAGACCGTTTAGTTCTTCTTGCCTTTGTTCTTCTTCGCTCTTCCCGGAAGATCTGCTGAAATTGATCCCTCAGGTCGGATCATAGTTGCAGTTGGGCGCTTATTCGCCTGGATGTTAGCAATATGTTTCTCGTAGGCCGTTGCAAGCCGGGCTGCAATTTCGGGATGCTCCTCAGCAAGATTCCTGGTTTCTCCAATGTCGGCGTCGGTATCGTAGAGCTGTGTTGGTAGCGGAGAGGGTTTGCGTCCGGCAGGAACTGGGTCACGGCGGCTGCCACTCTTACCTTCTTGCCACGGATAGAATTTCCACTTCCCAGAGCGGACGGTACCCGGTCCGTGCATGAGGACGTATTCTTTGTGGGGGCTTCGTGCATCTTGCTTTCCGGTCATGAGGGGCCAGATGTCATGGCCGTCAATTTTGTTTTGTGGAAGTTCACCACCGCAGAGTTTTGCAAAGGTGGGAAGAAGGTCGATGGTGGCTGCGACCTCAGTGCATCTTTGCCCGGCAGGAATATGACCGGGCCATCGCATGACGGTTGGCTCACGAATGCCGCCGTCGTAGACACTCCCTTTTTTTGAGCGAAAGGGCAGGGATGAGCCAACTGCTGCACCGTTGTCGCTTGTGAATATAACAAGAGTATTCTCATCAATGCCAGCTTCCTTGACGGCCTTGAGTACCTCACCTACCGACCAGTCGATTTCTTCGATGGCATCATGAATGAGGACATCTCCAGTTCCCTCTGTCTTGGCAAAAGCTTCAGAGACGTGGAGAGGTCGGTGAACCATGGTGTGCGGCAAATAAAGAAAAAATGGTTCGTCTTTGCACGTGTTGATGAATGCGATGGCTTCTTCGGTATATTTCTTTGTGATGGTGTTTTGGTCGACAGGGTACTCGATAATTTCTTCATCTCGCATCAGTGGAACTTTGTTTTTTTCCCGATGCCCTGATGTAACTTCTTTGAGCGTGAGCCCTTCTCGAAGAACAATGTCTTTGGCAAGTTTGTTGGCAGGATCTCTCCACATGTCATTGCTGTAGGGAATTCCGTAGTAGCTTTCAAACCCTTGGTATGTCGGAAGGCAGGGTGGAAGATGGCCGAGATGCCATTTGCCAACACAGGCGGTGCGGTACCCTGCGTCTTTCAACATGTCGGCGATGGTGACTTCGTCAGGATGGAGGCCCTCGTCACTGCGTGGGAAGAGGACAGGGCTCATGGAAACTCTCTGGTAGTGAGTCCCAGTCAAAAGTGATGTACGCGATCCAGAGCAGACCGCACAGCCGACGTAGAAGTCATCAAAGACCATTCCCTCGGCAGCCATCTGGTCAAGGTTGGGAGTTTTGGGAATGGTGGCCCCGTTAAAACCAACATCGCCATATCCCATATCATCGATAAAGATGAGAATCACGTTGGGTTGTGGTGCAGCCGATTGAGACTCATGCAACGGTATGAAAACAAAAGATAGCGCGCAGAGTAAGGTGGCGCGGAGTCGGAATGTCATAGTGGAACCTAGTTTGTTTGATGCTTTCAAGGAATGTAGAAGAAGAAGTGATACCAGATTCATTTTATTTTTTCATAATTACCAGCAAGTAGAAATTTGAAGGGCGATTCAGAACAGTTTCGACAATCAAAATCCTTTTTACGTGTCCTGTGCGTTATTCGCTTTATATTTCTGAATCCTTGGAATCAATTTCTTGTTTTCTATCTAAAGCTTTGTCCGTTGCTTGTTGTACTTGGGGTGAGTGTGTGTCTACCGATGGCTTGGCAATGGTTTGAGTTTCACCCAACAAAGCCTCACCGCTGTGATGGTGGACCAGAGTAAAAATACGCCATAGCCAAGACGCCACCCCCAGTGAGTTCCCGGTTCGAAGCTTGCAAGAAATCCAAAAAGCAAAAAGGGGACGGGTGCGAGCACAAGAAAGGCCAGAAGTGATCGAGTGATCATTGATAACGGTTGTTTTCGTATTGCTACGAATAGCAGGATCGGGAATGAACCCAGTATTCCAATCACTGCCGCAAGAAATAGGTACTGCATGATGTCTTGTTATTTTCTAACGAGTTGCTCTATGGAAATATGTTTCAGAGCGACTGCAAGGTGTGTCACTCTTCGTTGAATTTCGTTAGCGAACAAACTGTACTTTGAAATGCTAGCTGTACTTTGAAATGCTGGATGAGCCCGAAGAGTCATCGTTCCAAAAATTCTTCTTCTCGTTCATCGCATCCATCTTCTTCTGAATCGTTGTTCCGTGATGTGATGCTAACAAAAGCAGTTATGCCGCAACTTGACGCGATAGTACAAAAGGCTGAGTTGATAGTACTAGTTCGTTCCGCGAGTGAACGCGTTATGTCGCATTTGCCGTAGGCTTGTCACGATATCGCTTTATCACCGACTCGAGTTGTTGGGCTCAAGAAGTTGACTTCCATCTATTTGGCACAGATGATTCGAAACAAAGTGAAGGGAATACAGTTAAATAGAAGAGCATCCAAGAAAATTACTGGTTCAGGAAGACTAAGATACCTTATGAAAAAAATTGCCTTGCCCGTTTCGATCGTTCTTTTGGTTTGCATTCTGTATGGGCCGACTTTCTCACAAGCCGACAACACAGTTGCAGAAAAAATACTGGAGTACTTTCCTCAGGCAGACACCAATAAAGACGGGGTGCTTTCAGAGGACGAAGAGGCTGCCGCAAGCCGGCGTGCAATCCAACGGTATCCCAAAGCCGATGTGGACGGAGATGGCTCTCTTTCAGATAGCGAGAAAGAGCAGTTCTTGAGGCGGGTCAGTGCTCTGCGAAAACGAATGAATGACACAAGCCCGCCGAGCGGTGGGTTTTTCGGTGGTGGAAAGTCAAAGTCTGGGCGAGAGCCAAGTTTTGGAAATGTGAAGTATGGGGAGAATGAGCGAAACGTGTTTGATATCTGGCTTGCCGACTCAGAGGCGCCAACACCGCTGGCAGTCTACATTCATGGAGGCGGCTTCACGAGTGGCAGTAAAGAAAAACTGAAGACCGAAACATTAGCGGCGTTACTTGATGCAGGAATTTCTGTTGCCGCTATCAACTATCGTTTTGTCACAACAGACCCTCTACCAACTGCGCATCATGATGCGAGGAGAGCCATTCAATTCATGCGGTCAAAGGCTGATGAGTGGAATATCGATACGAATCGGGTGGCGGCATTTGGCGGTTCTGCCGGAGCCCAGATCTGTATGTGGCTAGCCTATAGCGATGATATGGCCGACGCCACCAGCGATGATCCTGTTGAACGAGAGTCAACGCGACTGCTGTGCGTAGCTACAGCAGGTGGTCAGACATCAGCAGAGCGAGACTTTTACATCGAGAACATTCTGCCACTCTTGGGTGAGAACGTTCCTGTTGAGGTACTTGTAAAGTCTTTCAATGGTGAGAACGATCCAGAGAAGATTCGCATGAAAATGTGGGGAGCTGATTCCCTTGAAGAAGTGGATGAAACGACAAAGCAATGTTCCGCACTCCGCCTCATATCGTCTGATGATCCACCGATTTTTATGAGTTACGGAATGGCACCGGATGCGAAGAAGCCCAGTGGCGATAAGAAGCGTTTGAGAGGGTGGCTCATTCATCATGTGGTTTTCGGAACAAAGCTCAAAGAAAGGGCTGACGAACTTGGTGTTGAGGCGGACCTGTCCTACCCAGGTTCAGGTTCAAAGTATCAGTCGAATGTTGCCTTTTTTTGTGACAAGTTGCTTGAAGGAAAATGAGTCGTAAGAGCGGCCAGTCGCTGTGAATAAGAATTAGAAGAAGAGAGGGGTTGTTATGCCCGGTTCTGATACGAGCGGACGAAGAATACATCGACGAGATCTCAATAAAGGCGCAGCCACAGCAGGTCTTGCCTTGACTGCGGGAGCACTCGGAATTCCAAAGACCTTTGGCCAGTCAAGTTTCAGCAACGATTTGATTCAGGCTGAAAATGCAAAGCCGGGCACCCGTGATTGGCTGCTTACCAAAACGCATACTGTTCCCGGCAAGATCAATAAAATTCTTGACAATGGTCGGTGCAAAGTGATTGAAGGATACTGTTCTGCAAACAGTGTTCGTGCCGGTGAAACACTTCGCATTATGGTCAGCACGAATCCTGTATCGGCGTTTAAGTTGGAGGTTTTTCGGACGGGGTACTACGGTGGAGATGGTGCGCGTCTCATGCGAACCTTTAATTCTGTGAAAGGGGTGACTCAGCCAGATCCACCTGTCGGTGAAAACTTTGTACGTGAATGCCAGTGGGAACCGAGTGTTGAGTTTGAAATTCCAAAAGATTGGCTAAGCGGTGTCTACCTTGGCAAGATGACAGCGAAAGACAGCGGCATACAGAGTTACGTTATTTTTATTGTTCGAGATGATCGTCCATGTGACTTGTTGTTTCAGTGCAGCGACCTGACATGGTCTGCTTACAACAGATGGCCTGCCGACTATTCAATCTACACAGAGCATAAAGACTGGACGAGCATCGGTGCACCGAGTGGAATGGTCAGCTTTGATCGTCCCTACGGTTTGTTTACACATCCCGTAAACAAGATAAAGACGTCAGGTGGCAGTGGTGAGTATCTCCCATGGGAATTCCCAATGTCGTACTGGCTTGAGCAACACGGGTATGACGTGTCCTATATTTCGAATGTTGATACCCATGCGGACCCGGAAGGCTTGCTTCGTGCCAAAGGTTTTATTTCAGTAGGGCATGATGAGTATTGGAGTCAGCAGATGTATCAGAATGCCATCAAGGCTCGAGATGCTGGCGTGAGCCTGGCATTTTTTGGTGGCAACTCTGTTCTCTGTGTTGTGCCAATGGAGCCTTCAAGTTCAGGCGTCCCGAATCGCTGTATCAGGCGCGAGGGCTGGTTTTTGCCTATGCCAGAAAACATGTCGGAGGCGGCTAAGAGAATTCGGATTGAGCGAGTGCTTAATGAATCAGATTTTGAGTTGAACATGGGCCCTGATGGGGCACTACTCATGGGCGGAAGGCTCGATTCTGAAAACGGACGCGGCATGGGTGTTGGTGACTGGACCTGTGCAATTCCAGATCACTGGCTGTTTGCGGGAACCGGAATGAAGAAAGGTGACTCGATTAAAAATCTTTTAGGTTGGGAATGGCACGGTGCTCCCGCAATGAGTCTGCCAGGCATGCAGGTGGTTGCCGAGGGAGATGCAACGATCAATCGTAAAAAGGTTGGGCGTTACACGGCGACCGTTTACGATGGCCCGAAAGGGAATATTGTGTTCAATGCCGCAACCATCTGGTGGGCAAATGGGTTGTCCAGTCCGCCAGGTCACAAGAATCCGAGTCGGCATGGTGTCGCGCAAAAGGGGCCCGATGAGCGGGTTCAACAAATCACCCACAACCTGTTCAAACGTATGATTTCCTAAGATCGGATCGTCTTGGTGCCAAAGAAGAAAAGAAAAGACATCCAAAGATCGTGGGCAATTCTTTCTGACTGGATGCGAATACGGTCTGTCTTCTGTGTCGCTCGATTCGTGGGCGGGTTGCCGAAGGGCAGGCTTGCTGTGTTCATCGCTCTTTGCGCGCCCTGTGTGCTCTCGGAAGTGAACGCGGCAGAAACCGTCTCGATCGATCCACACACGTTTACGATTCAAGAAGGATATGAGATCGTTCAAGTTGCTGCGCCGCCATTGGTGAAACGACCAATGCACATGTGCTTTGACAACGAGGGTGTGCTGTACGTCACGGATAGTTCTGGCAACACTGACAAAGCCCCCATTCAATTAAAAGATCCACAGCATCGGGTGCTACGATTAGTTGATCGTGATGGTGATGGAATCTTTGATGAGTCCACGGTATTTGCTGATAAGCTGCCGCTTCCTGAGGGCATACTTATTCATGATGGTTCAGTGTATGTCGGTGCGCCACCTCATATTTGGAAACTGCGTGATACCACTGGTGATCATGTCGCGGACGAACGGTCTGTATGGTTTGATGGCGGTTCGATTGAAAATTGTGGAAACGATATGCACGGCCCGTATCGTGGACCCGATGGTTTTTTCTACTGGTGTAAAGGTGCCTTTGCTCCACAGCAGCATCAGCTCACCAACGGCAGGACGCGGACCTCGCGTGCAGCCCATATCTACCGTGCACTTCCTGATGGGAGTCAGTTGGAACGAGTGATCACAGGCGGGATGAACAATCCTGTCGGTCTTGCATTCAGTACTACTGGCGAACGGTTTTTGAGTGGAACTTTTTTTGATCTTTCAGCACCAGGGCGACGAGATGGAGTTTTGCACGCCGTTTATGGAGGGGTGTACGGTCGGAAGAATCCACGTGTGCTCGCACCACATCCTGCCACAGGTGACCTGCTTCCTGTTCTGTCGCACCTCGGGCCAGCAGCTCCATCAGGGATTGTCATGTCACAGAGCTCTGCCACGGGGTTATGTGGCGACCTGATCTGCACAGAGTTCAATACTCGACGTCTTTCCAGGCATCAACTTTCCCACGCCGGTTCATCCTTTAAGTCGAAAGTAAGCACGTTTCTTGAGAGTGATCAGACAGACTTTCATCCAACAGACGTCATTGAAGATGCTGATGCCAGTTTGCTTGTGGCCGATACCGGCAGTTGGTACAAGATCTGTTGTCCAACGTCCAAGATAGCCAAGCCAGATATTCTTGGTGCAATCTATCGGTTGAAAAAGAAGGATGTGGCCCAGGTCGAGGATCCTCGTGGTCTCGCGCTTGACTGGAAGAACCCACAGGTTGAGTGGCTATCCGACGAACGCCCGGCCGTTGTCACACGTGCTGTCGAGTGCCTGGCGTCTGAAGAAAATATTGAGTCGTTGTGTTTGTCGCCTGCACGGGTTTCAGCCATTTGGACGTTGCACAGAATTCCTGGTCAGTCTGCACGTAATTGTGTTCGGCAAGGTATCAAGTCGTCAGACCCGGAGGTGCAAGTGGCTGCGATTCAAAGCGTGGCGCTCTGGCGAGACAAGAATGCCGTGACACTCCTGATTGATGTGCTCTCTACAATTGATGATCCACATGTTCTGCGCGTGTCAGCGATGGCGCTTGGCAGAATCGGGCAGGCTCACGCAACAGTACCGCTGCTGGAGTGCTACTCAGAAGATATGGACCCCTTTCTGAAGCATGCTCTCACGTATGCGATCTATGAGATTGGTGAACTGAACGATTTGCCAAAACAACATCCAGTGATCAAGCGTGTGCAACGCATGTTGAAACTCGACAGGACAACCATCCCCTCTGCGAAATACCCTGAGATTGAATTTGTACAAGCGGATAAGCCGGGCCCCAGAGCGGTCGCGAGACAAAAAGAACAACTCGACACATTGGCAGCGTTTCTGCCTCAAGGAGATGTGCAGCGGGGTGAAAAACTGTTCCACAATCGTGAGCGGGCCAAATGTGTAACGTGCCACCTCAAGGGTACAGCAGGTGTCAGGCTTGGCCCTGACTTAACAAGAATCGGTGCCATTCGAAGTAGACGTGATCTCTTGGAAGCGATTGTACTTCCGAGTGCATCTATTGCCCGCTATCACGAGACTGTGAATGTAGTGACGCACGACGGGAAGGTCGTCTCGGGGCTACTCGTCAAAGAGAACACCAATGCGATGTTTCTCGCATCAGCAGAAGGTGCCATGCAAGCAGTTGCGTACACAGATATAGACCGCGCGAGCTACTCGAATGTTTCATTGATGCCTGAGGGATATGAGAAAGTTCTGACACCTCATGAGATTGCAGACATCGTGGCGTATTTGAAAGCAGATGTTTCAAGGCCTGCTGGTTCCAGTCAACCAGCCGGCGAATGAAAGATACTTTTTATGTTTTGGCACAGAATCATCAAGTCCTGGAATTTTCTCAAACAGATGAGCGTTCTGGTGATAGTTGCCTGTATGGCAAATGTGTCCGTGTACGGAGCCACTGAGCAGAAACAAAAGAAGCCGAATATATTGTTCATCGCAATTGATGATCTAAATGACTGGACGGACATGCTTGAGGGGAATGCTCGGGCCCGCACTCCTCATATGGACACGCTCGCCTCAAAAGGCATTGTCTTTACCAATGCCCACTGTGCAGCGCCGTGTTGTGGCCCATCACGATCTGCCATTATGAGTGGAATCAGGCCATCAACTTCCGGGAACTACATAAATAAGAATTCTTTGACCCATAATCCAATTCTGAATAAAGCGGTGCTTCTGCCTGAGTTCTTTCAGCAGCACGGATACTACGTGAGCGGCGCAGGCAAACTCTTCCACGGCTACCACTTTAATTATGAGGTGAAGGGTCGAGGCTTTGATGAGTACTATCCGAGTAAAACACAGGATCTTCCATCATTCGAAGGACTCAAGTTTTCATCGAAACTTCCCTTGGGTGGGTGGTCGAGAACAGCCGACTGGGGGGCTCTCCGTCCAGATGTCACTGTGGATGACCATCCTGATGGGAAGACAGCAAATTGGGTAGAAGGAAAATTGCTTGAGGGGCAGTTGCAGGAACCGTTTTTTCTCGGTGCTGGCATCTTTGAGCCTCATCTGCCGAATTACGCACCGCAGAAGTACTTTGATCAATTCCCCTTGGAGGACATCAAGCTTCCTGATGGTTTCCTTGAGAATGATCTCGATGATGTGCCAGCTGCCCATGCCAAGATGGCCCACAATCCGTGGCTCAAAAGAATTCGCGAAATGGGGCAATGGAAGCCCGCAATTCAGGCGTACCTAGCATGCACAGCAATGGTTGATGACCTCGTTGGTCAGATTGTTGAGGCACTCGAAAAGTCCAAGTATGCCGACAACACCATTGTCGTTTTGTGGAGCGATCATGGGTTTCATCATGGTGAAAAAGGTCGCTGGGGAAAATATTCTCTGTGGGAAAGAGCAACTCGGGTTAATTGCATTTGGGTTGTTCCCGGTGTGACCGAGGCGGGTTCGGTTTGTAGTAAGCCGGTCAACCTACTTGATATCTATCCGACCCTGGCTTCCTTAACTGGCTGCGAGCCACCTGCGAAACAACTTGAAGGGAATGACCTTTCAGTATTAATGAAAGACCCCGAGGCTCCGTGGGACGAGGCAACAGTTACCACGTTTGGATATAAGAATTATGGCGTTCGGTCAGGTCGGTATCGGTATATCGTCTACGAAGATGGTTCTGAAGAGTTGTATGATCACACCAATGACAAATGGGAGTGGGAGAACCTCGCAGACAATCCGCAGTTTGCTACGGTCAAAAAGGGTATGCGGAAATGGATTCCTGTTCACCATGAGCCACCAGGGCCCACCTACAAACCGCCGAAACGGCAGTGGTGATGGCAGGTGTAAAATTTTGAGGCGATGTGACATGGGCTACTACGAAGCAAAGATGTACCTGTCTGCCATGTAATCCTCAGGTCAGATATACGGACTTTAATTGGAGCGAAGAATGAAGAGTGTTGTAAGAACAAATCAAATGTCATTTTTGAGTGTGCTTGTTCTGGTTGGAGTAAGCATTTTTGGTATGCGTTGCTATGCTGCTGCACCGAATATTCTCTTCATCGTTTCTGACGATCATGGCTGGGGAGACTTGCCGTCCAACTGGGACGATACTGAAGTACATCTTCCAACGCTGGATGCTCTGGCACGTAGTGGCGTGCGGTTTCCGAATTACCACACTGTTCCGCTTTGTGGTCCTTCTCGGGCATGCATGTTTACCGGACAGTACTCAACTGAAAACGGTATGTGGCGTGGCCCCGGTAGTCAGCCGCTTGGGTCACCCGGGTACCGGGGAATTAAACGAGATGTGAAAATGCTCTCTGAGTATCTTTCTGAGGCCGGTTATGCAACGGGTGCCTTTGGGAAATGGCATCTTGGTTCTCTTGAGGGCGAAGTTCCAAATGATCGTGGGTTTGATGAGTTTCACGGTTTTCTAGGCGGTGCACACCCATATTGGATTAGTGGTTCTCGTTCCAAAATCATGCACAATCGTGACCATGATCCTCTAGCAAAGGGGCATGCCACCGAGTTGTTTACTCAATGGGCAGAAGACTTCATTCGAGAGAATGCCGGTAAAGAATCCCCTTTCTTCTGTTATCTGGCCTACAACGCGGTGCATGGCCCACTCCGCGTCGAGAAGTCAAAACCAGCCTCGGCGCCAGAGGCCTGGGTGAAAAAAGCACTTGATCGTGGGGTGAGTTTTCTTCGGAGTGACTATGTTGCGATTCTCGAACACATGGACCACAACATTGGTCAACTGGTCAGTGTGTTAGATGAGCTTGG
Organism: Pirellulales bacterium; assembly: GCA_028066355.1. Lineage (GTDB taxonomy): Bacteria > Planctomycetota > Planctomycetia > Pirellulales > UBA1268 > UBA1268. The sequence goes on from JALCBP010000042.1 coordinate 12,778, forward strand.
TGTTGCTGAAAATACGCTCATCGTTTTCGTCAGTGATAACGGTGGCTGCACCATGGAGGAAGGTGCTGCTGGCGGAAGGTTTCCCGGGAACAATGGTCCACTACGAGGAGGGAAAGCCACAACCTATCAGGGTGGGCTCAATGTTCCTTTTCTCGTGAATTGGAAAGGCAAAATCCCTCAGAGCGGCCTCGTGTCTGATAGTCACGTGATGCACTGTGATGTCTTTTCTTCATTGTTGGATGCAGCTGGGCTCTCTGTTCCCGAGAGTAACGGAAAGAATCCTGTTCGAGGGATGTCTCTTTTACCTCACATGCTTTCAGATGGAAAAACGTCAGTTCCAGAGCGGGCCATGATTTTTGAACTATGGGGAAATATTGGTGTTCGAAGGGGCGACTATAAGTTGTGGGCCAGTGTCGGACGAGATTATTCTCCAGATTGGGATGCTCTGGCGGCTGAAATTTCTCAAAAAGATCTCGAGCTCTTTGATCTTCAGCGTGATGTTGCTGAAACGAAGGACCTGCGGACAGAACACCCTGAGATGTATGCATCACTGAAGGCCGAGTTAATCGATCATTTGTCCAGCATTAACGCAGACTATCCTTTAGTTGTTTTGTCAGATGTCAAAAGCAAGGCGATGCCAAAGCAACAAAAGCGGTCGAAAACTATCCCGCCGAAGGAAAGGTCGCCAGAAAAATTTTTTCAGGCTCGTGATCGCAACAGTGATGGTGAAATCACACTTGAGGAATTCATTGGCAACCCTGATGGACGGAATGTTGCAGCACTGACCAAACGCTTTCAGCAATTCGATGCGGATGGCGATGGTGCACTTGTCATTGATGAATTAAAGAGCAACTAGAACGACTTGGTTGAAGTAGGTAGACAGCATGCGGGCGTATCATTTTTTGATCTCAGTTGTGGTGGCTTGGAGTTGTGGTTTCTATTCCATTGGTCTTGGCCAGGAAGGTGCCTTGCCAGTAACGACAGATCTACATGCTCATGGGCTGAATGAGCAGCAGTTTGATTCGCTCGCTGATATTATGCAGCAAGCTGTTGACCAGCAGGCCATCGCTGGGTGTTCGTTTCTTATCGTGCATAGGGGAGAGGTCGTTTTTCGAGAGGCGTTTGGGTTTGCAGATGTTGAGTTGGAGCGAGCCTTCACTACGAATGAATTGGTTCCAATCGCTTCTGTCTCGAAGCCAGTTCTCGCCAGTGTTGTTATGGCTCTTGTTGATCAGGGGAAGCTGACACTTGATGATCCGGTTGAAAAGTATTTGCCTGAGTTTAAGGACATGAAAGTGAAGGGCGGGGAGCCTCTTACTCGCCGGATGACGATTCGGCACCTTCTTTCGCACACAGCTGGCTTCTGGGGAAACAAGAGAATCAGTGCTGAAAAGCTTGATCTGATACGAAACTTTCAGCGACCACTTGGTGAAGCTGTCAGTCGTATGGCGACGTATGAGCTTGAGTATCAGCCAGGAACAAAATTTGTTTATTCAGGTTCCGGGTTTTGTGTAGCAGGACGTGTTGCAGAAGTTGTGCTTAATCAGTCACTTGAGCAGATTGCTCAGGAGGTGTTATTTCGTCCCCTGGGATTAAGTCATACAACGTACCTACCGTCAAAAGAAATTCGAAAGACTGTGCCGACGGCATACAGCAGACAAAGCGGTGGTGTGCTGGAAAGACAACCATCTCGCACCGGCGGAGAGCTTCGTTTTATTCTGCCAGGTGGATCACTCTTTACCACACTTGACGAACTGGCCGCATTCGGGGTTATGCACCTTGAAGATGGCATGTGTCATGAGAAACAAATACTTTCAAAGAAATCGATTGATGAGATGCGGAGGTTTCAGTCGCGTCAAACGGCGACACGAAGGTACGGGCTTGGCTGGTTTTGCGATGACATTGATGATCAAGGCTTGGCAGATCGTGTGTATCACGGTGGTGCGATGGGAGCTTATCTTGTCGTTGATCGGAAGCGCGAACTAATAGGTGCATTTCTCATACATCAGCCGGGGCAAGAGGTTGCGGGGTTGAAAAACAATCTTTTGCAGCATGTTGGTAAACTCTTCGCACCATTTGAGTGATGTTTTTGTTCAACGATTTAAGACCACGGATTTTCTCAATCACAACTGGTCTATGAAAGAGTGGGGGGAAGTTTCATGAAGTTTGTTGTTGGTTTGATCATCGGGCTTTGGGCATCAGCGCTGGTGGCAGCTGATCAGCCTAACATTCTCTTTATTATCGCCGACGATGCCTCGCGGGATAGTTTTGGTGCATATGGATGTCAGTATGTGAAGACGCCTGGTTTTGATCGAATTGCGAGAGAGGGCGTGCTCTTTACACAGGCATATAACTGCAATCCAAAGTGTGCTCCAGCACGTGCCTGCCTGCTAACAGGTCGTTACTCATGGCAGTTGGAAGAAGCTTGTAATCACAATCCATTTCTGTCTGAAAAGTGGAAGTTTTACCCTTATCTGCTTGAGGAACATGGCTATGCAATTGGCTTCACTGGCAAAGGGTGGGGGCCAGGTATCTGGAAGACCGAAGATGCTGGCAAAAGCCGCAAGGCGGATAATCCAGCAGGGCACCCTTGGAATCAGCTTCAGAAGAAGCCGCCGTATAAGGGAATCAGCAGTATTGATTATGCAGCAAACTTTGAAGCATTTTTAAAGGCAACACCAGACGACAAGCCGTTTTGTTTTTGGCTTGGAACAAAGGAGCCGCACCGAGGGTATGGGTTAGATAATTGGAAGCTGGACGGTCGAGATCTCGCTGATGTCGTTGTTCCCGAGTACTATCCTGACAATGAAACTATTCGGGGTGATCTTGCTGACTATGCCATTGAGGTTGAGTGGTATGACAAGCACATCGCGCAAGCGCTCAAGCATCTTGAAGTTCACGGTAAGCTTGAGAATACGCTGGTTATCGCAACGTCAGACCATGGCATGCCGTTTCCACGGGTCAAAGGGCAGATATACGATGATGGGTTTCATGTTCCGTTTGCTGTTCGTTGGGGTGATCGTATCAAGCCTGGTCGTACGGTAACCGATTTCATTACCTTTCCGGATCTTGCACCAACGCTGTTGGAAGTCACCGGGGTGCCGCTGGATGATCAGATGACAGGAAGTAGTTTTTTGCCACAATTAGTGGCCGCTGATTCTGGCAGGATTGATGCAGCGCGAGATCACACCCTTTTAGGAAAAGAAAGACATGATATCGGTAGGACTGATGGAGAACTCCTTTCGGTAGCCTACCCATCACGAGCCCTCCGTAATGATCGATATTTATATATTCGTAACTTCGAGCCACAGCGCTGGCCGGTAGGTGATCCCGAATACGGACTGCTTAATTGTGATGACTCACCAACAAAACAATTTCTGACGAATCTGACTCAGGGTGATGCTTCCAATGAATGGTACGACATGAGTTTTGGGAAGCGTCCTGCTGAACAGTTGTTTGATATGCAGAACGACCCTGACTGTGTTCGAGATTTGGCAAGTGATCCAGCATTTGCAGGCACTCTGAGCCAACTCTGGCTCCAACTAAGGACTGAACTTGAGGCTCAGGGTGATCCCAGGGTTTTGGGGCGGGGCGAGATTTTTGATTACTACCCAAATTGTCGAATCGATCGGCAACAGAAACTGTATGGCAAGCCAGACTATGACCCCGTGAAAATATTCAAGGAAAAATTTGAAAATGATTTCTCCGATTAGACGTAGTTCACGAATCGCTTCTGAAAGAGACTTTCACTTGCTGTAAGAGTTGTCTGTGTGTGATCAGGTTAATCAATGAGAACATCAGATCGGTTGTAGCTGCCCTCAACCTGTGGTTCAGCAGTGTTTTTGTATTGTCTGATATTCGATGGGGTTTCCTTGGTGGTGATAAGGATATGGTCAATAAATTCACCGATAGTGATCTTTGTGTCAGAGCGAGGTTGTTTATTTTTTCTGTCGTTGCTTTCGATATGCTGGTTGCTTGTGCTTGAATATGAATCTTTGTCGAGTGCTGTAATAAGAGCGTATGTGAATGGGTTGATAATTTGGTCACCAATACCAATTGGACTTGATAGTTTCGTGCTGTTCTGTGACGTCAGGACCACAAAATTCCTTCCCTGACTTTTGCGATCCTTCCACATGTCCTTCATTCTTGGTTCATTAAGGGTATCTATGAGTTCGCCAGAGAAGCATGCCATGGTCAAAACAATGACATTCCTCGCTGGAATTTTTAGAACGAGCTTTGCATATTCCTCCCATGGAAAAACACCTCGCGTGATGGGGTCATTGACTGGGAGGCCGAGTACAATTCCACCGCAGGATTCTGATGGCGCTGCAGGTGTTCGTTGGCCGTGTGTGTGCGTGTAGATGAAGACCGTGTCGTCTGGCTGAACTGATGTCGCTAAGTCTAGAAGGTGGTCGTAGAATTTTTTTTTCGTGACATTTTCTTGTGCATTGCCAGTACGAATTTTCTGCGGGGTTGTCTCGGGCTCAATCAGTAATTGAAGTTTTACGTCCGGTAAAATACGGTTTGCTGCCTCAGAGACTTTGGTGGCAGCGGTTATTCCCCGTCTTTGAAGAATAGGGGAATCAATAGCCTTTGCCTTGCTCGCGATAAGGAAATACGTCGTGTTCGTTTCTGCAGAAGCATTTCCAATCCCAATCGTTGCTACAAAGAGTAATCCTGCCAGAAGAAGCCGTCGCATAGTAAGCCCTCATTGTGTTCTCTTGTTATATGATTTTAGAACAATGGCCTCAAACTAGCACGGTTGTCTTTCTTCAAGTCGGTGGGGAATTGAATCAGATAGAGATCTGTAATGATTTTTGATGAATTATGTAACAAAATGTGAATGCACAAATAGATTAGAGAAGCTCAAGGAGTTCTTCTGAAGAGACACAACTGTGAAAGTGATGTTAATGATCAAGAATTGTATCCTTTATTTTTCAGTTTTTTTTGGTGTAGTGAATCTGTGCCAGGCTGCACTTGGTGAGAATCAAATCAGAAATGTTGTACTGATCTTGGCAGATGATTTGGGATGGGCTGATACGACGCTGTATGGAAAAACCTCACTCTATGAGACACCCAACATCGAACGTCTCGCTGCACGTGGTATGACATTCTCAAATGCGTATGCCAGTCCGATATGTTCCCCAACGCGTGCCAGCATCATGACCGGGCAGAATCCGGCTCGGCATGGGATGACTGCACCTGCAGCGCACCTTGCAAATGAACAATTTGAGGCAACAGTCGGTGAGCGAGGGATGCCAGATCAAAAATGTACGAACGTCAAGAGTGCGACACGTCTTGATCCAGATCTTCCCATGCTAGGGCAGCTTCTACACAACGCAGGATACGCAACTGCACATTTTGGAAAATGGCACCTTGGCCGCGAGCCCCACTCCCCGCTTGAGTCTGGCTTTGATAGTGATCTTCCGCATTGGTGGGGCCCGGGGCCGAAATCGAGCTACCTTGCGCCGTGGGGGTATTCAAACCCACAATTCCAAGAAGGTCAGCCGGGTGAACACATTGAAGATCGCATGGCGGCAGAGGCGGTTGCCTGGCTTAAGCAAAGAGACCGAACCAAGCCATTCTTCTTGAATTATTGGCAGTTTTCCGTACACGCTCCTTTTGGGGCGAAGCCCGAGCTCATTGATCGCTACCGTAAAAAACTCGGTACCTCTGTAGATGGTCTTACACAACGGGAGGTCAGAGAGAGATTACTTTCCTCACATGAGCCATCAATAGGCCTTCCGCAACAGTCACCAACCTATGCTGCAATGGTTCACTCTCTTGATGATGCAGTTGGAAGCCTGCTTGATGCTCTCGATGCCGAAGGCATAGCTGATGAAACAGTCATCATTTTTTATTCAGATAATGGTGGGAATATTCACTGCGGTCTCGAGGAGATTGCAGCCTCAGGTGAAAAATACATCACGCCGATTACAAGCAATCACCCACTTCGTGGTGGCAAAGGTGGAATTCACGAGGGCGGCGTTCGTGTTCCAGCAGTTGTGGTCTGGCCAGGCGTGACGAAGCCCGGTTCACGAAATGAGACGCGTATTCAGGCCATTGACCTCTATCCAACCATCTTGCACATGCTCGGTGTGAAATCACCCAAGACCGCAGTGATTGATGGCGTTGATTTTACCGAGGCTCTCCGTGGTGCAGAAGTTGAGCGGTCACCGATGTTTACGTATCTCCCAAGTCACGGGAATACGCCTCACTGGCTGCCGCCGTCAATGTCTGTTCACGTTGGTGACTGGAAACTTATTCGTACTTTTTATTACGGAGAGGATAACGCACACGAGTATCGACTTTATAACCTGCAGGATGATATTGGAGAAAGTAATAATCTTGCAACAGACCATCCGGCAAAAGTGCGGGAACTTGATGGTTTGATCGATGCCTATATCAAGGAAGTTGATGTTGTTCTACCGGCTGTGAATCCAAATTTTGACCCCGATGCATTTCGTCCTGAGAAGATCGGTGTGCAGGCTGGTGGATTAAAGATGCCTCCAGCTTTTAAAGCATCTTTGAAGAAAACAACTGGGACGGTGAACAGTAAGCAGGTGCCGCTGAAGGAAATGATTGGTTGGGTTGCAAAAAATGCCAAGGTATCAGTCAAGGATGGGGCCTTGAAAATTTTCCCAGCTGGGAAGCAGGCGTTTCTTGCTAACGCGAAGGTACCTTCCCGTGGTCCCGGTGTCCTTCGCTTTCGAATGCGGAGCCCGAAAGGTGGCAAGGGGCAGATTCAGTGGCGGTCTAAGGGACAAGCATCATTCCCTGAGTCCGGTCAGGTAGCTCCATTTTCAGTGGAGGGCGGATCATGGCAGGAGCATGAAGTTGAAATTGCGGAAAAGGATGGCATCGTTCATCTCAGGCTCTTTGCACCACAACAGAAACAGCCGGTTGAGATTGATTGGATTGAAATCAGTTGGCAGGGTGACGATGAGACAAAAAGTCAGCGATGGGATTTTTAGATTTGAAAAGTGAGCATGAAAAGCACTTTTTGTGAAAAGGGTTGGAGCACAAATGAAACAACTTATTGCTAATACACTTTGTCTTGCATTTTTATTGCCAGCCGTTCATGCCGAGAGTGACACATCGCAACGTCCAGATATTGTCTTCATTATTGTGGATGATCTTAATGATTGGATTGGCTGTCTCGGTGGGCATCCAGACGCAAAGAGTCCTAACATTGACTCGCTAGCTAAAGGCGGCATGCTTTTTTCTCAGGCGTATTGCAATGCACCACAATGCCGCCCTTCTCGAACGAGTCTGCTGTACGGCAAATACCCATTCAATACGGGAACCTATTTCAATGCAAAATTTGCAAAAGAAACGAGGTCAATAAACCCAACCCTCCAACAGTTTTTTATGCGTCACGGATATCGTGTTGCAAGTGGTGGAAAAGTTTTTCATGGTCATCCTGGTAACGACGGAGATTCACTGTTTAAAAAGCCCAAAGACCCACGGCCGCCAGTGGGAAAGGACCGATTCGGCGGCGGGAATCCACCTTCTGACGGCTACGCGCTCGATGTACCTGATGAGGAGATGGGAGATTACAAGGTTGCTCAGTGGGCAAACGAGCAGTGGAAAACGGTGACTGAGAAACCTCTTTTCATGTCGGTCGGTTTCTATCGGCCACATCGACCGCTTCAAGTACCCAAACCTTGGTTCGAGCAGTTTCCGGTTGAAACAATCAGACGGCCGGCAGAGCCAGAAGGAAGAGATGATTGGGATGACCTGTCGGGCTTCGCCAAAAAACTGGCACGGAGTCATGCTCATAAGGCATTACATAAAGGTCTGAGTGATCATGAGTTCATTGTTAAAAATGAACAGTGGGACGAAACGATTCAGGCGTATCACGCATCGATTGCGTTTGTTGATAAACAGATTGGTCGATTTCTAGAGAGTCTGAAGAAGAATCCTCGAGGTCGAAACACGTATGTCATGCTCGTGAGCGATCATGGTTGGCACCTTGGTGAGAAAAAGCATTGGTGCAAAGGAGCAATTTGGGAACAGACGACACATATTCCATTTATTGTGAGTGGTCCCGGCATTGAAGCGGGCACGACATGTCTTCAGCCGGCCAGTTTGATTGATGTCTATCCATCGCTTGTAGACCTTGCAGGCTTTGAAGTGCCAGAGTGGCTCGATGGCAGATCTGTGAAGCCTCAGTTAAATGATCCTCACGAGGTACGAGATCCTGCTATCTCGTCGTATGGCAGCGGAAATACGTCAGTCCGAACAGAGCGTTGGCGATACATTCACTATGAGGATGGTTCCGAGGAACTGTATGACCATCAGACTGATCCCAATGAATGGACGAATCTGGCAGATCAAAAAGAATTTGCAGAAATTAAACAACGCCTTGCCGAAGTGATTCCTAAGAAACAGCACCCCGGCCTGATGGCTCAGGATTGGTTCGATCGATTTCAGTCATCTTCTGCTGAAAGTGTGGGCCGAAAAAAACGGACAAAAGGCGACAAGGCAGGATCGGCCGCTTCAGGAAAGTAAGGTGCAGTCAAGGGGGCCGTATAGATCTACATAACTATGCTATTGAGGATAATAAAACATTTACTGCGACATATAATAATGTAGGAAAAGGCTGTTATCCAGCGCGACAATCGTTTGGTTTTAGTTCTGAGAGAGTAGAATAAGTGATTGATCTGTTATTGGGGAAAGAAGATAAGAGTCATAATATATCCCCGACTTTTTCATGCCGTTGTCATAAAAAATAGTTAAACAAGATAGTAGTACGAAAGTGTTAACGGTTCTGTTTCTGACTTTGGAGGGTTTGAATTGACCACAGTAAAAAGAGTCTTATGTTCAGCTGTTGCGTGTGTTTTTGCCGTCTGCGTCCATGCAGCAGAGTTCGAATCGCTTTTCAATGGTAGAGATTTATCTGGGTGGGCAGGGAAAGAGGGCCTCTGGTCAGTGCAGGATGGTGCCATTGTTGGGCAGACTTCAAAAGAGCACCCGGTGGACGCGAACACGTTTCTCATCTGGCAGGGTGGAGAGCCAGGTGACTTTGTGCTCAAACTGAAAGTTCGTTTCACGGGCAACAATA
>JALCBP010000158.1:0-3394 GCA_028066355.1 Pirellulales bacterium
CTTTGTGATCGTGCAACATCCAATAATGCACGGATTCGAAGATCAATTCGATTTGATGTCTGTTCAATGATTTGAGCAGATAAATCAGAGGCGTTTTGTCTGCCAAAAAGAAAGGAAGTAAATCCAATTGCGAGGGAGGATAAAGCCAGCAGGCTCAAAAAGATGGTTGTTAGCGTTACACGAAAAGTGAACCGCCATTTTTTATTTTTGGAGTTCAGCACAAGCACTTTTTGGTCTCGTGTTCTTGTAGGTCAAATAGACTGGTGAATCAGCTTCAAACGGAATCAGTAAAGATCATCTTGTTCTGATTGTGTATTAAGAACATCAACGAATATTTTTTTGTCGATACAGTCGGATTGGATCGTGTAAGGCCAGCGATGCCACAGGTTAAATTGTTCATAACCATTGGATCAATTACGCATAATCTTTTTCAACGGAACAAGAGTCTATTGCTTGCGGATTTCTTGCTTCAACCCGCAAAGTGAAGTACCTTTTGTTTGTTGAATGAATAAGTTAATACAATAACTTTCAGCATCTCCTAATTTGTTTATGCAATAAGAATAGACTAATACTTGCATCTCCTTGTGGGATAAATCAAAGATCACTTCATCGAAAACCTGAACTGATTGCTGATAAGTATAACAATCGAAAGAGTATCCATGAGATGAAGGTTTCAACTTCACGAGATGGCTTTACTATTATTGAACTGCTTGTGGTCATTGGCGTCATTGGCATTCTTGTGGCCTTGTTATTACCTAGTGTTCAGTCCGCTCGAGAAGCAGGAAGAAGAAGTTATTGTTCGAATAATGTGCGGCAACTAGCCCTTGCGACAGCATTACATCATGATGCTCATGGTTATTTCCCACCAGCTCGCTATCAGTCACGACCTGATGCGGTGCAATCAAATAAGTGTGGGTTAGAAACGCCCACGTGGCTAGCACGTGTGATGCCATTTATTGAGCAGTCTACTTATGGTGAAAGATGGGATTTCTCAAAAGTCTGGTATCGGCATGAAGAAGATCTTCTTACTGCTGTGCCAGATATTTATTTGTGTCCAAGTCGTCGTAGTGGTCAGGATTCGGTGGGTGTCCGCAATCTAGCTCAAGCCAGCGGTTGGGCGCCCTGTGGTTGTCCTATCCCACCTCGTCCACCACTAATAGTTCGTGGGGCGCTCTGTGACTACTCTGGAAATCATGGTGATCTTACGCCTGGGGCTACTGGAGATCCGACTGATTTTTATTACGGAGGGAATGGCACTGGTGTTATTATTAGCGTGCGACCTAAGTGTTTAGATGGTCAAGCCATCGCTGCACTTGATAGAATTCAAATAGCAACAGTGAGTGATGGAACATCGAATACGTTTCTGATTGGAGAAAAATTTGTTCCCCCTTCCCAGCTTAAACAATATCCATTTGATGTACCTGCCTATGACGGTGATCATCTTCCAGCGTCATGTCGTCTTGCGGGACCTGGGTTGCGGTTAGCAACAAGTCCAGACGATGTCATGGCAGACATGTTCTCTTTTGGAAGCTGGCACCCTGGCGGAGTTCATTTTGCGATGGTTGATGGTAGTATTCGTTTCTTAAATTCTAGAACTGATACGAAAATTCTTGGAACATTAGCAAACCGACATGATGCACAGATTGCTGAGTTGACTCCATGAGTTGCGTGTTATCAAAAGCAACTTTATTTCTATTAGTTGCCATCCTTGTTACGACACTGTTGGGATGTCAGCAGTCGGTCGGCCCAAAAGTGGGTATTGTGCGATTTCAGGATGGTTCATGTCTTACTTCTGGCAGTATTGAATTTCGAAACATTGCCGATGGGACGTGCTTCGCGAGCCGAGTGGACAATCGAGGTCTGTTCCATCCAGCAAGTATTAATGGGAAAATCGGTTTACCAGCTGGAACCTACGAGGTTGTTATTGTTCAGATTGTCTTGACTGAGGATTTGGCAAAAAACGATCATTCACATGGACATACTGTGCCCCGTCATTATGCCGACTACCACACGAGTGGTCTTCAAGTAACGGTTGTGGATAACCAAACGAAACCAATCGAAATAGTAATTCGGGCGAACTCCCAACAATAACTATGTGCTCCATCAGCAGTTATAAGGTGAGTTTTTATTCTGTAGTATCATCGGCATTTCAGTATCGATCAAAAAAACTAAGCATCAGGTTGTATTCCCTTTAGCTGACATAAACAGAGTTCATCCACACATTCAGTTTTATTGAGATAATGAGCTATTACTTTGATATTACCGATTTAGTTAGATTCGCTCAGAGAAACGGTTCAGTTTCAGGAATTCAGCGGGTACAAATTCGTGTGCTTCAGCACTTGTCTTCAGAGAGTGAAAAAGATGAGTTTCTTTGTGTCTACGCACTTAACCGATTAGGTCATATAAAGGTATGTCGCGCTAAAGATCTATTTACAGACGAAGCATATAGCGCGTCTCGCATGCTCATTCGACTAGGACTAGAAAGCCCCCATGCAGCATTTTCTAAGCGAGAGCTTTATGATGACTTAGCAACGTATAAAAAAAGATCTTTTGCACGCATACTGCGGAAATTCAAGCTATCCATTCTTGGACAAATCTTTCCTGCTTATGCACGAGCGGAAATGAACTTGCCTCCGTTCTCGAACACTACGCATGAACAAAAAACAATAGCAACCTGGGGATTAAAAGGCTTTCAAAATCATGATCATATTGTGATGATCGGGACAAATTGGAACACCTCGCCGGTTGAAAAGCTCGCACGAAAACATTCCAAACGTGGAGAACGAGTATCACAAGTCATCTATGACCTTATTCCATATCGTTATCCACAATATTGTGTCGATAGTTTGGTTGCAAAATTTAATTCCTTCTTGAATCGCTCGCGATCTTTTGCATCACAATACATTTGTATTTCAGAGGCTACAAAAAATGATCTGCTGGATTACCTAAGTGGTTTTAGTTGTGATGTGCCGGTAAAATCTTGGCCGCTAGCACATGAGTTTGAAGGTTATCAGCGAAATGAAAAGTGTCTTGAACCGCCTCAGTCAGAACACTTTAAAAAAGCCCAAATGCCATTTGTTCTCTGTGTTGGAACGATTGAAATTCGAAAAAATGGAATTGCACTTCTCGAAGTCTGGCAACGACTTTTGAAGGAACTTGGTGACAAAACACCTCAACTCGTTTTCGCTGGGAAATACGGATGGAAAATCGAGGCGTTTAAAAAAATTCTACAAGAAGATCTGTCATTGCAGCAGGTAGTTACAATTATTCCTCAGGCAACAGATGCTGACTTAGCCGCCCTCTACCAAAGATGTCTTTTTTTTGTTTATCCGAGTCTTGTTGAAGGCTGGGGATTACCTGTAGGGGAAGCTGCATGGTTTGGAAAATATAGTGT
>JALCBP010000159.1:0-3368 GCA_028066355.1 Pirellulales bacterium
TCGTAGCTTTACTTATTGGAATGGAATTTCCCCAAAACAATACCAACAAGTCGCCAGATGTTGAAATTTCAGTGGTCACACGTACCATTCAAAGGAATGTTTTGAGGAAATAATAGGCCTGAGCGTTTTGGAACGCTGTTAGTTCCATGTCACCAGTTTTTGAGGTTAACAATGTTTTTATCGGCATCGAGTGGTTCCAAGGGCAATCAGTTATTCGGTTACACGATCATCGGCTGTTTCTTTGTTCTGGGGATTCTTCAACAAACCGTTGCCAACGAGATCACAACGGCCAGAGAAGAAAACGTCCGTCAGCGTCTTCCTGTTGCTGATGTCCGCCATCCACCGGTTGAAGAGGTAGATCCCTCTAAAGTCCGTATGCCTAAAGACAAGCATGTTTCAGCTCCTGCAGGAGCGCCAAATGTTGTGTTGATACTTCTTGATGACCTCGGATTCGCTGGCCCTGCATCTTTCGGAGGGCCGATAGCGATGCCGGCATTTGATCATCTTGCTTCAAACGGGTTGCGATTTAACCGATTTCATACTGTTGCACTCTGTGCGCCAACACGCGCTGCCTTACGTCATGGTCGTAACCATCATGTGCTCAACATGGGTTCAATACCCGAGATAGCAACCGGTTTTCCTGGAAACACGTGTCGTCTTCCGAATGATACAGCTTCACTTGCAGAGATTTTAAGGCTTAACGGCTACAACACCGCAGCCTTTGGGAAGTGGCACTCAACGCTTGGCCGTGAAACCACAGTTTCAGGTCCTCAAGATACCTGGCCAACTCGTCAGGGATTTGAAAAGTTTTATGGGTTCATCGGGGCTGAGGAGAATATGTACGAACCGACGTTACATGACGGAGTGACGAATATAGACTTCCCAAATCATGAGGGATATCACCTTGCAGATGATATGACACGGGAATCAATCGAGTGGATGAAGCAGCAGCACTCGATGACGCCAGAGAAGCCATTCTTCATATATTACTCGGCGCCGGGTGTGCACGCACCGCATCAGGTTCCCAGTGAGTGGTGTGAGAAATATCGAGGGAAATTTGATGCTGGTTGGGACGTTCTCAGAGAAGAGACCCTTGCTCGGCAAATTGAAATGGGTGTAGTTCCTGCAGGAACTGAACTGGCGAAAACAGCAGACAGTATTCCGGCTTGGGACTCATTGGACGAGAATGAGAAGAAAGTGTTTGCTCGGCAGGCAGAGGTTTTCGCAGCTTTTGCCGAGTACACCGATCATCAAGTGGGTCGACTTCTCGCTGCGATCGATGATCTTGGAAAGACTGAGAATACCATGGTTATTTATATTTCCGGTGATAACGGGACCAGCGCAGAGGGGAACTACACGGGGAATTGGAACTGGGGCAATATGCTCAATGGCAGGCAGGAAACGGTCGAAGAGCAGCTAGCGCATCTCGATGAATGGGGCGGCCGTGCGACGTATCCGCACATGTCAGTCGGTTGGGCAATCGCATTTGACACACCGTTTGCTTTCACAAAACAGGTAGCAGGTGACTTTGGTGGCACAAGGAACGGAACAGTTATTCACTGGCCTGCAGGGATTAAGGCAAAAGGTGAAATTCGAAACCAGTTTAGTCATGTAATTGATATAGCACCGACGGTACTTGAGGCAGCAGGAATTACTGAACCAACCTTCGTAAATGGTGTGCGTCAAGTTCCAATGCAAGGAACAAGTTTGATGTACGCGTTCGATAATCAGGATGCAGAAGAGAAACATTCAGTCCAGTATTTTGAAATTATCGGTAATCGTGCAATCTACAGTAACGGGTGGTTGGCTCGTGCAACTGTAAAACTTCCATGGGAAAACGAGAAACTAAACGAAATAAAAGATGATACTGGTTGGCAGCTATTTAATACGCAGGAAGACTTCAGCCTTGCTCATGACCTATCAAGCAAATTTCCTGATCGCCTTGCGGCAATGAAGGATCAATTTGTCAAAGAGGCTGTAGAAAACGGAGCCTTTCCGCTCGATGATCGATTGCTAGAGCGTCTTTTGCCGGAGGTTGCTGGCAGGCCAACATTAATGGGCGATCGCACCAGTCTTACTTTGTATCCGGGTGCAATCAACATTAACGAGAATGCACTTCTGAGTATTAAGAACTGTTCAAGCAGAGTAAGTGCTGAAGTTGAAATAACGGAAAAAGATAATGGTGTGATCTTTGCCCAAGGTGGTCGCTTTGGTGGCTGGGCCATCTTTGTTGAAGATGGGTATGCTGGTTATTTGTACAACGATTTAGGTGACAGAATAGTTGTGAAATCAAGCCAGCCTCTCCAGCCAGGTTCCAACACGATTGTTGTTGACTTTCATTATGACGGAGGAGGGAAAGGAGCAGGTGGTGATGTGAATCTGATTGTTAATGAAGAACCGGCTGTTTCTACTCGCATAAACCGTACGATACCAAGTCAGTTCTCAATAGATGAGGGAGCTGATGTTGCCTGTGATCGAGGATCTCCAGTTGCTGGGCATCAGCTAGGGCCTAACAGAAATAGTCGTTTTACGGGAGAAGTGAAAAAGGTGACTCTCGAAATAAATCCAAAACGTTGAGGTGTAGATGGGAATGATGATACGCCCGACTCAAGATCCTACGTTTTGTCAGTGCTATTTGAGATCTAGTCATACCTTGAAACAGAAGACAATACGTTTTGTGTGTTGTTTTTCTATCGCTCTGATTTCGGTTATTGCGAGAAGTCAGCCCAATGTGCTTTTTATTGCAGTGGATGATTTGCGACCAGAACTTAGGTGTTTTGGGTGCAAGCATATTCATAGTCCAAATCTCGATAAGTTGGCTTCACGGGGTACGGTTTTCTTAAACGCACACTGCCAGCAGGCCGTGTGTTCACCTTCTCGTACAAGTTTGATGACAGGTTTGCGCCCTGACTCAACAAAGGTTTGGGATCTTAATACACATTTTCGTGACCATGTTCCTGACGTGGTGACCGTTTCTCAGCATTTTAAAGATCACGGGTATCGGTCAATCAGTATGGGAAAGATATATCACGGTGGTTTTGATGATGCGCTTTCATGGTCAGAGCCAGCACTGAAGCCAGGTACTGGTTCTCGATATGTTCTTGAGAAAAATATTACTCGAATGGATGAGAAGAAGCGGGCTGCAAGGGAAAAAGGTCTTAAAGGAAAAGACCTCAGTAGGGCAAGTCGAGGTCCACCAACTGAATTGGCAGAAGTTAAGGATGAGAAATATTCAGATGGAGCGCTCGCGGCATTGGCCGTACAAACGATACAGCAGCTTTCTAATACGGATCAGCCCTTTTTCTTGGCTGTGGGATTTCAGAATCCACACCTTCCGTTCAATTCACCAAAGAAGTATTGGGATCTCT
>JALCBP010000043.1:0-21428 GCA_028066355.1 Pirellulales bacterium
CGTTTCCACCGATAAATGCCGCCCGGCCGGCTGTGCAGCTCTGCTGCCCGTAGTAGTCCGTGAATGAAACTCCCTCGTTAGCAATGCGGTCGATATTTGGAGTTTCATAGCCCATCATCCCACAATTGTTGTGACTGATATTCCAAAGACCAATGTCGTCACCCCAAATAACAAGAATATTCGGCTGTTCATTTGCGTCAGTGACACGGACGTGCGTAAAGACAACCCCAGGAATCACCATAAAAATAAAAAACAACTTGTGAACTTGATGCACGGTTTCCCCTTCTTCTTGGAAGCGACAAAAAAGTACGCATGTATCATCAAAACTGCAAATTATAACGTCTTCTCTCAAAACAGAAGTCTCTCAAGGATCATTGGTTATTGCCTCTACGATCATGTAGAGAGCCGCCCTCTCTCGAGACACCTATTCTGACCCTCCAAAGAAACACGCATATGGAATAAGACAAGAAGAAAATGAGCTGAACCAGTTGACCTGATACGCCTCAAGAACTGCATGAGGAAACCACCTATCACGGGGGCATCACTATGCGGATTGCACCCATTTTGCAGCGAAATATGAATGGAATATGACGAATTACGAGAACATATTAAGATTTGGGTGGGTGAGACATAGATGTAATAAGTAATAGGGGATGGACAACAATTCCGTCCTGTATCCGGCACGGCATTCCTGAAGAGAAAAAAATGACTCAGCGTTACCTCCACACCAGTGCTCTGCTCGTAGCAATGGTTTCATGTTTCTTCTCGCCACTGTTGAGTGCAGCAGAAGAAAACCATGTACCAAGGATTGACGATCGCTATCAGGCTGATTCAGCGACCGCAGCAGAATCCCCTGACTTTCGCAGACATGTCGTGCCGCTGATGGGTCGACTTGGTTGCAATGGGCGAGCATGCCACGGTTCTTTTCAGGGCCAGGGTGATTTTAGACTTTCGCTATTCGGTTACGACTTCAAGGCTGATCATGAGAACCTGCTGCAAGGTGACGAACCTCGCGTCAACGTAGACAACATTGACGCCAGCCTCTTTCTCCAGAAACCGCTTGAGCAGGTTGATCACGGAGGCGGTCAAATACTCGATCCCGACAGCTGGCAACTCACCGTTTTGAAACAATGGATCGAACACGGCGCTCACGGTGTCTCTGACGATGACGCAACATTCATCCGGCTCGATGTCACACCGCGTGAAATTGTAGCGAAGCGGAAAGGTCAGACGTGGCAACTCAAAGCAACAGCAGTATGGTCTGACGGCACTCAAGAAGATGTGACACCTCTTTGCCGCTTCCGTACGAATAACGATCAAATTGCTGACATTGATGAAAATGGGTTTGTTACGGCAAAAGGCCCAGGCGACAGCCATGTTGTTGCATTCTATGACAACGGTGTCGTGCCAGTGCCCGTCATCTTCCCCGTATCAAACAAAACTGGGTCCGAGTACCCAGATCTCAAGACACCAACACCAATCGACGAACTTGTCGCAATGAAATTGCGGAAGCTTGGTGAAGTCCCTTCTGAAGTCTGTAGCGATGGTGAATTTCTGCGTCGAGCATCACTCGATATCACGGGAACGCTTCCACCAGTTGCAGAAACAGAAGCATTTCTTCGTGACACGTCACCGAACAAACGGGATGCAAAAATTGAAGAGTTGCTCGAGCGACCAGGGTACGCCGCGTGGTGGGCGACCAAACTCTGCGACTGGACAATGAACAACAATCGAAACGTAAACAACAACAGCCCAGAAGGCAGGCAGGGTGCATCAAACTTTTGGTACGAATGGATGCACAAAAAAGTTGCTCAAAACCTTCCGTACGACGAGATTGTTGAAGGCATTGTACTTGCAAAGAGCCGACTCGATGGCGAATCGTATACTGAATTTTGTGAGCGGATGAGCGGCTACCTTGCCAACGAAGATGGACAATCTTTTGGTGATCAACCTTACCTCCCTTACTTCTGGAGCCGTCAGGATTTCAAAAAGCCTGAAGAACGTGCACTCGGTTTTGCGTACACCTTTTTGGGTGTTCGCATTCAATGCGCTCAATGCCACAAGCATCCATTTGACCAATGGACAAAAGATGACTTTGACCGCTTTAAAAATTTCTTCAACCGTGTCACTGAATATCGAAACGGAAGTCGCTTCCCTGATGAGAAGAGCACTTATAAGCAGATGCTCGTTTCATTGAACATTGACACGAATGACAAGGACCTGAAAGGCAACAAGCTTTACCGCCTTCTGAAAACCAAAGCACTGAAGGGTGAGACCGTACCCTTTACTGAAGTAGCACCAACCAAACCCAAACCAGCTCTCACCAAGGAAAAGCTGGCTGGGATTATGGAACAGATTAATTCCAGTGACATTAAGCAAAAGAAAAAAGAACAGCTTGAACGGTTCCTCGAGGGCCGCACGGCAACAGTCCTTGGCGGCAAGGAAATGAAACTGGAGGAAGTTGAAGATCCTCGTGAAATCCTGTTGGCGTGGATGCTTGATGAATCAAACCCATACTTCAGCCAAGCGATTGTAAACAGAGTATGGTCATCGTATTTCAATGTTGGCATCGTTGAACCACCAGACGACCTGAGTCTGGCAAATCCTCCAAGCAATCCTGAGTTGCTTGAATATCTTGCTCAAGGTTTTCGAGAAAACAATTTCGACATGAAATGGCTTCACCGTGAAATCTGTAAGAGTGATACGTACCAGCGTGGCTGGCAGCCCAATGAGACAAATCTTCATGATGACAGAAACTTTGGCAGGGCCGTTGCCAGAAGAATGCCAGCTGAAGTCATCTATGATGCCGTTCGAATAGCGACTGCCGGTGATCGTGAAGCGATGGAAATGTGTTCACTCGTAGAAAAGCGAGCAATAGCCGACACAACGGTAGGGTCGTACAACAACGACTATGCACTCGAGATCTTTGGCCAATCGACCCGTGAAAGTAATTGTGATTGCGACCGATCAATGGAGCCAAGCCTGCTCCAAACTGTTTTCCTTCAAAACGACAAGGAAATGCTCGACTCCATCAGTCGTCGTGGCAGTTGGCTTGATGAACTCACGAAAACGATTCCTGACTTTAGAGATCCAGTTGCTGAGAAACTTCATCTCGAGCGAAAACAGAAACTTGCAAATGAAGTAGCGCAACTGAGAAAACGGCTCGCGTACGCAATGAAGAAAGACACAAAAGGAACCGTCAAATCACTCCAGAAATCGATTGCAGCAAAAGAAGCTGCAATGAAGGCTCCGAAGACAGGAACTATTTTTGACGGAACCGTATCGGAATGGGTCGCAGAAAATGAAGACCTTGTACACGAAATTATTGAGAGTGCGTACTTACGGACACTTGTGCGTGAGCCAACCACTCGTGAGATCGACCGATCGATTGCGTACCTCAAGGAGTCACCAACTGCGAAGGCTGGGATTCACGATATTCTTTGGGCATTACTCAACACAAAAGAATTCGCACTGAATCATTAGGACTGGTGTCTTTGCCGCGACGAAGAACAACTTTATTTTAAACGGACCGGAGAAACCCAATGACTTTTCATCGAACATGTGATGGTGTCGTTCGTAGAGACTTCTTGAAGCTTGGTGCACTTGGTGCAGGTGGTCTCTCGCTCTCGAATTATCTGCGCTGGACACATGCGGCATCTCCTCGACCGAAGGGCGCGAAGGCAGCCATCTTTGTCAATCTTCCCGGTGGCCCATCGCACATGGACACATTTGACCCAAAGCCTGATGCACCCTCTGAATACCGTGGTGAATTTAACGCTATTAAGACATCTGTTCCGGGCATTCAGATAAGCGAGCATTTGCCCAAGTTGGCAAAGTGCATGGACAAGTATGTCATCCTGAGAGGCATTACTCATTCGCTCGCCGCTCATAAGCTTGGCCAGGAATATGTGAATACCGGCAACCGACCAATCCCCTCACTTGAGTTCCCAGGCTATGGTGCCGTTGTCAGCCGTGAACTTGGGGGACCGGTAGAGCTACCACACAACGTGGCAATCCCAAAAAACAACCAGGGCGGCACTGGCTACCTCGGTGTGAAGTATGCGGCTCTCGCTACCGGAAAAACACCGACACCCGGTATACCGTTTAGTGTCCGTGGCATGACACTTGATGGCAGCCTTACGGTCAGTGATGTTGAACGACGCCAAATGCTCCTTGAGGACCTCGACCAGCGTTTCCACGCCATCGAGGACAAGAATCAACTTGTAGCAGGTCTCGACAGGTTCACTGAGCAGGCTCATAAGATTATTACATCACCCAAAGCAAAAGAAGCATTTGACACAAGCCGTGAAAACTCAAGTTTTGCGGCTCCCTTTGGTGAAACCAAGTTTGGTCAAAGCTGTTTGCTTGCCACGCGGCTTGTTGAGCATGGCGTTCCGTTTGTCACGATTTCATACGGTGGCTGGGATACACACCGTGACAACTGGAACACGCTCAAAAACAAGCAGCTACCACCACTCGATGAAGGCCTTTCGGCCTTATTTACTGGACTCGAGCAAAAAGGACTCCTCGAGTCGACAGCTGTGCTCGTCACGGGTGAATTTGGACGGACACCGAAGATCAATACGGTACGAACGGGCCGAGACCACTACGCAAGAGCCATGTTCATGCTGATGGCAGGTGGCGGTATTTCAGGAGGCCGAGTCATTGGTGAAACTGATGATACGGCGAGCGGTCCTCGACACGATGGCCATTCACCCGATGACGTAGCAGCAACCTACTACAACTTGCTTGGCATTGATCCCACAAAGGAATATCACACCAGCACTGGTCGACCAGTTATGATCGTGCGCGACGGAAGTGTAATTCCAGAAGTGATGAGCTAGTTAGAAAGCAGACCAGCAGATGCGTAATCATGAATCGTGTAGCCTGCTACTGAGATGGGCTACCATCTTCGTGTATGCACTGTGCGTTACTACTACCACGAACACGTTCGCAGAATCATGGGGAAGGTTCCGTGGACCAAATGGTAATGGTATTGCTGAAAACACCGGCTCCCTGCCAGTGACCTGGTCAAACGAGAAAAACCTCGTCTGGAAGACTCCTGCTGCTCGCGGCTCGAGCTGTCCAATTCTTGTAAAAGACTTGATCGTCTTCACAGGGTACAGCGGGTATGGGGAAAAACTTGATGATCCGGGAGAACGAGAAAGCCTGAAGCTTCATGTCATTGCGATTTCTCGAAATGACGGCACCCCACAATGGACACTCACACTCGATCCTTCTCCTGAGGAACAAGAAGCAACACCTCGGGTCGCGGATCATGGCTATGCTTCACCTACGCCCTGCACAGATGGTGAAAAAATCTATGCTGCTTTCGGCCCGTCTGGGGTTGTCTGCTGCTCGCTCAAGGGGAAAGAACTCTGGAGAACGAGTATTGGCACGGGTGTTGCCGGGTTTGGGGCGGCTGCGTCACCGATTGTCTATGACGACCTTGTCTATATCAACGCTGCCATTGAATCAAACTCACTCGTTGCCCTCGACAAAAACACTGGTGACATCGTCTGGCAGGTTGAAGACATCAACAAAGCATGGACGACACCCACGATCGTCACACCCAAGAGCGGAACAACCGAACTCGCTATGCACCACAAGGATCTCATCCGAGGGTACGACCCCAAAACAGGAGATGTTCTGTGGACATGCCAGGGAATTCCAGACTACGTTGTGCCGGGTATCGTGGTTGTTGATGATGTCCTCTATTGTTCAGGAGGCAGACAGAATCGCACGATAGCCGTCAAAGCCGGTGGCCGCGGTGACGTAACAGAGACTCACAAACTCTGGGAAGTGACCGTTGGCGCGAACGTAACAACACCACTCTTTCACAACGGCTACTTATTTTGGTCACATGACAAGGGGATGGCGCAGTGCTTGAATGCCGAGGATGGTAGTACTCTGTTTCGAGAACGCTACGAATCCCGTGACCGTGTCTACGCCTCGATTGCACTTGGTGATGGACGTCTCTACGCACAACTTCGTGATGGCACATGTCTGGTTATGGCAGCAGATCCGGAATACACCATTCTTGCTGAGAATAAATTAGGGGATGGAGACGAACAATTTAACGCGACACCCGCATTCGACGAGGGCCGCATCATCTTCCGTTCAACCAAAGCTGTGTATTGTGTCGGCAAATAGGAGAGGCTCAATTTTTCTCTTGGTTCTCTGGCAATAAAACTCATGTACCGACTTGTACCAGTTGCTATTTCCCTTCTACCGACCATCTTGTTTGCAGCCGAGCAGCCAAACGTCATTTTCTTCATCGCTGATGATGTCAGCTGGAATGACTACGGATGCTATGGCAGCCAGACGGCTCGAACGCCCAACATCGATGCACTCGCAGCGAATGGACGTCGATTTGACAACGCCTACCTGACGGCCAGTAGCTGCAGCCCGAGTCGCTGCAGCGTCATCACGGGGCGGTTTCCACACAACAACGGGGGCGCGAGCGAACTCCATCGACCTCTGTCGTGGCACCTCGTCAAGTTTCCATCGCTTCTGCGGAAAGCTGGTTACTACACCGCGATCTCCGGGAAAGATCACATGCCTCAGGATGATCCACCAGAAGGTAAATTAGCTCCGGAAAAAACGTGGGACCATAAGGACAACGGCAAAAACAAAGAAAACTCAGGCGGCCATGCAAACTGGGTGGAGGTGACCAAAGAACGCCCGCGGGACAAACCTTTTTTCTTCTGGTTTGCAGCCTACGACGCTCATCGTGGCTGGGATGGCGACCGACAGTGGAAAAAACAATTCGGCCGTAAGCACCAACAGAGCACCGTCATACCCCCACCCTTTCTTATCGACGACGAAGTGACCCGAGACGATCTCGCGTCATACCATAATGAGGTAACTCGGTTTGACCACTTCATTGGACTCACCGTTGCCGAATTGAAGAGGCAAGGTGTACTAGACAACACGCTGATCTTTGTATTCGCCGACAACGGTCGCCCATTCCCGCGAGCAAAGACACGGCTCCACGACAGCGGAATGAAGACCGCACTAGTTGCCCATTGGCCAGTAGGCATCAAAGGGGTTGGGCAACCGACTCAAAGCATGGCAAGCATTATTGATCTGGCACCAACGGTTCTCACAGCTACAGGCGTAGATGTTCCAAATTCCATGCAAGGAGTCAGCCTGCTGCCACTGTTTGATAACCCGAATGCTTGTGTCCGTCGCTACGTATTCTCTGAACACAATTGGCACGACTACGAGGCTTATGGCCGCAGCGTACGCGGTAACGGCTTCTTGTACCTTATCAACAAGCGGCCCCATCTTCCTTGGCAGGGCCCGGCCGACTCTGTTCGATCTGCTTCTCACATCACGTTATTGAAAAAAAAGAAACAAGGAGAACTCACAGCCGCACAACAGGATGTATTTCTTGTACCTCGACCTGCAATCGAGCTGTATCACGTGCACAACGATCCACACCAATTGAACAATCTTGCCGGAAGCGCACAGTACACCAGCGTTGAAAAGAAACTGTCTGGGATATTGCAACAGTGGCAGCAAGAGACAGGCGATACCGTTCCAGAAAAACTCACTCCTGACACATTTGATCGAATGAGTGGTGACTCCTTGAAAATCGGAACACCGCGCGGCACCGCCCCAGGCAGCGCAAACAATGCCGATCGTATTACTAGGTCCGGGCCAAGCTGATATCCAGAATGACTTTCCAGGCATGTATGGCTTGTAACTGCACTTTGGTTGGACAGTTGTTGCCACCAGAGCAGGCAATCCACCAGAGCAGGCAATCCGTTAATCTTTCCACGCCTTTACTGCATCAACGTATTTTTCTACGGAAGACCTGTGAAACCAAACTCCCAAAACAACTGGCTAACTTTGCCACTTGTACCAGTACGTCTACATTTTCATGCTTTAATGAAATCCCAGATTCAACCAAAACACTCGAAATACGACTCAAAACATGTACATTGGAAAAAGGTCCAGTGATTCGTTTTCAAGGAGACGCCTCTCGTGTTCTTTCCCGCTGACGCACCATCGCATAAGAAAGTTGGATTTCATCCACGTATCCTTGGAACTCCAACTCCGATGTTTCCGGGATATGAAATTGACATAAGTGATCGAGTCAGTGACCCTGATAAACCCGATGCTGTCTGGCACCGCGATCGTGCAAAAAACATGATTCGCAACCACCCAGAAATCAAAGATCTCTTCGGCAATACTCCAAGCACGGCATTTTGGTGCATTGCTTTTGCATCGGCTCAGATTGCCTTGGCGGTTGGGCTGAGTAGCCAACCTTGGTGGGTCATTCTCTTAGTTGCGTGGGCAATTGGATCGTGGATTGATGTCAATCTGTTTCAACTTGCACATGAGTGCAATCACAATCTTGTTTTCAAAAAAACAAAACCAAATCGCTGGCTGTTTACATTCACAACGCTTCCAATGTTTATGTCTGGACATCACGCCTGGTGGATTGAGCACCACGTGCACCACAATGATCTTGGAGCCAAGAAAGACTTCATTACACGTCGGCGAACAGCTATCCTTCTTACAAGACAGCACCGGTACCTCCTCTTCTTCACGAAAGGGCCGGTCTACAGATTTTGCTGTGCGCTCTTTTCACCCGTGGGCATGCCCTACGCGCTGCTGATGCTTGTGCTTCAATTCTTCAGGTCAGTTCTTGGCCTGATTGTCTACACATTCGAATCTCTCCTCCGCGGTAAACTTGACCCAGGCCCGAAGGCACTCTCGATTCTTGCTGACGAACACCTTATTTCCGGATATGAAAGCTATGGCCTCAAGCGCTGGGCTGTGGTTTACCCAACGCTTTCGATCCTCATGACCATTGGTCTCTTTGCGGTAGGGGGCTGGAAAGCCGTTGTCTTTTTACTGGCGTCGCAGCTATTTGCCACTGGTTTTCTTCACCCACATAACTTTGGGATTATTCTCAGCAATTCACATTTTCATGGCAGTAGCGCGTACCAACCTTCTTCCTCACTCTATGGCTGGTCAAACTGGCTGTATTTTAATTTTGGCCTTCATCTTGAACACCATGATTTGATGGGCATTCCATGGAGTCGGCTTGGTCGTTTGCGTGAAATTGCTCCCGAGTTCTATGACAATCTTATAATCACGAAATCCTACCGCAGTCTTGCGATGAAGTTCGTCATGGGAGATCCCCAATCACTCGAAGCGCAGTTCACTCGACAAGATGAAGTGAATAAAGAGCGACTTCAATCAAATGCAGACAAGATACCTGACGCTGAAATGGACAATGAGCCACAGTCCGAGCACGTTCCCGTAATGAATTAGAACAACTCAGTCGGCTACTCTTGGTACGGACACTTGAACTGACGGGTGCAGCTAGATTGAGTCCAAACGGAAAATTACGGGATTATTTTTTTTGCACTGCGTTCCACACCTTTACGTTGTCATACAGCACGACACCTCCACCACGAGTGGGAAGATTGATCTGGTCTTTCGGGATATTAAATCGGGGATGCTTTGCTCTCAGAACTGGGGCACCTGACACCTGAGCCACCATTTCGTCACCAATCACTTCAAGCATCATCCAGTACCAGGTGTCGGGCTTCACATTGAACGTGTCGGCGACCAACGTCTCATCTTCGTCTCCATCGACAGTGACATTTCTATCTTTGGCTAATGACAGTCCCTTCCGTGTGGAAACTGTAAATCGACACACATGGCCGGTCCCGGTCTTGAATGACCCATCATTAAAACCAAAATGGGCACCAGACAGGCCGTCCGTGAGTTTAAATTGAAAAAGCATGACGCAATCGTCAACAGGAACCAGAAGCCGACTACTCGGCGTCTTCCCGCTATGACTGCTGTTACCTGACGCGACACGTTTTTGTTGAAATTCTTTCGTTGATGGTCGCCCTCGGAGTGTTCCTTCAACAACAGACCATTGCGTTCCATGCAAAGGCGTCCATTCCTCGGGAACACCACCCTCAGAGAAGTCTGCTTCGAAAAGCAAATCAGTGCATTCTGCAATTTTCGGGACCAAGCCAGGTCGGGCACCAGCGTCCCCATTCAAACGGGCTGCAGTCTGGCCGACTGCAGCCTTGCGTTCACTACCGGTATTCTCGTGAGCATGAACCCCAGTTTGGCCAGACAGTGAAACACCACCCAGCACAATACCAAACGCAATCACAACACATGCTTTTATTCGTGACATCGAATCCCCTAAAAGACAATTGCTACTTCCCAGACAATGGCTGAATGACCATATTACGAACCTCAGCTCCCCAGTCCACTCGAACCGCATCGCCAAGTGAACCATCTTGCTGAATCGGTAATACGGCGAGAGTCTTATCACGTGATTCACTCACGAGAAGAAATGAATTACTGGGCGAGACACGTAAACACCAGGGAATATCCCCAACGCGTTTTCTTGATACAAGACTCAGGCGGCCATCCTCAGCAATTTGAAACATAAAAACACTGTCTTCATCACCGGCAAAATCTCTCAATGCAAGAAAAAGAAATTGTCCATCGTGTGTAACAGCAATATCACTTGCATGCATGTCACGCACACCTGCGGTGTAGGGTGATCGACGGGGAATCGTTGTCGCGTGCTGGATAGCTGTAAGCTGACCGTCTTCTTCAATACGATATGCACTAACCCCAAGCTGCTGCTCATTGCTGAAATACACATACGGGCGGTCTGGATGGTAAGCAATATGCCGTGGCCCGAACATGTGGGGCGGCTTTGCGTCAAAAGGCTCAAGCGGCTGAACATCACCGGTTTTTTCATCAAATGCATACTGGTAGATTGCATTAAATTCTTTGACACAGGGTACATACAGAAACCTGTTGTCAGGAGTTGTCAGCACACTGTGGGCATACTTCTCTGCCACCTGTTGATGGCTTACTCGATCGCCCACAACTCCATCTGGCTTCACCTGGTACACATCAAAATGCCCGTCGTGATACGACGAAGTCAGGAAATAGCCTCCAGCTCGATCAAAGCTTGTATAGCCGGTTGAGTCCTGTAAGTCTGTAACTCCAGCGATCGACAGTTTGTCATCGTCACTGCGCAGAAGAGTTACAGCACGAGGACTTTCTGCTCCTTGTCCTAGAAGCGTCACAATAAACACCGACTGTGTAGGATGCCTAGAAATGCCGTGAGGCTTTCCTGGCAGGGCTACGACGCCTTTCTGCATAACCTGAACGCGATGACCGTTGGGTTGCACTGTTATGTGCAGCAGTTGCTCACCCGAACCATCTGCTGCATACACATCAAACGGATAAACAACTTCATCAGCAGCCGCACATAATCTGGTCGACGGGGCAACGACACTCAACACAAAGAAAAGTAAGGAAACAATACTTTGAAAGAGAATCGTGACCTTAGGAGTTTTTTTGATTCGCACATTTTCGCTACAAATTTTTCTCATACCTCAACCACTCTTCTTCATCGCAGCTGTTTGTGGCATAGCCTCAACAAATCCAGCATGTGTTCGATGCAGCTCGTCGATTGCTTTCTCCCGAAGTTCACCAAGCAGCGACTGAAACTTCTCCTTGGTCGCAAGATTTGTTAACTCTTCCGGGTCAGCCTCAAGATCATAAATCTCTTCAACCTCACCCTCCACGAGATATCGGACATATTTATATTTTCCATCACGAAGCAAGACATACCAGGGGATGTTTCCAACCTGATAAAGAGCCGCCTTATCCGGCTGTGAATCAGTATCGGCACCATACTTTCTCCCTGTATGCGTCATAATCATTGGCTGATTCCACTGAGACGAATCAGGATCCTGAAGCAGCGGACGAATATCTCGGCCATCGGTACGCCAAGGAATTTCGACACCAGCGGTCGCACTGAAAAACCTGACAATGTCAGGGGCATTCACGGGATGTGAACACACCTGTCCCTGAGGCAGCGTTGCAGGATGTGAAATAATAAGGGGAGAGGCTACTGCAGCGTCATACGGTGCAACTTTGCTATTGAGCCCATGCTGACCGAGAGCAAAGCCTTGGTCTGCGGTATACACGATAAGCGTATTTTCAAGCTGCCCGGTCTTACGAAGTGTGTCTACCAAACGGCCAACTCCTTCATCAATTGCCATGACGCATTCGTTGTACTGTTGCACCCAGTCTTGGTACTGCTGGCCTGCTGTATTCGTATTGAAGTTACTTTTTTTTAATTTTTTCTTTCGGCGGTATGCTTTTCCGTCAGGTCCCTTCTGCCAGGAACTTGTTTTTTCAAGATACTGTGGCTTCTCTGGCCACGGCCCAAAGATATCCACCGGGACATCAGCTTCCTTCCCTTTCAAACCTCCTTCGTGACGTTCAGCCGGCGTGGTTGGGCCATGAATCGCTCCATAGCAGAGCCACAGGTACCACGGCTTATCTGAGTCACGATTCTCGCCTTCAATGTAGTCAATGGCCCAGTCGGTGTAGTTGTCGGTTGAATAGCCCTCAACACGACGGTCCTTTCCATTAAAGGTGACGATCTGGTCATAAAAATAATGCCCAGCATTATCAGGGTGGGCAGGTCTGTTCCAGACAATTTGATGATTCCAGTCTCGTCCGTTTCCTGTATCAACACCGGTGTGCCATTTCCCAATCTGTGCGGTGTGATATCCATTTGCTTTAAGAACAGAAGGCCAAAACCGGCACTGCTTCGGGTCATATGTGCTTCCTGGATAATCTCCTTCCATTCTCATTGATTGCACGCCATGCTGAAGTCTCCCTGTAAGAAAGCTCGCCCTTGATGGCATGCACCAGGCACCTAAATAGGTTCGTTCAAATCGAACTCCTTGTTCTGCAAGTGCATCGATGTGTGGCGTCTGCACCCAATCCGGCGACTCGGGATAGCATGAAAGCGTGTTGTAATTTTGATCATCACTGTAGATAAAAAGAATATTCGGGCGTTCAGCTGCATTGAGCCCATTGACACTCATACAAGAAAATAAAAAAAACAGCACGCAACACCGATTAAAATACGTCATTTATGCTCCCCTACTTACTCTAAAAAAATGCTTTGACGGTTCTTCTCTTTCCGACTATTTCCTCACCGTAAACCTATTACGTCTTTACAAGAAAATAGTCTGCTATTTTACTCGCAACCTCTTTACCCCGAAGCAGCTCAACGATTGCCAACGCATACTCAATGGCTGTCCCTGGTGTTTGTGATGTCACGATATTATTGTCTCGGTCCACACAGACCCGGAGACTCGAATCAAACGCGTCGCCAAGCAACTGTGTAAATGCATCGGCTGGCCACGCCTGATCTCGTGTCTTGATTGCCAGAGGGTTCCCAGTCACCTTTTTGGCTCGTTCAAGAACGCCGGCAGGCTTCAGCACTAACGCAGGCGATAAGCAGATCGCACCAAGGAGACCTCCATTGGCATGGTGTCGCTGGATAATCGACTTCAGCAATTCTGACGCACCAAGATTCATGGCGCCAGGTACACCTCCAGGCATGACAATCGCGTCCCAGGCCTCATTGGCAATGTTTTCGAGCTGTACATCCGGAACGATCCTGAGACCTTGCTGCAACACAACCATTTCACAGGCTTCAACACTCGCCACGGTGACATCAATACGTGCTCGGCGCAGCACATCAACGAGTGCACAGAATTCAATTTCTTCATTACCTGTAGCAACTGGCAGT
The DNA here is from genome assembly GCA_028066355.1 of Pirellulales bacterium. Lineage (GTDB taxonomy): Bacteria > Planctomycetota > Planctomycetia > Pirellulales > UBA1268 > UBA1268. The sequence goes on from JALCBP010000043.1 coordinate 13,625, forward strand.
AGAGCTTTCATATGTCAGGAGTTTAAAAAAGAGGGCACTTCTTGAAAACTCTTACCTGCACCAGCCGCCCGTCACTTACTGCGGTTTTTTCATTCGTTGACAAGATCAAAATCAATTTCATTCTTGTGCGGCTTCACCTCCGCACTAAGAATGCTTTCCGGGCCACTATATTGCGGTCCGACCGCATTCATCATAACGGGCTTGAGTGGCTCATTTTCAGTATCATTTGTACCAGTCGTCAGCGGCAAGCCGGCATCTTGGAGCATCAGGTTTGTTGCCTTGTCCATCACCTGCTCAGATTTTGATGAAGTCGCTGCCTTATCCCGCACCATCTTCTTGATCATGACTCGATGGGAACCCAACATTGCGCCACGAATCGAGCCCGTATAGTTCAGGCTGTATCTGCCTGATGAATCAGTCACTCCACTTGACGACCGTCCTGACTGCGGTGCAAAGGTAATAGAAGCACCCTCAAGTGGCTTTCCATCAAGAGTTACAGTACCCACTACATCTGCTACTTCGGGGTAATTCGCAGGATTATTAGAGCACCCACTACCAGTAAATGCTGCTGCAACACATGCCACAACAAAATAAAAACAGACACATGCTCTCTTCTTTACTTCGGACTGCATTACCACTGTCTGCCCCTCGACTCGATCTCCTCGATGAACCTACCGCTGACTCTACCATCACTAGACAAGTGCAGCAAAAAGCTCAAAACCCAACAAGAACATCTCCATCACCGCGATTGCACAGATCAGCAAATACTGACTCACTGATTGTTTCCATAATAAATCGCACTGATCCATCACACAGAACAAATTGAGCTCCACCCGGATGCTGACTACTCCATGAGTCCGCGTCCGTCACTCCGTAAGGATTCCCACAGCCACTCGTGGGCCAGCAGTCTGGTGTATTTGTTGGGTTCGTTGCGTCGTAATCATTAATCTGCAGATTGGAATTTGCTTCATCAAAAATTGTCACCCAATTGTAGTGAAAGGGTTCGGTATGCCAGCCAGCTCCAAGCGCTCCAATCCAGTTACTGGCTTCATGATCTCCATGCTGGTTACTTGAATAATCTCGCTCACCAACCAAGATCGTGTTTGCGGTACCATCAGTAATTTGCGCCATCGTGATTGAAGAACGAGAGAACAGAACCCCTGTATAGTAGTTTCTTGCGGCTGCTTTGTTTTCAGGCGAGTCATCATGGGCACAATGCGAATTTGGTACGCCAACGGTGTTTTTAATAGGCTTTGTTCCAGCATTGCCAACGTAGTTTGAAGTGCCTGCTGATGTTCCAGGGCCGACCCATCGCACCCGTTCTTTATTTTCAGCAGGAGCAGCATCGGACGGACAGAGATAGAAGCTGATGAGTGATCGTCCGGATTGCTGATTGTCATGCCAGACCCTCGACTTACCAACTTGCAAGTCGTCAGCAAGACTCTGCTGATCACAAAACTCAAGTATGAAAGCACTCCATGCCCACCCACCATGCTTCCCCATCTCGGCAACCGCCGTGCCGCCAGGAGGACTTGACCCACCGCACATAACTCCTGACGGAAAGTGCTCATGAGAACTATTAAAATTATGTAAACCAACACCAATCTGCTTCAGGTTGTTCACACACGAAGCTCGACGCGCTGCTTCACGAGCCTGCTGCACTGCTGGCAACAAAAGCCCGACAAGTACACCAATAATTGCAATGACGACAAGCAATTCAATCAAGGTGAACGCGGCGTTTGGTTTTCTCTTGATGCTATTAGAAGGCTGCTCTTGCTGCTTGATATAACTCATGACATCACTTTCAAGAAGAAATTACGTGAAGTGAAAACACATAGCACGAACATGCACGCAAACCACGACAGATTCAATCCCCATGGTTACACGGCACTTTACCCTTATGAACTCGCTGCATTATATGCGGCAAATCAAACATTTCCCCGGACCATCTTTGACACAGAAGGGAAACGCCTGCTACCAGCACCAACTATTTTCGCTTTTTTTCCGGCTTCTCGAGATGAATATCAAATGTCTGTTCCGGCATAGCCACCTCTACCATGATCCCAGATGTTTCAAGTGAATCATATTTCCTTGGAATCAATACTGGGTTTTCCTCGTAGGTCCCAGGGATCGCTGTTGGCTCGATGCCTTCCGGTGTTGGTGGTGGTGGCTCATCAACACAAATAGACACGGCAGCAGAACCGTAGGGCAGGCCGTCTACCACGTAACTCCCGTCACTAGCGATCTCAGCACCTTTCGTCACCAGATAGTTGACTTGAAACAGGATATATCCGGAATTCAGCATCTGGCCGTCATAGTCGACTTTGCCTCGTACGGTTGATCGTACTTCGCGGCTGCACCCCGCTCCCAGAGTAATTGAAGTACACACGACGGCTACCAGTAACAATCTCATTATGATTCTTTCTTCAATGATGTACGTATAGATGATGTTCACAAAGCAGAGGTAAAGAAAGGCTTACCGAATGGCCAGAAAACGACCATTCGGTAAGCCGGTTCTGACCAAGAATTATTCGTAGTCGCCGACAGGCTGCCCATCTCCCCGCTGCACGAGGTTCCACCAGACGTTCCCATCTATCGGCAGTGAAATACTCTTCGCAGAGCCGTCAGCAAACCCGGTGGTCATTGTTCCGGTGTGCAGAGCTCCGGGCCTACGTCGCCAGTTACAGCCCACCCGTTGCTGGTTATTTTGTGGTGCCGAGCCAATACCGGTGGTCAAACTATTCGTATTGGTTCCCGTTGAATAGGTTTTTCCACCACCAAACATTGGCTGGTACGCCACGTTCCAGTCACCATGGGTCCAAATATTCCCCTGACCGCTGTTTGTGTTCGTTGCATTGCCACCGCACTTTCGTACGGTCTCTACAAAAGCAATTGTATTTGAAAATCCATCTGTCACATCACGATCTTTGCAAGGAGGCTGATCTCGATATTCTGTTCCGTCATAGTCCCCAACAAAGAGTTGATAGTTCAGGAGATAGTTGGCTAGAGCCCACGCAGGAGGACTTACCGTTTCATTATTAAAATAATTTTTTGTTACGTCTGACGGGCAGTAGTAAGCTGGCATTTCGTGGTGAAGTGCCTGACCGTTTCTCACCTCAGTGTTTGAGAAACGATTGTTTCTATGCATATCTGGTGAGGCCTGTGTATAGAAATTCCCTTGTTCCATATGCGGAAGAATCCAAAAGAAAAGCGTGCCTCTGTATCGCTGATTATTGATAACTTCATTACGGTATGCATGAGGAAATGCCCGCTTTGCATCGAGTACACCGTGCGAGGCCAAACCTATCTGTTTCATTGTGTTCACGCAGCTCATTCGACGTGCTGCTTCTCTTGCCTGCTGAACAGCAGGAAGCAGAAGACCTACAAGCACACCAATGATTGCAATCACAACGAGAAGTTCTATCAACGTAAAACCCAATCGAACTCTATGCGACCCATCTACACAGTCTTTTTTTATAACTCTCATAAGAAACCTCCGATTACATAAAAAATGAAAGTAAAGGGTGCAGCAACTCGCAATGAGATAAAAAGCAAATGAGTTCCCCACTCCCCAACCATCTCGAGAATACTGGTTTTGCAACTAATCACCAAGATTTAAATTGAGTCGCGTGGCAGAGAATGTGACCAACAAAAGAAGCCATTCTTGTTTTGGTACAAACACAAAATCATTTTGCACAAACACGCGTTTAGTCGTACAAAAGCATGCGTATTTGATACTAATTGACTCTTTCGGTTTTGATGACCTTTGCGGAGAAGCCAGCTATAAATCACTGGCACCCATATGACCACTGGTCTTCAGAGCCCGCTTAGTCACGGTATTCGTAACGATATTTCCCGGGCATTGGCACTGGATAGAACCCATTGGCATCAGCGAGTACTGGCGCAACGGAGGTTTCAGTCAGGCTCGCTACACTCGCAGTCATGTCATCTGGCATGACAAGCATTTCGTCGTACGTAACAGCTTTTCCAGTATGGGCAGCAAAACGACCCATCGCCGTCACGAGACTTGCCTGGGCACCACGAACAGCTTCGTTGTATGGAGCGTCCAAAAGAATTGCCGAAACAAGATGCCGCCACTCTTCCTTGTACGGATTGGGTTCTGGTTGGGCGGCAGTCCAGAGGATCTGCGACTCCTCCATTTTCTGCCCTTTGTAAATCGTCGCTCGAGATGGCTTATGCCCACGGGCCGAAATCGTAAACGCCCCTTTGGACCCTTGTCCAAAACCACCAAACTTTCGCACGCAATCCTTCATGGCCCGGCCAGAAAAGAAAAACTTTGTTCCGTCTTCAAACGTGTATTCAACGGCATAGGAATCAAAGTTCTGATCGTTGATCTTACCCTTATAGTGACGGCCACCTGTGGCAACGGCTGATACAGGCCAAGCATTCTTCATCCAGCACACCTCATCGATGTTATGGATGTAATAGTCACTGAAGATACCTCCACTTGCCCACAGAAAATTGTGGAACCGTTTTACTTGCCAAGCCAGTTCTGTTGTGTCATCTGGCACACCTGGAAATAAATCGAGGTTATGGGCGGGTGTATGTTCTCTGTAGGCACGGAACGCAAGAAGTTCACCTGCTTCACCTGACTGGAGACGGTCAAAAAGCTCTCTTCGTCGAGGACAATGTCGGCACATCAACCCCACGCCAACTTTGAGTTTGTTTGCATCAGCCTTGCTGGCGAGGTCAATAATTCGCTTTGCACTAGGCCCATCGACGGCAACCGGCTTTTCCATAAAAACGTGCAGCCCACGACTGATTGCGTATTCAAAATGAGAAGCACGGAATGCTGCTGGAGTTGCAAATATTGCTATGTCACCTGGACGCAGTGTGTCGAGTGCCTGCTTAAAAGCATCAAACCCCATAAACATACGATCGTCGGGAACATCGACCTGTTCAGGAAATTGTTTGCTCAAAATCCGCCGCACCATCTCTGTCCGACCCTCAGCGACATCTGCAAGCGCAGTAAGCTTGAGCGGCGCTTCAACAACACCAAGTGCGTCTGCAGCTGCACCACCCCCACGGCCACCACACCCAATCAGTGCAATGTTGATTGAATCACTACCAGCCGCATGAACCGGTCTGAAGTTGAGTGAATGAGCAGCGCCCGAAAGCAGTGTTGTTGTAGCGACAGCCTTGGAGGCAGTCTTCAAGAATGTTCGTCTTGGTGTTTGCGACGGTGAGGATGAATTGTTATCCATGGGACGCCTTGCGGTGTTTATGAACAGACGGTTTGGTTTCCTAGAACCATGTCGCTGGTAACGATTCTATTACATGACTACGTTGCAAACTATTCTTGGGATGAACGTATAGAGTGCAAATCAACGAGAATTCATTCAGACTGCCACGCGAGGATAATCACCGTTAGTTTGTCATCACCTTTCTTATCCTTTGCAACAGCCCGAATCTATGATCGGAGCATTCTGCACGTTGATGTATTGAGGCAATACAAGCAAAGACTCGCCTCAAACGACCATGCTGGAAGTATCGCTTGCACGAAATCAATCGATCTTTTCATCCTTATCGATTTCTCGGATGCGAATATTTTTCCAAGCAACGCTGTAGGGACCGGTACCTTGCTTGATTGAATGCACCTGAAGGCCAATGAATCCGGAAGGATCTCGATCATCTCGATAATCAGCAACAGAAGTTCCATTCACGAAACTTCGAATTCGGTCACCCTGCGCAACGATCCGAAAGCGATTCCATTCACCAGGCTTGTAGACGGCCTGCTTCTCTTCTGCATTCACTGTTGTGTCGAGCCAACGCGTTCGCCGACCTTCGTCCCAAAAGTTTCCGGAACAACCATTCTCGCCGTTGGTAGCCTCACGGATCTCACATTGGTAGCCGTAGACTTCGCCCTTCTCACGCATTCGGTCGGGCTTGGATTCCTGCGGTGTCTCTTCGGCATATTGGTGACTTCGGATCTGAACACCTGAGTTCAATTTAGGGTCACAACGAACATCAAATTCCAATTCAAAATCACTGTACGGACCACGAGTGAGAAAGGTGTTCTTTCCTTCGCCGGTTGTCCCAGTGATCACGCCATCCTTCGACACGTAGGTTGCACCACCGCCAAGCTTTTTCCACCCTTCAAGTGAGTCTCCGTTGCTCAGTGAAACCCACTCGCCAGCCGTGGCAAGTGAGGCGGTTAAAAAGAAAGCGGTGAGAGCAAAAAGGTGACGCATCATCATAAAACCTCTGGACTTGGGACAATGTTATTCAAAGATACAAGTTTGAGCGTTTAAGGATAGGATGGCCAGCGGCACTTCCGCAAGCCTTTAGCACTCCTGCAACAGGGCAACATGCAATCGCAGCACATTTGCGAGCAAATCTAGACCTCGAGCACACTCACCAGCGTAAGCGAATTGCTACCGCACTCCTTCATTCCAAAGTATGTGCGTTCCACTTTTTCCAGCTGCTACAATGTCAGGACGACCATCAGCATTGAGATCAGCAATACGAATCTGAAGCCCAACACCTGCCTCTCCCCGATGAATCTCATTTTTTGAGAATTGAAGTGCTCCTGGATTCCATGAGTAGATCAACACCACAGGATCTTCGAGCCCACCCGGATCTTTCCCTGAATGTGCTTTGACACGCTTGCCAGTAATCAGCTCTTGCTTGCCATCACCGTCCATGTCAGCCCACGCCATCGTATGAGGCTGAGAAAACTTTTTATCAATCGTATGAATTTTCCAATTGGTTGAACCATCAGACGCCGGTTCTCGCTGCTCCATCCAGTACAGACCATAGTTATGACCATCCCCCCAGATCACATCAGTTCTCCCATCATTATTGAGATCAACCGCCAGCATGGGTGATCCTGCATGATCCCACGACCAGTCTGCGTGATGCGTCCATGGCGTTGTCATTGCGTCATGTGTTGGCCTTTCATACCAACCGTTTTTGAAGATGACATCTTCAAGGCCATCACCATTCACATCACCGAAACCAATCCCATGACCATTCGAAATACCACTTCCAGACGGCCCAATAATTACTTTTGAGACTGATGGATTGTTCCCCGGCTTAATTTTCCACGCCACCAGTGGATTCTTTTCGTTCCAGCTATCAATAACGACTTCACCAATACCATCACCATCAAGATCATGCAGTCGCGTATTCTCATTGTGCGTCTGCTCAGTATTTACAAGTCTGTGAACATTCCACCAGTCATCTTTTGGAGTTGTCGTTGCAGGATTTTCATACCAGAAGAGTTCGGGCTGCATGAATGAACCTGACACGACATCGAGCCAACCGTCATTGTTGACATCAACGAGATGCTCTCCATTATTTTCCATGTAGTCATCTCGAAACGGCAACAATCGCCGCAAAGGATACTGCTTAAATTCTGGCCCCATGTAGCAGAAGGCGCCTGCAGTAACATCAAGATGTCCATCATTATTGATATCACCAACGGCACAGCCTTCGTTAAAATCTTTATGAAGCTGCTGCATACGAAACCGAAGTTTTTGTGGTGCTTTTCGTTTCCTTGGCACAGGTTGCTTTGTGGCTACCGCCTGTTTCTTCTGTGCCGGCTGAGGCGTTGGTACCGTTTTGTTCTTTGACACCTGTGCAACGCATGGTCCAACAAGACACAACAAAACAAGCCCCACCTGCACGAACACCATATTCCAAGAGAGCTTCATTTTTTCTCCAAAACCCTTACTCATGCTAACGCCACGTTTTCGACGTACTCTGCTACCAAGAAATATGAATTCTCTGAGACTGCACCACTGAGACTGTAATAGACTACATCCCCAAGCATTAAATCTTA
>JALCBP010000160.1:0-1276 GCA_028066355.1 Pirellulales bacterium
TCGCGAACAGCCCAGAATTTGACTCATTGCAGTTGGCTGGTGAAAAGCTCATTGTCACATTCAAAAACACAGGTGGCGGCCTTACGACACGGGACAAAAAGTCACCTACCCACTTCGAACTCGTTGGCCCAGGTGCTGGCGGATTTGTTCCCGCAACGGCTGTTGTTGAGGGCGACACAGTTGTTCTTGCAGCTGACGGCGTTCCTGAGCCGACGGCGTTTCGATTTGCGTGGGATAAACTCGCCGAACCAAATCTCATCGGAGGGACTGGACTGCCTGCTAGAGCCTGTCGAGGTGGTGAGGTGCCTGACTATCTCGGCCTCAATTCACTTGGCGAGGAATATGAGCTTGTTTACGAACTCGACCTGAATGAACTACAAGACACGATCAACTATTCAATCGACCGCAGCAAAGACATCACTGGCTTTGATCGAATTGGCTACCTCGTAGAACTTGAATCAAGCGCCTATGGCAAACAGGCACTCTTTGTTTCAATGGACGCATTCACAGATGACATAAAAAAGATCGCAGTGCCACAAGCAAGCACCGGGGTATCTTTTCAACAAACAGTCGAAGGGCTCGAATCTATTTCTACTGTGAGTGCGCTTAACCACAAAAACATTCAAGGCAATATCGAGTTCTGGCCTAACAATTATGCTCAGCACAACGCAGCAAATGTTCCAGGAGCTTCGAGTTCCATTTACGACTTTGGCGACAGTATGGCAGAACCCGTTAACGGCTACGGTTCAATGCAGGTCCACAACACACAGGGCAAGCAAACGCTTTTCGCATTCAACCACTGGCGGATGGGACAAGCCGCCGACCTTGGTATTGGCAACAGTGCAGGCTCAACCCGTGACTGGACATTCACCAAAAGTGCTGCTACTTACTCACGCAAGCGGCTTCGAATCTACGTACGACCAACGACTCGTTCTAAATAGTGCCATCGATTCAAATTTATCTAAAAACAGCAAACCAACGACGAACGTCTCTCCGCATATCACATTCGTGATCAACTAGTATGCCTTGAGAACATCGATCAATTGAAATTTCTTCACCAGAACACACCAGTCTGGTACGAGGTCTGGGTCAGTGATTGTTTCACTGAACGCTCGCTCATCCATATACAAAACGTTGACAACAACGTCTTTGAGCTGTTGCTCCGGTAAGGCCACTCTGAAAGCCGGCTTCTTTTCGAGTGCTGCCAGGTCTTTTTGCTCTGCGTCACGAAGGACAATCTGATCAACCTCATAGCGTATCGATCCAGCTTGAATTT
>JALCBP010000160.1:1376-3361 GCA_028066355.1 Pirellulales bacterium
ATGGTTCACAGCTCTAGTCCCAGGAGTTCTGGCTAGCAGAAGGTACGGTACCCACCAGATGCCCTGATCATGCGTTTTGGGTTGGCACCCTCTCTTGAGAGAACCCTTTGCCCGAAAACGGACGGCAGAAAAAGTTATACCATTGGCAAATTTTTACAGTATTGATTTCCTCGCACCTTTGCCTCCAGCCAAAGCCTCATGTTTTTCGAGCATTTATGCTGCGTTGGTGCTACGATAGAGACCTCGATCATACCCCGCCTTCCCGCCTTTCCGCTTTCCCGCCTTGCGATCGACCTCATGAACAACGACCAATTGTTCGACGAAATGTGGGGCCACGATGCCACACTGCGAGACGCCTACGCCGCGTTCAATGGCTGGCTTGAAAATGAGGAACCAGCTCGACTACGAAAAAAACAGACACAGGCGGAACGACTATTTCGACTCACGGGCATCACGTTCAATGTCTATGGAGAGAACCGCAAGGAGAGCAGTACGGAGAGACTCATTCCCTTTGATATCATTCCTCGGATTATTTCTGGGAGAGAATGGTCGCGTCTTACTACTGGCATCACGCAACGAGTCCAGGCACTGAATGCCTTTCTTCATGACATCTATCACCGGCAAGAAATCATTCGATCCGGTCGACTTCCAGCCGACCTTGTTACACACAATGAAGCATTCCTCCCAAAAATGCTGGGTGTAACTCCACCAGGAAACGTCTACACGCACGTTGTCGGCATTGATCTCATTCGCACGGGCCCGGATGAATTTTTTGTGCTCGAAGACAATGCTCGAACCCCATCGGGCGTGAGTTACATGCTTGAAAACCGAGCAACGATGCTGCACATGTTTCCAGAACTGTTCTCTCAGAATCGAGTTCAGTCAGTAGAGAATTACCCGCGGCAACTCTACCGGTCGTTGGCAGCATGTGCCCCAGCGACAACGAACAATCCACCAACTGTTGCGGTACTCACACCGGGGATCTACAACTCTGCCTATTACGAGCACAGTTTTCTTGCTGACAAGATGGGCGTTGAACTCGTCGAAGGACACGACCTCAGAGTCCTCGACGGACGAGTCGCCATGCGTACCACGCGTGGCTACAAGCCGATTGATGTTCTCTATCGCCGGGTTGATGATGACTTTCTTGATCCATTGAACTTTCGCGCCGATTCGACACTGGGTGTCTCTGGCATTCTCGATGTATACCGTTCTGGTGGAATCACTATCGCCAATGCTCCAGGCACTGGCATTGCTGATGACAAGGCCATTTATTCATACATGCCCGAAATCATAGAGTTTTACACAGGCGAAAAGCCACTTCTGAACAACGTGCCAACATGGCGCTGTAGTGAGCCCGAAAGCCTGAAGTACGTGCTTGAGCATCTCTCAGAACTTGTTGTCAAAGAAGTTCATGGTTCAGGTGGTTACGGCATGCTTATTGGCCCAGCCTCATCAAAGCGTGAATTGGCAAACTTCCAAAAGAAGCTCAAAGCCAAACCGGGCAATTACATTGCACAGCCTCTTCTCTCACTTTCAACCGTACCGATTTTCGCAAAATCTGGCCTTACACCACGACACGTCGACCTCCGTCCATTTGTTTTGGTTTCACCTCAAGGAGTTGATATTACACCGGGTGGCCTTACCCGAGTTGCACTCAAAAAAGGAAGCGTCGTCGTCAATTCGTCACAAGGTGGCGGTACCAAAGACACCTGGGTACTGGAGGACTGAAACCATGTTGGGAAAAACAGCAGGTGGTCTCTTCTGGATGTTCCGGTACCTTGAGCGGTCCGAAAACACGGCACGTCTGATTGAAGCCGGGCAACACATTGCCTTGACTCAGTCGAAGACCGCGGGCGATGAGTGGGCAGGTGTGTTGAAATCTGCTGGCACATATGCTGGTTATGTCGACCACCATGGGGAAGATGTATTCCGTGATCAGGCTATCGACTGGATGCTCCGCGCTCGCGAAAATCCGTCCTCTG
>JALCBP010000007.1:0-68614 GCA_028066355.1 Pirellulales bacterium
AACATCTATCACCATCACAGTGCCTATGTCTCCTAAAAGTATTTCCAGATGGCTTACCCGTGAAGTCGATTCACTTCAATTTTCAAATCCTGTAACATGCGTTTACAATCCGCTCATCTATGCACGCAAATCGCACGAGGCTTATCTCGAGCGACATGCAAAACAAGGAATAGACGCATTGTTCCTCGGCATGAATCCTGGGCCATGGGGAATGGCACAAACTGGTGTTCCTTTCGGTGAGGTTTCTTTGGTGCGTGACTTTCTTGGAATTAACGAGACTGTAAATCAGCCACCCATCGTTCATCCAAAACGACCAATTGAAGGCTTTGCATGCACTCGAAGTGAGGTGAGTGGTAGACGACTTTGGGGATGGGTTCAGGATCGTTTTAAGAAGGCATCAGCATTCAATAAACGATTTTTCATTGCAAACTACTGTCCACTAGTTTTTATGGAAGAATCTGGGCGAAATCACACTCCAGACAAACTACCTCCCCATGAGCGTGAACCTCTCTTTAGGGCCTGTGATGAAGCACTTCGACGGCTCGTAGAATGGTGCCAGCCGAAATGCATCATTGGTGTAGGAAAATTTGCTGAGAGTAGAGCTTTAGCTGCATTGGGAAAGACTGAAAGAGCCGTCGGTACAATTCTACACCCTAGCCCTGCAAGCCCTGCTGCAAATCGAGGATGGCAGAAGCAGGTAGAAAAACAGTTAAAGGACCAAGGCGTTCACATTCCAACACAGAATAAGAGCGGAACATAATGGAAACAGCCATTACATTCCGAAACAAATCCTACAATTACTGAAATTCATTCCTGAATTGAGCCACCAACATTCAGACATTTACATTTTTTTCACAAAGCGACATTAGGTCTTGTTAAATGTTTTAACTATAGAATTCGTCTCTCTAATGAATGAAAATTCACAGACTACTTTTCGAAAAATTGGTTTTTGGGAACCTGACACAGCCATGAGCGTGGCAATACGTCCGGGGCAATGGAAACATATCTTTCGCTACCCAATCAGTATTCGTTTTGAAGAGACCACATCGAATCGGCACGCATCGGTCGTCCGTTGGACATATTCGCAAGAAACACGTAAGCGTCTCCTACTTACTTTTTCTAGTCAAAGCACATATAGATTGCTTTCTTATCGTTGGCGAGCTGTAGCAAATGCATTGGGGAAATTCATCAAGCGACATCCAGACAGAGAATTCATTGATGTGCCGGTTGACGTGAGCGATTGCACAGATGCGTCAGTGCCAGAAAATACATTTCGGTTTGCAAAATTACCCGGTGATCCACACGAACTCATACCAAATCCTTTTCTACTTGGAACAATACGTCGTGCACGACGTCCAATTCAGTGGAAACACAAGAATGATTCACTTTATTTTCGAGGCGCACTCACAGGAGATGTGCAGTCATACGAAAATCCACGTGTTGCAGCATGTGTAGCTGCAAAAAAAATCGTGAACTCTGACTGCAAGTTATCGGATTTTCCGCAAACACCAGCTACTTTTCTTACTGAACTAAAATCCAAGGGTTTGTGCACCACAAGAGATCCATCAAAAACACTGAATAGTCATCGCTACCTATTAGACATTGATGGAAACACATCGTCTTGGCACAGGTTTTGGAAGATCGGAGCATTCGGCTGTGTACCAATACGATTTGAAACACGGTGGGTTGAGTGCTGGCATAAAAATCTTAAAGAAGGAAAACACTATGTATTCGCTAAACGGACGACACTCTCCGATACCGTAGCTTCTCTGCGTGCTCAACCTGAAAAGGCAATGTCTATCGCACAAGATGCATCAAATTTTGTCCACCATTACCTAACGACTGCATGTGTACAGAAATTATTCGAGGAGTCATGGTTCCGGCGGCTCCTGTAGAGCATGACTCAATAATCTCAAAAAATTACAAATCTGATTCGAGATGCCCCGTTAATCATTCAATGCTCATCGACTGACAAATTTGTTGTCATCTACAAGATCTAACTCATTTTAAATTTCTGGCTTTGGCATTGGAAACACTGAATTGTGTGAGGTCTGTTGACGTAACACCTGAACAGCAGCGGCAATAACATCTGGGCGCTGTTGAGCAAGATCAGTGCTCTCACCAGGATCATTTGCTAAGTCATAGACTTCCCACGGTGTTGAATCGACATTTTTTTTCTTCAGGTTCCTACGTACCACCTTCATGTCACCAAGCCGAACTGCCATCTGCCCTCCATATTCTGGAAAGACCCAGAGGAGTGGTGAGGGACGAGAACCAAGAGATTTTTGCTCCTTCAGTAGAGGCCACAAAGAAACACCATCAAGGCCATCAGGCTTCTCGATTCCGACAATATCGCACACTGTTGGAAAAATATCTGGGAACCATGCCGGGGCATCAAGAACCCGACCGGCCCCAACTTCTTCTGGAAGTCTTACGATGCACGGCACTCGTAAACCACCTTCATAAACACTTCCTTTGTAGCCACGCAAATTCAACGTACTGTTAAAAAAAGCGGCATCAACACCACCGATATGCAAGTTCGGCTCACCTCGTCCCTCGTGTGTGGTGCCGTTATCACTTGTAAAAATTATGACAGTACGGTCCATAAGCCCCGCTTTACTGATTGCCGCCACTACACGCCCGACATGGTCATCGAGTTCGGAAATCATTGCCGCGTAACCGGCACGTGGCCGTGGATGTGGAAGATACGCATTGCCACCACGATAAGGCGTGTTGTCCCAAGACTCCGGAAACCGATTTACCGTTTCGATAGGTGGGTGCATTGCAACATGTGGCTCAGTAAACGGGCAGTAAAGAAAAAATGGGGTCTCACTATGGTCGTGTATAAATTTCTCTGCCTCAGCAACAATTGGACGGGATGCATAGGTATCTCCAATCCAGTCTTCCATCCGAACTTCACCTTCAGGCTGCTTCTTATGCCCTGGAATAGGATGATCATTGAGGCGTACTTTATCAGCGTTCCGCCACAGACTTTCAGGATAGAAACTATGTGCAACTGCCTGGCAGTTATATCCAAAAAAGAGATCAAATCCTTGTTTGTTTGGGTCTCCTGTACTTCCAACAGGCCCTAACCCCCACTTTCCCATCGCACCGGTTGCGTACCCAGCTTGTTGCAATAATTCGGGAAATATAATTGTCTCAGAACGAATGGGATATTGGCCCTCATTAAATTCAGGAAAAGCCGTTTTTGCCTGTCGATTACCACGAATTTCCGCATGACCCAAATGCAGGCCGGTCATAAGCACGCATCTCGACGGCGCACACACCGGAGCACCAGAATAAAACTGTGTAAATCGTTGACCAGAAGCAGCCAAGCGATCAATATTCGGAGTGGGAATTTTTTGCTGACCGTAACAGCCAAGTTCACCCCACCCCAAGTCATCAGCTACGATTAGTACAACATTCAGTCTGGCGGCAAGGCTTTGAGAGCCTGAACTGGTGATTGCAGCAAACAGTAAAATACAGAGGAATTCACAACGGAAAATTTTCATTCAACACACCCTATCTCAAGTCGGCTCAAACATAATCAAAAAAGCGAATACACCATAACTCATTTTTACTTCGCCTCGTCAAACAGTTCCAAATTTTATCTGAGCAGATAAAGAGTCGTCGTAAAAGGGTAGGGTCTAGGAGATGAGCTCTAGAGATTTCCTGAATCCGATGAGCGCAACAACGGCACAAAACCAAGTCTCGCTGATGCTGGCAGGCGGTTATTAAGCCGCTCTTTGTTGCCACGCAGCCAACCCAGGGGATGGCCCTGCCATGTGGCAACAACCCAACCAAATGGGCCGGCAGGAAGGGATAGGCCTTGCATGAACTGTTGCGCATCATGATCACCAAGTTCATAGATTGCGGCTGGCTTCCAATGCTCATCCCTCCTCAACGCAAGCTCATGCGATGGGAGCCACTGTTTCGCCGGACGGTAAGCGATTTCACTAAGCCGTCCACAGGGGATCTTAAGACGACGTTCAATTTCCTGTGGTAGTTCCTCCCAACGGTGTACCTGTTGAACTCGACAACCACCTTGAGTACTTCCAACAGTTTCTTTTCCTAGAACAAGAGGTTCGACTTTCATTCCGCCTTTACGTGTCCCCGCCTGATTTGTTGAGATGTCTCCGGCCAGACGTAATCGAACAGCATAGGCCCCTGCACAGCGATCTCGATGTGGATAAAGCCTGTAACCACCAGGTGAACGTGGGGTCTGCCATTGCTGTAATTCAGAAATCGTTTCAACGCACCAACCACCGTGTGTTGCAAGAAAAGCCTCAATAACTTCTTCGTTTTCATCTGGTGCGAAGGTGCACGTGGAGTAAACGAGTCGACCACCTGGGCGAACAAGCTGTGATGCTGCTGAAACTATCCGCTGTTGCCTTGCTGCTGAATGGGCAATTTGAGACTTTGAAAATGCAGCAATTGACTGTTTACCTCTCCCAACAAGCATTTGGCCTGTACAAGGAGCATCTACAAGTACAGCATCAAACTGTTTCATCAATTGAACATCTAACCTCTCAGGATCTTTTGAAGTGATGCAATACCTCGGGAAACCAACGCGGGCCAAATTAAACTCAAGGGATGGAAGTCGACCTCGAATTGGTTCATTCGCTAATAGAAAACCACTCCCCGGTCCCACCTTTTCAAGAATTGCTGAAGCCTTGCCACCTGGTGCTGCACAAATATCTGCAACCCACTCATGCGGCTGTATATCAAGCAAACGAAGGGCCAACATCGACCCTGCATCCTGAACAAAATAGACACCGGCGGCGTGTTCAAGAAATCTACCAGGCTGATGTGTCTCACCGCAGAAAAAGCCAGTCGGATACCACGGCACTGATTCCGATGCGAATGGTAACGAACCATTATTGGCTAACCCGTATGCCCGAGGCAATCGCATCCGAATAGCTTTTGGCGGTCGTATTCGAAGAGACTCGGCTAATACAACTTGCTCATTGGAAGGCAGCACATCATCCAAATTACCCAACGGAGGACCAGCCTTGGCTCTCTGCTTGAGACGATGTTGCTTTTTCTGTTTCGGCATCACACAAATCACACGAGTGCAAACATTCTAACATCACCTCGTCTAATCTTGAGGGACGGGTACGAAGTCAATAATTGTAAATTGCCGAACACCAGGAACCGTTGCTAGGAGAACGCCGTCTTCAACAATTTTCTGCTCTGAACTGGATGCCCTCAGATGGACATCAGACCCGTCTTTATTACTTATATTTTTTGTAACAATTCTTACTTTATAAGCCTCGCCGGGATGAAATCCTTCGCCCCGAAAGTCACGCAGACCTTTGCCCGTATTAGAGTGGAGACCCGTTTGGATTGTGCTTGGAATTGACACTTTAAAAAATGTCTTACCGTTCGCTCCAGATGCATAGATCAAAACACGAAAAGATTTTTTTGTTCGATTATACGAGGCAATACGGTATCGCTCATTTCCGGTAAACCCACTGCCCGTTACCGATATGTCATTCCCAACTTCACCCGCAACAGCATGACGAATGACTTCGTCTGTACTTGCAGCAATCCGTGCAAACCATCGCCAAACGTAATAGTGGAGATGATTAGGGTCAGGTGGATTGATGTAATCGTCAACTGTAAAAACATTTCCTTCCAACGACCTACTAATCTGGAAGCCTGTGTCGTTTCCAGTAAGCCCAATCTTTTGTGTCACAATATCCGGACCACCGTCATTTGCCGGAACTACAAGATCTGGCGCTATCTCTTTAATACGACCGTTATAATCTCGCCTTTTTGTCAAACCCATCGCCCAACTGCTCGAATTATCTGACCAGGGCAGCTGAATTGTGTTAAGACCTCGCTCCATACAGTTTCCAATAATTGTGAGCGTACGATCAAAAGCATCCTTTTCGTTTTTAATACCGTCTCCATTGACGTCGACTGCGCTTCCACCGTCATCCCATGAAACCCAAGACTCAGCTGCGAGAACACTTTTGTGGTGGTACCCGGACTTATCCAACTTGTTGCGAACGAGTTCGTAGTTGCCCCAAACAGAAGACACAAAACTGCCATCCATACCGCCATATCCATCATTCTGATCGGACACATTTAAATTCAATGCATCAACAACCTCCATCAATTCTTTGCTCGCAACATAGCGATCATAAAGCTCATTGACTCCGCGACCACCTTTTGCCGCAAGGCCCTTCATTTGCCCACAGTTTTCGCATGGGCTCATCCCAGATGTGGAAATCAGCACTGGCAGTTTTGGCTCTTCGTTGTATATCTTCCTCACAGCCTGCGCACCCTGAATGAAAATTTCATCAATCAAGAAATTCACATCGGCACCCTGCATCAAGCCTTGATTATTCACTTCATGAGATAGTTGAAAAGAATCAACGCGGCCCTTGAAATGTTTCGCAATACGACCAACGAATGACGGAAAAGCTCCTCGCCGAGGACGCTGGCCGCCAGCCGCACCAGACTCAGAAGCCCAAGCAGGGCAATGAAAAAAAACAAATTCTACTTTGATTCCGTGTCTTTTACACGCGTCTACCGCTTGCTCCATCGTCTGCAAATAACCTGATGGTTTATTGACATAGTCTTTATTTGCTTCAGTTGGTTCAAGTGCTGGCCACGCCATCCAGAACTGCACGTAGCTACTGTCTTGGGCAATAACAGGGCGTTGAGCATCGTAGGCATTATTGCCTGGCCGCCCCACAAAAGGTTGCCAACGCACGCCAACCTGCATGTGATCAGTCGTCCAAACATACTGACTATCTTTGTGCTGAGCATCTTTGTGCTCACTTTCCTTTGCATAAAGGGAGGCCACTCCTCCAGTTATTCCGAAAAGCACACTCGCCAAAACCAATAGTCGTCGCAAAAGGTCCACCTAACACCTCAATAAATTCGTTGATGCTGCCTCGTGTGAGGAACATATTTCTACAAAGAAACATCACTTCTGCCTGAAATACACAGCTTATCCAGCACAGAAACGGCCCATAATGACACCCAACCAAACAACTGCCAAACCAGAGAGAGTTGTTCCGATCATATAAACTCCAGCGAGGGCAGGCTTCCCCTCTTGAAATAACTCATATGACTGAAATGCAAAACTTGAATAGGTTGTAAAACCACCAAGAAATCCCACCAACAAAACTGTTTCAAGACCCGCGGGCAAACTGATCCGACCACGGCCAAGGGCTACAATCAATCCGAAAAGAAAACTCCCAAAAAGGTTCACGGCAAAGGTGCCCCAAGGAAAATCACGACCACACAATCGAACGGCTAACATAATTACTAAAACACGCGAAAGCGTGCCAAGACCTCCGCCGACTGCTAGCCAGATTGCGTGTGAAAATGTCATGAGTATTTCTATTGGCACCTGAACGGTTTTGGGCTGGCAAAGAGGCTGTATTTCAGGTGGTGAAGGTGCAGATCTTCTTAAAGCAATTACCGATGGAATCAACGTTATACTTTGTGCGCATTTCGAAACAAATGGTTTCATTAACTTTACGTTTTTACGGCTTTTATTTTGCCTCTGGAGTTGGCTGCTCGCATGGTCACATTTAACAATAAAATTTTGTTCGTTGGCTTTGGATTTGTTGCTCGCTGTACCCTGCCAATCCTACTCAACCACATAAAAATTGCTCCTTCAAATATTACAATCATTGATTTTGAACCAGATGAAGAAGCACTGCGTCCATGGATTGAAAAAGGGGTTGTATTCGTTCAAGACAAACTCTGCCCAGACAATTTAGGAAGCGTGCTCAGATGCCATGTCAGTGAGGGTGATCTGCTGATTGATCTCGCATGGAACATTGACTGCTGTGAGATTGTTAGCTGGTGTCATAACCATGGAGTCCTCTACCTGAATACATCCGTTGAACTATGGGATCCATATGAACATGCTACGAATGCTCATCCCACACAACTCACGCTTTACTGGCGTCACATGAACCTTCGTCGCATGATTTCCCAGTGGACTGAACGAGGCCCGACGGCTGTTCTTGAACACGGTGCAAACCCAGGACTGATCAGTCATTTTACAAAACAGGCCTTGCTTGATATCGCCGATGCATGCCTTGATGAACAAAAGTTTTCAAGCCAACAGGCTGAACGAATTGCAGAGTACCGGAGAACACATACTTTCAATCATCTTGCAAAAGAGTTGGGAGTAAAGGTGATTCATTGCAGTGAACGAGACACCCAAATTTCTAATTCACCAAAAGAAGTTGATGAGTTTGTTAACACGTGGAGCGTGGAGGGCTTTCGTGAGGAAGGAACAACCACTGCTGAGATGGGATGGGGCACGCACGAAAAAGAACTTCCCCCATTGGCGTACGAGCATGAGGATGGACCAAAGAGTCAAATTTGTTTAGCCCGCATGGGAATGAACACCTACGTATCCAGTTGGGTTCCCGATTACACCATCATAGGTATGGTAGTACGGCATGGCGAAGCTTTCAGTATTACTGAAAAACTGTCTGTTCGAGACAATGACGGCAAGACCATCTATCGCCCTACAGTGCACTATGCTTATTGCCCATGTGATGCGGCCCTCGCCAGTCTTTGGGAATTACGTGGCTACAACTATAAACTTCAACCCCGCGCCCGCATTATGACCGATGAAATCACACACGGAGCAGATATCCTTGGCGCCTTGGTTATGGGACACCCACTCACGTCTTGGTGGTGTGGGAGCGACCTGTCAATTGAAGAATCGCGACAACTCGTCCCTCATCAAAATGCGACTACCATGCAAGTTGCTATTTCCGTCGTTGCCGCATGCATGTGGATGATTGAAAATCCACGGGAAGGCGTACGGCTCCCTGATGATTTGCCACATGACTATATTCTTGACATTGCAAAACCATATCTTGGCAAATTCATTTCAGTACGTTCAGACTGGACACCACTGAAGGAAAATTCTGTCACCTTCCATGGGTACAATAACCCTGACATCGATCCCGATGATACCTGGCAATTTAAAAATTTCTTGCAAACTACGGATAGCGACTAATCTCCTTGTTTCAAAATTTCTTCTGTCCGCTCATAGTTAAACTGCTTACTCTGCACGAGGCATCACCCGAATGAATAAAGAGACCCTGCTTCAACTCGCGAAGACGCACGGGACACCTTTGTTTGTTATTGACCATGAAGAACTACGGAAAAATTATGCCTTATTCCGACAACACTTTCCGCGAGTACAGGCGTACTACGCTGTCAAAGTGAATAGTGACCCTATCGTTGTAGAAACATTTTATAAACTTGGCGGGAGTTTCGATGTTGCCAGCATGCAAGAGTTTCATTCTGTCTATCGTCTCATTGAAGACTTGCCGTCACAAGAACGCCAGGATTTCATTTGGGACAAAGTCATTTATGCCAATCCGATCAAGCCGGTTGAAACGCTACAAGAACTTGACCAATACAAACCACTCGTAACATTTGATAACGAGGAAGAAGTTAAGAAAATTGCAGAGCATGCACCAAACGCAGGACTGGCCCTCAGATTACGAGTACCTAACACAGGGTCGATGGTTGAATTGTCGAGTAAATTCGGTGCCTTACCAGGTGAAGCAGTACATCTCATTGCCTGCGCGCACAATCACGGACTTACAGTTGAAGGTGTTTCATTTCATGTAGGAAGCCAGTGCACAAATCCTGAGAATTACATTCAGGCAATTCATCTTTCAGCAGAGATTTTTGCCGAAGCAAAATCACGTGGTTTTGACTTACAGTTGCTTGATATTGGTGGTGGCTTTCCTGCCGCGTATGACGCAAGTGTTCCCGAGTTTGCAACGCTTGCAAAAAAAATTAACTACGAACTCGATCGCTTGTTTCCAAAGTCGATTGAAATTCTCGCTGAGCCCGGACGATTTCTTGTTGCCTCGGCAGGATCTGCTGTTTCGAAAATTATCGGCAAAGCAATTCGTAGCGACAAACTCTGTTATTACGTAAACGACGGTGTTTACCACACCTACTCGGGTATCATTTTCGACCACTGCACCTACCGGATGAAGAGTTTTAAAACCGGCCCAACTCAACTGTGCGCGGTCTTCGGACCCACGTGCGACGCGCTCGATACAATCAGCCTTGCTGAACAATTGCCCGAACTGAACATCGGCGATTACCTCTACAGTAGCACAATTGGCGCCTATTCCGCGGCCAGTTCAACTCATTTCAATGGCTTCCCACCTGCAAAAGTAGTTCATGTAAATCGCTAGCGTGATTCGAAAAAAGTTATGGCCTTTTAACTGCTTCGATAATGTGATACCCCTTCACAAGTTCCTGAGCCACGTCATTCCAACTCTGAGGTAACTGCTCCAAATACCAAGTTGGTTGCTTTGTGATCAGAAGGAGAGTACCGCCCGGTGCAAGAGCAGCCTTAGCTGAATTCACGAACATCTCGGCTATCCGAAAATCTGAGTAGTAAGGTGGATTTGCGGTCACAAGATCATAGCACCCAGGATCGGGAACAAATCCATCGGCCTCAAGAGTGACCGTAATGTTAGGAAGATCATTTTCAGAAGCTGACTGTTGCAAGCAAGAAACGGCACGCGCTGAAGAGTCAATCGCATAAACTTCTATTGAAGGATGTCTTGCAGCGAGACCTAAGCTGACGCAGCCGGAACCACAGCCTAATTCAAGCACACGAGCACCTTCAGCCAGGTCTATAGCATTTAATAGATGACGTGCTGCTGGATCAATCCGCCGATGCGCAAAAACACCGGGACGGGTCAACGCAGTAAGCAAACGCTGATGGTCACGAAACACAATCTTGCACGTGAAATCTCTGACTTTTTTCAACGCCTTGGTTTTTCGCACGATGTAACAAACTGTTAGCGGCTTTTTTGATGAATCAGCACGCACCCTCACTTTTTCACCAGTAGCCGCCAGATGCGACCGCAACCACTTGTCTCGAGGGTTATCGATTGCGACAACCAAAGTGCCACCGATCTCCAATGCCTGAAAGGCTGACTGCAAAACGTCTCGCGTAAATTCAGCTTCGCCTGATTTAAAAACAGAAAGAACCGCAAGGTTATATTGTTTTCCCTGCGTATTTACGGGAACGTCGGCCTCACAATACAGGTCGAGTCCCGCAGGAAAATCAAGCCCTGAATTATTTAATAATTGCTGCTGGTATTGATCATGAAACCAGAGGCTTACCTGTGCATCTGGCCGAGTCTCGGCAAGTGTAATCGCAGCCTGCCCGCGACCAGTTGTAGTGGCCAGAATACGATTTCCGGGAATATCTCTAGCAATCATTGCAGCATGAAGTTCTGCGGGCCGAGCCGGTGGTAATTTCTCAAGAAGCGTGGACATAGCAACGGCCTCTGTTCTGGCTATACCATCTTGAATCGAAGTGCTGATGGTTTCAGTCAAGAGGAAGTGGCTCAAGCGTGAGTGGATCTCTGAGGGGAAGTTGCTTTACTTCGCCGCCAAAAAATTCTTTCATTGTTGCTCTTCCCTCAAGGTCTCCGGGAGCAATCGCTTCCCAATCACCAACAACAAGGATAGCCATTTGTGACGGATCAAGATGCTTCTTTGCAACTCTAAGCAAATCATCCTTTGTTACCAACCTGACCTTTTCACGAAAGGTACGCCAATAGTCTTCGGGTCGATTCGTCCACTCATCATTTACGAATACCTGCAGCGTTGTTGGCTTACTCTCAAATTGACGAGGAAATGTCTCAATCAAACCCTGTTTCGCGACTTCAATTTCTTCATCGGTAACTGGCTGCTGACGAATCAGGGCAATCTCACCAAGAACAATCTTTGTAGCCAAAGCTACTGTTGGGTTTTTGCTTTCAAATGTAGCCTGAAAAGCTCCTGGATAATCCACTCGCTGGGACAAAATAGAACGTACTGAATACGCAAGACCTTCATTGCTCCGAACCTTCTGCATAAGCCGGCTGGTAAAGCCACCAGCACCAAGAATCTCATTCAATAAAAGCAGTGGAATAGCATCTGGGTCATCGCGAACAATTCCTCGCTTCCCAAGAACAACTTTTCCTTGTGGAATCTTCTTCTGAACGTAATAAAGGCCTGGAACAAGCTCTGCCTCCGGTATCTTAGGGTCGGAAGCGACAGGCCCCCGTTCCCAACCAGCAAATGCCGTTTCGAGCTTTTGCAGCATTTCCTCAACAGCAAAGTCGCCAGATACTGCAACTATCATGTTCCCGGGGTGGATAATCTGAGCATGGATTGCCTGAAGCTGCTCTCGACTCATCGCCTCGATACTCAATGCTGTTGGCTGACTCGCTTCAAAATGCTTTCGGCCGTAAAGCATGGCTTTCCACTCTCGAGCCAGTATTGATGAAGCATTATCATTGCGTTGCTTCAATGACTCAAGCAAACGTGCTTTTGCAACTTCGAGCCGCCGCTTGTCAAAAGCCGGCTTTCGCAACATGGTGACAAACAGCTTCAAACTCTCATCAAGATTATCCACTAATGAATTCATTCGTGCTGTTGTAAATGTGTTGCCAGAAGAAACAGACATTTCTGTTGCAAGAAAATCAAGCGTCTCATCGAACGTTGATGGAGTCATGTCACCTGCACCACCCTCACGAACCATTCTGGCCATTACAGAAGCCAGCCCCGGTGCAACTGCGGGATCAAGAGAGTCTCCGCCTTTGAAAGTTATTGAAATGTTTACCAGCGGAAATTCATGTGATTCTGCGACATACACAATTGTTCCGTCAGAAAGCATCCTGCGGAAATCAGCTGCACGTGGCGGTTTAAAATCAAGCGGCTGAAACTCAATTGCTTCCGGACGTGGTGGAATAGCGAAGGCTTGTGAGAGGCAAAGCACACTCAAAGTAACCAATGCAGCCAGTGAACGCCTACAAATCAAATTCCTGAACTCCTGATGATTCACTTTACAGCCTCCTTCGCCGCGACTTGTCCCGACTTTCTTCGGTAAATTGCAACACTACGGTTTGTCTCATCGAAATAGTCCTTTGCAACTCTTTTGATGTCATCTGCCGTAACTGCTTCATATTTTGCAGGACCTTCATTGATCTCTTCCCAATCGAGCAGGGCTTCACTGAAGGCTAGTTGAATAAGGAGTGACATATTATTCTCCAGGCGACGGTAATTTGATGCTGCAACGCGATTCTTGACTTTACGAAGCTCACGATCTGACAAATCTTCAGTCTGTAGCTTTGCCAACTCTTCATACCAAGCTTGTTCGAGTTGCTCTGGAACAGCATCCCCGCGAGTCATCGCATCGAAAGAAAACAGGCCTGCGTACTTTCGGGTGTCCGAGCTTGCCGACGCTGTAGCAGCTATTCCACGACCCTCCACCATGGTTGTATAGAGACGACCTGTTCGCTCATTAAGGACTTCTGCAAGCATATCGAGTGGATAACTATCAACATGGCCTGCGGGCACAGTGTGGTAACGAATTTCTATTGTTGGTGGAAAATCACCGACCGCATTCATTCGCTGTTCAGCCAATTGTTCGACTTCAAGCGTAACCACAGCCGGCAGTTTGTTACGGCCTGGATCGAGTCGCGAGAAGTACTGCTTGATGTACTTTTTCGCCTGCTTCGGATCAAAGTCACCCACTACAACACCAAACAAATTACCAGGGCGATAATACGTATTCCAATACACCTGAGCCTGCTCAAAGGTGTAACTATTAAGGTCACTTGGCCAACCGATAACGGGCCAAGAATATCCGCATGAAGCCCAAAACATTGAATTGAACTGCTCCTGAAATCGACCAGTTGGTGTGCTGTCCGTACGCAGTCGCCGTTCCTCGTGAACAACATCTCGTTCTGAATAGAACTCTCGAAACACGCTATCATTCAACCGATCGCTCTCCATCCATGCCCATAATTCCAATTTATTCGATGGCACGGTGATGAAATAACAGGTTAGGTCATAGCTCGTGAAGGCATTCATGCCACTACCACCAGCCTTCGTATAGACCTGATCAAATTCATCTTTGACAATCGTTGCAGTGGCCGGGCCAGCTTTCCCTCGACCCTGCTGCGCACGAATGAGCGTGTCGAGCTTCGTCCGCAAACTCTTGAGCCGAGGCGTGTCGTTGACTGGATCCCATGGATCGTCTATTTCTCCATTTCGATACCGTTCATACTGCTCACTTAATACGAGCTGGTTCATCTGGTCGCGGACTTTTTTCTGCTCGACTCGAAACGTGCGATCTTTATCCGGATTTCGTGTTCCAATCGTATTAGTTCCCTTGAACATCATGTGCTCAAAAAAATGGCTGATCCCCGTTATTCCTGGACGCTCATTGACACTTCCAACACGAGCAACCCAACCAGCGCTTACAACATTTGGTTGATCTGCTCTGGGAACAAGCAGAAACTGCATTCCATTCGGTAAGGTAAATTCTTCAACGGAAACTTTTTGAGCTGAAGCCGTATGAGAGAAGCCAAAAATCATTGAAAGAAGTACGAACCAGATAAATATTTGCGACCGCATACTCAGACCCTTTTCCCAAAAGTTCGTAACTCGCGAATTAAACATCAAAACCAAAAAACGAATCCCCCGTAGTTATAACCCTTCGATCGCCAACGATATAGCAAAAGTCTGACGCAATGGCTGTGTATTTGTTTTCAAGCCGGCTTCTGGATCTGCCGCTGAAAAACAGAGGGCAACTCACGCCGCTTCAGGAGAACACTACTGTTCGCCCGCAGTGCGTAAAAACACGGTCCTCAAGCACAAGTCGAACTGCTTTTGCCAACACAATTTTCTCTACATCACGCCCTGCCTGAGCCATTTGTTTTGCCGAGAAATTGTGATCAACAGGAATAACATCTTGGGCGATAATAGGGCCCGCATCGAGTTCTGCCGTTACGTAGTGGGCTGTTGCCCCTATTAATTTGACACCTCGTTCAAACGCTTGCTGGTACGGTGCCGCTCCTACAAAGGCAGGCAAAAAAGAGTGGTGGATGTTAATCAGTTTTTCTGAATACTGATCAACAAAATGATTGGAAAGAACTCGCATATATCGTGCGAGGACAATTACTTCGGGGGCATAGCTGTCAATTAATTGAGCTAGGTGTTGTTCGTGAGTTTCCCGGCTTTGTTTACCGTGAGGCAAAAAATGAAAAGGGACCTCAAACTTCTCAACAAGTTCCCGCAATGTATTGTGATTGCTGATGACCGCAACAACTTTTCCAGGCAGTTCGCCCACAGTATCCAGCAAAAGTAACTCACCTAAACAGTGTGGTTCCCGAGTCGCGCAAATGACGATACGCCGCGGTTCACGCAGCACAGTTCGAACATTTGCTGTGGTGGGCAAGACGCCAACGAGTGCACTTCGGAGGTCGTCCGTGCTCTGCGTCGTGCGACAAGTCTTGGACGACACTTCAGCGCGAAAAAAAAAGTGGGAGGCCTCAGCGTCCACAAATTCCTGGTTTCTTACAATATTCCATTGGTGGGTAGCTAAAACACCTGTGATTCTATGAATCAGCCCAACCTCATCGGGACAGTCAACAAGAACAACCTCTTGAACAGATGAAGGCGTGTCGCCAATCGTTTTTGTCAATTCGGCTTCTGAATGCATTGCACCCTCAAATCGTGTTAATTCCCAAGTTCGGATCCAAAAATGACGTGACCTAATCTTGTCACCCCAAAGACTTGCAGTGACAAACGAGAAAAAAACTGGCATATAATTACAAATCAAGCAGTGTCACCTCAACGTCGGACAACCGATCAATGCATGGTGACTGGGCACTTTTTTTGGAATGCGGGTAAAAAAATATGTAAAAACAGGACGAAACTCGGTTTCAAGAACCACTGAGGGCTCTATTCAGCCTCATGTTTCCACAAGATCTTGTGTTGGAAATACCCAGATAAATCCTATTTTAGCTTGGTAATTCTCTGGCGGACGTCGTTTTAAAGCTGGCAATTCCTACCATTCTCGATCTTGCACGTCGCCAGCGAATCCGTAGACTTGTTCGGTTCGCGGTCCAGAAGGCCCGCTAGCGTAGCTCAATTGGCAGAGCGGCTGATTTGTAATCAGCAGGTTGCGGGTTCAAGTCCCGCCGCTAGCTCACGACGCAGCCGGATGGAAACTGTTCGACGTACTTCCTTTAGTGGAGTGGTTTGTCGTTCAGATGCCGGCGTGGAAGGAAGCCTTGCCTACCGACCGAACCGGCCACCACTTGGGCGAGGTCGATACAACATTTCAGTACTAAAACGATGATGTTTTATATCTAAAGGAGAAAAACAAGCAGGACTGCCGCTTGATGAGCCTTTAAGAAAGAATAAGAAGCGGTAGTTAGAAGACAAGTAGAGCGAAGGGGAGTTTCCCGAGCGGTCAAAGGGGTCAGACTGTAAATCTGATGGCATTGCCTTCGCAGGTTCGAATCCTGCACTCCCCACTACAATGAATCTAGACGCCCACTCAACATAAATTCAAGAAAACAAGACTAATAACGTAATGCCGGTGGTAAGACATCTCACGTCAACAAGAAAACTAGCGGGTGTAGCTCAATGGTAGAGCAATAGCCTTCCAAGCTAAAGACGAGGGTTCGACTCCCTTCACCCGCTCTTTTTTACTGTTCCAATTCAAAAAACACGATAATTCCATGAAATATCACGTTTTGCTTCTATTCAGATGCCACAAAACGTTTAAAACTAAGGAGTCATTTCGGTACATAATCGATGCCCAGACAGCAAATTAAGCTGCTGTAGCTCAGTGGTAGAGCGCGTCCTTGGTAAGGACGAGGTCATGGGTTCAAGTCCCATCAGCAGCTCTGCCACAAGGAGCTTTTTATAATTTGCAAATCGAGTGTCCCGTTTTTGAAAATTTAACGATACAATCTGATGTGGTTCGTATAGTCACAACAGAATAATTTTGATTTTTTACAACGAGCAGGCCAAGAAAACCTGTTCTACCTTCAACGAGGAAAGGCCAAGGAAAAGAGCATGGCTAAGGATACTTTTGAGCGAACAAAACCCCACGTGAACGTCGGCACGATCGGGCACATTGACCATGGGAAAACGACGCTCACCGGTGCCCTTGTCGCCGTGCAGGCGGCAAAGGATCTGGCTGAGGCCAAGAGCTACGCAGATATTGCAAAGGGTGGAACCGTTCGAGATGAAACGAAAACGGTGACCATTGCTGTCAGTCACGTCGAATATCAAACCGAAAAGCGTCACTATGCTCATATTGACTGCCCAGGGCATGCTGACTTTGTCAAGAACATGATTACGGGCGCTGCTCAGATGGATGGTGCCATTCTTGTTGTCAGTGCGGCTGATGGCCCTATGCCTCAGACACGTGAACACATCCTGCTGGCGCGTCAGGTGGGTGTTCCAGCACTTGTTGTTTTCTTGAATAAGGTTGACTTGGTTGATGACCCTGAATTACTTGATCTTGTCGAAATGGAGATTCGAGAACTACTGAGTAAGTACGGGTTCCCCGGAGATGATATTCCAATCATCCGAGGTGCCAGCAAACCAGCCTATGACAGTCCGGCGGACCCCGAGGCAAGCAAGTGCATTTCAGAGCTTCTTGACGCTGTCGACTCGTATATCCCAGAGCCAGAACGAGAACTCGACAAGCCATTCCTTATGGCAATCGAGGATGTATTTTCAATCGAAGGTCGAGGTACAGTCGCGACCGGTAGAATTGAACGAGGTGTGGTGAATGTCGGTGATGAGGTTGAAATTGTCGGCTTGAAGGAAAAGGCCGATAAGACAACTGTCACCGGTGTGGAAATGTTTAAAAAAGTGCTCGACAGTGGCCAAGCAGGTGACAACGTTGGGTGTCTTCTTCGCGGAATTAATCGTGATGCAATAGAACGAGGTCAGGTCCTCGCCAAGCCTGGCACAATCAAGCCGCACAAAAAGTTTGAGTGCGAAGTCTACGTTCTTTCGAAAGAAGAGGGTGGTCGTCACACACCGTTCTTTGCTGGATATCGTCCGCAGTTCTACTTCCGGACAACTGACGTGACTGGTGCAACAAAATTGATGGGTGGAGTCGAGATGGTTTCCCCTGGTGATAACGTCAAGATGGAAGTCGAACTAATGGTGCCAATTGCAATGGATGATGGCGTACGCTTCGCTATTCGTGAAGGTGGCCGAACTGTTGGATCGGGGGTTGTTACGAAGATCCTTGACTGATTTTCTGACTCTTGATTTGTTCGGTGGCCAGAGCCTTTGCCATCGTTAGAAAAGTTACTCGTGCGGGGTTCGGGCAACCGAGCCCCGCACTTCCACAGGGGCGTAGCTCAATTGGCAGAGCGCTGGTCTCCAAAACCAGAGGTTGCGAGTTCGATTCCCGCCGCCCCTGCTTGCCGCCTGAAATATTTGCTCGAGAGCACCATGAAGCTTCGAAAACCCAAAACTTAGGGGACTTATGAGAACCGGCTATATTTGGGCGGGCAGTATTGGTAGAAGAATGAGATTCATTTCAAGTAGTTAACCTTTGTCTATAGGTGTATTTAAACGACATGGCAGGAACACAACAACCAGCCGCAACCTTCTTGGGGAGCCTCCTTAGTTTTTCGCTCTATAAGCGTCAGCAAGGTCGAGTCGCTCGCCAAGTCACATTTGCTGCAGTCGCAATTGCAATAGCAATTGGTGTTTGGAGGCTTGCCCAACTGCTACCACTTTGGGTAGGCGGTGATACTACAAGCTCACTTAGTAGCGACGAGTTAGGGGTCATGCGGTTTCTCGTACCTGGTGTTTTACTCGCCCTCGGCATTTGGGTGAGTTTTCGAATCGTCAATACACCAAGCATTGCAGATTTTCTTATCGCTGTTGAAGCAGAAATGACAAAGGTCTCTTGGCCAACCCGGGATGAGGTCATCCGAAGCTCAATCGTGATTATTTTTCTAATCTTTACGCTTGCTGGAATTTTAGCGGTGTACGATCTTTTTTGGTGGTTCGTACTACGCGCACTCCAAGGCTAGAAATCAACTGAACAAAAATTAGAACGCCCTCAAAAACATTTTTATAGATAGCGATGCAAGACAACGAGAATCTTTCAGAAACTGAATCCACAGCAGCCGACGAAATGCCTGGTGATGGTTCCGAATCAACTGTTCCAGAACAGCACCAAGATGCTGATCTACACCACAACATGAAGGACGAGCCTCATGGTGACGAAACGGCTTCGACTGAGCTTGTGGAGGAAGACGAAGACGATGGTCCCGTCGAACTCGATGACCCTTTTTCGGGTAGTGAAAATGCAAAACCTGTCATGCTTGATGGTGAAGAAGGTGAGGCTGAAGAAGCCACACCAGCAGACGGGGACATGGACTGGTATATCCTCAAGGTTCAGAGTAATCGAGAGGACTCAATTCGGGAAACACTTCAGCGACGTATTGCAATGCAGGGCATGGATTCCTGGTTCGGTGAAGTTGTGGTCCCGAAAGAACAAGTCACTGAATTTAAAAGTGGGAAAAAGCGCGTTGTTTGGCGGAAGCTTTATCCCGGCTATATCCTTGTGAATATGATTCTGAACGATGAAACCTGGTTTCTTGTACGTGAAACAGGTGGTATTGGTGATTTCACGGGTTCTGGCGGAAAGCCAAGCCCAATGTTGCCGCAAGACGTTAAGAAACTGCTCAATAAGGGTGAGGAAAAGGCTGAAGAAACACCGAAATTGAAGATCAACTTCAAGAAAGGTGACCGTGTCAAAATTAATGAAGGAACCTTTGAAAACTTCGAGGGTGAAGTCGAACAGATTGACGAAGCAAACGGTCGGGTCACAGTCATGTTGAGTATTTTCGGTCGTTCCACACCAGTTGATATTGAGTACTGGCAGATTGAAACGGTGTAGCCTCGGAAACGACTCTGAAACCCTATGTTTGATGTCTCGTAATACGATTTCAATCACTGGTTGAAGAGATCGTCTACTTCCGCGAGGGAAGATCCGCTATGTTCCAAGACTGCTAAAATACATATTCATAGCCAACTTTTTGGAAAAAATACCAAAGGGGCTTTGACAGAGCAGAATTTACCGGCATGATGGTTAATTCTCGTTTTGACGGAAACTTATAAGGATTTGGTCTGATGGCGAAACAGGTAACGGGTCAAGCAAAATTTCAGGTACCAGGTGGTCAGGCTACCCCAGCACCGCCGGTTGGTACTTCACTCGGTCGATTTGGCATTAATTTGGGCCAGTTTGTTCAACAATTTAACGATAAAACTAAGGAAGCTGGCGGCATGCCGATTCCTGTGGTCGTGACTGTCTACAATGACCGCTCATTTGATTTTGTTACAAAGAGTCCACCTGCAGCAGCTTTGTTAAAAAAGGCTGCCGGTCTCGCCAAGGGTTCTGGTGTCCCTAATAAAGACAAAGTGGGAAAGGTCTCAGTGAATCAACTTGATGAGATTGTCAAGATGAAGTCAGCTGACCTAAATGCCCGTGACGATGAACATGCTCGGCGAATGATTGCCGGAACAGCCCGTAGTATGGGGATTACAGTCGAAGGTTGAATACCGGAAAAAACCTGTAATAATCGAGGGTTTTGAAGGTGAACTGTTCTGCTGTAATATCATTCTTTCGTCTTTGTTACTGTGAAACAGAACTGCAGCAGCATACAGAATTAGCCAACATATCCATCTTAGATCTTCTTTAAACGGAAAATTTAAACCCCTAACGTCTCCAGTACAGAGGAATCCAAAAGTGCGACTCACCAAACGCATGAAAGCTGCTGTTGCCGCGAAACCGGCAGATGAATCGCCACTTCCACTCCCGGAAGCAGTCGAAACGCTTAAGAAGTTTCCGCCGACAAAATTTGATCAAACTGTTGAAATTCATATTCGTCTGGGTATCGATCCGAAGCAAGCTGATCAGATTGTGCGAGGTTCCATTGTCCTACCGCATGGTATTGGAAAATCCAAACGTGTTGTTGTTTTTGCTAAAGGAAATCTTGCTGACGATGCAACAGCTGCTGGAGCAGAAGAAGTTGGTGGTGATGACCTCGCAAAAAAAATTAAAGGTGGTTGGACCGACTTTGATGTGTGCATTGCAGCACCTGACATGATGGGCCTTGTTGGTCCTCTCGGGAAAGTGCTGGGGCCACGAGGACTAATGCCAAGCCCACGTGCTGGAACTGTTACTGCTGATATATCTAAAACTGTTAAAGAATACAAAGCTGGTAAAGTCGAATTTCGCAACGATCCGACCGGTATCATTCATGCCGCAGTCGGGAAAGCAAGTTTCGAGAGTGCTCAACTTGTTGACAACATTCATGCGTTTCTTGAACAGATTCGAAACATGCAGCCAAGCGCGATCCGGGGTCAGTACATTAAAACAGTCGCTATTTCTGCCACCATGTCGCCTGGCGTGATGGTGGCCGCTTAACCTTCAAACCCGAAATTGTAGCTTTTTATTTCAAACACAATTAACGCAAACACCAAAAGAAAACCATGAGCAAACTTGTCAAACAACTCATGATGGATGACCTTCAGTCTCGACTTCAGGGCGTTGGAGATGTATTCGTTGTGTCCCTTGGTCAACTTGACGCTCAGAAAACGACCACCCTGAGGCTTACCCTACGAAAAAAAAATATAAGTCTTCAGCTCATTAAGAACGCTCTTGCTAAGCGTGTTTTGGCTGAAACACCACTTGCGCCCGCTCTTGAAAACCTCAGTGGCATGCTAGCCCTCTGCTGGGGTGGCGAAGACGTTGTGGACTTGGCAAAGGAACTCAATCGCCTTGCAGAACTCGATGATTTTGAACAGCTTGAATGCCGTGGTGGCGCAATGGATGGTTCAAAACTCGAGCCTGACGATTTGAAAAAGGTTGCCAAATGGCCAAACAGAACTGAGCAACTTTCCATTTTGTCGGGCCAGATGTTATCGGCAGGTGCTACATTATCCGGACAACTCTTGGGTGCCGGAAGTTCGCTAGCTAGCCAGATAAAGAGCCGCATGGAGGAGCTGGAAAAGACAGGTGATGAGGTCACTGCGACGTAGCATCGTGAAAGCCGAGCAGTGAAAAACAAGTCGATTCGGGAAATTTCCAATAAAATAGTCAAGCCCAAAATTTTGGGACTAGTCATAGCGAAATTTCGTGGTAAGAAAAAAGACTTGAGGTTTAGTTGGAAAGAGGTTTCCCTGAGTCTCAACAAATCGAGAACATGAAATCCATCTTTGGAGAAGGTTCCCGGCGACAACGTGACGGGAAAAACGAGTTAAACTACACATTTGAAAGTCTTTACGGCTAATTTCTTGAGTGAAAGGATCGCGATCAATGGCAACGGCTGAAGCAACAGAGTCAACCCGGGAATTTTCATCAGATACGCAGGAACTCGGTGATCGCATCGTTGGCCTTACGTTGAAGGCAGCGAAAGAACTCTCTGATTACCTCGATGAAGTACACGGCATAAAGCCTGCTTCAGGTGGTGCTGTCATGGTAGCTGGTGGCGCTGCTGCTGGCGGAGAAGGTGGTGGAGACGCTGCCGCTGAAAAGACTGAGTTTGATGTGGTCCTAGAATCATTCGGTGACAATAAAATTAGTGTGATCAAAGTCGTTCGATCGGCAACCGGACTAGGCCTGAAGGAAGCAAAAGATCTTGTTGAAGGTGCTCCTGGTAAGGTTAAAGAAGGCATTTCGAAGGAAGACGCTGAAAAACTCCAGAAAGAGCTTGAAGAAGCTGGGGCTAAGGTATCTGTCAAGTAATTTCCTAGAAGTTTGTCCATTTTCTGGTCAGCCCATTGGCGGCTTGACTAGGAAACGGTATAGTATTTGCGTGCATGCCTTCTGTTTCGAACCCGCTCACTGCGGAATTCCTGTGTCCAGTAATTTGATCACACCTGATCACCAGTCGGTGTTTGTCCACTAACGTTCGACTCCGTTTGAATCACCAACTCAGTATTTGTGCTGAATGGTGTTTGAAACTTGTCCTGCCCCCAAAATAACCGTAGCCCAATTCGTTTCATGTTTTTCCTCTAAGGAGTGATTTGTCAATGGCAACTCGTGCTGTTCGCCGACTCCAACCCGCAGAAGTTCGTCACTTTGGTAGCAATCGAAGCAGCCACGAGATGCCCGATTTGACGGAAATCCAAACTCGCTTCTTTGAGTCATTTCTGCAATACGACGTTCTGCCAAGCAAAAGAAAGGACCAGGGTATAGAAGGCGTCCTTCGGGAAATATTTCCGATCGAGAGCTACGATAAGAGCGTTCGCTTAGAGTATGTTCGGTACGATCTCGGAAAACCGCGATACGATCCAGACGAATGCCGACAACTTCGTCTCACCTACGGTCGTCCGCTCCGTGTCTGGCTTCGGCTCACCCGAGAGGAGCCAATCGAAGAAGAAGTGTATCTCGGTGATGTCCCAATCATGATGGGCGGCGGAGAATTTATCATCAATGGGGCTGAACGTGTTGTTGTAAGTCAACTGCACCGTTCTCCGGGTATAGACTTTGTTGCGGATACTGAATCAACCGATCGCAAAACGTATAATTGTCGAATAATTCCTGAACGAGGCAGTTGGATCGAACTCAACGTGTCAAAGAAAGACACGCTGCAGGTTCGGATTGATCAAAGTGGAAAATTTTCTGCGCTGACTCTGCTTCGGGCAATGGACCCTAAACTCAGCAGCGACTCCGACATCCTAAAGTTGTTCAACAAAACAAAAGTTGAAAAAGTTGCTGGAAGTCGTAGTGTCTCGAAACTTGAAGGCAAGACTGCCGCTGACGACATTGTTTACCCCAAGAGCAGTGACCGTGCGGGCGAAATTATCGTGGAAGCTGGCTGCACGATCACTCGGGATCAGTCTGAGCTAATCTGCTCCTCCGGCCTAAAGGCGGTGGAGTTGATGCCTACGAACAAAATGCCGCTTATTGAAAATAGTCTGCGAGAAGATGCGGATGAGGCCAAGAAAAGGACCTCAGTGGCTCCTAGCCATCAAGACGCGCTTATTCGTATTTACCAACGATTACGACCTGGTAATCCAGCAGCCCTGGAAAAAGCAACGACACTTTTTGACGAAAAGTTCCGTGACACGAATCGCTATCGTTTGGGTCGAGTGGGTAGATTTCGAATAAATAGAAAACTTGGTCTATCTGTTCCTGAAACAGAAATGACCCTTCGTGCTGATGACTTGATTGCTGCAATCCGCTACATGCTCGAGTTGATGAACAGTGAAAATGAAACAGTCGAAGTTGATGACATTGACCATCTGGGAAATCGACGATTGCGGACAATTGATGAACTCGCCAGTGACGAACTCCGTAAGGGATTCCTCAAACTCCGGAGAACTGTTCAGGAGCGAATGAGTCTCAAAGATGTTTCTGAGATGACGCCACGTTCGCTAATCAATCCCAAAAGCATCTCTGCAGCCATAGAATACTTTTTTGGTAGGGGAGAGCTTTCTCAGGTTGTTGACCAGACAAATCCTCTTTCGATGCTTACACACGAGCGACGCCTTTCAGCCCTTGGCCCAGGTGGTCTCAATAGGAAGCGGGCAGGGTTTGAGGTTCGTGACGTCCACATATCCCACTATGGGCGGATCTGTCCTATCGAAACCCCCGAAGGAACCAATATTGGTCTCATTTCCAGTTTAGCGATTTACTCCGGTGTCGACTCGTATGGATTTCTTGTTACTCCATACCGCAAAGTATCGAAGAGCAAACTTCTCGATGACGTGGTATGGCTACGGGCCGATGAGGAGCATGAGGCTTATCTGGCACCTGCGGATGTTCCCGTTGTTGATGGCAAAGTCCACGGAGAGACGATTGTTGCTCGATATCGAGGAGACTTCGTGCTCGTACCAGCTGAAAAGATTCAGTACATCGATGTTGCACCGAGTCAAATGGTTGGTGTATCAGCAGGGCTCATTCCATTCCTCGAGCATGATGACGCTAACCGTGCGTTAATGGGTTCAAACATGCAACGTCAGGCAGTTCCACTGCTTGTGACAGAGCCGCCAATCGTGGCAACGGGTATGGAGCGAGAGGTTGCCGCCAACTCTGGCTTGCTCGTTCGGGCCAACCGTAAGGGGACTGTCACCTACGTTGACGCAGATTCAATTGAAATAAATGAAACGGACACATACAAATTACGAAAATATGTTGGTCTGAATGAAAGAACCTGCCAAAATCAAAAGCCCATCGTTCAACTTGGTCAAAAGGTTGAGAAGAATGAAGTAATTGCTGACGGAGCCGCTACATTTAAAGGTGAATTGGCTCTTGGTCGCAATGTTCTTGTTGGCTTCATGTCGTGGGATGGGTTCAATTTCGAAGATGCCATCATTATTAGCGAAGAACTCGTTGAAGACGATGTATACACATCGATTCACATCGAAGAGTACGACATTGAAATTCGGGACACAAAACTCGGCCGAGAAGAATTTACCCGTGATATCCCAAATGTCGGCGAGCGAGCACTACACAATCTCGATGATGGCGGCATCGTACGAATAGGCACCTATGTCCGCCCTGGTGATATTCTTGTTGGGAAAGTTTCACCAAAGAGCAAAACAGAACTCACTCCGGAAGAAAAACTTCTTCACGCAATTTTTGGGCGAGCTGGCGAAGATGTAAAGAATGATTCACTTGAAGTTCCTTCTGGAGTAGAGGGCATCGTAATTGCCACAGAAAAATTTGCTCGGCAGATGAGTCTTTCAGAAGAAGAGCGACGAGATTTTCAGAAACAACTTAAGGAAGTTGAAAGCGAAGGAAACCTTATGGTTGCTGAAGCCTTCGGCTTACTTGTTGCGGAAATTGAGAAGGTTTTACAGAAGCCGCTTGCTGCTGCCGACGGCAGCCCCCTCGTTCGAAACCAAGATCATAAAGTTGTTGCAGAACGAGCATCTGAGTTCTCTCTTGAAGGCCTTGATATCCGCTCGCCACAGAGAAAAGCCGAAATTGAAAAGCTCTACAAAGCGTTGTGGCCTGCTGTTGAAGAAGCCCTTGATGCGAAAGAGCGTCGCCTGAACAGCATGAAACGTGGCGATGAACTACGGCCTGGAGTCCTGCAGATGGTCAAGGTTTATGTTGCTGCGAAGCGAGTTATATCTGTTGGTGACAAGATGGCGGGGCGGCATGGAAACAAGGGTGTTATCGCCAAGATTTTACCGAAGGAAGATATGCCATTTCTCGCTGACGGCACGCCTGTTCAGATTATGCTTAATCCACTTGGCGTTCCGAGTCGAATGAATGTTGGCCAGATCCTTGAAACACATCTTGGATGGGCAGGAAAAATGCTTGGATTCCAAGCTGTCACTCCTGTCTTTGATGGTGCAAGTGAAGAAGAGATTAACGCTGTTCTAGAGGATGCCAAACTTCCGAAGCATGGAAAAGCCAAGTTGTTTGATGGTCGCACGGGTGAGCCACTCGAGCAGGAAACAACTGTGGGATATATCTACATGCTGAAGTTACACCATCTCGTTGATGATAAGGTTCACGCCCGATCCACAGGTCCGTACTCACTTATCACTCAGCAGCCACTCGGTGGCAAAGCACGGTTTGGTGGACAGAGGTTTGGCGAAATGGAAGTCTGGGCTCTAGAAGCGTATGGCGCTGCCTATATCCTGCAAGAACTTCTTACTGTCAAAAGCGATGACGTTGAGGGAAGAACCAAAATCTATGAAAGCATGGTCAAAGGTGAAAATACCCTCGAGGCTGGGACTCCCGCCAGCTTCGATGTGCTCACGAACGAAATTCGTGGTCTGGCTTTGAACATGCAATTAGAGAAACGTCGCATCTAATACTGAGAATTAACAAACGGCATTGTGAAATGCTTTTTGTTCACCTGTTATTGTCCCACAAAATTTTTAACACCACTAATTGACTATCCTTTGGAGAACTCTCCGTGAGCATCGGCGAAGCAACCTACGATCGCGTCAATGACTACTCAGCCGTAAAAATTAGCCTAGCTCGACCGCACGACATTCGTAGCTGGTCATTTGGCGAGGTAAAAAAACCTGAGACTATTAATTACCGTACATACCGTCCAGAAAAAGATGGGCTCATGTGCGAAAAAATCTTTGGCCCTGAGAAGGACTGGGAATGCTCGTGCGGAAAATACCGGGGCATGAAATACAAGGGGATGATTTGTGACCGATGCGGGGTGAAAGTTACTCACAGTCGCGTTCGCCGCAAACGAATGGGGCATATTGAACTTGCAGCCCCAATTGTTCACATCTGGTTCTTCAAGGCCATGCCAAGCCGTCTGGGCGCCTTGCTTGACATGAAGACCTCCAGTCTAGAGAAGGTAATCTACTTCCAGGACTATGTTGTCCTTGACCCTAAAGACACGCCTTTCAAGAAACAGCAGTTGCTATCTGAAGAGGAATGCCGTGCGGCTCGAGACGAGTATGGTGAGACAGCTTTTGAGGCTGAAATGGGTGCTGAAGCCGTACGAAAAATGCTCAATGATCTTGACCTTGTTGAGCTTTCAAAAGAACTCCGCACAGAACTCGAAGAAACAGGCTCCAAGCAGAAAGCCAAAGACCTTGTTAATCGATTAAAAATTGTCGAAGCGATTCGCGATAGTGAGAACAAACCAGAGTGGCTGGTGCTTGATGTCATTCCTGTCATTCCTCCAGATCTTCGTCCGCTCGTAATGCTTGATAGCGGCAATTTTGCTACGAGTGATCTCAACGACCTCTATCGACGAATAATCAATCGTAATAATCGATTGAAAAAGCTTGTTGACCTCAATGCTCCTGAAGTCATTATCCGCAATGAAAAAAGAATGCTGCAGCAATCTGTGGACGCACTATTTGACAATAACCGTTGTAAGCGGCCTGTTCTTGCCTCAAGTAATCGGCCACTGAAGAGCCTTACTGACATGATCAAAGGCAAGCAGGGCCGCTTTCGTGAAAATCTTCTCGGAAAGCGAGTGGATTACTCCGCTCGAAGTGTCATTGTTGTCGGCCCACGGCTTCGCCTGCATCAGTGCGGGCTTCCAAAGAAGATTGCTCTCGAGTTATATCAGCCATTTATTATCAGGCGTCTCAAAGACCTTGGTCATGCTGATACGATTAAGAGTGCCAAAAAGATGCTCGAACGTAAGGATGCCGAGGTTTGGGATATCCTCGAAGAGGTCATTCACAACCATCCTGTTCTCCTGAATCGAGCTCCTACGCTTCACAGAATGGGCATTCAGGCTTTTGAGCCTGTTCTCGTTGAAGGAAATGCTATCAAACTGCATCCTCTCGTTTGCAAAGGATTCAATGCCGACTTTGATGGAGACCAGATGGCGGTCCATCTTCCACTTTCTATTGAAGCACAGGTGGAAGCACACACCCTGATGCTTGCCACAAATAATATTTTTAGCCCGTCCAATGGCGCCCCGATTATCTCGCCGTCGCAGGACGTTGTGATGGGATGTTACTACCTGACCATGTCAATGGCTGGCCGTCGCGGTGAAGGAATGGTCTTTCGGAGTTTTGCAGAAGTTGAGATGGCGCATTCTCTCGGCAAGGTCGACACGCATGCGATCATCAAAGTCAAATTACCGGAACACCGCAGTGAAATTAACGAAAAAGGTGCTGTCGGTGAATCTGGAGCGATTGCAGAGACAACTGCTGGCCGCGTTCTCTTCAACTCGATTCTTCCCGAAAGCATGCTCTTCTACAACTTACCAATGCGTTCGAGTGAATTAGCAAAGGTAATTTCTGATTGCTATCAACTGCTCGGAAGACGTCACACTATCGATCTTTTGGACAACATGAATCGTGTGGGCTTTAGCTGGAGCACGAATAGCGGGCTTTCCTTTGCGACTGATGACCTCATCACTCCTGATAATAAGCCTGAGATTCTCAATACTGCTGACAAGCAGGTTAAGAAAATTGCCAAACTTTATGCACGTGGTGTCATCACTGACGGAGAGCGATACAACCAGGTTCTCGATACGTGGACCCATGTTCGTGAACAGATCACGAAAGAAATGATGGATGACCTGAAGCAAGACACAGGTTCCAGCAATCGATATTCGGGCTACGTAAATCCGATCTATCTCATGGCTCATTCGGGTGCTCGAGGTGGTGTTGAACAGATTCGTCAACTGGCTGGCATGCGAGGACTGATGGCAAAGCCATCTGGCAAGATCATTGAGACTCCCATTAAAGCAAACTTCCGAGAAGGTCTTACCGTTCTCGAATACTTCAGTTCTACTCACGGAGCCCGAAAAGGGCTGGCTGACACTGCTTTGAAAACTGCTGATTCAGGGTATCTCACGAGAAAGCTAGCTGACGTCGCTCAAAACGTTGTCGTCACAATGCATGACTGTGGAACAACTCAGGGTATTGAGAAAACTGTTATCTATCGTGGCGAAAAGGTGGAAGTCAATCTTGCTGATAGTATCCGCGGTCGAGTAAGTCGAACCAATATCACCAATCCCATCACCGATGAAGTTGTTGTAGAAGAAGACCAACTCATCACGCCTAAATTGGCACGCGAGATCGAGGCTCTAGGACTTGAGAAAATTCAGGTTCGTAGCCCACTTACCTGCGAGGCACCATTAGGTGTTTGCCGCCTCTGCTATGGTATGGATCTATCAACAGGATCATTGGTTGAAGAGGGCATGGCTGTTGGGATTATTGGTGCCCAGAGTATCGGCGAGCCTGGTACACAACTCACGATGAGA
This sequence comes from Pirellulales bacterium, assembly GCA_028066355.1. Classification (GTDB taxonomy): domain Bacteria; phylum Planctomycetota; class Planctomycetia; order Pirellulales; family UBA1268; genus UBA1268. The sequence continues at coordinate 29,526 of JALCBP010000007.1, forward strand.
ACATTCCACATCGGTGGAGTTGGACAACGCGACGTCGAAGAAAATGAATACAAATCGAAACACGTAGGTACTGCCAAATTCACTCGCCTCCGAACTGTTGAGAATGAAGAAGGTGAACAGATTGTCCTTGCCCGGAACGGTGAGATCGCGATCCTGAACGACAAGGGTCGAGAAATTGACAAGTTTGATATTCCTGCTGGAGCAATACTTAAGGTCGCCGAAAACGACAAGGTAAAACCGGGCACAGTGCTTGTGCAATGGGATCCACACTCAATTCCTATTCTTTCGGAGGTGGCAGGTAAGGTTCGTTATGAAGATGTTGTCGACGGCGAAACCCTACGGGTAGAAAAAGATCCAAGTGGTCATATTCGTCGGATGATTATGGAGCATAAGGGTGTCTATCACCCACAAGTTGTTCTTGAAGATGAATCAGGAAAGATTCTTGATTTCTACTATCTTCCCGAAAAGGCCTATATCGAAGTCTCGCCAGGTGAAAGTGTTCGCGCGGGGCATATCCTCGCCAAAACGCCTCGTGAAGCAAGCGGTACCCAAGACATTACTGGTGGCCTACCGAGAGTAACTGAAATTTTTGAAGCGAGAAAGCCAAAAGACCCTGCCATCATGGCTGAAATTGATGGGAAGGTTGAAGTCAGTGGTGAAAAACGACGGGGCAAGCGAACGATCATAGTTCGAAACGAAAGTGGTGTTGAACGAGAACATTTGATCACCCACGGCAAGCATATGCGAGTGCATGCTGGAGACATTGTTCGAGCGGGTGAAGCGCTTGTTGACGGACCTTTGGTTCCACATGACATTCTTCGAATTTCTGGTGAAGAAGAAGTCCAGAGATACCTTGTTCGCGAAATTCAAAATGTCTATCGCAGTCAACGTGTTGAAATTGATGATAAGCATATTGAAATAATTGTTTCGCAGATGCTCCGGAAGGTGAAAATTGACACTGTGGGAGACACGAAATTATTGCCCGGCAGCATGCTTGATAAGCATGAGTTTAGGCAGGCAAATGAGCAGATTGCTGAATGCCTGCGTGTAACTGACAAGGGCGACAGTGAATTTGAGGTTGGTGCGATTGTGCCGAAAGACATTCTCGCTCAGAACAATGAATCAATTGAAGCTCTTGGCGGCACTCCAGCAAAGGGAATCAAGCCAAAACCTGCCACAGCGAGCACCCAGCTACTGGGTATTACAAAGGCCAGCGTACAGAGCTCCAGTTTTATCTCGGCAGCTAGCTTCCAAGAAACTACGAAAGTTTTGACTGAAGCTGCACTTGCTGGTCGAGTGGATAATTTAGTCGGACTGAAGGAAAACGTTATTCTGGGTCATTTGATTCCTGCAGGGACTGGCTTCAATACCTTCCAAACTTCAGAAGTGCGGGTTCGCCCTGAGGCACTTGAAGCGTTACGGATTGATCGAGAAGATCTTTTAGCGCGTGATTTCCCACTTTTAGAGGCTGCTGAACAAACTGAGGAAGAGATTGCAGCAGGATCCGAAGGCCTGACAAATAGTGGAAGCACGACTGTCGGAGGTATCCCTGAAAGTTCCAGCAACACTGATAGCCTCGGCGAAAGCCTCTAACGAGAGACATCAATACTGTAATAGTTTCAGAACCCGAATGATTCGATTGTTAAATCAATCGAGTCATAGTTCTCTGCAGTGACAAATGAGTGATTTACTGAACAGCGAGTCGGTACGAATTCGAACGTTCTGACGAAGATGGCCTTCTCGGGTTGAAGTCGGCCACGACACGGAAAAAACCTTCCTGTAATTCGTAACCAAATTCCGTGCCACATGAATCATTCAGCATCTGATGTTGTAAAAATAAAATTACATACTCTTCTCAATGCTGTATGGAACGCATGTGTAATAGCTAATGAGTCTACTGCCGACCCAGAAGCAGTTCGTCACCTAAGAGTCTCCTCACGAAGAGCACTCGTTGCACTGTCTACGTTCGCCCCCCTCCTACCGAAAGCAGTCGTTTCTACTTTCAAACAAAAGCTTCGTGATTTGAGGCAGGCTGCTGGAATGACCCGAGACTATGACGTTTTATGTGATAGATTGCGTCAACATATTCCTCTGCGGAGCGACCTGCATATCGCTAATGATTCATTTGTGGAAAGAGTTTTGCAATTGACAGTAAAGCAACAAGATCAAAATCGAGAATCTCTTGATACCATGTATTCTGAACTCGTTTCTTGGGAGTGGCCATTACGGGTTGCCGCTCTCAAAGACCAAGTACAAACAAAAAATGTCGGTTATCTCAAATTTGTACGCAAGCACATAAGAAAGCCGTACAAAACTTTTTCCAAATTTTCCAACTCAACTAAGAAAAATCCTAAACAGCTTCACAGCCTGCGAATCGCAGGAAAAAAACTTCGCTATGCTTTAGAACTTATGCCGAATGAAGACACGAACTGTTCTCTTGAGAAATGCAGAACTAGCCTCAAGAAAATCCAAAAAAAACTTGGTAACTTCACCGACCATACAGCGGCTTCAGAGATTTTGAATCAACTTTCGAAAGAACCTGTAACTGACGACATATTAAATGTGATTCACAATATGCAACAGGAGGAGCAGGAACTCGCAAATTTGTCATGCACTGTTTTTTTGGGTTGGTGGACGAGAAAGCGCCGACACTCGATCTCCAAAAGTTTAAAAGAGGCTCTTGATAATGAATAATCGAAACACTCGAAATCCAGAACACGCTGAACAAAGTTCGAAGCTTTTGCAACGTCTCATTAACTCAACTGGCATCCAAATCAGCATTGGCATTGGTGCAGCACTTCTTCTTTGGGCCTGTTGCCGACTTGTAATACCAACAAAAAAAACACTCACACAAACATCTAACAGCAGCCCCATTGCTGCTGTACAGAAGGCACCGCAGGCACAGATTACCCCTGCTGGCTTTGAAAAAACTAAGGTTGCGAGTAGCCCATCTCCTGGCACCACTCCAGAAGGAATGGTTTGGGTTCCAGGCGGAACTTTTTCAATGGGATGTCAAGACCCCCGGGGAATACCGTACGGTGGAGACAAGCCGATGGCTGATGCTCGGCCTATTCATTCTGTAACCGTAGATGGATTCTGGATTGATACTACAGAGGTAACCAATGAGGAATTCAACAAATTTGTTGAGGCTACAGATTATGTAACGATTGCAGAGATACCACCTCGACCTGAAGATTTCCCCGGTGCCCCACCGGAAAAACTTGTTGCTGGGTCGATTGTATTTACGCCACCAGAACGACCTGTTCCCTTATCGAACCATCTTCAATGGTGGGCATATGTCCCGGGAGCAGACTGGCGCCATCCTCTTGGACCCGAATCGACAATAGAGGGTAAAGAAAACTTTCCTGTCGTTCATGTTGCCTTTGAAGATGCCGTTGCTTATGCCAAATGGGCTGGAAAACGTCTGCCGACTGAGGCGGAGTGGGAATTTGCATCACGTGGGGGCATTACTGGAAACGTTTATCCTTGGGGCAATGAATTCCGTCCAAAAGGAAAATGGATGGCAAACACATGGCAAGGCCAGTTTCCCAGTCAGAACACTGCTGAGGATGGCTTTGCTGGGATTGCACCAGTCGGTCAGTACCCTCCCAACAAATACGGTTTGTATGACGTATCTGGTAATGTTTGGGAATGGTGTGCTGACTGGTATCGTCCAGACACTTATCAGAAACAGGAAAGTGGTGAGTCTTCTACAGTCAATCCGACTGGACCAGATACAAGCTTTGACCCGCAGGAACCGGGTGTAGAAAAACGTATTCAGCGAGGTGGTTCCTTTCTATGCACTGACCAGTACTGCTCACGTTATATTCTTGGAACTCGAGGAAAAGGTGAGGTTTCGAGCGGGTGTAATCATATAGGCTTTCGCTGTGTTCAAGACCCGAAGTAAAGCACCTCTTTTCATTCAAATTGAAAAAGACTTTTCAGGGTGACTCGTTAGGTTTGTTTAAATAGTTCTCTGAGCAATGGAAGTGACCTGGTGTTGACCACATCTCGCGCTTCTAAACCCGCCCTTCTTGCCTGCAAGATGCCGCATCGCATCACATCAAGCCCAGCAGTTGAATGAGCGTCTGTCGAGATCGCGAGCTTTACTCCGGCCTCCTTGGCTGCAGCAGAAAGACGGTCATCAAGATCGAGTCGCCAAGGGTTCGCATTGATCTCGAGGCATGTATTATTTTCTGCAGCTGCATCGATGATAGCTTGGAAGTCGACCTTGTAAGCGGGACGCCGATTAATCAGGCGACCAGTTGGGTGACCAATGCAATGAACATGAGGGTGATATATCGCATCTAAAATCCGACCTGTGATTTGTTCTTGAGACTGCTGCTGACCATAATGCAAGCTCGCAACAACCCAATCTGCATGTGCAAGTACTTCTTCTGGTAAATCGAGTCCTCCTTTCTCCAGAATATCAACTTCGATTCCTTTCAGAATAACAAGCGGCTGTGATTCATCTTGTGCTAAAGATTCATTTAATTGATCGATCTCTTCCCACTGCTTAAAAAGTCTTTTTTTATCGAGCCCTCGAGCCATTGTTACTCTTTTACTATGGTCCGTAATTGCGATGTACATCAATCCTCGATCAATAGCTGCTGCTACCATTTCAGCCAGCGTCGCCTCACCGTCTGTCGCAGTCGTATGCATATGAAGATCACCACGTATATCTGCAAGCGTAATCAGTTTTGGAAGCTCAGCCTTTTCAGATAATTCAAATTCGCCACGATCTTCACGTAGTTCCGGGGGAATCCATTCGAGACCTACGGCTGCATAAACATCTTTCTCACTTTTTCCAGCAAGGATCTTTCCATCAGTTTTATTCAGTTCTGTTACACCATACTCATTAATGGAAAATCCGAGTTTTTTAGCTCGACTCCGTAATTTAACGTTGTGTTCCTTTGATCCCGTGAAGTACTGCCATGCGGCACCAAATGATTGTTTTTCTACAACACGCATATCAACCTGAATCCCATGCGGGCCTCGGATACTTGTTTTGCTATCTCCTTGCACAATCACATGATCCGTGTGTTCCCACGCAAGAAAATGATCCATTACCTCTTTTGCCTGATCACTCTCAACGAGAAGATCCAGATCTCCAACAGTCTCTTTCCCGCGACGCCAGCTTCCTGCTGCCTCAATTCGATGAACTGAATCCGACTTTTTCATCCATTGAATCAAAAGGGAAATAATCTGGTCTGCTTCATCCCAAAGTACTCTTGAGTTGTCTGGATTCTGAGCAAAAGCAATATTTGAGAGGATCGCTTGCTCGGTTTTTTTACCAAACCCTTTGAGAAGGCTGACTTTACCCTCTTGGCAGGCTACCTCTAAATCTTTAAGCGACTCGAGCTGAAGTGCCGTCATCAACAATTTTACCTTTTTCGGGCCAAGACCTGGCACGCGCATTAGATCAAAAACAACGTTGGGGACCTCTTCTTCCAACTGTTTAAGCATTGGTAACTGGCCGCTGTCTAACAACGTTTCCAGTTTTTCAGCAAGATCTTTACCGATACCATCAAAATCAAGGAAAGAGCGATCGTTCGCTTCTCGGATGGCTGTCAGCGGCTCAACTATTCCGAGGACTAATCGGGCTGCATTCCTGTAGGCCCGAACGCGGAAGATATTACTCCCCTGATACTCCAGAAGATCAGCTACATGGTCGAAAATCGACGCAATCTCTGCATTTGTCACGATGAAGGCTACTGAGCGGTTTTTGGTAGGGCTGCAGTCGGATACGTTGACTGCCACCCTTGAGCATATTCGCCGGAAGGCACTTTCGTGAATGCTGGTTGCCAAGAATTTTGATTTTCCAACTTCTGCGGCCGGAATGGTGTTTTCTGGCTTACTGGCTTCCACGACGTGGTGTGACCAGTGGGCTCTAGAAGTTTTGGAAATGCTCTAGTAGATGTTGTTGGTCCATTACCAGGGAGCACGGGCATGTCACTATTACCTCTTAGCGGTGTTCCGTATGAGTTTCCGATATTACTCGTTGAACTGCTCGATGCTGGCGGAATTGGTCGCAATGATGGTGAGGGAACAATTGTCTGAGAATTATCTTGTTGTGGCGGTGATGGCTGGCCGTAACCATTGCCCACAGTATTACCCTTCCCTGATACATCGGGAGTAGCCGGAAGAGTTGCACCTGGATTGAGCGACTGCAAAGCACTTGAACCTTGGGATAACTCAGGAATTGGTTTGAGCGAGGGTGCCGGAGTTAATGTCGGTGGATTTGTCGGTTGTGGCTGGACCAAATTTTGTTGCGTCGGAGCATAGTTCCCACTCTGTGGCACTATTTGTTGCTGGTATGTACTACTGGGAGCCGCTGGCGGCAAAACTGGTTGTTGGGTCGGCACTGATGGCGACGCTGCCGTTCCAGAAGCACCCCAGGCTTGTGGAGTTGTTTGAGACGGAGTCGCGAAAGGACTAGCAGCAACGCCAGCTGGTCCAGGAACAGTACCTACAGTAGCTGTCGTGCCTGCACCCGGCTGTACCTGAACATACTTAGTGGTGTAGACAGCCCGATATTGTGTGACTGGAACACTTACTGCCTTTTGAACGTAGTTTGTCACTTGCTCCATGCATTCAACCGGACAACCTGTGCACGGATCAATCTCACATGAGGGTCGATAGCATGTTACTGGCACACATTGATATTGAGTCTGGTACGTTGTTTCTGGGACATAACTAACCTGTTGCGTAGGAACCATAACCGGCTGAGGTGGAGGTGCTGGAACTACAGCTGGTGCAACAACAGGTGTTACAGGTGGAGGTGCTGGAACCGGTGCAACGGCATAAGCCGGAACCGCCGTCTTGAAGCAACCACACCCTGAAAAAAGTCCGGAAAGGCAACATTGTGCTTGAACAGAAGCTTGATTACCGATCAATATTCCGGTGAGAAAAAACACTGCTTTAAAAACATGCGGCAAACGCATCACTCTCTCCTTAGGACTGAAGTGACAGGCTGGACAAATAACCTTTTAATCCTGTCAACACTCTTACCCTAGGTTGCGATCACGAACTGCCGCTCCATAAAAATATCGTTTTGTTTGCTAAATTTTCTCATCTACGATGGTATATTTGATATTTCCGGTGTTATCGATACAAACAGATAGCTTCGCCCCTCTTAAACTTCTACCGTGATATTTTCAAAGCCTTATCCTGCATAGGTTTTTATTCGAGACTGTCTTTCATAATGGTCATAAAGTTCAAAAAATGCCTCTCTGAAATTCCCGGAATTTCGCTGAAGAACATCGTGAAGCATTGCTCGACTAAATTTAATGTTCTTTGATCTCGACGATTTAGCCATAAGCTTATGAACTAGCTGGTGAAATGTTTTGGCGTCTGCTTCCATATGCAGGAGAACAGGCCAACGATTCCACCACGGCACCTCATGCACGGTTAGAATGACACAAACACCACGGAAGTCTGCAATTTGACATAGAAACCACCCGAGAAAACCAAGTAGTTCCCAACTATCTATCGCAACAAGGCTCTGTTTTGGGTGGATTGTGGAGAATAATCTTATAACCCCTATTACATCAAGCCAAGAACTGATCCGAAGACAATGAACATTCAGCCCTTGCCTTTTTGCAATAGAAACAAGATGACTAAGTATGGTTGATTTCCCACTGCCATGCGGACCACAAATAATGGCACGATTGTCTATGCTGCAAAGCCTCAGAAGCAAAGAACTCAGAGATGTACTTGTCGACAACCAAGGTATTGCGCCTGGTCGGGTAAAACGTGTGGAAAATGGATTCTGGAAGACTAACGTACTCATTTACTTATCGGCGTTGGCTGGTAGCCGGACTATCGGAACACTTCCTAGGAAAAAAATATGCTCCGAGACAAAATCTCGACCACTTCGGAAAAAGATTCGAATACGGACACACCACCTTATTTTTACAATAATTCCCTCGTATGATAATGGACTCAGAGGAAGGTCTGCCGCAAGAGCTCCGGTCAAATGATCTGTGCTCAATGACACTGACGATGCTTGGCTGCCATCTTTTCGCTTCTCGAGTTGAATTCGTTCAAAGAAAACAACACCTAGATCTTCTTCACCCTTTCCTTCTGTGTACCAGACGACCGATCGTTCAACAGCAGAAATACTCTGCGGGTCTATACCCTCTACGATGTAGTGTGCTCGAAGCTGATCACCACCGCTATATTGAATATTCTCACGATTGAAGGTGACACTTATTTTTGGATTGAGTTGAGTACGATAGGAACCTGACGTGTTCTGGTCCATTGGTTTTGATTCTGTCAACATCACATTTTCCTCACATCCGTATCAGGAGATTATCTTCTCCTCGCGGGCCGAGACATTCTCTGCCGGGAATACCACTACTGGAAAAACTCTTACAAGTGCTGGCCAACGTTCCGGCATGCCCCGCAACACCAGTCTCCAACTCACGGTGTTATGGGTCGTAGAAAAAGAATGCATAGCGTCGGTCGGTAATTCTAATTGTACGTCTGCCTCAAATGGTGTACCTGGGAGTGGCTCGACATTGTTCCAGCGACGAATGAGTGACTGCCATACAACCTGACGTTCTGTTCTGACGTCTGTACCTTGACGAAAAGTCGCTTGCTCTTCCAATTCTAGAAAAAGTTCTAACTTACGAAATGAAACTGAGCCGGCTTGTGACAAGAGAACTTGGTATTGATTGCTAGGGCGCAACGGATGGCCCGAAATTTCGACGTGTGTCGGGCCAATCGCAGTAATGAAAATAAGTTGCCTAAAAAAAAAGGCTACTGAAGCCACACCAACAATGATAAATGGGGCAAGAAGCCCAAGGAGCCACAAGTTTGCCTTGCCTCCAGCTATATCAAATCCAACATTCACTGCCAGCAGAATCACAACAACATTCCACAGTCCCGAGAAAAGCCCCGCTCCTATCAAGGACCATGCCTCAGGACTCTCTGTCGGCAAACGAAACCGTAGCATTGTACCTGGTGAGTTGACCAGATTATCGCAGGCAGGAATTGTTGGAAAACCAACTGTTTCGGGGAGTGGGCTGGCTAATGTTTCCAAAATCCTACCAAATTGGGCTGCTTGACGTTCCTCCGAACGTCCCCAAGATTTTAATGAGTGAAGCAATCCTGTTATGCCGAAAGCAACAAGTGCACCTGGCAGCAAAAGTGCTAATAGCCAAAGCCACCAGTTATAACCTTGCTTGAGTACAACTGTTTCGAAGTTTTCCGGGTCGTACCAGCAACGCAGTTGGCTACCGAGTTCCCAGTCGTCTAATTCATTAAGAGCAGATACTCTCGTCTCACTCGTTTCTGAAGAATGTACTGTATTCCAGGACTCAACCTTTTCTCCTTTAACTTCATACTGCACTAATAACGCGGGTCGCCATGAATACTTCGCTCCCCCAAATACATCTCGAAGCGTATGGCGCGCCAATCCCTTACCAATAATCCGGCCATCAACTTCTATAAACTGATTATTAATTCTCCATTCGGGAACAGCGACTCCTGCGAGCATTAGCACGCCAATAGTGAGTCCGGCCATGAGCAAAACTGTGTGATAAATTCCCTCACCCAGTGAACCCCAGACTGGGAGGCCAGTACGACGATTTCCTCGTTTCTTATTAAAAAATGTAGGCAGCCTCACAACTATTTCTCCAGGCAGCCCAGAGGTTGACTCAAGCAAGCAAAAATTCTTTTCTTTTGCTGATTACGGAGGATTATCATCACAATCCTCCAGATGTAGTAGGAGTCAGACCGGGTCTCATAAACCGCGTCAACATTTCCGCCGAAAAACTGTTTAAAGTGTATTCGACACTGCTTTACTTCGAGTTACAACAATGTCATCACCCGATTGTTGTTTTCGAAAAAAACCAATCTTTTCAAGTGCCTTATAGACTTCTTCGAGAGTCTTTTCGCCGAAATTGGAAATACTTAACAAATCGGAGCGAGTACAGTTCAAAAGATCATGGACCGTGAAAATACCTTTTTCTTCAAGGCAATTTGTTGTCCGAACAGACAGTCCGATTTCAGCAGTGCTCATCTCTAACTTTTCAGAAAGTTCGTCTGATTTGGTCAAGCTTTTATATGGAATACGTGGCATGGGGTCCCTCCCGTGCAAAATAAGTTTTTGTGACTTAAGCCTAGTAAAATTTTTACCCAAAGGTCCATTTAGGGTTTTTGAAACGTTAGCCTACATTCTAACGCACCAACGGTATGTAAAAAGATTTTATCTTTCCAACAAATAATCGGTCCACTGAATATACTCAAAATAAATCTGTTTCGACTACTGCTCAGGTGCTGTGAAGTCAATTTCTTTGCGCCAGCGTGCTTAAAATTCCTACCAAAACCATTTTTAACGGGCAGCGATGCCACGCAAACTACAAATTTCACTAGATTCTCTCAATCTGAGCCAACAAAAAGCTGCAAGGCACGTACATGGGCCACTTCTTGTTCTAGCGGGCCCAGGTAGTGGAAAAACTCGTGTTGTTACCCATCGGATAGCTCATCTCATCACACAAGGCATTCCAGCTCACCAAATCGTTGCTCTGACATTCACAAATAAAGCAGCTGATGAAATGCGAAAGCGTGTTACCGACTTGGTTGGTCCACAACCGATTGAAATGGGAACATTTCATCGCTTTGCTGCCCGTTTATTGAGAAAACATGCTCGTCTTTGCGGGCTTACAAGTGATTACTCGATTCTTGATCCCGATGATTCGCACGCCGTACTCAAGCGGGCAACGAAAAAACTAGGGCTTTCGTTGAAACATACTCCAATAGGCAAATTAGCGAATACGATTAGCCGAGCAAAAAACGATCTTGTTACTCCAGAAGAATTTCAACCTCGCTGGGGTCGTCCAGCTGATGATATTGTCGTCAAAGTATGGCCGGCCTACCAAGAAATGCTGCTTGACTCGAATTCAGTCGACTTTGATGATTTATTGGTTCACACTGCACGATTATTGCTGAACAACCCAGATTTGCGACGTCAACTTGATGCCCACCATCGTTGGATCTTGGTAGATGAATACCAAGATACGAATGCCGTACAATATTGCATTCTTCGAGGTCTTTCGCTCGACCATCAACACCTCGCTGTCACCGGTGATCCTGACCAAGCCATCTATGGATGGCGCGGTGCGAGTATTCGAAACATACTTGAATTTGAGCGCGACTACGCGGATGCTCGTGTCGTTACGCTTGAGCAGAACTATCGAAGTACTGCTAACATTCTTGGTACTGCTGATCGAGTCATTGCAAACAACAGCAATCGGAAGCAAAAGCAACTCAAAACTGATGCTGCTGAAGGAGAACCTGTTCGGGTTTTCCTTGATAGTACTAGCCGTGACGAAGCTGAACGTATCGCAACTGAGATAGCTGAATCCATTCAAACCAAAAAATATCAGCCCAGAGATTTTTGCATTCTTTTCAGAACAAATGCACTTTCACGTTCCCTCGAAGTTGCGTTACGAAATCGAAACGTCCCGTATCAGCTCGTTCGCGGCCTCGAGTTCTTCAAAAGAAGAGAAGTGCGAGACATCGTAGCCTGGCTCAGACTTCTCAGAAACCCGCGTGACGATGAGGCCTTCTTGCGGATTGTTAATGTGCCACCAAGGGGTATTGGAAAACAGTCTTTAGATCGTCTTGCCGCATGGGCAGAACAACAACACATGTCTCTTCTGGACGCTACGAATCATGCAGCCGAGGTACCCGCACTCACTCGCCGGGCTATTGGAGCGTATGAAAAATTTGGGGTGCTCTTTCACCGGATACAGCAGGTACAGCAACAGTTGCACGGCGCTGTAGCACCTCTTGTAGAGGCAACTCTTGAACAAACTGGTTACCGTGATTTACTCGCTTCTGAAAAAGACGAAGAAGGAGATGAGCGGCTAGCCAATGTGGAAGAACTTATCACTGCGGCAAGGCAGGTTGATGAATCGTTTGAAGCCAAAATGCCAGATGATGATCCACTCAGTCAGTTTCTCGAGCAGACCGCCCTCGTTGCGGACACCGACATCTGGGATCCAACTGGAAATCAGGTTGCGCTGATGACTTTTCATGCATGTAAAGGGCTCGAGTTTCCGGTTGTTTACATGATCGCCCTTGAAGATGGAATTCTCCCTCATGAAAGAAGTCTCGATGACAATGATCAACTGGAGGAAGAAAGGCGACTTGTATTTGTTGGGATCACTCGTGGACAACAAGAAGTTCACGTGAGTGCATCAAGAATTCGAGACTACCGCGGTAATAAAAGAATCTCAGCACCGAGTGTCTTCCTAACCGAGATGCTGGGAAAGGAGTCGTACTTAGCCGGACCGGAAGCCCCAGCACTCAACGAGATGCCGTCCGACGAACACAACCAAGATGAAGGATTTTCAACTGACGCATTCGCTGACTACTTTTCGAAAGACGCGGGAACGAACTCCGAAAATCAACTGAATGAGGAAGACTTCTCAGGCACAACTAACGCTCAAACACGACCTGATGGACTCGTTCTTGAAATTGATTCTGGTTTTGTTCAAGAGTTAGAACCCAACAGAAAACTGACAAAAAAAGAGGTGAAACGAGTGGCACCTGACCTGCATGAATCACCAGCAATTCAAACAGCAAATGAACTCAATAAAAAAATTAAAACTGATATCACGTTCGATGTCGGAGAACGGGTATTTCACGAAGAGTACGGCGAAGGCGTTCTTGAAAAAATTGGTGGCACAGGACACAAGTCTATTGGGACTGTACGATTCGAGGGTGCAGATAGAACAAGAAGATTTGTCCTTACACACGGCGCACTAAAGAAGATATAACAATCCCACACAGCTGAACATCCTGCTGTCGAATAAATCTTGTTGAAATTTCCAACCAATGATCCAAAAACTAAAAGCAATCTGTCACGATTACTGTTGCTATCATCGACTATACTTGAAATGAGCAACAATAGTGAGCACAGGTAATTCCTTATGTTCTTTTCATCGAAGTTCACACGCGCCCTCCGTTAAATCCTCTACATATGAGATGAATATTCACCAAACATTTTCAATACGGACAGCACAAACCACCAGTTCCAAAACATTTTAAGAAAATACGGTGGGTCAGACTCACGAAGTTCTAGATTAATTCAAAAACTGAAAATGCTACAATGATGAAGCAATTTGATCCGTCAGATAAATGTTTTTTCATTACAAAATTACACCCGATGGGTTTTGTTTGAAAAATAGGTAGCGAATCGTAACAACTTTTCAGATCGACTCGACATAATCACGCATTTATAGTACTACCGTCTTGTGTTGGAGTTTCTTTTTTAGTTCGGTCCACTGTTACACTGCACCATCTCGCTCACAACCTTCAATTTTCAAATCTGATGTCGACGACTGTAAAACATAGCTCTCCGTCGACTGAAAAAACGGATGATGCTATCAATCATTCGAGAAATAAAAGCAGACGAAAGATGTGGCTGAGCCTGACTTTTCGTGTGCTTGCGACATTTGCATTAGCGGCCTTCGTTCTACAGCGTATTGAATGGGATTCACTTGTCCATATCCTAAACGCTCTTCAATGGAAGTGGTTTATCGCTGGTCAAACAATTGCAATTACAATTCAAGTCGTTGCTGGCATTCGCTGGTCGGCACTTGCCAAGCCGATTGGATTCCTTCATTCTACGAGCTTTTTCATATGGCGTTTTTTCGAAGGCGTCTTTTTTAATCTTTGCCTTCCATCTTCAATCGGTGGTGACATTGTGAAGGCGTACAGGCTATCGGATACGAATAGAGGTCGCCTTCTTGCGGGGTGCACCATACTGGCCGATCGCCTAACCGGAGTCTCGGCACTGGGAATATTAGCGGGATCTGCACTGCTGTCACTTAAGTTTAATCTTTCGTTATCTTCTACAGTTGCTGTGGCCTCTGTTCTGCTTGCCTGTGTACTTCTTGGTTTTCGATTGACTATTGGCAATCTAGATCACTTTCTTGATTTACTTCCAACAACTCATCGGCTTCGTCAATTTCTCGCACAACTTCTGCCGTATCAGGTCCGCCCAAGCCTTATGGGAAAGGCTGTGGCCTGGAGTCTTATCGTACAAGTCGGTGCATCGCTTTCGGTGGGATTAATGGCCCGTGGTGTCGGCGTAGCGCTCGAGTGGATTACCTGGTTTTCTGTTGTTCCGTTAATTGCTTTAGCTATTGTCTTGCCAATAAGCATTAACGGTGTTGGCATTCGCGAAGGAGGTATGGTTTTCCTACTTGGCCAATGGGGAGTTGCTGAAGAAAAAGCCGTCGCTGTAGGACTTCTTTGGTTTTTTGCAACAATCGTGACTGGGCTTTTTGGTGGAGTTCTTTTTTTAATAGACCGCCAGTCAACAAAAAGCGTTCTGGCAGATACAACCTCAAGATCTTAGCCAGTTATCGGTGAGGAATATTGCTGCTACCGTCTTTGCATCCTCAATCAAGCCACTGCTACACATCGCTACCGCTTCACTCCATTGTACAACTCTTGGCTCAATACTTTCATTGGGCTCGAGCGCCTGAATTCCGCTTCGCAACCCTTTTGCCACAAAGAGATGCATTTTTTCATGTAAAATACCAGGAGACATCCAGAGTTCACCAAGGCTTTGTAGAGTGTCTGCCTGATAGCCTGTCTCTTCACGAAGTTCCCGACTTGCTGCATCATGCAATGATTCAACACGATCAAGGGTGCCAGCAGGAATTTCAATGAGAGTCCTTCCAACCGCCGCACGAAATACATTTATTAGACAAACCCGTTCGTCATCGACAAACGGCACGATACCCACACTTCCAGGGTGTTCAATAACATCTTTTGATCGAGAGCCTCCGTCACGACATTTTTCTACAATTCTTACAACACGGAAGCGATCTGACTCAAGAAGTTCGTCTCCTCCGAGTTTCTTAATTTTATATTTATCCATACAACCTTATGTCCTTAGTTTGTCGAGAAGTGGGGCAGAGACTACCCTTGCGGCTCTATCACCCACAGTAAGAATTGCATCTTGCTGTATTGACTTGAGTGGAACAATTGCCATTGCCAGTGACACTCCTCGTTTTTCTAAGTACCCCACTGACGTAACCTGAGAAATCACCTTATTGTTACTCACTACATTATCGCCAACTAATAGTGAATCACCTTGTTCAACTTCGACCACCGTAAGTCTTCTATTCACGTGTCCAAGTGCATCAAGCCGAGCAACTGTTTCCTGCCCTAAATAGCATCCTTTCGTTAGACTGACTGTCCGATCATTAAGACCAATTTCTTGGGGTAATGTTTTCTCTGGTATGTCATTCACCGAAGGCCATCCCTGTTGTAGTCGTAGATACGTAATCATCTCGTCAGGACTATTCTGCAACCCGGCGGCCAGAAGAGAAGAGTGCAGGACATCTTTGCGCTCATAAGGTACTGTGATTAAAAAACAGTCTGATGAAATCCAATCAACCGGCATCAACTGTGCTGAAGTCGACCGCGTTGAAAAGTGATTGGCACCATCCCTTGCTTGAATTTGCTGGTATCGATTTACTGGCACTGACACATCGAAATAATTATAAAGCCAGGTTCTTCCCTCACTACCAGACACCAAGACTGAGTAAAGTTCTTCCTGAGTTTGATAAATAGTGAGATCTTCGCGAATATGATAGCGACTGAGATGTGCAACTAGCCCATGACCACGGCCCCTTGCAACCCGAATAAGGAGACCGTCATCACTTCGCATTAGAACAGCAATTTCAAGAATCCATCCACGCGCATCACAAAAGAAACCATCGCAACCCTGATCCTTTTGCAAGCCTTTGATATTTGCGGTTGTAAAATTACTGACGAACTGAGTAGCGTCTGGACCCCTGACAACGACCTCATCAAACTGGAATAGGTCTGATACGTAGCACGCTTCTGACAAGTCCTTTTGAATTACCGGCATAACCCTTCTCCATAAGGATTTGTGAATCAAGAAAATAAAAATGAACTTATTTTTGAATAAAATATCACGGTTTGCTTGGCCAAAAATTCAAAAAACATCGCATGATAAGAAAGATGCATTTTTTTGCGAACGTTGTTGGCAACTCCTGCGTACTACAGGGGTAACGGTGATGATTGATTAATTTTCGCTAACTAGTGCAGGCTGAAATCAAGAATTCTTGTTCAGTTCCTTGCTTTTAGCGAGATGGGCGGTATTATTCACCCAGCCGGACGTGCGGGCAAGGCACAGTCCGATCTGGTGAGCAAAAACGGCACAATCTCTCTTCTCGCTCACGGGCTGTAGGTAATTACACCTTTCGGCTTCAACTTTTGTAGGTGAGCTGGAAGCGAAGGCTTGTCGTTCCACCTGGAACAATCTCATCGTAGAGTTTTCGGATTTGCTCACGAGAAGGAGAATGCGATGGCTACTGTTCCGTACCAGTTCGAGAGTCAGGAAGACTTCGATGATCAAGATTCCGGCTATCATGATCCATCAGCCGTAGCGGATTCATCTTACTCAGACGTTGCTCGAGCAGAATCTGATTCTGAGCAAGTAACTGCTACTTGCGAATCAGCTCAATTAAAGGTTCCCAATCGTCATAGACTGGGCATCAACAAGAAAACTTCTAGCCAAATATTCTTCCACAAAATTTCGGATGTGCGTCAGCGACAAGGAGTTACTTTGCGAAATGTTGCTCGTCGCCTCGGTATGGAAATGGCTGTTATCCGTAAACAAGAAAAGCCTGACAGTGATTTACGAATCTCAGATTTGCTTCGGTGGCAGCAGGTTCTGGATGTACCACTTGCAGAACTCCTAGAAGATGGTGAGGACCAACTCTCCGGACCTGTTTTAGTGCGATCCAGAATGGTAAAATTGATGAAAACAGCGGCAGCCATTCGTGAGCAAGTGGGCGACGGTTCGGGCAGCCAACTTGTATCTCAACTAATAGGGCAGATCCTTGAAATGATGCCCGAACTTGCAGACATTACTCCCTGGCATACGGTCGGTCAGAGACGAACGCTTGATGATATCGGTCGCACCGCTCGAAATACGATCCCAGATGACTTATTCGGCCGCTAGAGTGAAACACGTAGAGAAAACATAAATCCTCCCAGAAAAATATTAGGTGATGTGAGTCATGCACTGAACGTGCAGTGCATAAAAGAGATCGTTAGAACCTTCGGTGTTATTCAACGCTATGTGGTGATTCAGGTGTTGTCATTGGCATGCATGACCGAAATAGCCGGAGATCACTGTACTGTATCACTGTGCTGATGTCACTGTAATTGTTCAAATGCTCAGGTTTACGAAACTGTCTTGGTCAGTTGCTTGTGGGTACCCTTTAAATATCACTGAAGTGGTGCGCAGAAAAGAATCAATTTTCATTGAATACCGGTTTATTTGACTCACGCCTCCCCTACATCAAAAACCTGTTACTGTTCACTTCATTTTTGGCCCACAGAATTCATACGAGGCAGTGCTGATGGTCTGGTGACACCAACTACAGCGATACTAAAAAACCCGTAAAGTGCTGAGCCAAGAATCACCCACGCGGCAACCGCTAGCCAGAAATAATCACGTAGCCAAACTCGTAAAGGGGGCTCTGGACTCTTTGGCATTTTATGTTGCACGGGCCCACTTCGGTCTGACTGCTTTTTCATGTCATCGCGAAACTCAGTCCATTCTGCTTGAACATTTGGGTTGTCAAGAACCTCTAACCATGAACCGCGAAGTATCCACAAAGAAGACGGGGGAAGTACCATCAGTAACACCCATCCCGCGAATAAACACGCCGGTAAAAAAAGACGATCAATTGAATGGGACTTCGAGTTCTCTTCTTCACACATGGAATTAGTACTTATTTTTTGTTTCAACCTGCATGTAGTTTGCATTAAACATGTATTTCTTAGTCTACCTAAATTGTCTACTCGCACTCCTTTAACAGTTCTTCGCAGACAAAACTCCTCTCGTCACCGTTTTTCTTCGTTGCTAGATTTTCTTCTCCGACAAGTATATTCAGCCCTACTTACATCACTATTGTGTCGCACTTTAACTTCTCCCGTACAGCTCGATCGCAATCTATTTTTCTTGCGATATTTTTCCTTGTCTGGCCTGCCTCTGCCCATGCACAAAGTGGGTGGCTGCCAACAAGCTGGTTCCCGCGCGTAAAGACTGATCCTCAAGCAATGTACCCTCTGTCTGATCGCAGTGGCCCATGGCTTGTTCTTGCAACAACGTTTCGTGGCGACGGAGCTCGAGATGATGCGCGTCGCCTTGTCCAGGAACTACGATCTGAGTATAGCCTTACTGCATACACCCATGAAAAAGCGTTTGATTTTACTGGGGAGCAAAGGGGACTTGGCCTCAACCCCGACGGATCGCCAAAGAAAATGAAATATGCCAACTCAACACAGATACTTGAGGTGGCTGTAATGGTTGGCGACTTTGCCTCCTGCGATGATTCAAGGGCACAAAAAACTCTTTCAAAAATCAAAGGTTTGCAGCCTCAAGCGCTCTCGGGTGACAAAGGGAAAAGCCGTGCCTTCTCTGACTTTCGTCGCATGCTCGGCCTCGACAAAGCATCGACGGGTCCAATGAGAATGGCATTCATGATCCCAAATCCACTTTTACCCCCGGAATATTTCAATCGACCTCACCTTGATTCTTTTGTTATTGAAATGAATGCCGATGTTAATCATAGCTTGCTCGATTGCCCCGGCCGCTACAGCATTCGTGTTGCTACATTCACTGGAGCTGGAGGTTTCGATCAAGGTGCTATAGATACTTCGCAAGACGGTGGTGCAGAGAGTCGATTAATTCAAGCTGCTGAAAATGCACACCGATTGACAGAGGCATTAAGGAAGCAAGGCTGGCAGGCTTGGGAATTCCATGATCGAGAATCAAGTGTTGTCTGCGTAGGAAGTCTTTCACAGCTTACGATTGAACAACCAGATGGCTCTCAGCGACCTCACCCTGAGATTATTCGAATAAAAAATGGCCTTGGCCCTGATCCTGATAAACTTGCGAATGGAAAGATTTTTCCTAAGCGAATCAACGGTATTCTTCTTGATGTTGACCCTCGGCCTATTGATGTACCCCGAAACCCGTTAGGGCGACGTTAGAAATTATTCTAAACGAAATGCTTTTTCTTTCTCTCGTGTGGCATGAACACCGACACCTCACCTTTTACAAATGATACTTGTCCTTGGAACAACCAACGCAGGTAAACAGCAGGAACTCACCGCCCTGCTTCAGCCATTTCACATCGAATGCCAGTCATTAGCTGATTTCACATCTGCTGTACGTGTCAATGAGACCGGGACCACCTTTGCGGATAACGCAGCCTTAAAAGCTGTTCAACAAGCCCGGGCTCTCAACCACTGGGTCTTAGCAGAGGATAGCGGGTTGGTCGTTGAAGCCCTTGATGGAGCACCCGGGGTCTATTCGGCCCGTTTCGCAGGACCGGAGGCTAGTGATGACGAGAATAATGCATTACTTATTGACCGACTTACCGATATACCCTCTTCTCGCCGTGTAGCATATTACGCATGTCATGCAACGTTGGCTGCACCAGACGGAACAGTAAAAGCCATGGCTGAAGGCCGTTGCTACGGTCGAATTACCAAGTCTGCTCACGGCAAAGAAGGATTTGGATACGATCCTTACTTTTTTATTCCTGAATATCATCAGACATTTGGTGAATTATCTCCGGCTGTCAAAGGTTTAATAAGTCACCGTGGCCGAGCCATTCGAGCAATCATCCCAATGATTGTGAAAAACTTGAAAGCACGTTCGCTCTAATTTGCAATTTGTTAAATTGAATAACTATCTTCTTGCTGATCCACCCATCTCTGAATAATTTCGAGAACTGCGTCCGTGCCGTCCATCTGCCCAACCACTTTCTGCAATGGAACGCCGTACTGATCAAGATTACCGAGAAAGTTCTTAACTTGACCCAAGGTAACGTTTTCAAGGTACTCAAAGTCTCCACATCCCATTGCTCGAAGAAAAAAACTGTTCATCGACTGCTCTCCGTGAGAACCCTCCGGCAGAACAAACATCGGCTTTCCAAGATGCAACGCCTCTCCTATCAGTTGATTACCTGCTGCCGAAATAACGGCCCGACAATTGGTGAGATCTTCGACAAACTGATTCTGGTCGATCGGCCGAAAAGTTAGTTGTCCAATCGGATCTCGCTCCCCCAGGCCGTACACTCTTACTGGAAGGCCGCAATCAGCCAGAATTTCGATCATCGAAAAAGGGGTGTGCTTCCGCAGATAACTAACAACGTACCCTTCGTCCCGAGGCACTTTTGACGTGATCTCATGACGAAGAAGTGGACCAACTTGCACTACGTGCTCCCAACCTAAACGGCGTTTGGGCTTAAAAAAGGACGAAACTATTGTTTCCGAGGCCTCGCTGACGTACATCCACACGGCATTTCCAATAAACCACGCATGCCACTGAAGTATCTGTGGTAACGCATCGAGTTCATAAGCGAGCAGAAAATGTTGATGGTCAACACTGATTAGAGGAATTCCATAACGTGCTGCCGCTCTCGGCAGGCCAGGTTCAAAATCTGTAATAGCTAATGATACATTGTATTTATCAAGTTCATCGATCAACTGATCAACTAGATTACCGACTTCATTGGCATAATATTCCAAGCCTGTTTTTATTGTCTGCATCACATCCAGTCGACCACCATTGTACTGAAACGTTATGCCAGGGATTCTAGACACTGTTACTGTTGGGTGACCAAAAGAAAACTTATCTTGAAGGAATTTATAGCCGTCGTCGTATGAGTAAACCCGAATGTCATGAATCGACTCGAGTCGCTCTATGAGAGAACAGACTCTCGTGGCATGCCCGCGACCTTCTCCGCACAGACTAATTGCTATGGTCGCCATGACTAAATATTGGAGGGAAATTTTACACTTATACAAGAAGTACATTGTGCACTTTTCAATCACAAATTATTGTGATTTCAGTCACATAAATCGCCTAGCCTAAACCCGCATCTTTTTTCAAAAAAACACCAGTGAAAGTTCTTCTACTGCGTTCACGCTGAAAGTTGGTGCAGAGCCCTGGCCTGTCAAAAAACCAGTAAAAAAAGATGTCAAAGCCTTTAAGAAAAGGGCCTCCAACCTACTCTGTCCCTGCAGTTTCCCGTTGTTCTCGCACGTTTCTCTAGGTATCGTCCGGTTTCACAGGTCTTGTTGCCATACTTTTCCATCATTCGATAAATCACTGCTAGTAAAACGATGAAATTCCGTACTTTTTTGATGTTCTTGTGCATGATTATTGTGCCAATGATTGCAATGTTCTCGCATAAAATACCGCCTGAAATGCGTACATTTTGCGGAGAATTACTCATCACACCAATCAACTATTTCTCTAAATCACTATTCCAATCATCTGTCGCATCGTCCACGGGCCAACAGGAAACTGCTTTTAATGACGCTCCAAATGTTCGGCTTTTGGGTCGTCAAGCATCTCATCTCGCGAGAGCTGACGTTTCCAATATCGCAGCCCATCCAGATTCATCACAACATTCACAACATAGCGCGGTAGTGAACTCACCTACCTCTTACTTTAGAGATCAACTGATTTCTACAGGCGCACACCGCCTGACTGTCGAGCCTGCAAATGATGAGAGTGGTTGGTACCATGGAAGTTGTCGGGTTGCCGTTGATGCTCAAGGCCAACTGCAACGGCTCTTTCATGCCCATGCCGCAACCGAATATGAAACATATGAGAGACTGCTGAAGCAGGTACAGGACTGGCAACAAAAAACCACTACTCACATCACAGCTAAGTCACCGAGCAACCTATCGTTTTAATAATTAGTAGCGTTTCCTACGCGATCAAACTCTTCATCTCGGCTGAGACAATTTCTCCCGTCTTACAGAAGTAGATCTAATGACACGATTTGTTTCCTCTCTAATGCGTAAAAAAGCAAGGAAGAGACTACCGTGGCTAACGCAGCGATCGATTACACGACATGCAAATCACATTTCACGAGATGTTTACTGTACCAAACCCCTTCTTCGGTCTTATACTTTCCTCAAGAAACTGCACGGTCGTGAAAAACCACCGGTCGTTGCGTCGTATCCTCGGAGCGACGAATTAGCAAGGCTTGAAGCAGCCCTTTTTGTTGCTCGTGAACCACTTCCAGTGAGACGCCTCGCGAAACTAGCAAGGCTTTCTGATGCAACCCGCGCTCGCTCTCTCCTTAAAATACTCAATGCGTTGTTTGACAAGGCTGGAACAGCCTTTCGTATCGAACATCTCGCGGGAGGATTTCAACTAATTACCCGGGCACAGTTTGGACCATGGGTACGAAGAATTCTTGATTATTCAACTGAGAACAGACTCTCAAATGCTGCAATGGAGACCTTGTCAATAATAGCGTATCGCCAACCTGTTACCCGCGCAGAAGTTGAGGCGATTCGGGGTGTTGGCTCTGAAGAGATGCTTCGACAACTTCTCGATCGCGACCTTATCGCCATTGGTGGCAGAAGTGACGATTTAGGCCGCCCCAATTTCTACATTACAAGCCGTTATTTTCTCCGTATATTTGGTCTCGGCCGAATCGAAGACCTTCCCGCCATGACCCCAGAATCTTCTCCGGACCAGACCCAAGATCCTGAAAATTAAGGAAGACTCCGGCATTATCAGCCTCTTAGCTGAGCCGCCCCCTCCGATGGCATAGCGCCGACCTGTCCTGAAGCTAGTTGTTTTTGGAAATCCTGCCCAAGGTCTTCCAAATAGCGTCTGGACTGTTGCACTTATGTAGAGTAAGAACGCAAGTTATATTTCAGAAAAGCCGACAACGACTTGTCGGAGTACAATTTTTCAAATGATTTAGGCAACCTCGACGTTTTTAATTTGAAATAGTAAAGCGGGCTTGGTAAAAATTTTTACTTTCGTGCAAAATTTACGGTAGTGGAATTTTCCTCAAGTAATACTGTGAATCGACCCCCGGAGACGCAACTGTGGCAATAGTTCTGAATCCCGTTAAGCAACAAGGCGAATGTCATAGGGAAATGTTTTGTTGGAACGAACTCCCTGAATTGTTGCTGGTAGATGATTTGTTTGATTCACATAGAGATCAACTACATTCCCTCCCGACCATCATTTCTGAAGATGAAGACGAGGATTGGGATGATGAAGAATATGAAGACGAAGATTACGAAGACGAAGAATACGAAGATGATGAAGAGTTCGAAGAGGGCGATGAAGAATCAGACGAAGACGATGAATATGAAGACGAATATGAAGACGATGATGTAGAGGAAGACGGAGAAGAGTGGGAAGAGGTCGATGAAGAATCAGATGAAGAATCAGATGAAGAATATGAGTATGAAGATGAGGGTGAAGATGACGAGTGGGAAGATGAAGATGACGAGGAGTGGGAAGATGAAGACTGACTCTTTTTTCATCCAGCCGTCTCAATAGCTTCTATCACAGACTTCCTTCATCGCTGTTCCCAGAACAGCGATTTTATTCGGTCCACGTTAATTTCAAAAACTGCCCTCGTCGTGACACAAGCACATCAACACCTTCATCAAGTGGAACTTCCGCAAGACGCCTCATAAGGTCTTGCTGACTAGTTATCGGAACCCCGCCTACTCCATAAATTCGATCCTTGATTTTCAGTTGGCTCCTTTCCGCGGGTGAACCCACACGAATCCCAACAACTACTGGAGCAACCGGATTGGCTGGATCATCTCGAATCCCGATGCCCCAGCGGCCACGACTTCCTGCCGGCAAAAATGCTTTTTCCTCAAGCTTTTTTCTAGACGCGTTTGTTTCAGAAAAAGCCGTCCTCCGAAACGAGAGCGTATCACCTGCGTTATTTGCAACCTGCAAAAGCGTTTGGAACACAACCTCCAAAACCGATTCGATACCCTCGAAATTAACAAGATGAACATCGTCAGACGGACGATGGTAGTCTGGATGAAGCCCCGTATGGAACATGAGCGTCGGTACTTCTGCTTTCAAGAACGGATAATGATCTGAATCTGGTGTAATTTTCCAGTTGAAGATCAGTTCCAGTGATTTATTTTCGTGCCGATTGTTCGCATGAGTAACAAGTGTCTCGAGGCCGACCGCTGAACGTCCGCCAAAAACGTTCAGTTGGCTGTGGCGAAGCCGACCAATCATATCTAGATTGATTGAGAAAACGATGTTCTTGCCTTGCATGCAATCTGGGCGATTATTTATGAAGTATTTGGAACCAAGTAGCCCTTGCTCTTCACCATCCCAGAATGCGAATAAAATTGTTCGTCGGCACGGATCAGGCAATCTTGCAAGCGTCTCCACTATTTTGATCAGACCAGCCACACCCGATGCATTGTCGTCAGCACCATTATGAACATACCCGAATGGACCAAAACTATTCCGTTTGTTTCCATATCCCACATGATCGTAATGTGCACCAACCACTATAACTTCGCTTTGTAGAACCGGATCACTACCGGGAATCATCACCAAGACATTCCGAAGTGTTCCAAATCGTGTTGGAAATGACTGAAAATAACTCTTGTTCGCACCTGCCGGAATGAGCCCAAGCGGTCTTATTTCTTGCTCTATATAACTGCTAGCAGCTCGCCCACCACGATGGCCACCCTCACGGCCTTCGAACGCATCGTCCGCAAGCACTTGGACATGATCTGCAATCCCACTTGTATCAACAGTGATTTCTGGTTCATTACCTGAAACAGTTTTTTCGAGTACTGTTTGGCTGCAAAATAGTGAAATAATGCAAACCAACAGATGGTTCGTGTAGCGTGGGCAAATCGTAAAACCGGGCATTTCCATGCGGCCTCTCCAGTACCTCCTTGCAAGTAACCTGCTAGTGCTTAAGAATGATGCGGCAGAACATTCTCGTCTAGAGGAAATTGAAAGCACTGATTTCCCCCATATGGAGAGGTGGCAGAGTGGTCGAATGCGCGTCTTTGCTAAAGACGTGACCGGTCAAAAGCTGGTCCACGGGTTCGAATCCCGTCCTCTCCGTTTTTTCTCACACCACACCAATCTACCTCTGGGAGCAATTGCAAAACTTTAGGGGGGATCGAGCCCGTCGTGGCCCAATTAATTTGGCAGATTTTTCACACCCTATCTTCCGAAGTCCATTTCTGCGATTGTCAAAAGAGTAAGTTATACTCAAGCCCAAAGCATCAGAATCGGCTACTCAGGGTATCTTTTTTGTCATGCAGATCATGTGCTTTGACTGACGAAGACCGTTCTTATTTATCACCCTGTCACAAATATATTATTACGATCTCACAAATCCTACCCACCCGACGAATGTCATTTATCCTAGCTTTAATCTGTGCTTTCTGCGCTTTCATCTATCTAGGTCTCTGTGGATTCTTTTTCGTAACACAACGATCCTTCATTTACTTTCCTTGTCAAAAACAAAATTACACTGTTGATCAAATACAGGTGAATACCGGGCAGGCTCTTGTCCAACTCTCAGCAAGTAACCTAAAGAGCAAACGAGCGATCCTCTACTTCGGTGGAAATGCAGAAGACGTGTCGGTGTCTCTACCAGAATATTCACAAAGGATTGCAGATGTCGCAATCTATATGGTGCATTACAGAGGCTACGGTCACAGCACTGGCAATCCCTCAGAAAAAGGTTTGAGGCACGACGCATTGGCCATCTATAGGCACCTAAAAAAAAACCATGTCGATATTCTGGTTATTGGTCGCAGTCTGGGCACAAGCCTAGCAATCGACGTAGCTGCAGAGTTCGAGCCAAAGGGACTTCTTCTCATCACGCCGTTTGACAGTGTTCAGGCAATTGCTCAACGCGTCGTGCCATTCCTACCAATACGACTGCTACTTAGGGATTCATACCTCTCAATTGACTTCGCGCCCAACGTTCAATGTCCAACACTGATCCTGGCCGCCTCTAATGATGAGCTCATACCGAAAGAAAACACAATGCGGCTTATAAAAAAGTTTCCTGAAGAAGTTGCAACACTCCAAGTTATTCAGGAAACTGACCATAACTCAATTTCCAATTCCACTCTTTACTGGTCGAGTGTTTGTCACTTCATAAATAAAAGTTTTGGTCTACTTTAAAAAAAGATTTTTACGCCGTGCAGGAATGAAGTCGGCCTATTCTTCCTCTGGATCTGCCTTGGTTCTTCTTTGAGGCGTTGATGATTCGTCACGACGGAACACTGCGACGACATCTTCAATAGGAACAACATAGAGCAGGTTATCTTGTTCAAAATCAACGGGTATCGAATTCCGTGGATGAAATAAAACCTTGTCATACTTTTCGATCGGAAAGTCAGCATCTCGTTCTATTTGAAGGCTAACCTCGACAACTCTGCCCGTAATCGTTGGGATTTCTGCCTGATCTGGCAAGACGATGCCTCCACGAGTCTGGTTTCTGCTCTCATCCTTTCGAATTAAAACACGCATGCCCAGCGGTTCTACAAAATCATTACCCCGCATCGATCTACACACCTCTCCTTACGAACACATCACTTGCCGGTATCAACAGTTTATCGACAATTCCCACGTAGTTTGACCTGTCAGAGGGTATTCGGCTAGAGACGTCTTCAAAGAACGCCAACAAGAACGAAAACTTGTGTATACTTTTCTCTGTGAATAATAAGTATAAATAGGTTTGTGCCCCCACCATTCAACAGCTAAGTCATTCCAACCTCAGTTGAAATGCCTTCTTTCTTCTTTTGATGGCTTATGACAGCAAGGATTTTCCTTGGGTTCTCCAGATACTTCCACAATTCGCAAAAATCACAGGCGCGGTGACCTTGTCGTCATTGCAAACAGACTCCCTGTACATCGCACATCCCCAGAGAGTCCATGGGAGACGAGCCCTGGTGGTCTTGTCTCAGCGCTCATGCCCATCCTACGTGAAAATAAAGGTGTATGGATCGGTTGGGCGGGAAGCGCTGAAACGGATTGCCTGCCTTTCGAGCATGATGGGCTTTATAACGTTCCCCTTCATCTTTCGAGTGAAGAGGTCCGTGATTATTATGAAGGGTTCTCGAATAGTACTCTTTGGCCGCTTTATCATGATGCATGCCAAACCCCTCAATATGACCGCCAATGGTGGGCTCCCTATGTAGCAATCAATCGACGCTTCGCTGAATACGCTGCTAGAGAAACCGCTCCTAACGGTCATGTGCTGGTTCAGGATTATCATCTTCAGCTCGTTCCCGGAATGCTTCGTGAGCTACGTCCTGATGTTCGAATTGGTTTTTTTCTTCACATCCCTTTTCCACCAGTTGAACTTTTCGCCCAGCTACCTTGGAGAAAGCGACTTTTAGAAGGCATGCTTGGCGCTGATGTCATTGGGTTCCAAACTCGTCATGGAGCACAGAATTTTGTACGACTTGTCAATCGATACACATCGCATCGTGGAAGTGGGCAAGCAGTCAACGTTGATGGAAGAAGGGTGCTCGCAAAGGAATACCCAATATCAATCGACTACGACAGGATCGAGGCGCTCGCCAATGATCCCAAGATTATTGAACATGCAAAAGCCATCCGATCTGATCTCGGAGAGAATCGGACAATCATGCTTGGCGTTGACCGCCTTGATTATACAAAGGGGATTGATCAGCGATTGCGCGCAGTTTATGAAATTTTCGATAAAGGAAACCATACCGTAGACGACCTTGTATTGGTTCAAGTGAGTGTTCCGTCTCGTGAAAGTGTCGATGAGTACATTGAAGTACGGGATAGGATTGAAAAACTCGTTGGCCATATTAATGGTGAATTTGGAACTGTAGGAGCAGTACCTGTACATTACCTTCGCAGGAGTCTCCCTATAGAAGAACTCGTTGCCTATTACCTGGCCGCTGACGTCATGCTTGTAACTCCATTTCGCGATGGAATGAACCTTGTCGCGAAAGAGTACGTGGCGAGTAGAAAAAATGAAAAAGGTGTACTGGTTCTCTCAGAGTTCACTGGATCGGCTGTTGAACTTGATCGAGCAGTATTAGTTAATCCTCACGACATCGATGGCATGGCTGCCACTATTGAAAAGGCTATCACGATGCCTCTCCAAGAACAGACTCGTCGTATGCGGAGCCTTCGGCAACGAGTCCGAAAGCGAACCGTCTACACCTGGGCATCAGACTTCACCCACGCCCTTGATGCAAGAGAGGCGGGTTCTTCGCCAGCTCAGATGTCGACACCTATTGAAACCATCGCTCCCTCTTCCTAATTACCACCCTCGACTTTACACCATTGGAGACACCTTTTGACCGGGAACGAACCAGGCAATACACACATTATGGAAGATGATCTTGATCAGGCCCTTGAGGCAATTGCACGTGTACCTATTTTACTTGTCGCAACTGATTACGACGGCACACTATCACCAATCGTTGATAACCCAGACGATGCAAAGCCCGTACGAGAATCAATCATAGCACTTCGAGCACTTGCCACACTATCAGGAACACATTGCGCCGTTATATCTGGTCGTTCACTCTCTGACCTTGCAAATCTGAGTTCTCTTGACGGACAGATCATGTTAGTCGGATCTCATGGAAGCGAATTTGACCAAGATTTTGTGCGTACGCTTACAGACGAACAGGTCTTACTTCGACAGCGAATACTTGATGAGATGCATCGCATCGCTGCTGAGGATAAGCGATTTCATATTGAAACGAAGCCAGCATCGATTGCTTTTCATTATCGAAATGTTGCGGATGAAAAAGCTGAAAAGGCCGTGAATGAACTTCTTGCGGGGGCCGCAACATGGGATGACGTACGCGTTAAATCCGGTAAGAAAGTTATTGAATTAGCTGTTGTGCATACTTCAAAAGGAGACTGTATAGATGCTCTACGACATCGTGTCGGTGCAACTGCGGTTGTCTACTTTGGTGATGACATAACGGACGAGGATGCTTTTGTCAGGCTGCATGGCCCAGATGTATCTGTCAAAGTTGGCACTGGAGAAAGCGCTGCAACATTTCGAATTCATGATCCTACTGAGGTTGCAAGAAGACTGGCTCGGTTAGCTAGCGCACGAGAGGCATTTCTAGCTGGTGCTGATGCCATACCAATTGAACGGCACGCTCTGCTCTCTGATGGACGAGTCATGGCGCTTGTCTCTCCTGGTGCAAAAATTAGCTGGATGTGTGCACCTCGTGTCGATGGGCCAGCATTATTCTCTGAGTTACTTGGTGGTCCGGCAGCGGGGCACTTCACAATCGAGCCTGCCAAGCCAGATAACGATCCTCAGCAACAATACGATGGAACTTCTCTTGTATTGAAAACAACTTGGCCCCGGTTGACGGTAACTGACTTCTTAGATTGCTCTGCTGGAAAACCTACACAACGTGCTGGCCGAACTGACTTAATTCGTCAAATTGAAGGGCGCGGTGAAGTTTGTATTACCTTTGCACCGAGACTCGATTTTGGAAGGCTTCCCACTCGACTGGTCATTCGTGATGGTGGGCTCGAAATTGACGATACGATCGACCCGATTGTTCTACGAGCTCCAGGTGTTGAATGGGAACTTCTCGACGAGGGCTCCCACCAAACTGCGGTTGGCAAAGTCACTCTGCGAGGTGAACCGCTGCGGCTCGAGCTACGGTACGGCACTGGTTCATTACGTGAACAGCAGACTCTGCCACCGCAAGAACGTTACCGACGCACTAAGTCATATTGGGAATCATGGGCAGATCGCTTGTCACTACCGAAGCGAGAAGGTCCTCTTGTTCGCCGCAGTGCACTTGTCTTAAAGGGACTTTGTTACGGGCCAACCGGTGGCATCGTAGCAGCAGCAACAACAAGCCTTCCCGAACACCTCGGTGGAATTCGTAACTGGGATTACCGCTACTGCTGGCTTCGAGATGCCGCCATGTCGGCATCAGCATTGGTAAAGCTAGGTTCTTTCTCTGAAGCAATGGCATTTCTTGATTGGATGCTCGCCGTTGTCGATCGAGCAGCAGCACCTGAACGCTTAATGCCTCTCTATACTGTCACTGGGCACGAAGTTGGTGCTGAAGCAGAAATTACCGAACTTGCGGGCTATGCTGGTTCTCGACCGGTGAGAGTAGGGAATGCCGCCCGTGGGCAGGTCCAATTGGATGTTTTTGGTCCAATTGCTGAACTTGTCTGGCAACTTCTTTTAGCTGAGGCACCTGTATCAAGTGAACACTGGCGGCTTGTTGAGGCAATGGTTGGGGCTGTTGAAGCGCGTTGGCATGAGCCAGATCATGGCATCTGGGAAATCCGTAAACCTCGACGACATCACGTTCATTCCAAGGTAATGTGCTGGCTTGCAGTTGATCGCGGAATTCAAATTTCTGAACGTTTTCTTGATCGAAAAAAACCGGCGTGGGAAAAACTCCGTCAGACTATTGCCGAAGACATACTCGAAAAGGCTTGGCACAAGAACTCAAATGCATACACCGCTGCATACGGTGCTGATGACCTTGATGCCGCATCTCTCATGATTGGACTCATGGGGCTGGTCGACTGTACGGACTCAAGATTTATGTCAACTATAGATGCCATTGATAAACGTCTAAGAATGGGGCCAACTGTTTTCAGATACCTTGCTGATGATGGCTTACCTGGTAGGGAGGGCGGCTTCTTTATCTGCGCAAGTTGGTTAGTCGATTCATTTTATAAAGCAGGGCGCCGCGATGAAGCGGAGTCTTTATTCGAATCAATGATTGAACTTGCCGGACCAGAAGGGTTGCTACCAGAACAGTACGATCCCCTCTTACAAAGAACCCTTGGCAATCATCCACAGGCCTATTCCCATATCGGACTTATTGAGAATGCTTTAACACTTTCATCCAATTAACTTCCCGGCTAGTTCTACTTGTTTCGTCGTATGGTGGTCCGATCACTTCCCTCCGCGGCACTTTGATCACGTGCCAAAACTGCATCCGGAAGATGATAAAAGCCGATTGCAAGGATGCAATACGTTGCTAAAAGCATAAGTCCCTCAATCCACGTTGCCTTGCCAGCATTGATAATCTCTCTTGCGACGATAATTGCTAATACTATCGAGACAACTTCAAACATCGAAAATGACAGATTCATTGATTCACCAAAAAACTGCCCTGTAAACACGAGCAGCGGCGCCACAAAAAGTACCATCTGTATTGTTGACCCTACTGTTGCCGCCATGACAAGTTCCTGCTGCCTTTGACGTGCAAAGCGAATTGCTGTCAGTACTTCTCCAACACCTCCCACGCCACCCAGAAGAACAATCCCACTGAAGGTGTCAGAAAAACCCATCGTTTTTGTCGCCGGAATCAGTGACTCAGTGACTGCTTCACTTACACCTGCCAGAGCTACTCCACTGATCCCGAGAATCGCAAAACTTCTTCCCGCTGAATATGAGTCTTTTGTCTTTGCCAACTCTATTTTGGCATCTTGTGCCTTACGGCAACTATAAAAAATATTTATTGATACGTTTCCGACATAAATTGCCAGCAGAATAAATGACAATTCGATCGAGAGATCTCTGGTCCCCTCTGGTGTTCCAATACGGAAGACTGCAGGAACAATAAAACAAAACCCACACATGACAAGCATTAAGCCAGAAGACCGCAACTGTCGCCTGTCAAATGAATGGACTCCATACTTCAATCCACCAACAATAAGAGCACAGCCTAACCCAACAAGCAAATTAACCATTATTGAACCGGTAAGAGATGCTTTCACCACTCGTCCAAGGCCGTTCCGTAATGCAACAATACCGATAATTAATTCAGGAGCATTACTTAAAGTGGAGTTAAGAAGACCACCGACAACTGAGCCAAGTCGGTAAGCGAGTCGTTCAGTGGCAATGCCCATGATTTCAACCAGAGGTACGATCGCAAAAAGCGAGACCAAAAAAACAGCCCGGGGATCTGCCTCGATTGCATGAAGCACGAAACATAACGGAATTAAGACAAGCCATAGTCGCTGAATCA
Source organism: Pirellulales bacterium (assembly GCA_028066355.1). Lineage (GTDB taxonomy): Bacteria > Planctomycetota > Planctomycetia > Pirellulales > UBA1268 > UBA1268. The sequence goes on from JALCBP010000007.1 coordinate 61,410, forward strand.
TGGCAATGAGTATATTCCGAAAAATATTTTGGGTATCACTATTTTATCAACACAATTCTCATCTCTGCAGTTATCTTGTACCAAATCAGACAACTTCAATTATCTAGGTGTTACTCAAAATCCCACATAATGTGTCTCCATGGCAACGTATCACCCACCAACTGATAATGACGTCCCACCGTTACGAGAACAGGTAGGCACTGTTCTTATAGGTGCTGTCGCAGGACTCGCTGCAGTTGGATTTCATGCCGTAATGAATCTTGCCGAGTCAGTGCGAACGGAACTCGCAGTCTTTGCAACAGCATACGGACTGGCAGCTCAATTTGCAGTAATTCTGACATGTGGAATCCTGGCAGCAACGGCTGTATTCCTTGTTCACCGTTTTGCAATAGAAGCAGAAGGCAGCGGAATTGCTGCAGTTCTTCACGCTCATCGCACAGTAGGGGGGCGCCGAGCCCTTAGGATTCTCTGGGTTAAATTTCTTGCTGGCTTCTGTGCACTTTCATCTGGCATGCCACTGGGCAGGGAGGGACCTAGTGTTCAAATCGGTGCAATGTCTGCAATCGTCCTGCGGCAATTCGGAATTGGCCTAGTCTATTTCCGAAGACGGGCAGTCGAACTTGGTGCTGCAGCCGGATTAGCTGCAGCCTTCAATGCGCCTTTGTCAGGTGTGGTCTTTTCATTTGAACTACTTAAGCAACCATTTCATGCTCATAATTGCTTTGAAACAATTCTTGCCTGTGCAATTGCCGACTGGGTCTGCAGACTTTTTCATGGCACAGTTCTAGAACTACCGATCTCGCTCGAAGGATTTCGTGATTGGATGGAGCTACCAACATTTGCTCTCGTGGGCCTTTTTACTGGGATCGTCTGTCTTGTATTCCAAATGTTTCTCATCTCTATTGCAAAACGTTTTCAGCAATTTCATCACCGACCAAACAAACTTATCTTGGTTACAGGTGCGTGGGGGTGCCTTCTCGGAGTCATCCTCTTGGTTAAACCTGAGGTACTTGGAATTGGTCACACAATTTTTGAGGATGCTATACAAAATTCCCTACCTCTGATTCCAACGCTTCTTCTCTTGGCTGCCCGGATTCCGTTGAGTGCTATAAGTTATGCAACCGGTGCCCCTGGTGGACTTATCGTCCCTGCTTTGCTGTTTGGTGTTCTTTCCGGCCAAGCTTTCTCAACGAGTTATGCATTCATGGTTGGGGGTGTTGATGCTGATTTTCACTCTGTCTGCCTTGTTGCTGGTATGGCGGCTAGCATCGGGGCTCTTTTTCGTACGCCTCTTACAGCAACAATCATGGCAGTTGAGATTACTGGTGCCTACGATTGCCTCCTTGAAATATCGATCGCGTACCTCGCAGCACATTCCTTACTCGGCCTCGCTCGACAGCCAGATCTCTACACAGCTTTGGGCCGTATTCACGAGAATCATACCGAGAAGCAAACAGCCAGAATCGATGCAGCAAGGCCTTCAATTCATTAGCCTTTCAAGCAGCTCGACACTGCTCTTCACCAGATTGTTTGTCTGAAGCCGGACTGGCTGACGAAGACCTTGGGATTCCATTCTCTTCTATCAATTGTCTAAGGGATGCCACTTGGGCAGTGAGATCTCTCAATTCATCTTGGTGGTCATCTTCATGCTGTAAAAAATGTCCAGCAATTAATCCAGATAAAGCACCAAACGAACTCGCACCAGTCACCATCAAAATAAAAGCAACTATCCTGCCTTCCCAACTTGTTGGATAAAGATCTCCATAGCCAACCGTTGTGACCGTACAGATTGACCACCAGACAGCATCTTCAGCTGTCGTAATGTTCCCCCCATGAGCCCCTTCAAACTGCAAAATTGCGAAGCTACATGAAAAAATTACAACAACCGCAACAAAGCTACCAGCCAACAACGCATTTCTTGTACGGTTCTGAAAAATAAGTGATGCCAAAAAACGCGTGGCCTTAATGCCTCGAATAACTCGAATAACTCGAACTATACGGGCTGCTCGACCCAACCGCATCCAATCAAATATAGGAATCGATGAAAGAAGGTCGATCCATCCCCAGGTAAAAAAATACTTCCAACGGTTCGGGGCTTGAATCAAACTTATAATAAAATCAATCAGAAATACGCCACAGACGAAAAGATCGGCATAAGCGAGTAAGGATCTTGCTGAGGGCGTCAGCTCCACAACGACACCAATTGCAAGCATGCCAATAGCAATGAGGCTTACTAATAAGATCAGTGCATTATAGCCTGCCCATTTCTCATCGTTTGGGTAGGGTTCTGCGTTTCGAAGGATCGGAGAAATCCCAAGATGAATATTAGCCTGATTGTCAGATTGACTCATTGACTGAGAAGAGGGAACCATTCGTTTCCTGTTTAACGTCGTTACCTTTTCACCGCTCAATCCAATTCACAACCAATGCGAATCGTTTTACGCTTGTCATAAACATTGGGCCAAGGTGAGATCATAAAGCTCTAGCTCTAGCGAATGGGACACCAATTCTCGATAAATACGCAAATAATTTTTGCCTCCACCACAAATATTGAACTTGGACTGCACCAGCGGTACGTGGTATTTCTAACCCTGATAGTCTTCATCCAAAGGGTTAAGGGAGCCTTGTGATTACCGCTCATACTTTAGAAATGCCCCACACCACCATGTCATCCCATTCTAACGTACGTGCTGAGTTCCTTGACTTTCGTGACAAATCGCACGGCGATATAACAATTGCCGAAGTTTCCTCGTCAATTACCGCTGGCCGCTTTGTCTGGATAGACACAAACCTTCAAGACCAGACATATTCTGATCTCAAGCAAGAGCTACCAGAGCGTCTCGCTAACAAGCCACCCGTTCAGAATATTTTGAGTTCTGAGTATCAAGAGAACATAGATGATCAGGTATCGTCGCTGCACAGAACCGATGACACCTTACACATCCGCCTTGTAGGAGCGAGGGACTCCTCGGAGGCAATCGTAAGCGAAGTGCTTGATATTGTTATTTCTGAAGGCCTCCTTGCGACATTTTCTGACGGCTCTAGTAGCGTGCTCCACGCTGTTCGCCGTGACTACATTCGAGACTTTGAACAACATGCTGCAACACCAAGCTTCCTTCTCTATGAGTTTTGGGATAAACAAATCGAACAATTCCTTGCTGTACAGAGTTATCTCGATCAAGAGGTAGAGGCAACAAGGATAGCTTTGCGGCGATCTGCCGACGAAGCGACGCTTACAAAATTAGCAAATGTTTCTGCGAGACTTCTAGCGTTGAGAAAAAGGGTACTACCTGCTCGGCGAGTATTGGAAGAGTTAGTTTCTCGAAAAACCACGCTCGTTAGTGAAGCAACACTGCAATTTATGGGCAATATGATTGGAACACTGGAGCGGCTTCTGGCTGACATTACCGCAAACCGTGAAATTCTCGAGAGTGCCATGAATTTTTCCCTCACAGTGATGACACATCGCACAAACTTGACAATGAATCGCCTTGCTGTTGTAAGCACTATCTTTTTGCCACTTACTTTCCTGTGCGGTGTGTATGGAATGAATTTTGAAGTCATGCCAGAAACCGAATGGGTGCATGGATACAAAATGTTCTGGATCGTTTCAGCTGTAATTACGGTGACACTAACATTCGTACTTCGAAAAGCACGGCTCTTATGAGATGACTTCTAAAAACTCTGCATATTACAAGAAAATCTCATAAACCGCTTTGTTTTGAATGTTCCTATTTTGATTAGAGCGAATGCCCACATCTATCATTTGTTCTGGTAATAGGGACTGGTCTGTTCTTTATCAGCTACAAAAGCTTTCGCGCATTCGTCAACTTTAAGCTTTCGCAATGTATCGTTGAGATGAGGCAGGGGGCATCTGGCTCATACTGCAATGCATTTCAAAGATTTGTGGCGTCTTTTTATGGCTGACAACGAAGAGTTCATCTCAGAGTTTTTAATCGAGGCGTCGGAAAACTTAGAACAACTCGACCAAGACCTCGTTGCACTTGAAAAGAATCCTCACGATCCCGACCGCTTAGCAAGTATTTTTCGGACAATTCATACGATAAAAGGAACGTGTGGTTTCTTTGGTTTTACGAAATTAAGCAATTTGTCACATCACGGAGAACATCTTCTTGGCCTCCTTCGTGATGGAAAACTTCAATTCGATGAACAATTGGCGTCCCTACTTCTCGAACTTGTTGATGCTATTCGAACATTCTTAACGGCTATTGAGTCAACAGGTAAAGAAGGTGAAACGACGTTCCCAGATCTCTGTCAAAAAATGGACGCCGCCTGTCTGTTAGCTGCTGCCACACCAAATAATCAAATAGAAGAACATCCAACATCAACACCCTCTAGTACAAATAATTCCATTCAACAGAATGATCCTGCAGCACCAGCACCTGAAGAACAGCCTGTTGTATCAACTCCCCCAAATGACCAAACTGAAACTGACGAACCACTAACTGTAGCAAGCACTGACACTCCGTCACTCTCAGAAAGCGTGCGTTCGAATACCACTTTCGACTCAACTATACGAGTCGATGTACAACTACTGAACACCATCGTTGATCTCGTTGGTGAACTCGTTCTAGCCCGTAACCAACTGCGAACAACGACCACCAATGAACCCGCGTTATTGGACGCAGTTAATCGAATTCATGCAGTGACAGGTGAGTTGCAAGAAGTGGCCATGAAAACACGAATGGCTCCAATCGACCAACTTTTTAATAAATTTCCCCGCATTGTTCGTGATGTAGCTGCAGCGTGTGACAAAAAAGTTGATCTTCTTATCGATGGCTCTGACACTGAACTTGATCGAACTCTCATCGAAAAAATACGTGATCCACTTACCCATTTAATTCGAAACGCGATAGATCATGGCGTAGAGTCAAAAGACGTGAGATCCATCGCTGGCAAGCCTATTTCAGGAACAATCTCTCTACGTGCTTTTCAGGAGAGTGGTCAAGTCACTATTGAAGTATCAGATGATGGAGCAGGTATTTCAGTTGATGCTGTGTGTAAAAAGGCAGTTGAAAAAGGTCTCGTCACGGACGATGCAGCTTCTGACATGTCTGATGAAAGGATTTTTCAGTTTATTTTTGAGCCTGGCTTTTCTACGGCCGCGGCTGTGACTGATATATCCGGTCGCGGTGTCGGCATGGATGTTGTTCGTACAAATATCGAATCTATCGGTGGAACTATTGATATCACCAGCCAGCGTGGTGTCGGCACCGTCGTTCGTGTGAGGATTCCACTTACTCTTGCGATCATACCCGCGCTGATTGTCTCAAGTAATGGCCAAAGGCTTGCGATACCACAAGCATATATTCAAGAGATCGTGGCTCTTAAAAGAACTGGCACAAGTCATCTGATCGACGGACTTGAAGGTGCTCCCGTCTTGCGACTGCGCGATCGACTAATCCCAGTCATATACCTTGATAAGTGGCTCGGACTTCGTGACTGGGAGAAACGACCAACCTTCGGAACTGTTGTTGTTATCAAAGTAGACAACCACGAATTTGGTCTGGTGGTGGATGCTGTCACAACATCCGAAAACCAACACAGTCATGCTACAGAAACAACTGGCCTCTGGTTTATTGTTGTCAAAGCAATAGGTAGTCTTTTAGCGCCGATGGGTATTTATTCTGGTGCTACCGTCATGGGTGATGGCAGTGTGGTCCTCATCCTTGACCTCCGTGGAATCACCATGGCTGCTGATATTCCAGCTCTCACTCGTCGTGCGGGTGACCTGCAAAGCACATCCGAAAAACCTCAAGCGGTTGTTCAGGAATCTTCCCGCTACCTTGTGTGTAAAACTCACAATGGACACCGTTTCGCTGTTCCTTTGAATCAGGTGCAACGCCTTGAGAGTTTCGTGGAGTCAGAAATTAATCATGCTGCAGACTCCTATTTTGTAAAACGGAATGGTGAATTAACACAACTTATTGATCCCGATCAGTTCTTGGATACGTCGAAGAAAATCAGAAAGAAACCTACTGGATCCTCCGTCGGAATCATCCTCCCCAATGAACTGGGAAATAAGGCACTTGCCGTTCGCAAAATCATTGACGTTGAAACCGGTCATGGCCCACTTGAGAGGACAGCAATAAAAAATGGGCTTTTGGGCACTCGGCTTGTAGGGGGTAGCGCGACTGAAGTGATGGATATTGCTGCCGCGAGTCAGTGGTCAGAGGAGAATCTTATCTCATGAATTCCATAGTCAAGAATACGCCTAAAGAAGAAGAACAAAAACGCTGTTGTACTTTTCTGATTGAGAACACGTGTTTTGCCTTTGAGGCAGATAATGTGACTGAAGTTCTTCAAAAAGGAATTATCAACAACGTTCCTTTATCGCCACCTGCTATCTCTGGACTAATCAACCTTAGAGGACAAATTGTCCCAGCTATTGATCTTCGAGTTTTCTTAGAGTTTCCCGCTGCCCCAACCGGCATCAATTCAATCAGTCTGATAGTTGATATCAACAACGAATGGTACTGCTTTTTAGTTGATAAACTCCTCGACGTGAAAGCTTACGACCCTCATCAAGTCACTTCGCCCACCAATAACACATTGAGGGCACTCACTGGCGTGCTCCCCGATGCTGAACGATTAATACACTTTTTGTCACCAGAGAAAATATTAAAAGCTCTTCTGAACATTCGAACTGAATCACTTTCTGTTGGCTAAGCACAAACAACTAACTTTCTTACCTTTCTAACGGTACTACTATGACGAATTCTAATTTACAGACCACCCACAACACCGTGCATACTGAAAAGGCCACTTTAAGATCGCGGCTTCTCGGCTTTTTCAAAGATCGTCTGCTTTGGTCGCTACTTGCCGTCTCCTTGTTGCCCTTGGCTTTCATGGGGTATGCAACCTATTCGTCTGCAGCCAAAGCAATTGAGGACCAATCACTACGCAAACTACAGACTGTCAATAAAATTACGGCAAAAGCTGTTGATAGTTATTTCTCGTCTATGGAAGAACAGCTCAAGATTACTGCTGAAAACAGAATGACTCTGGAAGCACTAGAAGCCTTCACAAATGGCTTTCAGGAAATAAATAGTGACGACAGTCTCACGGAATCATCCATCGATGAAGCACGGAAAAGTCTTGCCACCTACTACACGGGTGAATTCTCGAATGAGTACTTGAGACAAACAGACAATGAGGCACCAACGGCAACTTTTCTTGAAAAT
>JALCBP010000007.1:68714-70487 GCA_028066355.1 Pirellulales bacterium
TGAGTACTTGAGACAAACAGACAATGAGGCACCAACGGCAACTTTTCTTGAAAATCTTTCAGATTCATCGGCCTACCTTCAATATCTTTATATCCGTAAGAATGAAAACCCACTTGGTTCAAAGGAATTATTAAACGCTGCGGATGACGGGTCTTCCTACTCGGCGGCTCACGCCTTGTATCACCCTATCTTCAGAAATTTCTTGAAACGTCTTGGCATCTATGACTTTTTCCTTGTCGACGCTGATTCTGGAACAATTGTCTACTCCGTATTTAAGGAATTGGATTTTGTCACATCGCTGAAAACTGGTTCTTTTGCGGGCACGAATTTTGCGAGATCTTTTCAAGAATCTATTAGTGGTGGACGCCGTGACACTGTCGCTTTTGCAGACTTCGAAAACTATCTGCCTTCATATGAAGCCCCGGCAAGCTTTATTTCTGCACCAATATATAACGGCCGAGAACTAAAGGGAGCTGTCATCTTCCAACTCCCTGTCGACAAAATTACGTCAATTATCAGTGAGACAACAGGAATGGGAAAAACTGGTGAGACATATGCGATTGCTGGTGACGGACTTTTCAGAAGTCAATCACGGTTCCCAGAAGAACTTGGTGTTAAGTCAACCATTTTGAACCCGAAAGTACGAGCAGATACTGAAGCAGTTCGCTCTGCTTTGGACGATGGTGATTCCGGCACAGCAGAAATCAAGGACTATCGTGGTGCTGATGTTTTTTCGTCGTGGCAACCGATTACTGTCCACCATGACTCACGAGGTGGGGATAAGAATATCACCTGGGCGCTTATTTCAGAAATCGACAAGGCTGAGATTCTTCAGCCAATTAGAAGCTTATTCAATTTTGCTACAACAATCTTTGTTCTCAGCGTGATTGGCGTCTTGCTTGTTTCAGTGAGTATTTCTCGACGTTTTTCGAGAGAAGCCCGCCGTCAAGCCTCCTTAGTGAGTGGCATCATAGATAATACGAATGCACTCGCTGGCTCTTCTGAAGAATTGACGAGTGTAAGCCAACAGATGAGTGCGACTGCCGAAGAAACAACTGCCCAAGCAAACCTGGTTTCTGCAGCCGCTGAGCAAGTCAGTGGTAATACCAAACTCGTCTCATCATCTGTTGAAACTCTGGTTTTGAACATTGATGAAATTGCTCGCAGTGCACAGGATGCTGCCGCTGTTGCCCGACAGTCTGTCGACATGGCTCAGAAGACATCCTCGACAATGGATGAACTTGGACAGTCGAGTAGCAAAATTGGGCAAGTTATAAAAGTCATTACAACCATTGCCGAGCAGACGAATCTACTCGCGCTTAATGCAACGATTGAGGCTGCTCGTGCAGGTGATATGGGAAAAGGATTTGCTGTTGTGGCTAATGAGGTCAAGGAACTCGCTCGAGAAACAGCTAAGGCAACAGAAGACATCGGAACAAAAATTGAGGCTATGCAATCTGACACTGAAAAAGCTGTGTCAGCTATTAGTGAAATTGCATCAGTCATTGAGAAGATTGATCTTCTACAAACGAAAATTGCAACGGCTGTTGAAGAACAGTCCGTAACAACGAGTGAAATTAGTCGGAATATTACAGAGGCAACAACTGGTTCCACTGAGATCGCACAGAATATTGTTCAGGTAGCCAATGCTGCACAAAATACTGCTGAGGGAGCGAGCAACACTCAGCACTCTGCACAGGAACTTTCACACATGGCTCAAGGCCTCCAACGCTTGGTTGATAAATACAAGCGATAGGACAATCGAGAGAACAG
>JALCBP010000161.1:0-3332 GCA_028066355.1 Pirellulales bacterium
AGATCAAGGGGCTGATTGAATTCTGGAGGCTGATTGGAAGTCACAGGGTTGGGAGCTACGCTTAGGAAAAAGTCCCACTGGGTCTGGTTGTGTTGCTTGCGGTAGCGATGATTATCTGGACCCCAGCCATCCACTTCAATGATACCATCAGCACCAATGCCGTCGTCGTATACGTTGTGCCCGTTGGCTACGAGATCATCATAGAGATTTTGGCTATTGGAATAGGGAACGATTCCGTCATCAACAGCATGGAGCACAATACCATTCAGGGCGGGCGCCGGGGACGGGCCAGTCGGTACAGATGGTGTGCTACCTAGAAAAAACGCACCGCCAAGACCGCCAGAATGGGCTCCAAAGGCCGCGATGTCATCGCTGCGAAAAGTTGCTACGTAGTAGCTGAAATAGGCACCCCACGAATGACCAGTCGTGAATATCTGGGACTCGCTAATGTTGTAATTCGAGGATGCCCAACCGATCATGTCATCAACAAACGACAAATCCGAAGAGGAACCACCGCCACCCAAGTCCCACGTCTTGAAATAACCTAAGGATTCCGGGAACAGGACAATAAATCCATTCTGATGGGCAGTGGTCTGCCATCCGTAGTAACTATTTTCTGCTGATCCACCGCTTTGTTCACTGCTGTCCCCACCCATCCCGTGAAACATGAACAGGAGGGGCGTTGGTGTCGATGGATCATACGACTCAGGCACATAGTAGCCGAAAGTCCTGCCATTAATGGAGGTATAGTCAGGCGAATAGCTCACGGCGGAAGACTGCCGGGCAAGCGGAGAACTGCTTTCAATTACTGCAGTCGGCTGACTACTTACGACCTCTTCCGTACCGAGTAGATCTGTATACGTGGCAACAACCGTTATCACTTTGCCAACGTCACTATCCTGAAGCACATAGGTTGGCGATGTTGCATAGGGTATGGGATTACTATCAGATTTCCATTGATAGGAAATTGGTCCAAGACCATCAGCATCAACAATATTATTTGATGCTGTTAACGCCTGCCCCTCGAATGGTGCTCCTGTAATAAGCACACCGCCGGTTGGATCAGCATTGAGCACGACTCGTCGCTCAAGCAACTCGACAGTGAGGGAAGCGGATCTTTTGGAACATTGCCTCTTTCGACGACCTGGCCTGTTCTTCATGGCATCACCGCCAAACCAAGATACTGAAGTGATTGTTCCCAACAAAAATCGATCTGTCTGCAGCAGCCGGCATTCATTCCAGCCACGCCAACCCTACAAAGTCATCGTTTGACTGTTCGATTAGTTGAGTCAAGAAAACATCAGGAGGCGGCACCCATCTCCCGATAGGAGGAGGTATTTTCTCCTACAAAACGAAGGGAGAAATTGGTCTCAAAAAAATAAAGACACTCTGGCGCCTATGAAAGTTCCGCGACGACGCCGGCCAGATCGTACCCAACGGCCGCCACCATCTGAACAGGCACGATTGTGCCCACGAGTGGTGTCAATGGTGTCGTATCAGGTGCTGTAATGTAGACCACGCAATCAATATCTGGCGCATCAGCCTGAGTCCTGCCAATCCAGACATCGTCTCGCTGCCCCGAGTGACTGTCAACGATACACGGCAGCGTTTTCCCAACCTGCTTGTGCGTGTGTTCGTGGGCGATAGCTTGTTGCACCTCCATGAGCTCATCACGACGAGCCACTTTCACATCTTCTGGTAGATGACCATCGAGCCTTGCCGCAGGCGTATCCGGCTCCAATGAGTAGGTAAAAACACCAAGACGTTCAAACTGCCACCGCTTCACGAATGAAACCATCTCTTCAAACTGCTCGTCCGTCTCACCAGGAAAACCTGTGATCATCGTGGTCCGGAGCACAAGATCTGGAATCTGATCACGCAACTTGGCAAGCAACTCCTCAGTGGGTGCGCGAGAAACTCGTCGCTGCATTCGTTTCAGTACCGGGTCACTGGCATGCTGCAGTGGCATATCAAGATACGGCAGAATCTTTTTACTACCCGCAATGGTTTCAATAAGACGATCCGTAAAGTACATCGGGTACAGATACATCAGCCGAATCCACTGGATACCATCAATTTCTTCAAGTGCCTCAAGAAGCTCAACCAGCCTCGGCTCACCATACAAATCCATGCCGTAATAGGTGGTGTCTTGAGCAACGATGACCAACTCCTTCAAGCCATCTGCGGCCAATTCTTTGGCTTCGGCAAGAACCTGCTCCATCGGCTTCGTTGCATGCTTCCCACGCATTTTTGGTATCGCACAAAATGTACAGGTTCGATCACACCCCTCAGAAATCTTTAGATACGCCATGTGCCGTGGCGTCACACGCATACGATTCCCGTCATCGAGGGCGGTGGCTGGTGCCGGCTTAAATACAGTCCGCTGTTCCCCAAGACTGCCGACCAGTCGTTCTGCTGCTCGTGCGACTTCATCTCGGGAAAACACTCCGATCACTGCATCAACACCAGGACGCTCCTCCAGCAGCGTCTCTTTTTGTCGTTCAGCGAGGCATCCCGCAACAATTATGCCTCGCGTCCCACCTGCCTGCTTGAGTCCAACCATTTCATCGATAACACCATATGATTCAGCACGAGACGAATCAATAAATGCACAGGTATTAATAATGACAAGATCCGACCCTTCGGGCTCGGCAACGAACTGCCAGCCATCGTCTCTCAACAGACCAAGCATTCGTTCACTATCAACAAGATTTTTCGGACAGCCAAGGCTGACTAACGAAAATGTTCCCCGGCAATTGGCTGGATCCACGGGCTCAACATGAAGCCCGGCGGCCAACCCTGTGTGCGATCCACTCTGACAGGCTTCTGCCACGTCACCCACAATCGGAAGTTGACTCATGCAATCATGCCCCCGTCGCTGTGCCTGCGACATCGCCGCGTTCACTGATGATTCGATCAAGTTCTTCGCGTAGACGTGGGATGATGTCGTCATAAGGAAATGCCCCAAGTGGCTCGCTTCCCTTTTTGAGATTCACATGCGTCGGCCCACACCAGAGGCCAAGGTCTGCATCATCGGTTTCCCCGGGGCCATTCACACGGCAGCCCATGACGGCAATGGTAATAGCGTGATCTTTTGCGTAAGCCGTCATCTGTTTCACTTCTTCTGCTAATTCAATGAACGCCTCATTTTCCACCCGAGAACAACTCGGACAGCTAATGATGTTTAGCGTGTCGAGACCAAAATCAACAACACTTCGCACTCTGCCGATGGCGATATCTGCGAGAATGCCTTGAGCCGCCTCAATCTCCTCTGGCTTCCGCACATTCGGAACCGTCAAAGACACGCGAACTGTGTCTCCAATGCCACGACT
>JALCBP010000044.1:0-21106 GCA_028066355.1 Pirellulales bacterium
CTTTGAAGACTCGACAAATGCCAAAAGGTCAAGAATGTCTTCAGCTGTAAAGGTATCGAGCAATCCACTCGGCATGCTGGAAACGTCAGCAACCTTTCGTTCCTCAATCGCTGACTTTTGAATTCGCTCAATATTCTCCGGTCGAAGTAGGTTCTGTACGATTTCGATATGGTCCGGTGTTTCATTGACCACTAAGCCAGTCAGAAGACGACCATCATCAACAAGGATCATCTGTGTTTTAAAATCCTTATGAATCTCTTGAGACGGATTTACAAGCTGCAACAGAAGCTTGCTGCCCTGAAAGCGTTTTGAGACCGCTGTTAAGTCCGGGCCGTATTTCGCACCTTTTCCTTCAATCGAATGACACCGGCTACAGGCTGCCTGTTCGAAAACGTACCGGCCATTGTCGAGAGATCGATTCTCTAAATGATTTGCCCGTGTAATCAGCTCTCGATAATTCTGCTTCCATTTCTTTACAAACTTTCTGGTTGGAATAGCATCCGGCTCGGTACTCCCGACGTGTTCTAAAATGCGAATAAACATTTGGCCATCACGGCTTCGCTTTGGATTCTGGCGTCGGAACTGTTGCCATAACTTGTTCACCTGTTGTCTTTGCGATGAACTGAGTTCAGTCATCCGTGCATCAACATATTCTTGATGATTTTTTCCGTGGTAGGCAGCTGGTAACGGAGATTGACCAATTTTTTGAAACAGGCCCTGATTCGGAGGCCTACGTTTTGGTACCACAGCAAGATTACCGACATCATGATTCCCGTCATATGTTTTTGCGATGAGCTGCGTGCCACCATTTGTTGGCAGCGCGTCAGGTAACGAAATACAGATCACAGCTCCAACGCCTCGTTCCATATGACGAGCCGGACCAGATGTACTGGTCCAGACATTGCCATCATCATCAAACTCAATTTCACGTGTGTATGAGACGCGGGTTGGTAAACGGAACTCAACAAGTGTTTCAGTGACGGGGTCAAACCTGTTGATTGTGTCGTTTCCAGTGCCACAGACCCAGACAATACCGTCCTTATCGATATTCAATGCATACGGAATCTGGTTTTCAGCATCGGGCAAATCGTACACAGTCCAGCGTTCGGTCGTGGGATCAAACTTTCCAAATACACCTGATCCAAAGCCAGGAACCCAGACCATGCCATCAGGTGCTACATGAAGCCGGCGTGGTCCACGAAAAGGCGGGTTCCACTCTTTGATCGCACCATCATCGACCGACGGGTCAATTCGTCCAATCCGGTTGCCATTGAGTTTTGAATACCAGATCATTCCATCGACAGGAGAAAAATCGATGCCATAGGGTGTAATGCCTCGTGACTCACCACGACCAGCGGCAGTCGCCTGACCAGCATCAAGGAGTTTGTATTCTTTGACGACGTGTGTTAATGGATGAATCGAAAAACATGAATTGGAGCCAGCATCGGTGTACCAAATCAATCCTTCAGGATCACTCGGATTAATTCGTAATGTATGTGGATAATTCCCACGTGTCTTTGGTGCCTCCGCACTGCTGTAGGTTTCAAATTGCTCAGTATTGAAATCAAAGCGAACCATCTTGCCACTTGCACACATGGTCGTCCACAGGCTTCCATCATTAGCTGTTTCAATTGAATGAGGGCCGTAGGCTCCTTTCGGATATTTGTACGTTGTTTGCTCACCCGATTCGGTATCAAGTGCAATCAACTTTCCGTTTTGAATATTGACCGCATAGACTCTTCCATCACGGCCAAGTTCCAGATCATGAAAAGATCCTTGGAGCAGTTCATCCATTTCCCACATTGTTATTGTGGCAGCAGCAGCAAGCCCTGTTGGAGCTGGTGGTGGCACAAAAGTTGGCCATTGTTTGACGGCGTCTCCTTTGTACGTTTCCATCAGTCGAGGAATGATGGTTTCTTTTGTATGTGGAAACAGCCCGCCGAATCCATCCATCCGTCGCAGCATGGTCTCCCAGTCAACAGGCTCTTCTGGAGTTCGAAAACCCACCGTTCCAACTTGATGGCAGTAGGAACACATCATTTTGAAATTGAGCTTGGCATGTGAATCCTCAAAATCCAACATGCTGAAGGCACTGTTTGCAGGTCGCTGTAATTCGAGCTCTTCACCAACGGCTGGGCGCGTCTGGATGTGAAGATTATCTGTGTTCGCAGGCACGCTGCTCAGCCAGGTATCTGCGAGACCCATGAGGCGAGTACGGAGCTGATGCTTACAGTCTCTGAGTCCATCAATAGTAAAAGAGCCATCTGGTTTGGTGAATACAGATGTCCATTTTCGATGCTCAGCGTCAATTGCTGAAACCATGACACCTTCAACGGGCATGTTCTTTTCATTGACGACAGTCCCTTGAATCGTTGCTGCTTGGCTGAAAACACAACTGAGCAGTACTGTAAGACTAGAGCAAAATAGAACTGCACTTTTTTTCATGGCATCTTTCCCACCAAGGCAAAAACTTGTTTGGTTTTCATAGTATCCTCTCACAATCAGATAGTTCACTTAGTTATTTTTATTTTCACCAATGCAGTACAGATACCGGCGGCCCCGCAAATATAGGCAGTCGCCTACTGGTACAGGTGAGGCATTAAATTCATCATCTAGCTTGTTCGTAGCAACAACATTCAATTCATTTGTGTGTTTGAGTACGACGATAGCACCACTTCGGCCGGCAAAATAAACATGGCCGTTGGCACCAACAGGAGACGCATAGATATTTTGAATATCAGGCAGGCGTGTTCGTTCAATGATTGCTTCACCAGTGGTGGCATTTAAACAAGTAAGAATTCCCTTATTGGATTGGGTGAAATACAACTGGTCATCAAATAGGAGTGGAGATGGAATGTATGGAGTTCCTTTGTCGCCTGACCAAACAACTGCAGAACTTCCAGAAACATCACCCTTCGAATCGAGTTTTAAAGCCATGACTGAGTGGCCCTCATAGCCGCTCATGCAGATGACCATGTCGTTATAGATGACTGGTGAAGGCGTCACGTTGCCGGTCAATCCACTGCATTGCCAAATGACCTCTCCGGTATCAAGGTCATAGCTGCGAATGAAATTTGAAGCTGCTGTGATCACCTGCGTTCGTTCACCATCTTTTGTAAAGATTTTAGGTGTTGCCCATGCGTTTTTCTCATCGCGGGTACGTTTCCAGACGGTTTGACCGGTGGCAGCTTCAAGGACCTCTATCGATGATTGGCCAGCATGATCACGTACGATAATAATTCGTCCATGATGAAGGACAGGAGAGCATCCTTCACCGAGGCTGGCTCCGACGCGAACTTCTCCAAGGTCCCGTGTCCAGAGCAATGTTCCATCAAGGCTGTAGCAGTACATTCCCGCAGATCCAAACCAGCAGTACAGCCGCTCTCCATCAGTCACTGGTGATGCACAGGC
Organism: Pirellulales bacterium; assembly: GCA_028066355.1. Taxonomy (GTDB): domain Bacteria; phylum Planctomycetota; class Planctomycetia; order Pirellulales; family UBA1268; genus UBA1268. Next base: position 3,412 of record JALCBP010000044.1, read on the forward strand.
AAAGTCGGCATGGTGATGAGTGCCTTCATGGGGAACTTTTTCAGTTGCAGTTTGCTGCCAGAGTTTTTTTCCAGTGAACCGGTTCAAACAAAGAACTTCAAACCGAAAAACAGTATTCGGGAATGTGATACCGAAAACCCGCTCAGGCTGTTCTTCTGGAGGTGGCAGGCTTGGATCAACAACTTTGGTATCAACGGCTGTCAGAACAAATATCTTGTCATCCCACACAATGGGAGAAGCGTTACCCTGTCCTTCAATGGGTACTTTCCAGCGGATGTTGTTTTCTTCATTCCATGTGACAGGAGGTGAAGCAGTTGCACTCATGCCAGTGGCTTCTGGCCCTCGCCATTGATGCCAGTAACGTTTTGTTTTCTCAAGAAAAGCTTTTTGTTCGCGAGGGAATTGGTAATTGCTGTCTGCAAACGTGTCATTTCTTGTCAGCGTATCCTCACTTTTTTGCTGTTTTCCTGATGACTGGACGTAATCCAATATTTTGACAAAGAGCTGCCCTTTATTCACGCCCTCAGTCTGTTCGTTCCTGGCCTTTTTCCAAAGTTCTCCCAGACGTGTTCGTTGCTTTGGTGACAATTTTTTCAGTCGTTCATCAACGTAGGATTGATGATCTGAGCCACGGTAGCCACGAGGAATCGGGCGTTGCGATATCTTCTTGAGAATGTCTTGAGATGATGATTGAACACGCTGACCTTTCTCAGTTTTCTGTTTTGCTTTGCTCTGTTTGTTTTCTGTTCCAGTTTGAGCAGACCAGTCCGGTGCATCGGCCATTACGCTTTTCAATATAAGGTTGGCCTGCTTTTTCATTTGCACGATGAGCTCAGGATTTTCCGATGCGATGTCCTTCTCCTGGCTGAGATCACTTGCAAGATCGTAAAGTTGAACGCGATCAACACGACCCTTTTTCATGAGTGGGATCAAAGCCTCATTAAAGTAGAACAACGACCGAAATTCATTGCGTAACCGGTTGGCTTCGGGATCTGTGAATCGGCCGTTGAACATGCGGGAGCGAAGATCTAAACCGCCCAGCTCTTTTTCAATGTTGTCCCCAAGAGCAGTTTTGGTCTGCTCCAGTAGGCGGTTCGCCTTTGTATTGTCAAACGGGAGTCTGGCTGTGCTCGGTGCCAGGAGGGTGTGGTCACCGATTCGGAGTGCCATGGTGGAGCCGTTCATCCAAAAAAGGGGTTGATGCCGTTTAAAATTACCCGTGCCGGTGAGCAAAGGAGTGAGGTCTGAACCGTCGAGAAAGACGTTCTTAGGTTTCTGGATGCCAAGAAGCCCACAGATGGTCGGAAGCAGATCAACGGCTCCGGCAGGCTCTTTCTCAACGCGACCGCCGGGAATCTTTCTTTTCCAGTAGAAGATGCCCGGCACTCGGTGGCCGCCTTCATAATGCGATCCCTTTTTGCCGCGCAATTCGCCACTACGCTCCTGTCGGTAGCTGCCGTTATCAGAGGAGTAGTGAATGATGGTGTTATCGAGTTCACCGAGTTCTTTGAGCTTTGCGACGAGTCGCCCTACGGCACGGTCTGTATTGTCGATGGTGCCGTTGTAGATGGCAGCCTGATCGTTAAGCGCACCATACTCGGAGACAATCTCGTCGGGGGCTGCAATGACGGCGTGAGGTTCATTGAACCAAATGTTGATGAAAAATGGTGCGTCCGTGCCATGTTTGTCGATCCAGTCAATGGCTTCATCGACAACGAGTTGGCAGGAGTAACCTTTCATGGGTCCAACGGGTTTACCGTTGCGCAAAAAGTTGGTGGGATTTTTATGACTGGGATGCGCTCCATTGACCAGGCCGAACCAGTAGTCAAATCCATGATCAGACGGGGTGGGGTTATTGCGCCCGTTAACAGGCATGCCGAGGTGCCACTTTCCAAAGTGAGCGGTACCATAGCCTTCATCTTTCAGGACTTCAGCGAGTGTCGTTTCACTCCGAAGGAGATGCATTTTGTGACGCTGTTCACTGAGGACGGAATAGACCCCAGCGCGGATGTGGTTGCGGCCGGTGAGAAAGGTGGCACGTGAAGGGGAGCAGACCGGTGCTCCGGAATGAAAATCAGTGAACCGCACACCATCTGCGGCTAGGCCATCAAGAACGGGGGTCTTAACAGGTCCTCCGTAGCAACCAATATCGCGGTAGCCGAGATCGTCAACAAGGAGCGTGATAACGTTCGGCTGTTTATCTCTGCCAAAAACTGGGCAAACCAGCAGTAGGAAGCAAAAAAATGTGAGGATGGCTTTCATCTGTACAGTTCAGTCCTTATTTTTGGTTTCTGTTCTTTCATTTCACATACAACTCGGAAGCCGGCAAGATACTCGGGCCTAAAGTGCAATCCTCCAGAAATGTGTCGTGTTGCCGAGCGAACATCCTGTGCGTTGCTACTAAATCCCCCACCACGCCAAACGTGTAAGCGTCCTTTCTCAGGCCCCTTTGGGTCGGTGGTGACTTTCTTAATCAGGGTGGTGGGATAGAGGTCGTACTTGTCACTGCACCACTCGCATACATTGCCGTGCATGTCATAAAGCATCCAGTGATTCGGTTTTTTTAAACCCCATGGATGCGGATACTGCTCCTTGGCCTTATAGGCATTGTTGAAATACCAGGCATAGTCACCAAGCTTGAAGGGTTTGTTTCCGAAGTGAAATGCTGTTAACGTGCCGCCGCGGCATGCATATTCCCATTCGGCTTCGGTTGGCAGCCGGTAGACCTTGTCTTCTTTGTCACTTAAGCGTTTACAAAACTCTGTAGCTTTTTTGTGAGAAACATACGTAGCAGGAGTGTTTGCCGATTCTTTTGTCAAAGGTTCATCAAGCCATGGCGTTTCATCCATTACCATGGTGTAGTGTTTTTGAGTTACCTCAGAGACACTCATGAAAAATGGTGTTGAAATCTGAACTCGATGCAGTGGAGATTCATCTTTCGTGTTGGACCACTTCACTTTGGTGTCTGAAGACGTACCCATCTGAAACTGACCAGATGGAATCGGAACAAAAATGAGACCAATTGAATTCTCAAATGCTTGACCGGTTTCACGCTGCTCCGGTGCTAATGAAGATGCAATAAAACTGAGGCTTGGCGAGGGCTCAGAGCATCCCACAAGTAAACTAACGGTGAAGCAGAGTGAAACGAGTCCACTCCTGCGTTGAAGAGTACACCTCTGGAAGGGAGCCATTAAAACTCTCCTACGACTTCACCACTATTTCGGGTATGAATTTTCTGCCAGATTCCTCGTTGCTCTGCGGGTCCACAATTATTTTGAGCGCCTTTGAAATCAATACTTTCTGTCACATATCTGGTGGAGGCATCGGCCATCAAAAACTGTGTTCCACCTGGGTGTTGGCTTCGCGCAGTCATCTGTCCCGTTGACTGGCTGTCGTAGCAGCCCATGGGTGGCGTACCAAGTGATCCAGATACAGCACAGTTTTCCATATCATCTGAGTATGGCTGGCGGCTGTTTGGTCGGCTTGCATCGTTGTACATGGCTGCGGTTCCGCTCCCTAACCCCGGCATGGCCCAGCATCCCCGAAGATCATTTTTGTTCAGGCCTGCTCGCAATTCATTGATCGCCACGGTATTCGATGTGCCATCACGAAAATCTCGGATGCGTATCGAAGAATTAATCGCACCAAACCCACCGTCAGACTGGTTGTCTTGTATGCCATGATGACATGGTGAAACATTCATTCCATAATTTCCACGAGCCCAGTTACCACCTGCATAGGCACATGGTTCACCATTTGAACTCGAATCAGATGGGCAAAGAAAAGCAGTGATCTGCTCTGATCGCTGAGGATTTTGATGTGGGGGGAGATCAAAGTCCCACTGATCGTAGATCACGCTTTGTTCCATGTAGGGAAGAATAAGAACGCACCAATTTGCACTCTTACCGGTTTGTTCAGCGATTCGTGTATCGTTTCCTCCTGAGCTGGTAAAAAACGGAGGGAATGAACGATTTGCATCATGGTAGTTATGAAGCGCGAGACCGATCTGCTTTAAATTGTTTTTGCATGACAGCGTTCGTGCAGACTCACGTACCTGTTGTACTGCCGGTAGAAGAAGGCCTATGAGAACTCCAATAATGGCAATGACAACAAGGAGCTCAATAAGAGTGAATGCACGATGATGCGTCATGCGTGAATCATTGTTGAAAGATCTCATTTCAGATATGTGCCTTTTTCATAAATAAGCATCTGTTGATACAGATATTTCTGGATTGTTCTCATCTTATTTCACCCGGAATTTAGTCTACTTCATAGACCATGAGCCCACTTGAACTCCCCGTATCTGTTAAATACCCACAGCCTATCGAGATACAGTCCAACTTGCTTGTGTGCCAACGAGTCTTGTTTTTCACGAACACATGGGTCAACGGTAAAGTCACTGAGTTGATAGATGATCTCAGGCCGTCAAAAAGCCCCTTATTTGTGAAAATAGAACTTTTCACCTTCAAAACGACGTTATTCACGCGGTTTCCCCCGAAAACCGGGGTGACTAAAATCAGATGAAGCGAAGGAGAGAAAAATCAAATGACCTCTCCCCACTGTTCATGGGTCAACTGGATTTCAGACGAGCGGTTCACTAATGAGTCGTTCGCTTGCCTAGAAGTCCGGATCTGGCTCTAGTCATTCAGTTGAAGTACTTAACAAGTTGACCGCAAGCACGGCTCCTGTTCTTTTGAAATTATTACGGTTCATAGATTCGTTGCGTTATAGGGTTGGACTGGCCATAGTACTGGTGAGCCTTTCTGCACGTTGCGCTCATGCGGTTCCGTTTGAAGATGTGCAAGCTCTTCTCGGGCGTTATTGCGTGGACTGTCACGCTGGTGATGATGCTGAGTCGGGCATTGCCATTGATACGTATACAGCGAGTCATGCTCGTACAATCGATCGAGAGAACTGGAGAAGAATCCTTCGTCAGGTGCAGGGCAGGGCAATGCCTCCGGATGATGTAGAGCAGCCGTCTGATGAAGAAAGAGAGCTCATTGCACAGTGGATTCTTGATGACGCATTGAAAGTAGATTGTGTTGGTCCGGAGCGGCCTGGTCGAGTAACCATCAGGCGATTGAATAGGCACGAGTACGACAACACGATTCGTGATCTCTTCGGAGTTGATCTCCAACTTGCACAGACGTTTCCAAGTGATGATGTTGGATATGGATTCGATAATATTGGTGATGTCTTGTCTGTCTCTCCAGTTCTCTTTGAGAGATACGTTGATGCCGCTGATGAGATTGTCAGAACAATTATCGCAAGCACAGATGTTGAGGCGGCGCCGCGTCGACAGTTTGAAGGGAAGCGTTTTTCTACGCGTGGTCAGGTTACGCGAGACTTTACGTTGGAAGATGCCGGCAAGTACGTCTTGCGGGTGCGGGCGTGGGGGGATCAGGCAGGAAATCAAGCCTGTTTCATGCTGGTTGGTTTAGACGGCAAGCCATTGCGAAAAGAACTTGTGCGGAATGATCGGAATCAGCCGACAGACTTTGAAGTAACTCTTGATTTGAACAAGGGTGAGCACCAGCTTGGTGTTGCGTTCCTCAATGATTTCTATCTGAAGTCAGGACCACAAGGGAAAAAGCTTGATAGAAATCTCAACGTTGATTCGATTGAGTTGATCGGGCCACTTGGCGTGTTACCCGAATCACTTCCTGAATTCCATACACGATTTTTTCAGCCCCCAATTGATCCTGCCGAAACCGTTACAAAACAGGCGGAGGCTATCAAGAAACTACTGAACCCTCTTGCATCGCGTGCGTTTCGTCGGCGGGCAACGGTCACGGAGATTGAAAGCCTTGGAAGAATATTTTCCTTGGCTCGCCGAAACGGTGAGACCATCGAACGCTCGACACAATTGGCCATTGCAGCCTTACTTGTTTCCCCATCATTTCTTTTCCGGATGGAACTTGATCCAGATCCAGGTGAAGTGCGTGATTTAAATGATTTTGAATTGGCGACACGACTTTCATATTTTCTATGGAGCAGTATGCCGGACGATGAACTGTTTGGTGCTGCTGCACGCGGTGAACTGCATACTGAAGAACAGCTTGTTCAGCAGGCACGACGGATGCTAAAAGATGATCGAATAGAGGCACTCGTTGAAAACTTTGCAGGGCAATGGCTTCAGCTTCGAGGGCTTGAAGAAGCAAGCCCCAGCCAGAAGAAATTTCCAACCTTTGATAATCAACTTAGAGAGGCAATGCTGCGAGAGACCGAACTCTTCTTTCGTGCCATCGTGTCAGACAATCAAAGTATTTTGAATTTTCTTGATGCTGATTACACGTACGTGAACGATCGCCTTGCCAAGCACTATGGGCTATCAGGAGTATCTGGCCCCGAGTTCAAAAGAGTCTCTCTTGAAGGCGGTCGACGAGGTGGTCTGCTTGGACAGGCCAGTATCCTGACAGTCACATCGGACCCGACCCGGACAAGCCCTGTGAAACGAGGGAAATGGATTCTTGAAAATCTATTTGATGCCCCACCTCCAGAGCCACCGCCAAATGTCCCACAGCTTGCCGAAGGAGATTCAGCGCAACTTACAGGATCGCTACGAGAGCAGATGGAAAAACACCGTGCTGACCCGGCCTGTGCTTCATGTCATAAAATGATGGATCCACTCGGTTTTGGACTCGAAAACTATGATGCGATTGGTGCGTGGCGAGATCGAGATGGAACTGTCGAGATTAATGCGACCGGAGAACTTCCAACTGGACAAACATTTGATGGTCCGCAAGAGTTACGTCGGCTTTTGCTCGAGCGGCGGGATGATTTTCGTCGATGTATCTCAGAGAAAATGCTGACTTTTGCACTAGGTAGGGGGCTAGAATATTACGATGCATGTGCAGTGGAACGAATTGTGAATCAACTTAAACGTGATGACGATCGTTTTGCTGTTATGGTTGAAGAAATTGTAAAAAGTCCTGCATTTCGACAGCGCGAATCTGGAGAGAGCCAATGAGAAACCAACTTTCAAGAAGAACCGTCTTGCGAGGCGCTGGGGTCAGTATTGCACTACCACTTCTCGAAGCGATGGCTCCAGTATCTGTTCAGGCTGCGACAGGGTATGGTCGAAAAAAAGAACCACTGCGGATGGCATTTGTCTATGCACCAAACGGCATTCATATGTCGGATTGGACACCACAGGAAGAGGGTAGTGGATATAAACTACCCCCAACACTTGAACCACTTCGCGAATTACAGAACGACTTCAGTATTCTCAGTGGTCTTGCCCAGTATCATGCAAATGCCAATGGTGACGGAGGTGGTGATCATGCCAGAGCCATGGCAACCTTTTTAACGGGTACGCAGGCGCGTAAGACAAATGGTGTTGATATCAAAGCCGGTGTATCAGTCGATCAGATTGCTGCAGCAACCGTGGGGAGGCGGACACGATTTGCATCACTCGAGATAGGTGCTGAAGGGGGCAAAACAAGTGGGAGTTGTGACTCCGGTTATAGCTGTGCCTATTCTTCAACTATTTCTTGGAAGAGTGAAAATCAACCGGTTCCAAAAGAAAAAGATCCGCGACTTATCTTTGAGCGATTGTTTGAGGGTACTCGCGCCGGTGAATCAAAACAGATGCGGGCAAATCGGCTGAAGTTTAGTCGGAGTATCCTTGATTTTGCTCTCGATGATGCAAAACGGTTGCAACAAGTCGTTGGACAGGCAGATAAGCGAAAGCTTGATGAATATCTCACAAGTGTTCGGGAACTTGAGCAGCGGGTGCAAAGAAGATCACAGGATGAATCAACCACTACAAAAAAAATGACAAAGCCAGATGGCATTCCTGAAAGCTACAGGGATCACCTGCGGTTACTTGCTGATCTTCTCGTTATGTCGTTTCAGGTTGATGCCACACGAATTTCAACACTGGTCTTTGCAAATGAAGGAAGTAATCGAAGCTACGACTTCATCGGAGTACCTGAAGGACATCACTCACTTTCACATCATCGAAACGATCCTGAAAAGCAGGAAAAAATCAAAAAAATTAATCGATTTCATACTGAGCAGTTGGCGTATCTACTCAAGCGGCTAAAGTCGATCCAAGAAGGTGATAAATCAATTCTTGATCGAACCATGCTTGTCTACGGAGGCTGTATTGGTGATGGCAATCGACATGATCACAACAAGCTACCAATCCTCCTCGCTGGTTGTGGAGATGGCAAGCTGAATCCTGGTAGGCATGTTCAGTATCCGAGCAAGACACCACTGATGAATCTCTATGCAAGCATGCTTGATCGCTTTGGTGTCGACGACAACATGCACGGTGATGCCACAGGCATGCTGGAAAATATCTAGCAGTTATATTGTGGCATGTCGAAGTTCTGAGCTTGTGTCGTAACAAATTTTTAAAGAGCTCATTCAGTAAATGGTCATGTGTTGGCTCGCTTTTTCCCATACATGAAGAATACTTGTTCTTCTGTCTGAAATGGACTGATAGGCATCTCTCGCAGGATGAGGGGCAAGAAATTTTATTGTTGAAGAGTCTTATCTGATGTACAAAGAGCCTGGATTCGAACGTCTACAAGAGGCTTTTTTCTACTGTTTGGAACGTATTGCTAGTGACATTCTTGAAAGAATGCTTGGATGATATTCAAAATGGAACACAGTTTGTCCCAGCGGAGTCATTCGATGAAAACCAATATCAATAGATGTTTTTTCATCATCGGAATACTGGCCATATTCTCTGACGTGCTGGTTGCTGAAATCTTTGACATGGAAGCCATCTGTGATCCATCGACATTAGATATCGAAGTTCTTCAAGATTGGCATCCTGTTGAAGGTGAGATTGAGACACGACAAAAGTTAGTTACGATCAATGTCGGTGAGCTGTGGTCAGGTCAAGATTTTCGTATTCCTGTACGTATGGTTGTGCCAGGAAGTCAAAAAGCAAAGGGTTTTCATCTGACTGGCGGCAGTACACCGGCTCGTTTAAAGGAAGATATTCGGCCCAACGGAGTCTTTCGAGAACTTCTGAGTGGTGGCGTTGGACTTGTGTTTACCGTTGTTCAAGAGCCTGGTAGTTATGGCGAGCGAGATCTCGCGAGAGTAGCCGAAGAACGCTTCGCGCGAACACTGAACCCTCATTTCAAAATTCAATATTGGGCCTGGCCTGCAACGTTGATGCGAGCGATTACTGCAGCATATGCTGAGTCAGATCATTTTGAAGAAGGCAAGGTTGCCGTAACCGGTGGATCAAAAAATGGTGCATCACCCTCAATGGCTATTCTGCATGATGATCGAATGACAGCAGTTCATGCCTCAGTTTCACCAATCTGGGATTCACCGTTGCGACTTTGTGATCGTGCCGCATGGCAGGAACTTGATTCTCAGGAAGGAAGACGTGGACCTTTTTCAGGTGGGCATTACGGGCCGACTTTCAATCGTGAAGTTCTTGAAGCAGGACATACATGGGAAGACCTTCAGGCTTTTACTCGTGAAATATCAGATGCTGTATTTATTTCTCGAAATCTTAAGCAACTTCGGCATCGCGGTGTTGAAATGCTCTTTCATCCAGGAACGCATGATTGTGTAGCGTACGATATGGCCTGGGGTGGTGCGGAGCACCCGGATATTCCTGTTTATTTAGGAGCTAACACAGGACATGGGAAAAGGGGACATCCTCGATTGGAGCGAGGTCAGTCAAATAAAGCAGCATTTTTGGTGAAACATTTTTTTCCGAATGAGATCAGTGGCAGGTTGCTTGTACCTCCGAAAGTTGAATATGCGTTTGTTGATAATGCCATTGAGGTGATTGTGGAATTTCCAGATGGCTATGAGCCAGAAGGCGGCAGCATCTGGTGGATGTTTAATCGAGCACCGGATGGCAGCCCACGATATCTAAGTGAGCCCATTCCAGATGATAATTTTGCAGAGATGCACTACGATGAAGAACGCGGTGTCTGGGTTGCTGAAATTGAGCTTGATACCCACGCGGAGCAGATTGATTTCTTTAGTAACTATCTCAGCAGAGTTAAGCATAATGGGCGGGCCTATGAAACATATCTCTCAAGCCCGTATACGCGAGTGGTACTACCGAAGCGATAAGACTCGTCCCATTTCATGAACGAACTGACTCTACCCTACTTCGTTGACAGAAAGTGAAGAACAGCATGAGTAAATATTTTTCTGCCATGGTGTTGTTCGGAGTAGTCTGTTGGTGTGAATTTTTAAACGCTGCGCAGCCTCCACATGCAGTGCTTGTTGTCGGCACGCATCATTATTCACCACAGTTGACGATGCCGTTCCTCGCTACTGAACTTGAGCGACTGGGTTTCCAGACAACGGTCATCAATCCTGTGTGGGATCCTGAGAAAGATGAACGCGGTCTGCCCGGACTTGAAGTACTCAAAGACGCTGATGTCGGTGTATTCTTCATGCGATTTCTCCAACTCGAAGATGACCAGCTTGTCCATATCACAGAATTTATTGAGTCGGGTAAAGCAGTTGTTGGTCTTCGAACGAGTACACATGCATTTAATTATCCAACGGCTGATCCGCATCATGCACTCAACAATGATTTTGGAGAAAAGGTTTTGGGGTCTCCGTATCTGATTCATCTGGCGGGAAAGACTCAGGTGAAGCCTACAACTCATGCTGCACGTCATCCAATTCTGCATGGAGTAGATATGGATGGATGGGAGTCACAAGGAACGCTGTACCTTATCGATGCACAACCGGGGATCGAGCCTTTGCTGATCGGTACTGGACATTCAAAGCGTGTTGGTACTGTGACAAATCAATTTGGAGTTCATGAACTGGATCAAACCATGTCAGCACCGATTGCGTGGACATGGAAAAATTCGTATGGAAATCGTGTCTTTACCACATCGCTTGGACACGCCAAGGACTTTGCAAACCAAAACGCTCTGCGGGTGATCGTGAACGGTGTTTTCTGGTCAGCCGGCAGGTCTGTTCCACCCGCAGAGACAGTACTGAACACATTCTCAATGAGTGCGAAGTAGTAAGTGGAAACTAAGGCCGAATTTAGGTCCGGGGGATTTGGGGATGGGTTGTGATATTCTAATTATGTAATAAAGCTACGGCACAGGTAATTTTCTTAGGAGGTTCAAGATGGGGACGCTAGTAAAAACAATATCAATAGTGCTTGGGTGTTGCTTCTTTATGACTACTCATATTCTTGCAGAAGAATCATCTCCTAGTGGTGAAACGATTGATTATGTGAGTGATGCCTGGGAAGCCCTTCACAGTGGCAATCATGAAGAGGTTGTTCGTCTTACGGATGCATGTTTCAAGGAATGCACTGAGCAAGCTTTAGAGCAACAGAAGTCTGGTGCTACAATCACCAACTTTAATGCAGATGAATATCCGGAACTCAACAGTGTAGGAACATGTCTTCTGATTCTTGGCACATCGCTACGGAACCAAGGGGAGAACGAGAAAGCTGCGGCGACGTACAACAAGCTACTTCGAGATTATAAAGATTGTCGCTGCCAGAATGAGGAAGGCTACTATTGGAAGCCAGCAGTGGCAGCACAAAAGAGACTAGACGAGATGGCTGAAAAATAGATTGATTTATGAAGTACGGTATCAGGCATATTGCTAAAAATATTTATGATCATGAAATTTAAAAAGAGGAGTCTGCAATGATTTGTCGAGCGTGTCTCTGCGTCGGTGTCCTCGCTTCTATTGGGATTTCATCGGTAACCCTCCGTGCCCATGAATACCGGGGTATGGAGAAACAAAACGTTGATCTAAAATCCGCAACAACACTTGTCTTTGGTCCAGACGACATCCTTTTTATTGGTGATTCAAAAGCGGCAACGGTTTTTGCTGTTGCGATAGGTCATTCAGATGTGGGTTTGCACGATCAGTCGATACAGATTGATGATGTGCTGGCAAAGCTCGCTGCACATACCAAGGCGGAAGATGTTGCTGTCCAAGATCTCGTTGTGAATCCTCGCACAGGTACGGCTTATCTTGCCGTGCACGCCGATCAGAAGCCACTGATTGTGAAAGTTACCGGCAAAAGCGATTTCAAGGTTCTTGATCTGCAGCAATGTCCTTCTTCATCGGCCGTTTTGAATGACGCACCAGAAGATAAGGTCATTCAAAAAGGAAGGCGTTCCAGGAATCCTCGTGCAGATTCGATAACAGATCTGGCCTTCTTCGAAAATAAACTATTGGTTTCGGGCCTTCGGGATGCGGTCGCCTCATCTACGGTTCGTGAATTGAATTTTCCCTTCAGTGATCAAGAGCGTGGTGTTGGAGTTCAGATTTACCATGCTGCACATGGTCGTGAAGAAGATACAGCAGCAATGCGGACATTTGTTCCACTTGTAATCGATGGTGAACCAACAATTGTTGGAGCCTATGTCTGTACACCACTTGTAAAGATTCCGGTGAAAGAACTCAGTAGTGAAGGAGAATCTGTCGGTGCAACAACAGTTGCTGAACTTGGGAACCGTAATCGGCCCCTCGATATGGTTTCATATGAACAAGACGGGAAGGGATATCTTCTTTTGAGTAATTCGGCCCGTGGGGTGATGAAGATACCAACAGATGGCCTTGGTGATGCGCCTGAATTAGCAGAGCCTGTTCGTGGTGGAGGGACGGCTGGTCACTCATACGAGACAGTTGAGTTACTTGATGGCGTACTTGAAATGGATCGACAGGGGGAGAATTCATTGCTTGTGCTTTTACAGGATGACAAAGGTCTGCAGCGATTGCAGACAGTTCCTTTGCCATAGATTTGTGCCCGACTGTGCCGCATCATAAAGGTGCGCGTGAAGGTTTTAGGGTACACGTAAGAACAACATGCCCAGCCAATGGAGTCTACTTCTCGGACTTCAATTACTACTATGCACCGCATCCTTATTTATGGTTTTGGTCCTTATCAGCAGTACACAACAAATATTACCGAAGCACTGCTTCGAGATATAAGGCTGCCACGGAATGTCTTCACAGAAGTGTTTGATGTCCGCTTCAGTCGTCGCATGTTTGAAAATACATTCGAAACGGTACAGCCAGATGTCATTCTTGGCTTGGGTCAACATCCGCGTGCTCGTAAGTTGCGTATTGAACGGCGTACGTATAAACGTGACCATTTTGCACAAGCTCGATTTGTAAACCTCTCGTTGCCGCATACGTCGGAAACAACAGTAACATATGATGCCGGCAACTATGTCTGTAATTACTCAATGTGGGTAAGCACGGCATGGTGCATTCAAAATGATGCACGGTGTGGCTTTCTACATGTTCCCAAAGATTACTCCATGAATAAACTTGAAAAGTACGTAAGGCGTGTAATCACGTCGTGTTGATTCTGTTTGGCACACGGGATGTGATAAATGCTTCATGCGTCATGGATATCTCGACCTATTGCTCATAAGGCCCATAGCATGTTGGGGTGTCGGTTATCACTAATCGGGATCGACTGACGGATTAAACACTTCTGAATCGAGAATAAGTTGCCGAAACTTTTGTTCCGGAATGTCTTGTAAAATCTCTATAAAAGTAACGAGTGCAGAGACATCATCCTGATGTAATCGTATTTGAGAGTAGGTGTCACTGATTTCAGTGGCCCCTCCCTTTTGTTTGATTTTGGCGTAGTAAATTTTCTGATCAATTATTTTTCGGAGAGCCTGTGAAGATTTGTTTAAGTTTCTTAGCGAGGTTGTTGGGGCCTGCTTCATGCCAGGTTGGACGTTATGTGATTTACCATCGGCAAAGTCTGGAAGGGTGTGGCAGGCTGCACAATTGCCGACACGTTGATCTCCTTCATATCGAATGAATGTCTTGAGACCTTCGTAGGCCAAATTGCTCATTCCGGGTGGAGATTTCAAGAGAATTCGGCCTTCCTGGTTTGCCAACCGACCAAATATTCGGCCTGAAAAATCTTCTGGCGATTCATCCGCGTAAGGTACTTCTGGTATGCGGTTGATATATACGAATGCATCAAAGACGGATCGACGGGTGCTGGCAAGACGATGAATCTTTGTGTTCTTTTCAATGGTGTTCATTGCCAGATCTGGTTGCCGATACTCCGCCTCTGTCATCCAGAATAGATCATTCCAATACGGTGTATCATTCAGCACCGGATCCCCTCGGGTACTACGACCAGAACGTATGATATGTGTCAATTTCTGCTGAAGTGTTTTGGCACGTTCACTTTGTGTTTCAAATAGGTTGTGTGTTTCACCAGGATCATTCGAGAGGTCATAGAGTTCCTGCTTCTTTTTCTTTGCGGAACCCATCACAAGCTTCCACTGCTTGTCACGAATTGCAAATTCACCACGACTACTGTGATGAATTATTGGTACACGATTCACAGTGGCCGTCTTGGTCAGGGCGGGAAGAAAACTCTGGCTATCTTCTCCAGCATCGTTTGGAAGAGACACACCAACTATTTCAGCAAGCGTTGCGAGTAAGTCAGTTTGGCAGACTGGTAACGAATATATTCGGCCTGGGCTGACAATACCTGCTGGCCATCTGACAATAAACGGAACCCGATGACCTCCCTCATAGATAGATCGCTTTCCTTCCCGGTATGGCCCATTACTGGCATGCTGGAAAATTTCCTTTCGTTTTTTCCAGGTCGTTTCGGGACCATTATCGCTGGTAAATAGAATGAATGTATTTTCATCAAGCCCTTCCTTTTCGAGAAAATCTAGGATCCGCCCGACGTGCCAGTCTGTTTCGATCATGAATTCACCATAGGCACCAGCTTCTCCCTGCCCTCGGAAGCGATCCATTGGAATGACTGGCTTATGCGGAGATGTATAAGGAAGATAGAGAAAGAACGGCTTATCATTGTTCCGCTGCTTTATCCACTCAATTGATTGTGTGGTGAAGCGATCAAGGCATGAGATGTCAGTAAAGTCAGGTGCGACCTCAAGCTTGCCAGAAAAATTACCAGTTGGGCTGGCGTCTTTGACAGATGCTGATCGGTCATACGGTGGCATGATTCGATAATCATCGAGAGCAATCTTATTTGTTTTTTTTGTTGTGTATTGAGTTGGTGGGACGTGAGCAAATCGTCCCTCGAACCAGGCAAGCACGCCATAGTTCATGGATGCTGGAATTCCCCAAAAATAGTCAAATCCTTTATCCAGAGGCATATCAAGAACAGGCTGGCTCCAGTCACGTGTTGTTCTGGTGCCGGGGAAATCCATTCCAAGATGCCATTTTCCTACCATGGCGGTCTGATATCCATTGTCCTGAAGAAAGCTTGCAACAGTCATTCGTTGATCAGGTATTAAACAGGGCCTTTCCGCCTGAAAGACCCCTCGTTTTAATTCCGTTCGCCAGCTGTATCGCCCGGTTAAGAGTCCATAACGTGATGGTGTACACACCGTATCCGAGCAGTGACCATCAGTGAAAAGGACTCCTTCCTGTGCCAGCCGATCGATATTCGGTGTCTGGAATTTGCAGTCCTTATTGAGACACGTTGCGTCACCATACCCCTGATCATCGGTGTAGATCACAATAATATTGGGGGTTGTGAGTTTATTTGTGAATGTCGCAGAAAATGTTTGGGAGGTGAGGTTCGCAACGAGCAAGATCACGGCAAGTTTTTTAAAAAAATCAAGATAGTGTTTTTTGTCAACTTTCATTTCGAGATTCCCTAAAATTTAGTGAGTTCCAATTTATTTAAAACTCATTCTATGAACGCCATCCCACTTCAATGGTGGATGTTCACACAGATGAAGGCAACGTTTGAGCAGTAATGTTGCAGGAGCGTCATCAGGAAACTGCCTCGTAATTGATTCAAATTGCTTTGCCGCTTCTTGGAAATGTGAGTCAATATAAGTCGTTAACGCAGCCTCATATTCTTCAACGAGTTCTATTGTTTTGCCAGCAGCTTCTTTTTGGAAGCCGATAAGCTCGTAGATGTAGTTGCCGACCTCTTGGCCTTTAACGGCGACAAGATCGAGAGGCCGAACCACAAAAATATCTGAAACAAGTTCTTTGGTTTTTTGGCTGATAATAATTTTGGTTCCATAAACCTTGTTTAGGCTCTCAAGCCGACTTGCAAGATTGACAGGATTTCCAATGACAGTGTAATTGAGCCGCTCTTCACTTCCCATATTTCCGATAACAAGTTCTCCAGAACTGATGCCTATGCGGGTCCATAATTCTGGCTTGCCTTGGTCTCGCCACTTTTTGCAAAGTTCTTGTAGATTGTGTTGGTTTGCCAGAGCAGCTCGACATGCATCGATTGCATGATTCTTGTTTGGGATAGGGGCTCCCCAAAATGCCATGACTGCATCACCAATATATTTATCGATTGTGCCGTGATCCCTAGAGATTTGTTTACTCATCGCGGTGAGATAATCTTCAAGGTGATCAACAAGATCTTCGGCAGTCAGTTTTTCAGAGATTGAAGTGAAGTCCTGAATGTCAGAAAAATACACCGTAAGCGTGGCTCTTTGGCCTCCAAGCTGAGCCTCGTTTTGTGAAGAAACAAGTTCACGTACTAGTTCAGTTGGTACATATTTTGCAAAGGATCTGAGGCTTTTTTTCATCGCTTCCGTTGCAATGAGAAGTTGATCAACTTCCGTTATCCTGCTGCGTCCGACAGTTTTGGTTGTCAAATCAAATGTACCAATTCGTTCGTTTTCGACCGCAACGGTACGAAGAGGACTTGAAATACGAGTTGATAAAAGGACGCACATCAATGACGTTATCACAAAGGCAGTTAAACCAATAATAAGATTGACGAGATTATTTCGTTGCACAGAACCCAGCACATCAGACTCTGGCATGACCATGCAAGTAATCCAATCTGGATAATTAGAGCCACGAAGCCTTTGGTAGCTGCCGATAAATTTTTCTGATCCGACTCGAAATGAGAATGAAACTACTTGCTTTTTTGTCTTAAAAGATCTTGGAAGTGTTGTAAGAGCTTTTGGGAGTCTTTGGATAAAAGCTTGAACCACCGGGTCAGGGAATCGTTCGATCGGTACCAAGGTTGGCTGCATTTCTTGTCCTGGTACAACGGTTGTTACCGTCTCTTCATCCCGTTCTACCGGTTTTATTAGCTCTGTAAGCAGTTCGGCTTGGGGATGTGCAACAACACGCATTGTGTCGTCTGATCGCCGTTCGATTATGAACGGCCGCCCTTTTCCTGAGTGTCCAACACGGATTTGATTCTTAAGAAATTTTGAAAGATCTCTTAATTCGAAGTCAGCTGTGAGAACATACTCTAGTTCACCATTTGAATAAATTGGTGTAGCGCATGTTTTTCCAGGAGTTGTGCTTGCTGCATCGGTGCCCCAAAAAACAAAACTGTCAGGCCATGTCTGCTGGCCAGCCTTCTTGGCAGCGACATACCATGGACGTTTTCTCGGGTCGTAGTTGTTGTATTCAGAAATTTCGTATTTTATTTCACCGTTATCGCTGTACTCATAGTCATGTATCTCAATCTGGTTTTCTGCATTTCTTATGTAACGACGGCTAATGATACTGTCATGTTTTTGTTCAAGCATGCAGTATTCTCCCGTTGCTTCGATAGCAAGGGAAAGATACGCAAGTTCTTTATGAACCTTCATTACCTCAAGGAAATAATCAGAAATCCTAGGAAAGTCTTCCGAAGTTAGAGGTTCATTTTGATTCGTATATGATGCACGTAATTGACCGGTATTCACGAGTTTCTTATTGATCTGACTTTGTGATCGTGCAACATCCAATAATGCACGGATTCGAAGATCAATTCGATTTG
>JALCBP010000162.1:0-3294 GCA_028066355.1 Pirellulales bacterium
GGGTATGACCGATCCCAAGGAGGGGTGAGGATGCCCATCTCGTCACTACATTCGAATCGTTTTATGGCCTCTCGCCAATTTCGATTTGGGGGGTGGTGTACGAGTGACTTGAAGAGTGCGTATCACAATAGTGGTGCGCCGGTGAAGGAGAACCAGTAGATGACAATGAACAACGCTTCGTCCACAAATCGGCAGGACTCCAATACGCCTCCCGAAGGTGCGGTGCAATCAATGCAACCTGAGTCCGATAGTCTTAAAAGTGCTGACCTGAACGGATTAATTGCCGAAGGTCGCCGAACTGGTTACCTCACTTTCGATCAGGTTAATGAGTACCTTCCTGACGAAGCCATGGATCCCGAGAAGATTGATGCTCTCCTTGTTGCCCTTGATGGCAAAGGCATTGAACTTGTTGAGGAACTACCGGAGCATATTGAGCCAGCCGCGGCAGTCCAGGCAGCAGCGGCACCAATGCCTACCAAACCTGGTCGCCCACGGCGAGATGAAGCAATCACAACACCTCCATCAAACGCAGCGAATGATCCAATTCGGATGTATCTTGCTCAGATGGCAGAAATTCCATTGCTGACTCGAGAAGAAGAGATTTCACTGGCGAAAAGGATCGAAGTAACACGAAAACGATTCCGTCGTGCCATCCTTGGATGTGGCTTCGCAATGCAATCAACCGTTGAGACGCTCCGTCGAGTGCATGAAGGAAAGTTGCCTTTTGATCGGACGATCAAGGTTTCACTGACTGAACGTCTTACAAAAGAGCAGATTCTCGCCCGTATGCCCCATAATCTGCCGACACTTGATCGTCTGATGGAGCAAAACAACGCGGACTTCAAGCTACTCATTAGCACGCGTACCGATCCGATGAAAGCACGGCAGGCACGGCGAAGATTCCGCCGCACGCGAGGCAAAACGCTCACACTTGTAGAAGAACTCAGCTTAAGAACTCGGCGAGTTCAACCCATGATGAAACTTTTAAAGGGCATGTCTGCTCGAATGGATAGATTGCAATATGATCTGCGACAAATGAAGATGGGAACTCTTTCGTGTGATGATCGTGCGGACATGCGGAAAGAACTCCGCGACCTGATGATCTCAACGCAAGAAAGCCCAAAGTCTCTTCGCAATAGAGTGTCGTCTCTCGACAAATTGAAGGCAGAATACGAAGCTGCGAAGCGCAATCTCTCTGCTGCAAATCTTCGCCTTGTTGTTTCGATTGCAAAAAAATATCGAAACAGAGGACTTTCTTTTCTTGATCTTATTCAAGAGGGCAACACGGGGCTCATGCGGGCTGTCGACAAATATGAATACCGGCGTGGCTTCAAATTTTCGACGTACGCAACATGGTGGATTCGCCAGGCGATTACGCGTGCAATTGCCGACCAAGCACGAACAATTCGTATTCCTGTGCATATGATTGACCTGCTTACAAAACTAAGAGCAACCGCAAAAAAACTTTTGCACGAACTTGGTCGAGAGCCAACACCAGAGGAGATTGCTGAGTCAGCGGAAGTCCCGCTCGATGACGCACGACGCGTGCTCGACATGGGCAGACAGCCGATGAGCCTCGATCGACCTATCGGCGAAAGTGAAGATGCCAGTTTCAGTGAACTCGTCGAGGACTTTGGCTCATCGAGTCCAACTGAATCAACTACTCATGGCCTTCTTCGAGACAAACTCGATTCATTATTGAAAACTCTTACGTATCGAGAACGAGAAATCATTCGTCTGCGATACGGCCTAACTGATGGATATACGTACACACTCGAAGAGGTTGGACGTATCTTCCGCGTAACTCGGGAACGGGTCCGGCAAATCGAAGCCAAAGCAGTAAAAAAACTCCAGCATCCCGTACGGGCAAAACAGTTGGAGAACTTTCTTGGGAACGCGGTGAACTAACACATCTCTGGGCCGTGGCGTTAAGCCACGGCCCGAGTTCCCTGTCTTTCGTTGCGATCAGCCACCATTTTTGAGGATACCAGTCATGTGGTACCTTGTAGGCACCTTTGGAGCTCCACCATGGCTGTCGTCACTGCCGCTACCGTTATTCGAACACTTCACCGTATTCAACGGCAACTCACGGACTTGCGCAGTCAATTGGCTGCTGGTCCGAAACAGATTGCCGCACAGATGAATCGACTCAAGCATGCAGAGCATGAGCAGGAACAAGTGGCTGAAGACCTGACAAAAGCAAGGAAGCATGCTGATGAAAAACAGCTATTGCTCCGTTCATCTGAGGCGAAAATTAATGATCTCGAAGCAAAGCGAAACACGGCAAAGACAAACCGTGAATACCAGTTGCTTGGTGAGCAAATCGAAGCAGACAAAATGGCAATCAAGGTGCTTGAGGACGAGATTCTTGAATCTCTTGAGCGAGTTGATGAAGTGAACAACAAGCAGCCGGCTGCCAAAGAAAACCTCAAACGAGTCGCAGAGGCACTCGAAACCCTCAAGGATCAAGTCAAAAAGGAGACTGCACGACTTGAAAGCGAGGTTGCCCGCGTGATGAGCCAGCTTGAAGAAGCCGAGCGTGAACTGAATAGTGAGACAAAAGAGATATACAAACGGGTCGTCAAGCATAAAGGTGAGGATGGAATGGCAGTATCCGAGGGAGGATGCTGTGGAGGATGCCACCAACAACTTACTGGCAAAATGTTGTCACAACTTTTAACAGGAAGCGTCGCAATGTGCAGAAGCTGTGGGCGTCTCCTCTATGAGCCCGAAGAAACTGCCTAGCCAATAACCACTGAATGCAGCCGCGCTGCGGTAGTAAATTTAATGGAGAGAACCAAGGAGATTGTGCATGTCTGATCGTATTCCAATGACAAAGGTCGGCTACGAAAAGCTTAAGACAGAGGTCGACCAACTTGAATCAGAAGAAATGCCCAAGATCACAAAACGCATTGCGGCAGCAAGAAGCGAAGGGGATCTCAGCGAGAATGCCGAATACCACGGGGCGAGAGAAAGCCAGGGTATGCTCCAAGCAAAGATCAATCTTCTACGGGACAAACTCGCAAGAGCTGTTATTGTCGAACGATCGAAGGAAGCAAGTGATGAAGTTGTTTTCGGTGCTACTGTAATCGTTAAGGATCTTGACTTCGGTGACAACGAAACATTTGTTCTTGTTGGAGCTGGGGAGGAAGATTACGACGCAGGAAAAATCAATGTTGCAAGCCCTCTGGCACAAGGACTTATGGGTAGCAAGGTAGGTCAGAAGATTAGCGTTGATGTACCTGCCGGAAAAATGAATTTCGAAATTCTTGAAGTACGCTTTGACGATTAGCT
>JALCBP010000045.1:0-4718 GCA_028066355.1 Pirellulales bacterium
GCTAAACCTGATGTATTGTAATTACCAATGATCCCTGTTCTTGCATCGACACCACTTTCGCCATTGCTAAAGCCTGCACCCCGGTCCCACGCCCTAAAAGTGATAACATCATTAATCTCTCCATTAAAGTCATCCGCTGGAGTGAATGCTATCCGAGTATCACTATCAGCATTTAGAACAAGAGCCGATATTTCTGACACAGCACCAACATCAGTCCAGCTCGTACCATTATCAATTGAGAAATACAGCGTCCCTCCATTAAGGTTGACATCTGTAATTGCAATACCCGGCAACTCACCATCAGCATCGCTATAGTTATTGAGTACACCACCGTCGTCAATAAACGATGAGACAAGCGTGCCAACAGCACCAACAGGCACACCAGCATCTTCACTTATTACATCTAATGCTGGTGAAGCAGATGGATCTAAAACTGGGGAAGCATCGAGAGCATATCTTTTCTCAAGTGATTCAAGTTGTAGCCCGCGGACAATACCACTACTACTTTCTTGTATTCCCTGACTCTCTAATTTTTTTCGATTTCTTCGTCTTTTACCTGGGACCAAACCACGCCAAGCACGCCGCCAAATTGAGGCCATTATTTACATTCCGCTGAGACTGGTAGCTGATTTACAAAAACGAATCTTTTTTTTACAAGAAAACTACAAGTCTCACTACGATTTTTTCAATTTTTCTTGATTATCCCCAAAATTCCCTAACAGGTTGTTATTTCTCGGGAAATTATGCGGGCAACTTATCCCTCTGGTTGGAATCAAAAACCATGGTTTTGTGGTAATCGAGGGACTTTAACAAAACTGGCATGGCTGGCTGTAACTCGACCATAAGGCAACTCAGGATGGTACTATTGCTAAAAAATAAATGATTTGCTTGGCCAAATCACTCTCATCCGTAATAGTCAAAGACATCTCATCCATGACGACATCATTCAATTCTCACTATCCATCAATTGAAGACCTCCGTCTGAAGGCAAAGAGTCGAGTGCCAAAATTTGCATTCGAATATCTCGAAGGTGGCTGTAACAGTGAAATCAATCTGAAACGAAACACAGCAGAAATCCGAGAAGTTCGACTCAAACCACAATACATTGGTGACTATGACGGAGCTGATCTATCCGTTGAACTATTTGGCATAAAGTATGACGCCCCGTTTGGCATTGCCCCTATTGGTCTGCAAGGATTGATGTGGCCAAAAGCATGCGAGCTACTCGCAGCTGCTGCCTACAAAGAAAATATTCCATTTTGTCTTTCAACTGTCAGTACGGCAAGCATTGAAAACATCGCTGACATTACACACGGACGCGCCTGGTTTCAGCTTTATCATCCAGCTGAAGAAGACCTCAGAGATAAGCTCGTTGCACGGGCGGCGGATGCAGGCTTTCCAGTCCTTGTCCTTCTTGCTGATACGCCGACGTTTGGATATCGTCCGAAGGAAATAAAAAATGGGCTGTCGATTCCCCCACGAATGTCACTGAGCAACGTTATCCAGATGTGCCAGAAACCATCATGGTGTGCCCATCAACTTCTTGCCGGGAAACCAGAATTTGCTTCACTTAAGCCTTATATACCAAAGGGGCTCAACATGAAGCATCTTGGTCTGTTCATGAACAAAACGTTCCAAGGGCGACTCACTGAAGACCGCATTAAGGCATTGCGCGATCTATGGAAAGGAAAACTTGTCGTCAAGGGGATCGTCACCGAAGAAGATGCTGAGAAAGTTTTATCGATTGGTGTCGATGGAATCATTTCTTCGAATCATGGTGGACGTCAGCTCGATGCTGGCCAGTCAACCATTCGGCCGATGGCCAAACTTGCAGAAAAGTTTGGAGACAAGATGACTGTCATGCTTGACTCCGGCATACGCAATGGGTCGGACATTGCATGCGTCTTGGCAAGTGGTGCCAAATTTACTTTTCTCGGTCGTTCTTTTATGTACGGTGTCAGTGCACTCGGAGAGCAAGGTGGCACTCAAACCATCACCATCCTGAAACGACAGTTGCAACAGGTCATGGAACAGGTTGCCTGCAAAACAGTAAAAGAATTTCCCGACCACCTGCTCAAAGAGTAGCTTTTGTTGAGAAATGCGCAGCGTCGGGCGGGGGGCTGCCTATCTATCTATACGCTGGCAGTCATTCAATGTTTTAAAGAGTTCATTTATTCTTTCAGGACCATGTCGATACACATCACCGCAGAAAAAATAATTTGTCGCAATGGGTTATCTGCCGGAACAGATTCATCTATCTCAAGCACATAATTATCTGCACTGGTAAAAAGTTCCTTGCCAACGCCAGACCATTTTTTGGTCACATGCGCGAACTCGGTTCCATCATCGGCAACAAACCGGAAGTTCCAGCCGGTCCACGAACCCTTCAAATGACAGAGTTCTTTGCCAGAGGCACTCAATACAGTAAACGCACCGCCTATCGAAAAAAGGTGCTGCTTAAACGATCCGATGACTTCATTCTGTGCGTCACGGACTTCAACCGTTGAAAGAAGAAATGAAAAACCACGATGCACTGAACAGACAGGCTCACCGGATGGTGTCGTAATCTCAATTTCAAATGGAGTAAGTCGCTTGTAGTCAGTAAAGCGAAATAATTTTGTCAGCATTCCAAGTCGTGGTTCACGACAATGCAAAATGACGTCACCAGACTCTGGATCGTAAATATCAAAATTATTTGCAGCTTTAAATAATCCAACATGTTCTTTCACAAGAAACAGATTGTTATTTAATACAGAATGCATTTGATTCTTCCCGTCGAAACTGAGCATTCATACCGACTAAAAATCTCTTACTATTTTTTGTCAGCAGCCATTCTTCCTATTTTGTAACACGGGTACTATTCACCGACCAAAACTGCCCACTGTCATTCTTCAGAAAAAGACGGATCACACCATCCTGAGGAAACTTTGCATTGTTCACCACGAACACATTCTTTCCATCTTTTACATCTGAAATACGCTCTGAATGTTCCCAACGGTCAGCAAATGTAAGACCATCCTCGGCTCCCCAATACACCTCCAGTTCCGGATTGCTTCCAAGACCTTCAATCTGACTCGCTATTTCAAGCCCACTAGAAGTAACTTCCACGGACTGCACCGTTACCGCAGAAGGAACTGTCAATAAAGATTTTTTATGCTCCGATGCGAGATATGAAGGAAGGTCTTTTAAATGGTTACCTTTTGCAAGATCAACGCCACCTGGAGCGTGTGGCTTGTGAAAGCTAAGACCACCCGTTCGAAGAAAAAACCAGCCATCGTCAGTCACTCCCCGATGCGTGTACGTTAGCCCTGTCTGCTTATCAACATCTCCACCTGCCATACGATCAAGTTGAAGGAGCTGACCATCTTCCTGAACCACCCACCCCCGATACCGCATTTCACGGGGGTACAGACCAGTCCGCTGAACATGCGGCGGTCCTGGTACTTCAACAAAGCTACCGACCCAGAGTGACTTCAGTGGCTTACCTTTGTTGTATTTGTTCCCCACACCAAATAATCGCCACTCATCTTTATCCGCAATATAAAAATAGCTGTAGTAAGTGTCATAGGTTTCTGACGGAACGACACGAAGCGCTAATACCTGTCGTTGACCTTGATGCCCAGTAAGGGGATCCCAATCCCGAATCTTGACACCCGTTCCCTCATGTCCAAAGCCACCAAACGTTGCATCACGATTACCGATCGCAAGGAGGTGCGAAAGCTGTTCAATTGGAGGTTCCGCCTGGCCACGCCCGTAAGACCAGAGTGAAAAATTGAACCCAGCATTCACGGTTCCATCTGCCTGCCAGGTTGGACCGTAATATCCAAAAGGTGTTGTGATAGGCGCATAAAAACCAAGATCACCAGGAACAGCATCCATCTCCATCACCCAAAGACGAATGGGCTTTTTCGCTTGCGAACTTGAGAATTTCGTATGTGCTGCAGCAGGTCGCCATCGCTTTCTCAAAACAGCAGCACCTTTTACGCACGAACCTCTAAGGGTCATCCAGTGAAACTGTGTGCCTGCTGCTGCTTTTTCACAGACGAGTTGCAGACGATGTAAGCCTGGTTCAATTACCTGAAATGGACAAGTAAATGCCATGCCTGTCTCTTTTTGTGATTTCACAGAAAAAGAAACGGACTTATTGTCCATCGACATGGAAAACATACCACCATTACTTTTCGCTGCCATCCAAAGAGTAATAGTTCCTTCACCAGCCTGCGGAGCAAACCATACCCATTCTGCAACATCACCGGCATCCCACTTCTCAATCCAAGAGAAAGATTTTCCGCTATTGAGATTCTCGAGATCAGGAACCTGCCCTTGACCAGCCGCGACCAATCCGCGCTTCGGAAAGAATGATTCGTTTGGTGTCAGGTACAATACATTGTCACGTGTCTTCTGAAGCATGCATACACTGCCAGGCTCATCACCACAGTCATGCCAGGAGATGGGAACTCCCAACTGACCTTCACCAACAGTCGGTGGCTTGTCGGCATGCACGGCACTAAGTACCGCGCAGAATGACAGGCATATTCCGAATCGTGTGTTATTCATCATGAAGGTTTTGCCCATAACAGTCCCCGAAGAAATTCGTTTGCACCACAGAAACCCCATTCACCAATACAGATTGAGATTCTACGGCCTTTCCAAAACCGATAGAAGAACAGACTTCAAAGACTGCTCAATCACTGGAATTATTAGAACGGGCACTGGAA
>JALCBP010000045.1:4818-20706 GCA_028066355.1 Pirellulales bacterium
CACTGGAATTATTAGAACGGGCACTGGAAGTTACAAACTCAGGCCGGTTTCCAAAGAACCGACGTTTTATAGTCCTGAGATATCTCGTACGAGATATAAGAATGAAGTAAACGCAACGAGAAAAATTCAAGATGGAGAGTCGGCGCGTTCTCAAACGTTGATAACGATACGAATCTTACCGTGGAATTAACAGTGACATGATTTAGCTGAGCGAAGAAGCTGCTCACTTTTCGTAAGTAACCTGCCGATTCTTCTCCCCTGTCTACCTGGAAGTTCGTCGCTCCTCGAAATAGTAATGGGCTTATCAGTGGCTGTAAAATTTCCACCACAGTGTTGGCACACTACAGTTTCAAATTTCAAGTGCTTTTCAATCCGAACAAGTCGTCCGCAAACTGGACATGATTGTTGAAAATATCGCTTGCTCATAGCCCTCCTCAAACTTCGACTTCTGTTTCGCAGGGTCCGACTGGTACAAGTTCACACCCCACGGACTGCTTTGTCTGAATACTCGTATCCTTATCTCCTCTTCGAAACATTTTTCTATGTTCAATTGAAATGACACTGCCATAAAAATTTTGAATAGCAGAGATCGCGGCTTTTGCTTCTGGCTGATGTGGATCCATTTTTACCTCCCTGTATATTTCCTAATTTTATGTAAACCGAAAATAAAACCGATTGTTAACAGGCCCCACATTTTTGTTTTCGCAGATAAATTCCCGCTACTTATACGCATGATCAACGAAGCCTCAACATTCTGGTTTTCCTAAAGCTCCCAGAATCAACAAAAAGTAATTCATTGACAAATTCGCTCAGTTGGACCGTTGGCCACACAATGAGCAAGATCTTCTCGGCGTGTGATTCACGCCTAACTTGCTTAACGTCAAAAGCGACGGATAAAAAGTGACAATTTTTAGACACGATAAATTTGCGGCCTATCATTTTGCATGGCATCGAAAATTGTTTACCCCAGTGATTCCAACAGCAGGCGGTTGGCCAGACGTGGTGAGCCCAAGACCCGTGGCCAACGAATGCACGTCCAACCTCGACAGGTAAAGCAAGATGTTAAAACGGTTTTGATATTTGAACCGGATCAAACATCTCTAGAAAAGCTGTCCGTGTTTCTTAAAGAAAAGGGCTTTCGGGTACTTTCAACGCAACGTCCTGAGGGTGTTGAATTTCGGTTTAACAATTGGCCCAAACCCGATCTTCTTATTATTAGTGCACACAAACAATTGCGAGTAGCGTTGAAGACATTCAATGCTTTTTCATGGAATCCCTACCTTGCAAAATGTCCTGTATTTCTCATAGGTGCAGGACGCCATAAAGAAATCTTGGCAGCTCATGCGAAGGTTGATCACCTCAGAAAGATCATTCTCACGCCTTTCGAAACAGACCTGTTTGTACGAGTCATTAATGAGTTGATTCGTCGAGCAAAGCGATCCTAATGCTTGAATAAGCCTAGTAATCAAGTATGCAGAGAATCTTCTGTAAAGCTGTAACGATTGCAGAGAGATTTTCCATCTCCTGCATACAGTGCGCTCCCCATGCGTGAATGGTCGAATCAATGAGTGGCGATGTTCATTTTGCTTCGTCCCTTGTAGCACAAATATAGCTGGACCCTGCTCGATCCTTCAGGCTGAAAACACATGACGAAGTTCACAAGTGACACCATCGCTTTATATGTCATTGCCTGTCTTGCGAGTGCATCAACACTCGCTGCCGAACCGCTGCCCGCTGTCAACGAGGAACTTATAAACTCATATGTACAAAATGACGTGCCAGCTCCGGTTACGCTCATGCCACGCGAGGGCGTTCCTGATGAAGACGTGTACCAATATCGCGGGGCAGCTCCTCAAGAAGCCATCACCGAAGAAGGTGCCACTCGGTATCTCGAAACAGACTTTTTACTGAATCGTGGTGTTGAAACGTATGGCTGGCTCGATGTTGGCATTGGGGCAAATAATTGGGGTGCTGATTGGAACGGACCGATCACCTTTAATGATCGTGCTTGGCAAGGCCAGATGAATCAGCTGTACCTCATCAATGAGCGAATTCTCAAGGAAGACCAGTTGAGCCTAGGTGGTCGAGTCGACCTGCTCTATGGCACTGACTTTCTTTATACGGTTGCTAGTGGGCTTGATTCTGAATGGAATTCCAATCGCTACTATGGGTTGGCTATGCCACAGCTTTATGGCGAGGTGGGCACCCAGACACTGAACGTCAAGCTTGGACATTTCTATACCCTGATCGGTTATGAAGTTGTGCCAGCAATCGGGAACTTCTTCTACACACATGCATACACCATGCAGTATGGTGAGCCCTTTACTCACACCGGCGTACTCGCAACATGGGTACCAAATGGTCAACTCACAATTATTGGTGGTATTACCAACGGGTGGGATAACTGGGACAATGGCTTGCCAACGCTACAGGCAAATCCACGCTCTGGATCTACCAGTAATGCGGCATTCCTTGGAGCAATCACTTTCTCAAGTTCAGATGGTTCGCAAGCACTCACACTGGCCAACTCAAGCGGGAATGAGCGTACTACAGAAAGTTTCGTGAACCCCGCCAGCGCTTATGTTGGTAATCGAACAGTCACGAGCATCGTGTACTCCAACGAATTCACTGACAAACTGACGTATGTCTATCAAAGTGACTTCGGGTACCAGGCGTATGCTGGCGGAGACATTCCTTTTTATTACGAAACACAAGGGCAGCAGCCTGGCTCAGCCTATTGGTATGGAGTGAATCAATACCTGTTTTACAACTTTACTGATTATCTTATTGGTGGCCTTCGACTTGAGTGGTTCAGGGATAATAACGGCACTAGAGTGCAGTATGGCATTCGTGAAGGATCACCTCAGCTTAGTGGCTTTGCTGGCAATTTCTGGGCTATGACATGGGGGCTTAACTACCTTGTTGGCAACAATCTCGTCATTCGACCAGAACTTCGATATGACTGGTTTAGTCAGGATCTGGGAAATGCCGCACAAGGTGTCGGATTACCATTTGGTAAAACCGCTGGTGGCCTCGGAACTCAAAGTGACCAGTTCTACGGTGGCTGCGATGTCATCTGGCAGTTTTAGATCACGTTCAAATGAGCCTGACCGATACTTATCTCCTCCTTATTATTCAGAATTGTGAAGTTGCCTGAACCACGACAGCACAACTTCAATATCTTGAGACACTGGCCCAAGATACGAATCAGGCCGAACAACAACGATAGTTCCATCGGTTGCTGCTAATGATTGAGCAAAAGCCTTGGCTTCTTCGGCAACCGTACCATCCGGCATTGCTGCATCAACAACAGTTACATCTGGACCGGCTGTATGAATGACGCGATTCCACATCGTATCGGTCATTAAACCGCGACCAAGTCGAAGGACAGTAAAACCTGTTCCAGTAAAAAGATCGTAGATCGACAAACCATCATCACCCCACGAAACATCCGGACAGCGTCGACCGATCCAACGATCTGATTTTGAGTGAGCAAGTAGTCCTCCGTGATACGTTACATCAACTTCAGAGAGCCGTTTGACGGCTTCCTTTCGCACAGGAGGGAGACCAACGATATAGGGCAGTATCCATCGACGGAAAAATCCAATAAGTGGATTCTGAGACATCATGACACGAAGCATCCTGCCAGAACCCTGAACAACTGCAGCACCAACAGGATGACGCTCTTGCTGATATGTATGGAGTAATGAAACTGCTGATTGTTTCTTCATGACCATGGAAAGTTTCCAGGAAAGATTGACTGCGTCCTGAATACTTGTATTCATTCCCTGCCCGCCTGCTGGACTATGAATATGTGCTGCATCACCAGCAAGAATGACTCGGCCGTGGCAGTACTGTTCAACTTGTCGCTCATTAATGCGAAATTCAGAAATCCATAGTGCTTTTTCTACTGTCCAATCAAGACATGATCGTGAACGAAGAATGTGAAGTATCTCCTCGCATGTTGGATCACGACGTGAGTCTGTCGGATCAGCTGGACCGGCATCAGCAATCAGCCGCCAGACTCTGTTTCCATATGGAAAAAGACCGAGCAAACCTGCATTCGAGAGAAACATTCGAATGCGATCCTCTTGCCCGACATCCGCCAACTGCAAGTCAGCCAGAAGCCACCGCCGATCAACCCCACTACCTGGAAATGCGACACCGAGACATTTCCTTACCGTTGAGTGGGCACCATCGGCACCGACCAGCCATGCAAACCGTGAACACTCCCCATCTGCAAATTCCACATCAACATGCTCTTCACCTGACAACAGGTCTTTGACTTCTTTGCCTCGTTCCACTTGAACACCAATGCTTGAAAGTGCTTTTGTGATAATCGCTTCTGTTTTATTTTGAGGAATAAACAGACCGTGTGGAAATCGTCCATAACGTTTCCCAAAGTCAATTTCTTGGAGGATGTCACCTTCAGCTTCAAATTGGATTCCGTGTACCGGTCTTCCATCAGAGAGAAATTGTTCTACCGAAATTGCTGGATGAAGAACCTCAAGCGAACGCCGCCAAAGCACAGCCGCCTTTGATAACTGTGAGGGTTCCAACGCGGCATCAACAATGCGGACCCGAATACCACGACGTGCAAGTTCCAAAGCAGATACCAGACCAGTCGGCCCGGCCCCACACACAAGCACACTCTGGGATATCTCCATACGAACCTCTGCAGAATAAATGCCAGCCATGCAACAGGCACCATCTTATCTGAAGAGAACAGAATAGAGGCATGTGACTCATACAATCAGAAATGCTCTTTCGAAAACATGAGAGAGTTGACGAAATACACTTTGAAGCATGAAATAAGAGTCCACAATACACCAGGTCATTCTGACAACAAATGCAGCTCAAAATTCAGGAGTGAGCCATGAAGGCAAATCGACGTTCGTTTATTCAAGCCAGTGCCGCTATTCAAGCTGGTGCCGTACTCGCTGCTTCTGGAATGACTTCTCATCAGATTCAGGCTGCAGAAAAGAAGTTTGAGTGGCAACAAGGACATAGCCCATGGCCAATGTGTCTGGATACCACAACGCTGGCAAAAGAACTGCCACTCGAAAAGAAAATAGAGTTCATTGCAGCTTCAGACTTTGATGCAATGGAGCCTTGGGATCGGGAGTTGACCGCGTACGAAGAAGCTGGTGGATCGCTTAAAGATCTTGGAAAAAGCATTCGAGACAAAGGTCTCTTTGTTCCGAGTGTCATTGGTCTATGGGGAAGCCTTGGGAACACAAAAGAAGATTTTGAGTCTCGCCTTGAAGAACATCACACCAGACTCCGGATGATTCGTGACATTGGATCTGAACATGTTCAGATCATTCCTGACTTACAAAAACGAGAGACTTTTACTAAAGACATTGGTGCCTGGTGTTACCGACGAATCAGTGAAATTGCACTGAACGAGTATGGACTCAAAACAGGAATTATCTTTCTAAACGCCGTCCCTCAGCTCAAAACACTTTCTGATGCTGTTGATGTTGGCATGATGTCGGGCTGGCCTGACGCAAAAGTGATTCCTGACACCTACCATAATTATCATGGTGGCACAGAACCAAATGCATTAAGAATGCTCAACCCAGATTCAATTGCAATTTTCCAGTTTGCAGATTCTCCAGCTGGACTTGAACGCCAAGACACGTGGTGTGACCCACAGCGAGTACTCCCTGGTGACGGTATTCTTCCATTGGTTGAACAATTGAAAATTCTCTATGAGATTGGGTACAAAGGCTGTGTTTCTCTTGAGTTATATAATCCGATGTATCGCAAACGAGAACCACAAGAGTTTCTCAAGGAAGCACACACAAAAACACTCGCCGTTATCAAGCAGGCGTTGAACTCTGCCTAAAGAGCATCGACTGCCTGGCTTTATATGATGAAATTGCTTCGGTAAAAAATTAAAGCGGCGATGAATAGTTCTACCGGATTCTTTAACCCGGAAAACGGTGCTCACCCTTCTTTGCGGCCTCATAGACTTCGCGAGTATCCATCGCTGCACCCGGATCACCCTGCGACTCCATCCATGCTTGCAAGGCCGACTGAAGGTTTTTCATGGTCTCTTCATGCTCCGGCTGTCCCACAAGATTCTTCATTTCGTATGGATCTACGGCTGATTCATACAAAGCAACAGGCGGACGCGTTGTGAAGCGATTGATTAGACGATAGGTTCGCTCATTTTGCCAACAATCACGCATCCATGTAGACCAGTATTTTCTCTCAATTTGTTCTCGCGCTGCCATGCCCATGAGATGCTTCTCGACATAACTGTTCCGAGGCAACAGATTCAGAACCAAATGATATGTACCGTCGCTAATTGATCGTATGGGGTACGGAGGTCCTTCCGGATAATTGTTGTGTAAACCATATACATATTTTCTTTGCGAGGGAGCACCTTCAAGCAGACTGGGCAGAAAACTGATACCATCACACTTTTCCTGGATGGCTGAATCACTTTCACTATTCAAGGCAAGTATCGTTGGGACAACATCCGCATACTGCACAAGTGCATCAGTTCTTCCAGGCTCAATGGTTCCGGGCCATGATGCCACCAAAGCCGTATGAACACCTGTGTTCCAGTTAGTCCATTTGTTTCCTGGAAATTGTGAACCCTGCTCTGAGGTGAAAAGAACTAATGTGTCTTCACGCTTACCAGACTCATCGAGGACACCAAGAATCTCACCAACCTGGCCGTCCATGTATGTGATTTCAGCCAGATAGTTCGAGAAACAGGTACGGGTCTCAGGTGTATCAGCAATATTTTCAGGCAGTGTAATTTTTTTGGGTGGATACGCAGTGGCATCTCCCATAACCCATGGCACATGTGGCTCAACCAGTGCAACGACAAGGCAAAATGGATCTTCTGAATCTCGACTGATGAACTCTTGGATTCCGCTGAGGCTGTGCGTTTTTGTTGGATTTTTTACACAGCTTTTTTCAAAACCATCGACCATTTCAAATGGATAGACAGATGTCGGCCGAACATGAATTTTTCCACTTATACCAACACGATACCCATGCGGCTGCAAATAGTGTGGCAGGCTACGAATACCATCACGACTCGATGAGTGGTTATATGCACTTCCATTGGCAACTGGATATTTCCCTGTAAATAACTCGGAACGACATGGCTGACACATTGCTTCGCAAAGATATGCCTGATTAAACACAAGCCCACCCAAAGCCAATCGTTCAATATTAGGAGTCTTTGCATTCACCCCGCCATAAAGCGAAAGATCGTTATATGTACAGTCATCCGCCATGATGATGAGCACATTCGGGCGACTCGGAGTACCTGCCAGAACACAGTAGTTGACAAGAAAAATTGCTGGAATCACAAATAATTTGAACATTGATTGCATGAAAACACCTCCCGTAGTGCCCCATCTTACGCCAGAGTGATCGGGATGCCACAATAGAATTAAAAAGTAAGCTAGAGAAGCCAAAACAGTCCTCTGTGTCTATGAACCAAATGAAGAAATTACTCCTCTGTATCCTCCTCCTTGTAACAAGTGCAACCTTGAATACGTGTACAGCAGAACAAACATCATTAAAAAGTTCAGAAAATCTCTACGAAGAACAAACTGTCTCGGTACAGAAAAATGATGAGGAAATTGTTTTTCAATACCGGCTTTTACGACCAGAAACTTCTGAATCCCAAAAGAAATTTCCCCTCGTCCTGTTCTTTCATGGTGCGGGAGAACGAGGATCTGATAATGCCAGTCAACTCAAATATTTTCCAACATGGATGACGAGTGACGCCCTCCGCAAGAAATATCCCTGCTTTATCCTCGCCCCACAGTGTCGAGAAGGATATCGTTGGTCAGCGGTTGATATGACAATCGACATGCAAGCTGCAATGAAGGCGTTGGATCATGTAATTGAAACTGAAGATGCAATTGATACCGATCAAATTCTCGTTACAGGACTTTCAATGGGTGGTGCTGCCACTTGGGAAGTCGCCATGAGAATACCCGAAAGAATTGCAGCAGCTGTTCCCGTCTGTGGAAAAAGTGAAGAAAAATATGCCGAGTTGGCAAAAGATGTTCCGATTTGGGCTGTCCACGGTGATGCCGATAAAGTGATTCCGGTCGACTGTTCACGTTCCATGGTTGAAGCAGTAAAAGCAGCTGGTGGAAACCCAAAATACACAGAATTGCCGGGGGTTGGTCACGATTCATGGACTGCGGCATACCATAACGAAGAATTACTCGATTGGTTCTTTAGGCAGCGCCGTTGATCAACGGGCAGATGCGCGGTGTGAGATACGCAGTGTTCAACAGACACTTACGCCCGATTTTGTTCAACCGACTGAATCAATCCATCTCGAAGAGTAATGACCGTCTTGGCTCGCTGTGCGATGTCTGGTTCGTGAGTCACCATAACAATGGTGCGACCGGTTTTATTCAGCACATCAAGAAGGTCCATGATTTCGTACGACGTTGCTGTATCGAGATTTCCCGTTGGTTCATCGGCAAGAATAACATGAGGGTTGTTCACCAATGCCCGAGCAATGGCCACACGCTGCTGCTGGCCACCAGAAAGCTGATTCGGTCTATGATCGAGACGACCAGCAAGCCCCACCAGTGTTGCCAACTTGATGCTGAGTTCGCGACCATCTGGACGAATCGGCTTCTGGTATGACAACGGAACCATAATGTTCTCAACCACGCTAAGTTGCTGAATCAGGTTGTATGACTGAAATACAAAACCAAGATAGCGACCACGAACACGTGAAAGGTCTTCGTCACTCAGCGTCGCAACGTCACGGCCACCAAGAAGATAGTGCCCTGTCGTTGGTCTATCGAGACATCCAAGGAGGTTCAGAAGAGTACTTTTTCCTGACCCAGAGCTTCCCATAATGGCGACAAAATCACCTTGCTTGAATTCAAGTGAAACGCCCGCCAACGCTTTAACATCCTGTCCTCCAAGCCGATAGACCTTGGTCACATTCTGTACCGCAGCAACTCGCATGGGTTCCTGTACTGCCTCGTTTGGTTTGTTACTCATGACGCAGCGCCTCAATTGGGTCCATATTAGCTGCACGCTGAGCCGGATAGATACCAAAGACAATTCCGACACCAACTGAAATCCCAAAGGCTGCAACAATCGACCATGGCGCAAGTCGTGGCTCAAGTTGATGGATTGTTGACGGAAGTGTTGACCAGACATCAGGCATGAAACCTTCAATGACAAGCCGGACGCCTTGAACCGTTGGGCCACAAAGAAAGCCAACCGCTACACCGAGGAGACCACCGGTACCCGAAAGTACAACGGTCTCCCAAAGAAACTGCTGAACAATCTCACCCTTCGTGGCACCGAGCGCACGCCTGATACCAATCTCTCTGGTTCGCTCAGTGACTGTAGCAAGCATGATATTCATGATGCCGATACCACCGACAATTAGTGATATTCCAGCAATAAGAAGCAAAAGAACATTGAACATCATCCGCAGCGTTTCAGCTTGCTCAAGAAGTTCTTTAGGCACGACAACGGCGTAATCACGTGTCTTATGATACCGCTTGAGTAATTCACGAATGATGTTAGCTGATGCATCAACTGATGCGACATCATCAACAACAGCAGTAATCTGATTTAACTCAATTGTCTCATTCTGAAACGTTCCTCCACGAACAGTGATGACTCGATCCCCTATGCGTTTCCGAAATGTACTCAGAGGTATGTAGACATCACGGTTGTACTGCCGGGCTGAAAAACTTCCTCCGATAGCCGCAGCAGCTGTTCGATCTTCGGCAACGCCAACAACAACGTAAAACTCTGTACCTATCTGAATTGCACGGCCAAGGGGATCCTGAATTGGAAAAAGGCGTTCAGCTACATCGTGGGCCAGCACCACGACATTCTCTAAACCTCGAAGATCGGATGCAGCAAGTGGCCTGCCGCGAGCCATAGGCAGCCGATTGATTGAAAAATACTCAGGGGTACAACCAATAACCTGCGCTGAAGTAACAAATTCATCACGACGAACATCTCGACTAATCTCTCGCATGGGAACGGCTGCAGAAATAGTCGGGACATTGGTCAGGATTCGGTCATAATCTGATCGCAGCAATCCGTAGTTAATGCCTGAACGGCTGCCATTATCGCTATTTGCTTCCTCTGACGGCTTGATCGTCCTCACAATAATACTTGTCGCACCAAGTTCTTTAATCTGCTGCTGTGCCTGATAGCTCACGCCCTCGCCCATCGCGACAAGCCATATTACGGCAGTCACTCCGATAAGGATGCCAAGGACAGCGAGTGCCGATCGAAGCTTGTGGAGCATCAGGCTGCGAAAGCCAAGTTTGAGCTGCTGTATGACGTTCATGCGCCGACTTCACTCTCCACAGCGTGAGTGATTAAAAGGCCTGTGCACGTATACGATGCGTGCACCAATTGAGCTATCCACTTTTGCCAGGGCGACTTGGCCAGTTCAAAACTCATTCTTGTTCAGCCGAAAGAGATGCACCAAGAACTGTTCCTGGATTTAAGAACACCTCCTCTCCTTCCTGAAGGCCATCAACAATTTCAACAAACCGGTCATCACTTTGTCCGAGGGTGATAACTCGCCGCTCGAAAGTCTCACCTGTTTTTACAGCACAGATATACTCTTCTCCATCTTCGATTACAGCAGCAACTGGTACTGCGATCACATCCTGCAAATCTGCAACAATGATAGTAGCTTCGGCAGTGAATCCTGGCCTGAGGGCCTCCGACACACCATCAATTCGAACCCCAACAATATATTTTTTTGCAGTTGAGAACCAATTCGATTCTGGGCGATTTGCGACAGACGTAACAACACCAGAGAATTTTAGATCTTGCACTCGTACGATTGCGGGCATACCCAGCGAAATTTCATCGACCTTCGACTCATGAACCTCAACGTCTGCTCGCATCTTCGTAAGGTCAGGTAACTGCAGAATAACCTGACGTTCTTTTACGGAAGCACCTTCTTTTATCTCCGTCTCACGATCCCTCGATCGCGAATTAGCGTAAATAACAAGACCATCTTGTGGAGCTTGTATCGTGCACTTGAGAAGCTCGCCTTCAAGCCTCTCAAGTTTTATCTTCTCTAGTTCAAGTGCAGCTTTTTCACTTTCAAGCCGGGCTGCTGCTGAATCTCGAACGCTTTCAAGTTCCGTGGTCATTTTGGGCTTCGTAAACTTTGTCAGAACGTCGAGTGCTATCTCAGCTGTCCCAAGGTCTAACTTTGCTCGTGCAACTGCTGACTTCTGTGCCTCAAGCTGCTGCGGCGTGATGTAGCCTTTGCGGAACATTCGCTCACCGTAGGCCAAGGTATTTTGTGTTGCCTGAAGTCGTTCTGTTGCTGCCGTGACATTGGACTCTGCCGTTCTTAGCTCCTTCTTGAAGAGACCTTCCCTATACTCTTCAACTGCAATTTTCGCAGCGGCATAATCTTTATCTGCCTGAATCATCAAAGCTCTGGCTTTTTCATAAGCGATTTTCTGAGCAGTTGCATTTTCAGACAAAACTGATGCATCGAGCTTGACGATGTCCATGCCCGCAGTCACTCGATCACCATCCTCCACAAGCCAGATAATAGTGGCACCACCAGCAACGTCACAGGTAATGTTTACATTCTCATCACTAACCAGACTGCCCTCTTCCGTAACCGTTATCTCTAGGTTTCTTTTCTCGACTGTATAAACCGGCATGCCTGAAAGGTCTGTCGTTTGTTCAGTGTCCGGCAACAGAGCGAGAAGACTTGGAGAAACATAGGCACAGGCAATCACAAGTGGCACAACGAGTAAAAGCCATACTCGTTTCCGACGAGAACGTGAAACAACAGGATGCTGCTGGGCGGTTGGATCGCCGAGCAAGTCCGCGATAGCCGAAGCATTTGTTGAGCTTGAAGGCTGCACGTCAACTGATTGTGATGATGGTGAATTGTCCACGTATCTACTGTTTTGTTTCTTTTTGATTTGAAAACGATTGTTCAACTATATGCTTATGTCACCTGCCTACAGGTTCTCACAAAGATTATTCCCTAAATTTTATGCCTTTTTTGAGCTAGCTCCGAGTTCCTTATCACCGTTCCTTGAAAAAAGATGGGATCAAGTCAGCCCAAGACTCCTCTTTTCTTATCGCTGCTGATGCTGGAAGTACTTCGTTGCCTGGCTTTTCTTTGCTCTCTTCACCCTTATTCACCGTATTGTTGTCTTTCTTTGGCATCGCTCGTGCGATGATACTTGGCATAATTCCTGGAACGTCATCGATGTCGATTCCTGCATCATCACGAAGTGGTGGTGGTGGATCAATTTCTTCGAGGTAATCAAGCCATTCCTGTGGAACTGGTGGTGGAAGTGGCATCTCTTCACTAGAAGAACGAGCAAACCCTTCAAACGGTTTGTCGATCCAAACTCCATGTTCATCAAGATTCATGATTCCCATTTGATATGCGAGTGATGCGCGTGTCGCATAGTAGTTAATCCATATGCTGGTTAACGCATCCTGAGAACTCCGAAGGTCATTAAATGCATAAATCAGATTGAGTGTCGCAGTTGGAGCCAGCTGGCCTGCAGCTGGATCAACAACTGGAATAGAACCATCAGGACTTGGTGGCGGCGGTGGTGGTGCTGGCTGACTTAAACTCAATCGAGTCTGATCTACTCGACGAATGGCAATAATCACCGCCCGTCGTTGTGTCTCAAGATTTCGTTCATCGAGTTCAAGCTGTCTTAAAAGTTGTCGAATGGAGAGCTTTATTCCGTCTTCATACCGGATCTGCTGGCGTCGAACCTGCTGATAATCCAGAATTGCCTGCCGGAAGTTATTCCGTTCTCGTAATCGAGTAAGTGGTGCATCAAAGCGAAGCCGACCTCCCATGTTACCTGTCGGAGCGCGGAAGCGGGCCGGATTCGTACCGGTCGTCGAGAGATCACCATCAATCTCGAGGTCAAGACCAGCCAACAGGGCCATGGCATTGAACTGAATGAGCCGCCACTGATCGACCAAAGCAGCTCGATTGTTCATCCAGTCAAGTCGATTTGCTCGAGCAACTTCAAATGCAATATCAGGATCGATTCGCTCGGGCTCTATTGTAATTGCTTCAACACGTGCACGTGCTTGTATGAGTGACATCTCGTCAACAGCTGCGGCAATCTCTGACACAAGCTCAACAACCGCATCAGCAGTTTCACGAAGGTTCTCTGGCACAAGAGCATCACCGAGTCGCTGTATTTCTATTTCATTTTCGTCAATCTGTTTCAGAAGACGATTGAGATCATCATTCAAGAGCCGCATCTCACGGGTAAATGTTTCTCGTTCCGTACGCCGCATCCGGTTGATTCGATACGCCGCATCTGCGTCCACACGCTGAAGATCCGACATGACATCAGCTGCCTGTAGCTCGACTTGATCTCGTAAAAGATC
Source organism: Pirellulales bacterium (assembly GCA_028066355.1). Lineage (GTDB taxonomy): Bacteria > Planctomycetota > Planctomycetia > Pirellulales > UBA1268 > UBA1268. The sequence continues at coordinate 18,214 of JALCBP010000045.1, forward strand.
AAGTTTTTCAAGAGATGCTTTGATAAGTGCCTGATCGGTGTCCGCTACTAGCTGTTCTGTTACTGCGGTCTCTTCTGTGGAATCATCCTGACGCTTAAGGACTGACTTTTCTACTTTCAATCGTGACTCTTCTTCTGTTTCGTCGATACTCGTTCGCTGGTCTTTCTGATCGACTGGTGGCGGTAGGAGAAGCGGCTCCTGCGGTGCTTTTTCAATTGCCGGTGGTACTAATTCCAGGGCTGTCGGATCATCTTCAATTGGATCCTGGCGAGGATCATCTACTTCTTTAAGCGGTTCTTCTGCACCAAACGAATACGTTGCCAGAAAGTCACCTAGGCCATTCTGCAAAGCTTGCATCTCAGGACTAATAAATTGAAACGGTTTGATGAACGTTTCATCGAGTGCCATTGCCGTATCAGATGGAATATTCAGCACATTTACCTTGAATGTTTCGATTTGGTTGGCAAGACCGGTTTTCGCTGAAAGGAGATTGGCACGACTCGTTTCGACACTCTGTCGCAACTGATCAACTTGCTCAACACCAACCAGACCGGCTTCGAGATTTGCATCAAGTTGCGCCAGTGCTCTGAGTTGCGCTGCTAAATTTTGCTCAGCATTTCGAATTTGCTGCCGCGATTGCAAAAGCCCCACGAAACCACCGAGTCTTCCTGCACCACCGCCGGCAAAGCCAGCTCCCCCGGTTCCACCTCCTGCAGTTTGAAGTCCATTTCCCTGACCTCCAAAAAACACCCCACCAATATTTCCAAAGCCGCCAACTCCTGTTCCGGTAAAACCCGCGAACCCTGTACCACCAAAAAAGCCACCACGTCGTTGCAATCGCCTCGGCTGATTACTCCCAAAGGCAACCTGTAGAAAAAACCCTTGCCTGTAGAATTGAAGTAGCCGCAGATTTCCCAAGAGTGTGCGTTCAACAATTGTCAACGGTTCAAGTGCAATTGAGCGACCTGAATTTTGTAACAATGGTTGAAGAAACGCGAAATCAAAAAATGACACGTTCGTGTACTGATTCGGACCCGCAAATTGCCAAACGATTGAATTAACTAAGCCGACGGCAAGTTCACCAGCTGTAGCGAGATTTCGACGGGCAATGAGATCTGTTTCAGTACCCCATCGTGTAACCTGTCCATTCGGATTGAGGGGACCACGGTTTCGATATTCAGTGGTATTGCCACCAAAGAATTGAACATCGAATCGAAAACGCTCAGTGCTCACATCCAGTGCAGAAAGATAGAGTGTCTGAAGCTGGTCCCACCAGTTGATTGAATTCAGATACGCCAGTTTCATTGCTGACTCGGTGCTGAGCTCGATCGCTCCTGATTCGGTTAGATCAACTACCTCGTGGAGTCGTGAACGCCACGCAGGATTGTCGAGTGTCGTACGATCACCGTTGATATGCCAACGATAAAAACCATGCTTTCCATCAACACAATGCATATAGCGATGAGCCGTAGGATCATCTGGAGGCATCGGTGGGAAAATTTGATTGTACGGATCATAAAATCGACTTCGTTTGTCTGATCGTACGTTGTAGTCAAACGGTACTTCCCACCGAGGGTCACACGATTTTTCCTTCAGCAAGGCATTCACCTCACGATCAGCCTGAAGGTAATACTTTCCGCGCGAACACCCTCCAAGCATGACAGCGCACAGCGCTGCAATACTGAATGATCGTATCCAAACCTCTGTTCGCGACGGTTTCATGAAAGACGCCTCGCGGGGGAAACGGGCGCTCTTGTGACAGGCAACCACGACCCCGTGCACAGGGAGTGAACGGGTTACCTCTATCGATATCCATCGACGTTCGTGTCACGCGATCTTTAACGAACAAACTGCTTGGGGCGTTTAGGAAATATGGTAATTCTGGGGTGCATAAAGCCATTCAGGCCGCAGGGTCGTTTCAACCGATACATCTTACCTGTGCTTGTATACGGACTAACAAAGGCAAACCATGTTTGGACCGCGAATAAACTATTTAGGAAGTCGGGGTGTGATCCTCTGCTGCGCGGTTGTTCTTCTTTGCATGCGGACTCTTTCTGCTGAGATCGGTTTGACCAGCCAACCCGAACCACTGGGATATCCGAGCTCGCTTGATGACCCTGCTGATGCACTTGCTGAAAAGCAGGCCGGTAGCATCTGGGCGCCACCGAAACGGGCTGATGATCTTCAGGTACCCGCGGGGTTCGACCCTGTCCGAAGTAAGGGCTTCTCCGAAAACCCAAAAGATCTTCTTACATGTTTTCAGGAACCAGCCCCGGCTTCACATTGTGACCGGAATATTGTTGACCGCCATTGGATGGGCCCTGGTGAACTTGCCTACCACATGGCACCTGATCACAAGCCATGCACACGAGATTACACACGTGTGTTTCGCACTGAGTTTCCTGGACGGCTGTGGTTCTCTACTGAGTATCTTGTCTGGGCAACAACCGGGCAGGCCGTTCCCCCACTTGTCACAACGAGTCTCGCCGGCAC
>JALCBP010000163.1:0-3240 GCA_028066355.1 Pirellulales bacterium
AATAATTGCTGCGAGACCTGCTGGTGAAAACAGGAAGTCACCAACACGACGGGCAAAAACTAGAACGGGATGATTAATTGGCATGGGGCTCATCGTTTTGCCTCCGGTGAAAGTTGTTGGAGGTTCATCAGCGGTAGAAACTGCTGGACATCTGAATCGAGGATGACCTTGCTACCAAGCTGGGGGAGGATTTCACTGATTGTTTCAAGATAGAGCCGCTGACGGGTGACATCTGGTGCTTTTTCGTACTGTTCAAGCAGTGCTGAAAACCGGGCAATGTCACCTTTTGCCTCGTTGACTCGTTTGACGGCGTAGCCCTCTGCACCCTGAATCGTGCGTTCCGCTTCACCGCGGGCTCGTGGCACAACTTTGTTGTACTCACCGTTGGCCTGATTAATCATTTCTTCCCGCTCTTGCTGGGCTCGGTTGACCTCATCAAAAGAGGCCTGCACGGCAGATGGCGGATGCACATTTTTCAGCTGGACCTGCTGCACGCGAAGTCCCATTTCAAGACTCTGGACAAGATCAGTCAGTTTCGTGATCGCAGCGCTTTCGATGCCTTGTCGACCGATGGTCAGTACTTCATCGACTGTGCGGTCACCAATAACTTCCCGCATGACACTTTCAGCAAGGTCACGCAGCGTTGCGGCAGGCTCGCGCAGGTTAAAAAGGAACTGCTCCGGGTCACTAATTTCATATTGCACAACCCATTCCACATGAGCGGCATTGAGGTCACCCGTGACCATGTCCGCTTCGCGATCCTGCTCACGTGAAATCTGATAGAGGTCATTTGCACCACCAGTGCCAAAACCGAATTCCATTTTCAACTGCCGCTTCACTGGCAAAATCGTGACTCGGTCAATTCCAAAAGGCAGTTTGAAGCGAAGGCCTGGGTCGACTGTGCCGGTGTACTTTCCAAAACGTTGGATGACGCCAACGCTTTCGGTCCCGACTGAATAAACACTGCTGGAGAGCAACGCGAGCCCAGCAACGATAATGGCCACAAGTGGCACAAGTGAGCGACTCCAGCGTGGGTCGATCTGAGGGATTTCGATACGAAATTCTTGAGACATGGAACCTGTATTTCAGAGTTTTGAGCCATGATGCCGGTACCGCAGTCGGCGGCCAGAAGGAAGCATCATACTCTCTGTAAGGAGTCTAGGTCCCCTGACCCGCAGAGTCACCCAAAACTAAAAGGTTTTCTATATATAGAGGCATCGAACCTGAGGTTAAACCCATACAAACGACACAAAACAACCATAAATTGCCTTTAAAACAGCTGTGTTCAATTCGTTGGGGCCTTTGGAGTCGGAGCGTTGGTGCTTCTTGGGTCAAAGAAAACATCATGATTCAATTCGTTTGGCAAATCGGGCTGTGGCTTCGAACCGAAAGCTTTCCGGGTGGAGAATCTCCGCGAGCACTTCAAGCGAATCGACTAGCCGCGGACCAGGTCGATTAAAAAGATGGTGGCCATCGACACCGAAAAGCTTGCCTTCACGAGTGGCTCGAAGATCCTTGAGGTGTGGCCAGACAGCCGGTGTTTTGGCCTCAGTGAGAACCCGTTCCAACTCAAAACCACATGGGATGAGAATGACGATGTCTGGATCTGCCGCAGCCACATCTGCCCACTCAATCCAGTGAGATTTCCCTGCATCAGCCTTCAGGGCATCGACCGCCTCAGCCATATGAATCATTTCAGGCACCCAATTTCCTGCTGACATGGGTGGGTCAAGCCATTCGACGAGGGCGATTCGAGGCTTTTTTTTATGCTCGATTTCAATGTTCTGTGTTTCTGTTGTGACGTTGGCAATCCGACCATTGAGCGTTGCAACCACCTCTGCAGCCTCAGTTTGTTTGCCAATTTTTTCTCCCACGAGAGAAATATCATCCATGAGTTCGTGGAGCGATTGTGGGGCTAGAGCAAGTACATCAGGGTGACCACCCTGTGGCAGCGAGAGTGATGCGGCAATGTTCGCGACTGCGTCCATATCGATGGCACAAATGCTACATGCAGATTGGGTGAGAATAAGGTCAGGCGAGAGTTCTCGGAGCAGCGATTCGTTGAGTGAAAAAAGTGCCTCAGAATCACTATTTTTGATTGCCTGGTCAATCTCACGACTTGAGTTTGTGGGGTCAATTTTTGGAGCTGTTAGAACAGGTAGATGAGTCACATTCTGAGGCCAATCGCACTCGTGCGAGCGACCTACAAGTGAGTCAGCAGCATCGAGTGCACACACAATTTCTGTCGCAGCAGGTAGGAGGGAAACAATTCGGGGAGTCATTGAAAGCGATGTCCTAAAAGTTGCAGGAAGAACGGATTCTTTCATAGGCGTGACAGAAAATGAGCACCCCTTGTTTTGGTTGAAAACAAAGAGTTCAACGTTACGGCGAGATATTCTGGTTGGGAAGTTTATATATTCAAAAAATTGATCCAAACCAAATTATTGAAGGCTCCGTAGGCAAGTGATACCGTCAATGACAGGCAAGGTACGGAATTAGTTGGCTCAGGGACGAATAACAACCGTAACAAAAGCGAATTGTGGTCGTTGTTTACTTGTTTCGAGATACCCTTCCGGGGTGAGGGTCTGTCGAATCGGGGAGCATTGTATACAGAGTCATATTATCTATGGCCTTTTGGAAAGATAAATAATTATGAGGTTTTCTGGCTGGCTTGGATCCGTCCAATTTCTGTTTTCTTCCCGGTCCAATGGAATGAAGCAGGCTCGAGTTGGTAAGAGAGTTCGCCAACGTGATCACAATGCCTTCCAAAAGGTTGAAGGACTTGAGCCACGAAAAATGTTGGCTTTTGAGTACGTGGCTTCGTATATAGAGGCGGAATCTCCATTTCATCAGGCCGGAGATGTGGCAACTCCATCCCTTGATATTTCACCCCAACAGGTTGTTCTCAGATTTACGCCAGAAACACAGATTGATCCAGCCTCTGTCAGCGGAGGAATTACTGTTGAGCGAAGTGGTCGTGCCAATGATCCGTTTGGTGCGACAGGGTCCTTCCAAGATGTCACCGTTTCTCCCGGTGCAATTGTTGTAGACGATGCTCCAAATGAGAATCAGGTTGTTATCCGCTTTGCAAACAGCCTGCCCGATGATTCGTATCAGATTACGATCAATGGTTTGACGACACTTCCGGATGAAACAGGTGCTGTCGAGCAGTTTAATAATGGCCTATCTACAACAGTTCCATTCCGATTGAGCCTGGGTCCAAATGTTGTTTCTGTTGTG
>JALCBP010000164.1:0-3240 GCA_028066355.1 Pirellulales bacterium
CCTTGGTTTTCTTTCCCACCAACTTCGTCGATATACCTTTTGCTGTATGAGTTTCCAGCAAATCGACCGGTTAGGAAGGTGTATCGAGAAGGCGTGCATACCGAACTGCTCACATAGGCCCGGGTGAATTTCATTCCCTCCTCTGCCATGCGGTCGAGATTTGGCGTGTACGTGTCGCCCCCAAACGTGGCAATGCTTGACGGGTTCTGATCATCGATCAGAAACATGATGATATTCGGACGCTCTCCACGAGCCGCAGGAACAAACATAGCTGGCAAACAGAGCATTAAAAATGATAAAAAACGTTTCATGAAGAAGAGCCTTAACTGTGTGACAAGATCGTGAGTTTTGGATTTGGTGTTCAGTGATTCAATGGCAGTAGGGTGTAAGTGATATATGAGTTTAAAGGCCTGCTAATCCTTTAACGTTCTAGAAAAGAAGTCCAGCACCAATTGCTTCGCTTCAGGTGCTTGAAATTCTTTGCCACCATGCCCGGCGTTGGCTATCACTTTGAGTTCCGATTGTGCTCCAGCAGTTAGAAGCTTGCCATGCAATTGCTCACTTTGTGATAACGGAACACCAGGATCTTTTTCACCATGCATAATCAGGAATGGTGGGTCATCCTCTGAAACCTGATAGAGAGCACTGGCTTGTTTGGCTAATGCCGGTACGTCTCGGACTGTCGCTCCAAGTAACTTTGCGCCGTTTGATTGTGCAATGTCGGCTTCAGTTCTGGTTTCTGAGATTGTATTCGGGGGCATGGTCAGGAGGTCTGTTGGACCAAACCAGTCACAGACCGCCTGCACGCGGCTCGAGGTTTTTTCCATATTGGGGGCATCGAGCGTCCCTAAGAGAGCTACCAAGTGACCGCCGGCTGAACTTCCCCATGCCCCAATGCGATCGGGGTTAAGATTGAATGTTTTTGCATTCTCTCGAAGCCAGCGAACCGCTGCGCGGCAATCGTCAATTTGAGCAGGCCACTGGGCTTGATGGGTCAACCGGTAATCGATGCTGGCGACAGCGAAACCATCAGCCGCCAGCCACACCGCAGGGCAACGATCTTTGGAGCCATTCTTCCAGCCGCCTCCGTGCACCCAAACAACAACTGGAAGCGAGCCCGAGACTTTCTCGGGTCGATAGAGATCAAGCTGGATCTCCTGTTCACCAACTGTTGAAAATGTGATGTCGCGCAGAACCTCAACGCCTTCGGGAGCCGGAATGAGTTTCTTGGGCGGCGTTGCTTTTGCACCAGACTTCGCGTGCTTAATCGTGAAATCCACGAGTTTTTGACTAGTGAAAAATCCTTCAAAAAAATTGTGGCCCTGCCCTGCAACCACGTCCAACTCCACAAACTGTTTCGCACCAGGGGTGTTCTTGTAAATTTTCGCCACCCGCGCAGAATTCTGTTTTATGGGAACAACGTTGTCGACATCACCATGAATAAGGAAAATAGGAATTTTTGCTTTGGCAAGTACTCCAACTTTCTCAATAGGGTTATGTTGATTGATTGCCGCAACTAGATCTCCTTCGGAGAGCTTGTATGCCGCAGCAGCTTTTTTGATTCCCGGATACGTTGTTAAATCAAAGACAGGATAAATTCCAGCGATTCCAGCAACTTTATCAGTGTTGCGAATGGCCCAACTACAAGACCATAGTCCGCCACGACTTCGGCCAAGCAGGCACGCTTTAGCGCCAAAATGTCGTTTGGCAGTCACTTCTTTGTAAAAAGCAGAGAAGTACTTGCGGCCCTCTGGCGATCCATAGCACTCACCAACATCAATGCCAGCAACTGCAACCCCTGCGTCAAGAAACTGTTGGTGCATCCACTTTTCGTGTGCATCAGGGTAGCGTGGTAGCGTTGGTGAGTACATGACCCATGGCTGAGGTGTTGTTCTTTTTTCTTTGGGTGGCCAAAGAATGAACGCAGGACGACCGTTGACTAGAAAGGTTTCGCCTTCAAGTATGAGTTCCTTGATTGGATTTCCGGGCTCGTCTGCCTGCTGGGCGTGTGATGATCCAAGCATCGTCATGAAGGAGGTAGCCAGGAGTAGCAACAGAAAGATATTTCGAGAAAACAATTTAATTACCTTCCGTCATTTTTTCAGTTTTGCGTTTTTCGCGTGCGGCTTTCTTCTCTTCTTTTGACATTTTCTTGGCTGGTGCACCGGCATCAGGATTCCAGCGTTTTTCCTGATTACTTACCGGGTCTGCCATTTCGTCGAGCCAGGTGTTGTATTTGTCCGTGAGTTCGGAAACCATCTGTGGGTGTTTTGCAGCAAGGTTGGTGGTTTCGCTGAGATCTTTTTGAAGATCAAAAAGTTCAATACGATTCTTCTCGGCGACGAGTTTCCAGTCTCCGGAACGAATGGCCCACTTGCCTTTGGCTCCTGCAGAACTCCAGTAGAGTTCATTGTGAAGTTTATTGGTCTTGCCTTTGATTGCGGGCAAAATACTTGTTCCATCGAGAGGCTTGTCTTGCGGCATGGGAAGTCCAGCGGCGTCGAGAGCCGTTGCAAACAGGTCGATTGACCACATAGGTACGTCACACTTTTTTCCACCTTCTAATTCAGCTGGCCACGACACAATGAAAGGGACATGGATTCCGCCCTCGTAGTCCATCTGCTTAAAACCACGCAGTGGTGAATTGTTGGCGTGCATCGTCGCGGAGCCACCATTGTCGGTCAGAAAAATGAGCAGTGTATTGTCAAACAAGGAATGCTTCTTTAACGAGTTCACGATCTCCCCTACTCCCATGTCGAGGTGCTTGATCATCGCCATAAGAGTGTCACGTGTTTCGTCTCCGGTGGCCTGCTTGATATCTTCTTCAGGAGCCTCGGGTGGCGCGTGCACCGCGTTGTAAGCAACATAAAGAAAGAACGGTTCGTCTTTGTGTCGACCGATAAAGTCGACTGCCTCTTCAGTGATGCGAGTGGTGAGGTACCCTTCTTCTTTGATGGGTGTGAGGCCGCGATAAATAGGATGGCTCATGTCCGAGTGGTCAAAATATGGATGTGCCCCGCGTCCCATGAAGCCATAGAACTCATCAAATCCACGATTCATCGCATGGTACTCTTCGGTAAGGCCAAGATGCCACTTGCCGAGAGCGCCAGAGACGTAACCGGCCGTTTTGAGCCTTTGGGGGATAAATACTTCATCAAGTGGAACCCCCGATCCACCCTCTCCTGCTGTATAGATTCCAAATCGTTGCTGATACCGCCCAGTCATCAGTCCGGCCCGAGT
>JALCBP010000165.1:0-3232 GCA_028066355.1 Pirellulales bacterium
AATTCAGTCTTCCAATTACATTCTGCACCACATCCATCACCACCTGCGGCTGCAACATCTTTGCTACATGAATCGTAATTCAGAGGATACAGCGTATTAAACAGGCCATTGCCGTTATTCGTATGTGCCCAGCCGTTTCGTTGGTGCCTGCTACAGTTTGCCCGAACTTCTCCAAAGAATATTGTTGTTGAAAGTCCATCCGTTACCTCTTTGAACTCACAGACAAAAAGATTTCCCTCGCGACCAAAAGGACCAGCAGGATTCGCATGCCCCGTTCCCGTAATCGGTCGATAGCTATTGTAGTTCACACTGCAAGAGCAGTTCGGATTGCCATTACCACCAGCATGACTCGGGCCATAATTGGCACCATAATTAGAAATCGCTCGGACGCTATTTCCCACCTTGAGCGTTCCGTCATGAATGTCAGTCGGGCACAGGTACGTTGATATCACATATTCTCGGACCCGCTTTCCATTTACCATTTGAGTCGCGACAGTTCCTCCTTCGAAATCAATCTGTGAATACAAAGCATTCTCTTCAAGATAAGGAAGAAGACGTACGAGAACACCACCCCGTTCACGATTGGGCCCTTGGGGCCGGGCTCCTGTGCTTTGCAATGCTCGCCAAGGGGCACCCTGCTCCCATTCGCCACCTGGAGGGAGTTTTTTGTTTGCATCATTGTACGAGTGAATGGCAATCCCAAGTTGTTTCATATGATTAATACAACTGGCTCTCCTCGCTGCTTCTCGAGCTTGTTGTACGGCTGGTAATAAAAGACCAACAAGTACGCCAATAATTGCAATGACTACAAGAAGCTCTATTAAGGTAAATGCCTCTCGCTTGGAATGAAAACGCAGAGTGCATTTTCTATATATAGACACATACATCAGCTTGCCCCCCTTCTCCCCAAAGATTGACCCAAGTAATTGAGACACTCCGTTAGTGTCTCAGATCTTCTTTGAATGTCAAATTTTGACATTCGGCCTCACCTCAAGGGGAGTTTATTCATTGGCAAATCAAGTATTTCTTATCCTTGAACATGCAAGGAAATACCGTGTCTTTACTTTCACAAGTTGTATTGGTGCAGCTCTTACGAATTATCAGAGTAATCTGACAGCATGCCTTTGGTGTACTTACCAGTTTGACATGCCTGTTCATAGATTGGCTTAGGAATGCTTCCTGTCAATTTATAGGAAGCTGCAATGTAGAGTGCTTCCAGCACGACCATTTCATCACGTGTTGTACTCAAGACATCCACCAGCCCCTTCAGCCCGTCCTGTTTTTTTCCCAAGGCAACTAATGCCTCAGCAGCAGCAAGTTGGACTGCCGGTTCTGAATCACTTAGGAGTGATTGTAAAAGCTCACTTGAAGAGGCTGCATTGTGACCACGAACGGTACAGCCAACAGCACCCCAATAACGCATCACAGGATGCTCACTCTTCATCGCTTCTTCAAGTGCTGGAAGTACTTGCACGTCACCATCACATGCAGTGACCGCCAGATCCAAAACTTTTTCGTATGGAAATTCTGGACTGTGGACATAGTCGCACACCGTACCTTTTTCAGAAATTCTGTTGTACATTGCTTCAGGAACAAGGCCTGTGTCGCGAATGTCTTTCATGGTGTCAAATGTTGCGGCACGCATTGTTTCAAGACGCTTCGCATGGGAAGGATCACCAGCAAGATTGGTGACCTCCCACGGGTCGTTCTGCGTGTCATACAGTTCTTCAACCGGCTGCGGAACCTGCCAGAATGCTGATTGAGGAGCATCTGTTTTTCCTGCCTGCTGAAGTGCATAGAACGACCGCCATCCTGATTGACTGTGTGGATAGCCCGCAAGAATGCCTCGATGGCGATGTGGATTAAAGTTACGAATATATCGGTAGTGGCCATCAGTTACCGCGCGAACAAAACGAAGCATACGGGCATCAAAACGCTGGCCAAACAAAAAGACGTAGGGAGCAGCCTGCTGTTTCTGCTCTCCAAGAAACGCGCGCCCCTGCATGCCCTGGGGAATATCTACCCCCGCAAGGCTGAGTGTTGTTGGAGCCAGATCCACAAAACTGACAGGGCGATCACTTGTCGATCCTGGAACCCCTGGTGACATATGTGCAAACTTTTCAGGACAGCGAACAATCATCGGAACATGTGTTCCTGTGTCGTAGATGTACCGTTTTGCTCGAGGCAGAATGCCACCATGATCAGAGTAGTAGACCACGATTGTGTTCTCACGAAGTCCGGCATCATCCAGTTCGGCAAGCCAGTCGCCAATCTGCTTGTCCATTGCAGCCAGAATATCAAGATAGGTGACCCAATCGTCTCGAATCTCCGGTGTGTCAGGAAGAAACGGTGGTAGTGTGACTGAGGCTGGATCATGGCTTGGCGTCTCAGGAATCATTCCACTTTTTCGAGCTGCTTTTTTCTTGTTTTCAAAGAGGCTGCTCTCGTGGCTTATACCCGTATTGAAGACAGCAAAGAAAGGTTTTCCTTCTGGCCTGTTTTTCCAATGGGCTTTACTGCTTGAATCGTCCCAATGGCTTTTATCATCTGTTTCAAAGTTGTAGTCAGTTTTTGAGCGATTGACGCAGTAGTAACCAGAATCTCGAAGGTACGAAACAAACGTATGGATATCCGAAGGAATTGGATAACGACTACGCATGTTCTGTGTGCCTATGCTGCATGCATAGCGGCCAGTAATTAATGTGCTACGTGCGACAGCACAGACTGGTGCATTGGAATAGGCAAATTCGTATCGCACACCACCTGCTGCAAGCTGGTCAATATTTGGTGTGCTTACCTGATCATTTCCATAACAGCCCAGCCAATGATGGCTGTTATCTTCACTTGTTACCCAAAGAATGTTGGGGCGCTCATCTGCTTGGGTGATGCGAAAGTCGGCAAATAAACTGATACACAAAAAAGCAAATACGATTTTCTTCATCATTTGTAATAACACATCAAAAAGTCATGAGAAATGTTCGATACGAGTGAGAACAATGTCCCCAACCCGACTCCCGCTACCAACTAATGTAACGAAAACAGATTCCTTTCATATGCAGCACCCGGCATTCATGGGTTTTGCAGACTTATCAACTAATTGAATAATGCCTGAGGACAGAACGACTCATTCAGCAAAATAAGAAATCTGCTGGAGGGTTTGGCACCCGGCCCTATGAAGAAATACAGGCGTAGCGAATGGTATGAAGTGAGCCAGACTCCGGTGGCTTGCCCA
>JALCBP010000046.1:0-20515 GCA_028066355.1 Pirellulales bacterium
ACCAATTCTGCGATTGTTCCGACGGTGTAGGACGTCTAGAAAACCCTGGCAATAATAACTCTTGGGCTACCGATGATGATTCAATTTCGATCACCAACCGTCGGCCGCGTTAACGAGTCAAAGCACGGGCCGATCCAATATTGGTCACATGATCATGAACCGTAACCCTGTAGCGAGACAACGGTTTTCTGCCTGTACTGAAATTTATGTATTTTTCATGACTTCAGCAACAACCAGTCGGGTAACTTCCTAATTTTTCCGTCAGAATCGACGCATACGACCAAAGTCTCTCCGGTCGCAATTATTCTCTTCCCTCGCACCAATTCGTATGTGTGACGAATACTGGCGGCTGATATTTTCCCAACATACGTTCGCAGAATGAGCAAATCATCGTATTCCGCTGCTGCCAAGTACCGACACGTTGCTTCAGCGACCACCATAAAGAGACCAGCATCTTCGAATGCCTTATAGGTATAACCTTGTGCTCGCAGCATCTCAGTGCGACCCATCTCAAAATATGTGAGATAATTTCCATGATGCACTCTCCTTTGGCCATCGGTTTCCTGATAACGCACACGGATTTCAATTTCATGCGAGCGGCAAGAATCCTTTCTAGCATGAATCACAGAAATTAGCCTCTTAAAACTATACGAGAATGTTCATGGAGTAATCATGCGAAATCTGCATGACTTGGCAAGAGCACGCAGGTATTTGTTGACCTGCTTCAGTCAAAAAGTCTATCCTCTTAAGCCTAACAAGGCACATGGAAATACGGTATGACAAGTTTTAGTGACGCAGGCGAAGGTGCAACAATCGGCTTTGCCACTGCACGTGGTAGAAACTGGCCGACCTTGCGGCAATTCACAGTCTTTTTAGAAAATCGTGTTGGGCAACTCGCCGAACTTGTACGACGATTTGCGGGAACAAAAATACGCATTGTAGCGTTATCAATTAGTGATGCCGGTGAATGTGCTTTCGTTCGCTTCCTCTTGAGCCATCCAGAACAAGGCCGTGAGATACTCGAGCGAGCGGGACTTGCCATAATTGAAAGTGATTTAATTGGTGTTGAATTACCCGAAGACTCCCAGCCCCTTGTGCAAATCTGCACAGCTTTGCTACAGGCAGAAATAAATATTATTCAGGCATACCCAGTCTTGATGAGACCACGAGGACGTCCCGTTGTTGCCCTCATGGTAGATAACACAGAGATGGGCCTTGAAACATTGGCAGCCAAGGGATTCTCAATGATCACCGAAGGTGATCTTGATGATGAGGCCTGACTGAGAAGCAAGATATGACAGGGAAATTAGCTTTCCCCCTCATCGAGAAACATGCCGTCTGGTAAACCCTGCACTTTACGAATAACTACTCGCTGAATAGACTCCCACGCAACTGCTTCTAGCGTAATGGATTGGTCTGGCTCTTGACGCGCAAACAATGCGTGCGTCCCCTGAGACCACTCACGCTCAAAGAATTGTGGTAAAATTGGTCTTGAACTTCCCGCGATGTGCAACTCAACCTCGCCGCCGTGTTGTAACTCCTGCCAAAGTCTCGCGACAAGCCGAGCAGTTGGACTCTCAATACTTTCTGCTGGCGAAAGGTGATTGTTCGAATGTTCCTCGACAGGGGGGCCGAGAAGATCTGCAGAAGAGCCATGGAGGCCTGAGACTTCGTCAACAATTGCTGAACCTGGTGTACTATCATGCCCTGCAGGCTGAGTCTTTGGGGCAATCACCTTCTCGCCACACTTTGAACAGGCACCACTTTTCCCAGCAAATTTACCTGGAACCGTGATACGCGAGCTACAACTCGGACACTGAAATGAAATAGTAGATGCTTCAACCATTTGTAATTACCATAACGACAATTGATGGGTGACGTCCATACTGTGGAAAAAATACATTCTAACTAACTTTACTTTACCCCTCTTTTTGTGCCGTAAGAATAAAAATATCATGTTTTCAATACAATTTGAAAACCAGTTCCTAAGAATGCCGTTCTCTCTCCCGATGCAGTCTCACTAACTTTTTCCAACAGAGCCTCTCCATGGCAATTTCAGTTGTTTGCACCAAATGCCGAGCACGATTCAACGTCAGTGATAAATTCGCTGGCCAGACCGGCCCCTGTCCAAAATGCAAGAACCCTATCAAGATCCCCAAGCCGTCTGGTGACGTCACCATACATGACCCTACCGTGTCTGCAGGCTCACCAAGTACAGGCCAAATGCCAACAACTCCAATTGTTTTCAAGGAGGATTCATTTTCACGGATTACTCTGACTCTAGTTTTTGCGGCAAGCGTACTATTGTTTCTCGCGGCTTATATTTCAGGACAAATTTTTAGGGCGGAACCTGGCCGTGTAGAAATCCCAGTCCTGCTTCAGGCTGTTACGGCAATCCTTGTTGCAATACCTTGTACAAAAATCGGCTATACCGTGATGCGCGACAAAGAGCTCGAACCATATAAAGGCCGACAACTCACAGTACGTGTTTTGGCCTGTAGCGTTATCTATGCTTCTCTATGGATAGTGCGAGGGACGATTGGTATTGAGAACCCTGAAATATGGCAATGGCTTTTCATAGCACCAGTATTCTTATTTGCCGGTGGCTTGACGGCAGCAATAAGCTTTGATCTCGACTGGGGTGTCGCAGTAAGCCACTATTCGCTGTATGTAGTCCTGATTGCTTTGGTACGATATACAGCGGGCTTACAGCCACCCTTCTAACCGCTGAAAAAGATACGGTAAGAAGCAGCTCAATCAGATAAAATACTCATGCCATTTGCCGAATTATCAGAACTGAAAACGATTCATAACGGCAGTGGTGTTCGAATACCACCAGACAAAACGGTTCCTTTAACTCCTAGAGTTCGCAGGCTGTTAGACAGCTCACCACTGCGGCGACTAGCATCAGTCCGTCAACTAGGACTTGTCTCTCTTGTCTATCCGGGTGCGGTACATTCGAGACTGGAGCATTCTCTTGGCGTCTATCAACTTGCGCTGGCATTCCTAGCAAGTCTGCATAGTGACAACCGTTTTACTGAAACGATTTCTGAGCAAGATGCGGCGGCTTTTCTAGTGACTGCAATTCTTCATGACATCGGTCATTGGCCGTACTGTCATCCTATTGAAGACATGGGACTACCAAATATGCCTCGTCATGAAGAAAGAACATCTCAACTCATATCAACAGATGAAATTACTAACCTACTTACAACTGATTGGGGATTACAGCCAGAGCGAATTACACAACTTATTATGGGCACAGCGAGCGATCCTTCAGGAATGATTATTCACTCACTTCTTTCCGGCCCAATAGATGTTGACAAAATGGATTACCTGATGAGAGACAGCCTGCATGCTGGTGTGCCATATGGCCGACATTTTGATCAGGATCGCCTCCTAGCCAGCTTGTGCTTAGATCAAAATGGGGAGTCACTTGCGATCACTGAAAAAGGGCGGACTGCGGCGGAACTCATGGTTTTTGCTCGCTATGTCATGTTCAGTGAGGTTTATTGGCATCATGCGGTACGGTCAGCAACAGCCATGCTGCAACGAGCCGTTTGGCTTACTCGTGAACACCTAGATCCCGATCTGCTCGTCCAATCAACAGAGACTACATTCGTTCAACAGATCAGTGATGCCGCTCAAACTCCTGATACTCAAACTATTCTCGACGGGCTCTTTGGTTCTAAGCGAAAACTGTATAAGCAAATCGCTACTTTTGATGCGAAAACACACCCTGTGCTGCACAAAAAACTAGCTGGCCTTCATTACAAAAATCTGGTTCACCTATCTAATTGTTTCGTAAAACGATTAGTAGAAAAAACAGGAAACACCATAAATCAGAATGAAATACTCATCGATGCTCCACCGAAAGAAAGGGAGATTGAATTTAGTCTACAAGTCCGTTGCAAGAACCAACTCAACGAAAGTGAATGTCGCTGGAGATCACTTGCAGAGATGTCACCTGTCACTCAGTCTCTTGCACAATTGCAATTTGATCACCTTGTGAAGCAAGTTCGAATATTTGGATCAGAAGAAGCTACCTGTGCTATCCAAAACACAACTGGCCTCGAGGACGTTCTCCTCGAGGCCAGCAACGATCTTTGTAACTAAACACAGAAATCTTTAAGGGAGCTTACCTTCTTTGAATAAAGATCCGTATGTCTCGCCCGATGGACTCTTCTCAGACTCAACGGCTGCTAGTGCCTGACGAATTTTTTCTGGATTCTTTGCATCCTTTTTCCTGTCAAGCAATTGATCAAGCAGTTTGCCATAGGCATTTTTATCCTTTTTACTTTTTCCTTCGTGGCAAATGTTACATTTTGCTTTTGCAACCGCGCTTGCATCGAGGTTTCCCTTGTTTACGTACACTTCTTTAAATTCATCATAGAACTGTTTCACGGCAAAGGCAGGGCTCGCAGAGACTATGAAGGCGCCAACGAAAGTTGCCACTATCACTCCAGCCATCAATCGATCTTTTCTCATATTCTGTTTTCTCCTTAGGAACCATGAGATGAACATAAACGCTCTCGTCCATCTCAACCGACAGTCTCGAGCACCTGTTACCACATTGTTTTTTGAAGTTATACTCCCAAATCCCTGTGCAACGTCTACATAATGGCGTTGAAGCAAAGATATTACAAGGAAAAACCGCCAATCTCCTTGTTATAACGTTAATGCAAGTCGTTGCACTAACGAACTTGCCCCTAATTTGTGGGCAAAAACCCCTGTATTCCTGAAAATCCCTGGTATTCCATTGGCTGCCCCGCTGATGAATAGTCAATTTCAATTAGATCACCGGCTCCGTCAATTTTCTTGAAAATCCGACTACCCTCGTATTTACCTCGGTGGTCAGCCCATTGAATCGCTTCCTGATAAGCCTCGGGCTCAGCTACACCAACCTGCTCCAGAAGCACGGAAGACTCAGGAACAACAAATCGACAATACTCAGTTGTCACCTTCATCTGTGGAACTTCATTCTGACCTGGTATATCCGCTAGACGAGCAAAACCACGGTTGCAGACAAATGTTGCACCATAGAGTTGAAGTTGCAGTTGATTGGGCTTAGCAAAATTCACCGAACTGATCCCTGCTGTAAGAAATCGTTCTCTGGTTGTCACAGAACCACCAGTCCAGGAAAGTGACAACGATGTACCTGCCTCACACTCGAAGCATCTTATATCTCCATTAATCACACAATTTTGCATCTTCACAAAAGATTCACTTTTTTCATTCATTGTTTGGTCAGGTTGCTCTAGCAAGCGTCCTAACCGATCTTCACCGATATCCTCCTTTAAGGGCATTTCTGGGTCCTGAAATGGACTTATCCGTGCGAATGTCACCGAATGTCCAGCCACATCAGATCTTTGTTCACTAGATTCCCCGGTAGTTATCACTCTTATATTCTTACAAGTGAGCCTTCCTTCATTTAGCAGTTCAAAAACTGATACCTCCCCATGCACATTTTCAGCCTTTGAACAATGAACACGCAGTTCAATGTCACTCAATGTCAGATTTCCACCATCAATAACAAACACTGATTTCGTTGAACTGAGTGACGTGTCAGGCGTATCGCTTATTCTCAAGACCGGTTGCGAGCCTGCTGTACCTCGAATAATTAGTTTCACACCCTTAGCTAAACTCGTGGGAAAAATTTCGTATTCAGAATTTCCGGATATTTCTATGACTCCTCCGCCAGACAGGTGTGTCAACGCCTCTGAAACAGTGTTGAACTCATCTTGCTGCACAGGCTTCGGAACAACACGAACCACTGCTGTATCTTCGAGTACTTGTTGTTGCGTGTTGAATACGTTCGAAAACTCTTGGCTGGGTTTTTTTTTAGGTGCAGCCATGGCTGTCCAGTAAACAAAACCAATGAGACTGACCCCTGCGACAGCCCAAGGCCAGAGCACGGTGTTACTACCTTTACCGGTCGATTCAATATCAACCGCCGGACGAGACACCGTGACATCAAAACCTTCTTCTTCCGCTATCGATAACAATTCGTATTCGAGAGCAGCTGGATGCTGAAAGCGATCCTGTGAACGCTTTGACATTAATCTGTGGACAACTGACACTAGCCGCCGTGGCACGCCGGCTCGCAAATCTGAAATTTCAGGCGGCATTTCCTGCTGATGCTGCAGCAGTTTTTGCACCATGGTTCCCTCAGCAAACGGTGCTCTGCCAACCACCATGAAGAACATTGTGCACCCGAGCGAGTAGAGATCACTTCGAATGTCGGCTGATCTTGGATCGCGGGCTTGTTCTGGGGAAATATAGTCAAATGTCCCCAGAGTTATTCCACTCACCGTAAGATCCTGCTCACCTGCAATGTGCTGCAATCGCGCCAACCCCATATCGACCAATTTAGCACGACCCTCCGGTGTCAGAAGAATATTCGATGGCTTTATATCACGATGTGTTACATCACGGTGACAAGCATGATCCAACGCCGCTGCAATCTGCATCGAAATATCGACAACAGCAGCAACTGTTAAGGGCCCTCGTTGTCGAACTAAGTCCCGAAGATTTGTACCTTCGATATATTCAAAAACAATAAAATGCCATCCGTCGCTTGAGCCAACAGCATGAACGAGACCTATATTTTCATGATTCAGCCGTGCCGCAGATTGCGCTTCATTCCGAAAACGCTGTAGCATTTCCTCATCAGCTGTTTGATGCCCAGCCAAGACTTTCACTGCTACAATTCGATCGAGGGTTGTATCAAGTGCTTTAAAGACGGCTCCCATACCACCGCCACCAATAAATTTGTCGAGGCGATAATCACCAAGCTGCCTGCCTTCAAGAAATTCTCCTAGCTCTTTCACCGACTTCGGCGTTAGAACTTGTGCTTCGTTATCCGAAAGCACTGTTGCCTCGGCGTCTTCAGGCTGACGTTCTTGTTGAGGGTAGCGCTCGAACTCAGGACCCTCTGAAAAAGGTGTTTCTTCAGGATTTTCCATATTTTGACGGTAGCAACGAACCTCTTGAACAGCAACGGACTTCACACATTTCTTACCAACTGACTGGTCCTACGACGAAAAAAGAGTTCGTAAAGGTCGATAATCTTGCTTTTAGGCCTTAAAAAGAACTCGTTGAGATTTTATAGAAGCAAAGACAGCACCCGGCAATTATGATCTATCCTTGGACTACTCTGTTCTTTCTATTTTTAAGTTCTAAATATGACAGGAGCATTGCATGGACACCGAATCGCCGAGCATGTCCCAAATTTCAACATGGTGCCTCATCCTCGGTGGAATACTCGCGGCACTCGGTACGCTTGCACTTATGACGCCATGGGTGGCGGCAAAGGTGGTTGCCGTATTTTGTGGCATTAGCCTACTTGTAGCGGGAGTCTCACAAGTAGCAATGGCTGTGGGAACCTATACCTGGAGAGGTTTCTGGATAACACTTGTCTGCGGTGGTCTCTCAACGATGGCTGGTGTAGGCATGCTGGTACTACCGGAGGCAGGTGTCGAAGCGCTCGTCCTATTCCTTGGTTTCTTACTAACGTTTGAAGCAGTAGCAAAACTAGCAGCTGCATTCACGGTCCGAGAAGGATTTCCTTGGGGGTGGCTTTTGGTCGATGGAATCATAACCGGTATCTTAAGTGTTATTCTTTTAACAAGTAGCCCTCTCGAGGCCGGCATGCTTCTTGGAGTTTTCATTGGTGTCAATTTCCTCTCGAGCGCCGTGGCGTTCATTGCGGCAGGTCTTCATATCCGGAAACTTGACACGTTTTGATAAGTTAGCTTTTTCTGAAAAATAATTTAGTTCAACTATCGTTCTGTACGTTCTGGTTAAAAAGAATCTTTTCCAAGCAGTCATATCTTCATTTTTTCAATATCTTTTCCTATGAAAAAGAATTATGGTTTTTTTGCACAACGCACTCTGATTTATGCGTTCATGCTGACTTTCATATTGAAAACATCTCTTAGCCTCGGACAATCCATAGTTAATTACGACGAGTCAGCAGTAAGGAACTATAGCCTGCCAAACGTTCTCCTCGGACCCAACACAAAACAAGCTCTTTGCCGTTCAGACTGGGAGAAAAACACACGGCCTTACCAGCTCGAATTGCTCGAAAAATTTGTCTATGGTTGTCGAATACCTCCTGTTGAAGTTGCGGTTCTCAGTGAGAAACGCACTGAAAGAAAATACGGTGATACAACTGCTGTACGGATCCAGGCGACTCTTCAGATGGGCACAGCAAAAAATGCACCTACGACTGACGTACTCTTGTACGTGCCAAAATCAAAGGAAAAAGTTCCTGTTTTTCTTAAACTGAACTTTCTTGGTAACCAGTCAGAAGTCACCGACGAAGATATTGCAATAACTAAGAACTGGATCATTTCAAAAGATGGTAAAAATCATGCTACAGAAGCTTCTCGTGGCACCAAAGCTCATCGATTCCCAGTTCAATTCATGCTAGGTCGTGGCTATGGATTAGCCACTGCCCACTGCGGTGACTTCTTCCCTGATCACAAGGACGGTCGTGCCACCAGCATTCTCGGATCTCTTGGTAGGCCAATTGGTCAAAACATCCCGGATGATGAACCCGGGGCAATCGGCACATGGGCTTGGGGGCTCTCCAGGATTCTTGACTGGCTTCTTACACTGCCTGAGATTGATCCAAATCGAATCATCGTTGTTGGGCACTCTCGTCTAGGAAAGGCCGCTCTCTGGGCCGGAGCGTGCGACCAGCGTTTTGCAATGGTCATCTCAAATGAATCTGGTTGCGGTGGAGCGGCACTTTCACGGAGGAATTATGGCGAATCAATTGGATTGATAACAAAGAGATTCCCACACTGGTTCTGCTCAAAGCTGTCTACATTCGCAAACCGAGAAAGTGAACTCCCGTGCGATCAGCATTCACTTCTCGCAATGGTTGCTCCGCGACCACTTTATGTAGCAAGTGCTCAAAATGATCGTTGGGCAGACCCAAAAGGAGAGTTTCTTGCAGCTGTTGCCGCAGCCCCTGTCTGGAAACTCTATAACCTTCAGGGAATGGGCACTCGAGAAATGCCACCTGTAGACGCTTCAGTTGGAGAAATGATTGGGTACCACATTCGTAACGGGAATCATGACCTTCTGCAGTTTGACTGGAATCAGTTCGCAGACTTTGCAGATAGCAAACTAGAAAAAGATACAGTTTTTAAATCAAATGATCACATACCGCTGGAAGTAAGAAACAATCAGATTTTGAATGACTTTCATCCTGACCAGCGTGTCTTACCCGTATATCCGCCAGCAGATGCTGTCATTCTTGTTGGCAGGGATATGGAACCCAAATTTACAGCAATGAATGGTGGGCCAATTGACTGGGCTGTGGAAGATGGTGTTCTAACGGCCACACGAAGTGCGCGTCATATAAACCATATAATTTCAACAGAGGTATTCCAGGATGCCGACATACATGCCGAGTTCATGACATCACCGATTGCTCATGGAAACAGTGGGCTCTACATTCATGGGCATTACGAGATGCAGATCTATGACTCATTTGGTGTGAAACAGATTACGCAACAAGACGAGGGTAGCCTTTACCGCTTCAAGAAGCCCCTCGTCAACGCGGCCCGGCCAACCGGTGATTGGCAGGTCTATGATATACGCTTCATTGCACCGCGGAGAGATAAAGATGATCAGATTCTATCTCAGGGAATCGTCAAAGCATGGCTCAACGGCAAGTTGGTACAAGACGGTGCAACCTTTACTGAACCGAGATCACCATACATTCCATACAAGCATGGTGTCACTGCACACTTAAAAAAAGTTGAACAGACACTGAAAGAAACAGGACAAGGCCCCCTGTTTCTTCAGGATCATGGTAGCCCTGTAAAGTTTCGAAATGTTTGGATTAAAAGACTCGATTGACTTTTGTTTATTGCAGATCGCTTGGAGTGATCCCGGCGGTCTTCTCTTTTCGAAAACCATACATTGTTGGCTCAAACTCCCCAACAATGTCCACATCTAAATCTTCAGAGATTTCATTCTCAAGGCCGACTGCCCAGTAGCAGGCATTTATAATCATTCGACGGACTCCCTCTGAAACTAAGTCGGTTGACGCACCCATCGTTGTTGTAAAAACTTTACCACGAGGTCCACCCTCAATAGAGTACGTCTTGACCCATGCGACTGGCATCATCGGATCATTTTTTGCAATATTCTTCTTTCCATTTTTTTGCACGCCTCGCACTGGCTCTGAATTGGGATCCATATTTTCTAAGACCTGACCAAGCACCAGAGGCATACTGTCTCCTGGTAGTGGTAAACGAACACCATAAACGTCGGTTGGGCCCCAGATGTCACCATCCTCGATTCCTCGAAGTATTGGATGTTCCTTTGCTTTCGGGGCAAGGATACCTCGTGTACTTTCATGCTTGTGATGTCCATGATGGCTGATCCATGTTTCTCCAAGAACCGCTCGACCAAAGCCCTGCATCCAACCCTGTTTATCCCCGTTATAGTTGAAGCTGTAATGGGCATAAGGGCTGTCTTTGGGAACCTTAAATGCATGGGTCGCAGTCCGCATGCCAATAACTGGCCGACCACTTCGCAAATAGTCATCGATTTCTTTCATCTGCTCATCTGGAAGATTACGAAAACGAGTTGCAATCACCATTAAGTCTGCGTTCCTGAGAGCCTTGAGTCCTGGAATATTCTTCTGCTCATTTGGTGCTATTTCACCAGACTCTTCATCGATTGCATACAGAACGACGCAATCAAAACCGTGCCGCGTTGAAAGAATTTTCCCTAATTGAGAAAGCGCCTCCTCACTACGGTACTCTTCGTCCCCACTTATCAGCACCACGCTTGTTCCATGCCCAATACCCTCTCGCCCCGGATACGTATTCCATGAATCATTTCCGCAAACAACAGAGCAGCTGAGAACAAAAGCACCTAAGAGACAAAAATGAACAACTGAAAAAGACTTGTGAATAGCCATTACAAAAGCTCCCCGGAAGGTAACAAGAAAACGCCGAAAGAACTGTAAAGAATATCTTGCAAGAAAGCAATCAATACCGTATTGCAAGGCCCGCATCTGAGAAAAAATTTGCTGCTTCTTCAGACAAGCCCCAACCTACCCGAAGACCAATTTCAACATTTTCACTAATTACAAAGTGGGTACCTGGGCTAAAAAAAGGACGACTCACATCTTCCACGAGACCTTGGGTAAATGTTCCAAAATACTCAGCGTGGACTTCCCAGCTATTAGTGATTGGAATACGAGCAACAACTGATGGTCCCCAACGACTAAACCATCTTTCTGCATCCTCTGCGTACGCATAGCGCATAGCTGCATCTAGTCGCCATTTTTCAGGAAATTCCCAGCCACAAACTATGGTAGCAACAGGTTCTGTTCCAAATTCCTCACCATACATAGGTGTTGTTGCCTCCATAATAAAACAACTCTGAGGAATCAGGCCATCTTGGTTCGTAGTTGCTAATTTGAAACCATAAAGAAAATTGGATTCGTAGAGTGCGTTCCCGCCTATTGGAAGTTCTCCTGCCTCCACACTCGTTACAACATTACCCTGTGAGCCAACTGAATAATTGACGCCGAGCCGCCACTCAAAAACATCGTTGGCACCAATACGACAAAGATATTCTGGATAGTTATTTGTGGGATTACCATCGCGATTCTGAATATAGACGTGAGACATCTCATTCAGAGCAAAGCCCGGACGAATTGTGAACGTTGAAGGTGTAAACGCATCACGATCGGTATTCAACTCACGAGGCTGTAGGGGAGCCGCATCTACAACACCACAGAGTATTGTCGAAAAAACAATACACACGTTGAACAAAGATCGAGGTACTCTCACCAGAAGCTACCCGACATGATGGTCAGCTATATTTGTTAAAAAAACCCTGCCTATTCAAAAGATCGTCTACTACCGGTACATTTCGCCTCTCTTTCACCAATACTTCTCCTATTCACCGACACCTTCCTGTCTTACCATCGAGCTAACCCGGGGATTGAGATAGTTCAGGGCTTGAGATATCTATTTTTGTATCCCATCAAAAACACAGCTTTTGTAGACAACCAGCCTCTAGGGTTCGCGATTAGCTTGACAACAATTAACTTTTGCTAACGAGGGACTACTCTTCTACTAAACCGTACTCAAGAACACTGTCAAAACTCCGTACTGCAAGTTTGCAGAACTGTGTCGGACATGCTACCGCCAGGTGAGAGCCTTCACCCAGATTGATGAGCGTTGTGCCGATCAAATCGCCTGCCAGATAACTCTGCTCCTTAAATGTGACGGGAGCTAGCTGTTGTGTAGAAATTACCGAATCAATACTCATTTTCAATTTTGGGAGTTCAGATGGAAGCTGACATGCTCGAAGCTTGTCTCCTATGCCAGTTCCAATCGCCTTGAAAACCGCCTCCTTGGCAACCCAGAAATCGAGTATTTCTTCTGGACCGAATGCACCAGATAATCCAACGCGATCCACTAATTCAACATCTGAAAAAATTGTATGGGCCATCATGCGTGCCCACCTTTGGTCATGTGTTAATTTTCGCTTTTCCACATCGACTCCGAGCACACACTGCCGCGAGAGGGCAATGACTGCATCATCCATTGAATGGGCAACATTGAATTGAATACTTCTCTCACCCGGATCAGTAATATACGGCTTCCCGAAATCGCCTGTAGCTAGTGAGACTTTCTCAGGTGAAACTCCAGTTAAACTACCAAGTAAAACCCTGAGATATCCTCTGCTCACAACAGCCCTTCGCCTGACTTCAGGCACTCGCCGCAACGAGCGTTCCTTCTCCTCATCAGAAAGCAAGGTGACCAGATAGGCGTACTCTTTTTCAGTGACCTCTAGTGATAAACAAGCAATCGTTACGTGAGGGCAATTAGAAAAAGTTTGTTTAGCCATCTTCCACTACATGTCGCAAGAATCATAAAGCCAAAGTAACAAGATACTACCCTCACCAAAACTAATGACTCAAGTGAGACGAGAAGCATCAAAAAATCGGCTTTTATCACAGACCTTACTCAAATGCCTGCAGATTGCAGGACCAAACATCGAGTAATAAAGCTATACCACAACAAATACATCGGCGGGATGTTCTACCTTGTGGCGATCTCCATCAACATGACTAATTTTTCTTAAAACTTGCAGGCACATCGCTCGTACTTCTGCATCAGACTCTCGGCAATCGCTTTGAGTAATGAAGTCCAGCAGTTCTTCACCATGAGAGCAGCCCTCTTCAAAACATTCGGTAACATCTACTTTCCCTTGAATTCTGTAACACGTAAATTCAATGCCTTGGTTCAAAAGATATTCCTTGAGACAATCACTGAACCAAATATCTTGGTTCACATGATGCGACCAGAAACACTCTGAAAACTGATTAAGGCTTTCATTGGGAGCATGCACAATTATCAAC
Source organism: Pirellulales bacterium (assembly GCA_028066355.1). Taxonomy (GTDB): domain Bacteria; phylum Planctomycetota; class Planctomycetia; order Pirellulales; family UBA1268; genus UBA1268. Next base: position 13,409 of record JALCBP010000046.1, read on the forward strand.
TTGCCACCAGGCGCCAACAACTTTCTTAGCTTGTCGAGTGTATCGGCTGGATCCTCAAAGTAATAAAGGGAATGGGTCAACTGTATGACATCAAAACATTCGTTGACATCTAATGACTCGACAGTTTTGTTCTTAACGTCGAGTTTGACACCTGTCAGATCAAGCCTTCTGAAATCTTCAAGGAAACGACAACAGGCAACTGGGTTTGGATCGACCCCTGTATATTCAAAGGATCCAATAGATGGCGTGAGGGCTGATATCAATTGATTATCAAGTATCCCGCTACCACACCCTACACTTAGAATCCGCAAGGCATCTGCTGACTTTTTTTTTGAAGTGATCAACTCCTTCAGCATCTGAAGCACGAGTTGCTGCTGGCTACTTGATCGCTCAAAGGTCTCGTGGGTTACATCAAAACGTTCGTTAGAAAGCTGCCTTGATGCTGGCGCTTTTTGAATAGCTACTCGCAATTGATACAAAGCACACTCTTCGGAATCTGAAAATTTGATAACGCTAGGACTCCTTATTATGCAAACGACAAATTGCTTGTGACATCACAACAACTTGCAAGATTCACGAACTCTCCCAGAAAAGTTACTGTAGCTACATCATACCATCGACATAAGTGACTTTGATGATTTTTAAAGTACTATGCCGGAATGACAGCCATGCAGTAGGAACGGCCTTGAAACTTCAAATTATTTTCATACCACTCGCGACATTTACAGCAAGAATGCATTCTCAACTAAAAGAGTGCGCGTAGATTCAAGAACACGGTGCACTACCCTACATACTATTTGTAGGGAACTTAACGGTATCTCATCCTATTGATGGCAACCTAGAAAAAATCGCCTTTTTTATCGATATCAATAATAACAAGAAAGGCTTAATGAAAATGAAATTCATCCTGTCTGCAATCGCCCATTACCTGAGAAAGCTTTTCGTCTCCAATTACTCAGACATCTGGAACAGGTAGCTATTTCAGTTTTGTAATCGAGTTCATCTCTGAAAAGCTCAGTAACGAAGATGTACTAACGGAACCAAGCAATGCAAGAAACAAAGTACGCCCGACAGGATTCGAACCTGTGACCTGCGGATTAGAAGTCCGCTGCTCTATCCAACTGAGCTACGGGCGCAAACTTGCATGAAATAGTCTACCATCTTCAACCCGCCACCTCGGCAAACCATTTAAGCATGAATCGCCCGTCCATCCGCCGCTAGTGCAGCTTCCTTCAATGCTTCCGGTAATGTTGGGTGGGCATGGCAGACTCGTGCAATATCTTCTGCAGACGCACCGAAATTCATCGCCGCAGCGGCCTCACCGATCAAATCGCCGGCAGCTGGACCGATAATATGAACACCGAGTACCGCATCCGTTTTAGCATCAGCTAACAGCTTCACTTTACCTGTAGTGTCGTTAATTGTTCGTGCCCTCCCATTCGCTCGAAATGGAAAAACACCTTTTTTATAAGTCACACCATCAGCATTCAACTGCTCTTCAGTTCGTCCAACAGTGGCAATCTCCGGATGAGTGAAAACAACAGCTGGAACAAGACCATAATTCACATGGCACCACCCGGACTGCATTGCTTCAACACAGGCAACGCCATCTTCCTCAGCTTTATGTGCGAGCATTGGACCTCGAATGCAGTCTCCTATTGCAAATACGCCTGGAGCTGCAGTCCTGTACTGTTCATCGACTTGAATCCACCCGCGATCATCTGTGGAAAGACCAACAGTTTCGAGGCCAATATCAGATGTAGCAGGCGTTCTCCCAGTAGCCGCCAAAACTCGGTCACAGTGTATTGCGTCACTGCCTTCAGGCTGGACAACGCAAAATTCACCCTCTGCTTTCGCAGAGAGAACCTTGATACCCAATTGGATCTCAAGCCCCTGCTTCCTAAATAGTGCGAGTGCATCCACTGCGATCTCACTATCAATACCAGTAAGAATTCGATCAGAATATTCAAGAACTGTCACTCTTGAACCAAGACGACGCCAGACACTTCCCAACTCAAGCCCAATGTAGCCACCACCAATGACAACCAGATGCTTGGGGACTTCTGTGTAAGAAAGAGCCTCAGTACTGGTACCGACTCTACTGCCGTCAAATTCAATCCCGGGAAGAATCACACTACGGCTGCCAACAGCAAGGATAATTCGCTGTGCAGAGACTTCCGTCACACCACCATCCACACTCGTCACATGGATACGACCGGCACCAGCGAGGCGACCAGTCCCCTTAATTTTTACAACCTTATTTTTCCCTAACAGAGCCTCAATGCCTTTCGATAATGTCTGCACAACATCCGATTTCCGCTTCATCATGACTGCCAAATCAAGTGAGACGCCCTGCGCTACAACACCGTGCTGGTTTAGTTCACCAGCAGCAATTTCGTATTTGTGACTCGACTCCAAAAGGGCCTTGGAGGGAATGCAACCTACACGAAGGCACGTTCCGCCAAAACGGTCTTCTTTCTCAACAATGGCGACGTTCATTCCGAGTTGGGCCGCGCGTATTGCAGCCACATATCCACCAGGCCCACCCCCAAGCACGACTAAATCATGTGTCATCTACAACCTCAAAATAAAGTGTGAAGAAAAACTCCTTACCAGATTAGCTACTCGTGTGACTCAAAATTGTTAGTACACGAAACGAAAGTCTGACAAGGTGTCTACTCAAAAGAAGCAGGAAAAAATGCACAGAAAAGTACCTTTAGATCCAGTTTAACACTCCAGCATAAGCCGAGTAGGATCTTCGATCATTTCCTTGATTCGCTTTAAGAAAGTGACTGCTTCTCGGCCATCAACTATTCTGTGGTCATAAGACAATGCCACGTACATCATAGGTCGAACCACAACTTGGCCATTCACAGCAACTGGTCGCTCTTGAATTGCGTGTAATCCCAGGATACCGCTCTGCGGCGGATTAATTATTGGCGTGCTGAGCATGGAGCCATAAACTCCACCATTTGAAATCGTAAATGTTCCGCCTTGAAGTTCTTCAAGCTTCACTTTGTTTTCGGCGGCGCGACGAGCAAAATCCCCGATCGACTGCTCGATTTGAGCAAAATTCATCTGCTCCGCATTGCGGAGAACTGGAACAACAAGGCCTTTACCACCACCAACTGCTATTCCGATATCACAAAAGTCTCGATACACAATGTGCGGGTCACGGAATTCCGCATTTACCTGCGGAACAGCATGCAGTGCTTCAACAGCCGCTCTTACAAAAAAGGACATGAAGCCAAGTTTCACACCATGGCGATCAACAAAATTATCCTTAAACTTTTTGCGAAGATCCATAACAGCGGTCATATCAACTTCGTTAAAAGTTGTCAGAAGTGCAGCCTGATGTTGAGCCTCGACTAGTCGTTCAGCAATACGTCGTCGCATCGGACTCATTAGAACTGGTCTCTCACCTCGATCGGTCTCAGATGAGGAGATCGCGGTCGTCCCAGTCATCACAGCTTGTGGCTCATTAGTTGCAGCAGCAAGTGATGAGGCATTTGACACAGGAGATCCAGAGACAGCAGACGTGGCATCAGCTTTGGTCACACGCTGACCGGGACCAGTTCCAGACACAGAATGAGGAGGAACCCCAGCTTCTCCCAACACTCGTGCTGCGGCAGGCATAACAGGCGCCGCGCCTGATGCTGGTTGGACCGATCCAATAACCGTACTTCCAACTCGATGACGTACATCGACTGATTGCGACTGAGAAGAAGTCGGGGGTTCGGGTGCTGTGGTTGGAGTCGGTTGATTCGATGTTACAGTTTCAAGATATCCTATTACTTCACCAACAACTGCTTGTTCTCCAGCCTGCTTCAGAATTTGTGAAACAACTCCATCCGAGGGAGATGGCAACTCAACAGTTGCCTTGTCACTCTCAATTTCTACAACAGATTCATCCGCTGATACTGAATCACCAACATTTTTCTTCCAGATGCCAATCATCACTTCAGTGATGGACTCGCCAACTTCTGGAACCTTCAATTCAATCGCCATAGATTTCTACACATTAAAAGGGGGTGGGGAGGCCGGACTGTGGATCTTGTCAAAGATTAGTTTCTATGCTTTTATTTATTCGGTCTTCACATAATAGACAACGTTGTGCCACATCATGAACAGGTGATCTTTTCTTCCGAGCGATACTAGTGATAAATCCCTAACTTAGGAATGCTGCCGTGAGCAACTCGCTCTGTTCGAGGTCATGGCTTTTTTTCGAGCCCGTTGCTGGGCTCGCCGCACTCTGTCGACAAACTCCTGAAAATGGCAACCTATCAAATAACGTTTCACCAAAATGGATTCTAAGAAAACGCCATGCCCCCATATTCTCTGGCTCTTCTTGAACCCAGAGCACAGGAGTGCCGTCGGCATATTCCGCCAAGACCCTCTGTAAAGATTTTCGAGGTAGTGGATAAAGTTGCTCTATACGTACAATCGCGACGTCGGAACGTTCTAACTCAGACCTTCTTTTCTCGAGTTCATAGAAGACTTTCCCACTACACAAGAGAACTCTTCGCACATTCTCCGGACGCGTACTCGACTGATCTGGAATTACTCTCTGAAAACTTCCCTCCGCAAGATCACCCAGAGCAGAAACGCACTTGGGGTGACGCAACAAACTTTTCGGCGTCATCACAACAAGTGGCTTCCTCCAAATTCGAAGCACCTGTCGCCTGAGACAGTGAAAGAGTTGAGCAGGCGTAGTCGGCTGAACAACTTGTATATTATCTTTTGCAGCAAGAAGAAGAAATCGTTCGAGCCTCGCACTTGAATGTTCTGGTCCCATGCCCTCGAATCCGTGGGGCAACAGCATCACGATGCCCGAGAGCCTGTTCCATTTATCCTCAGCACTGACGATAAATTGGTCAATGACTACCTGTGCAACATTAACAAAGTCACCAAACTGCGCCTCCCACATAACGAGCCCGTCAGGACAGTCAAGGCTGTAGCCATACTCGAAGCCAAGGACACCTGATTCGGAAAGTGGGCTGTTATATATCTCAACCGGAGCTTGTTCTTCGGCTAGGTGAGCAAGCGGACAGTAGGTGTCGTCCGTGATATGATCATGGATCACTGCATGCCTGTGACTAAACGTGCCCCGCTCACTGTCTTGACCCGACAGCCTGACTCGCAACCCTTGGACGGCAAGGCTCCCCATTGCCAAGGCCTCTGCAGCCGACCAATCAATTAGCCGCTTTCCATCTGCCATAGCCAAGCGAGCATCAAGAAGTTTTCGAATCTTCGCATGAGGCTGGAATCGATCTGGCAAAACAACCAACCGACGAAGAAGAGCCTGAAGTTTTTCAAGCGGCACACATGTATCTACATCTGCTGCTTCTTTCTCCCGTCCACCGATATAGAAAGCCCATACGCCAGCGACATCGCTACGGTGAACATAGTCATCTCTTTTTGCAGCAGACAGTTCCGCATCCAGACGAGCCCGATGTTCTTCGGCGATCCTCATCGCCTCGTCCCGCGACACCTCACCGAGAGTAAGCAGTTTTTCCAGATAGCTCTCATGAACACTCGGTTGCTGCTCAATAACGCGGTAGAGTGCCGGCTGCGTAAATGCGGGCTCATCTGCTTCATTATGACCACGACGCCGAAAACAGTACATGTCGATAACGACATCTCTTTGAAATTCCCTTCGGAAGTCCATGGCCAGGCTAACGACCTGTGCTACCGCTTCAGGATCTTCACCATTCACGTGGAAGATTGGAATCTGGAGCATTTTTGCGACATCGGTTGCGTAAACACAGGAACGTGATTCCTGCGGCCCTGTTGTAAAACCAATCTGATTATTCACGACCACATGAAGCGTCCCACCAACCCCGTATGGGTCAAGTTCACTGAGATTCAATGTTTCCTGAATGATTCCCTCACCAGCAAAAGCAGCATCGCCATGAATCAAGATCACCATCCCATGCTGACGAGCTCGATCGCTTGATCGATCTTGGCGGGCGCGCATTCGCCCGATCGCGACCGGATTTACATATTCAAGATGACTCGGATTAAAGCACAGCGTGAGATGCACTTTTCGGCCGTTTTCTGCAACATAGTCCGTAGAATGACCAAGATGATATTTCACGTCACCACGGCCAACGTGTAATTCTGGGTCCAGATCAGCAAACTCCCGAAAAATCCTTTGCGGACTTTTCCTCATGATATTCGCCAGAACGTTGAGCCTGCCACGGTGCGCCATGGCCATAACAACATCTTGGATGTCTTGAGACGCTCCTCTTTCTATCGCCATTTCAACAAGTGGAATAAGGCTCTCCGAACCCTCCAGTGAAAAGCTTTTTGAACCCAAGAATCGCTTTTGGATGAATTCCTCAAAAACGGCGGCAGTGGTCATTTGGCGATAAATTCGTAACTGCTGCTTGCGGTCAAGCTGAATCCGATTCTCACAGCCTTCCATTCGCACCTGAAGCCACTGACGCACAAGAAGATCGTCCATATGCATAAATTGGACGCCAATTGAGCGACAGTACGTATTATGCAACCGTCGGATAATTTGCCGCAGTGACATCGACTGCGGGCCTTCAATCGTATCAGTCGAGAAAACTCGATCCATGTCCTCGTCCGTGAGGTCATAAAACGTGGGGTCAAGTTCTGGTAATCCCGGCCGAGGTCGACCGAGCGGATCGATCTCTGCGGTTAGATGGCCGCGGACGCGATACGCACGCACAAGTTGATCAACTCTATCTTGTAAAAATGCGAACCTGTCACTGCCTTGACTTTGACGCACTTCATCAGGCAATGGGGCAGGTTTTACTTCCCCGGCGGGAGCATCCGGCAACTGCACGTGGCCTTCGGCAAGTGCAAGAGCATGACCTGTCGCAATACCGTCCGGAGTAATCATCGCATCGTCTTCAAGTAATCCATTTCGCTGTTCAGCATGGACAACTGACCCATTCGATGGCCCAACTGACGAATTAGCAGTCGTCCCATTATGCTGTGACTTCAGCAATTGATCATCGGTACTCGCTCGGTGTTTCTCTGCAGAATGACCATTGGCCAGTTTGCCATTCGAGACCTTTACTAGGGAATCAAAATACTGCCGCCAGTCCGCAGAAAGACTTTCAGGATCATGCTGAT
>JALCBP010000047.1:0-20280 GCA_028066355.1 Pirellulales bacterium
CGGGCGTTATGGTGAGACTGTCTGTGTTTGTACGAGCCAACAGTTTTTCAATCAGGATCAATGGTTTCTGGCCTGCCTGCCACTGCAGCAATTGTTTCGTGCTGAGAGATTGTCTGGTCCGTACAGGCAGTTTCTGAAAAGTAGCCTTGCGTTCATCATCGGCTACCTCAAGCGAGCCGGCTTTGCCGATTGGTGTGAGCCATACGGTTGATTCAAGAACTGCGACTTCAGTGCCTGTCTTGTCAGCGAGTTTGAAGAGAACTGTAAGGAGGTCCTCGCCTTGGCATGTGAGTGTCACATATTGCGTTGGGTCAATAAGGCGATCGAGTACAACGAAACCCTCGGAGATTGTGCTGAGTTGTGAAATGAGTTGTGCGAGAGAAATACGCTGGAATGTTGCGTCAATCGGCTGGTCAAGGAAAGCTGGTCGTGACCACGCCAGTGAGCCTACACTGCTGACTACAAGGCTCATGCTGATGATAAAGCCGAGTTTAGCACTCCGAATTGTGCCCGTAACTGATTGTGCCATCTGTGTTTCCAGAGAAAACCAGTAGTGATTTAAGTGTTTCTGGCACAATCGTACACCGTATGAAAAAAACATCACACAAGAAAATGCGTTCGGCGGCTCCAACAATTGTCGTGCTTGGAGCAGGCATTAATGGTGCGGCACTGGCGCGACAATTTGTGCTTAACGATGCGCATGTCATTCTTGCCGACACGCGTGATATTGCCGGGGGCACAACAGCGTGGTCAACCCGACTCATTCATGGTGGGCTTCGGTATCTTGAATATGGTGAATTCGATCTGGTCAAGGAGAGTCTTGCCGAACGAAATCGTCTCGTCAAAATAGCTTCGCACCTTGTGAAGCCCTTGCGGTTTGCGATTCCGCTACGTCAGCGCCGGGGTGGTTTGCTCGCAGCAGCAGCACGAATAGTGGGTTTTGAATCAATAGCGAAACGGCTTGGGTCAACACAAGGACGTGGCAGCTGGGCGGTGGGTATCGGCCTCACACTGTACGACATCTTTTCACGAGACCCCGATTGGCCTGCTCACGCTATGAATCGTTCTTGCGCAAAGGGTCTCCCTTGTATTGATAAAAACGGGTTTCCATGGATAGCCACGTACTTTGATGCTCAGTGTCTGTACCCGGAAAGGCTCGCGGTTGAGTTGCTTGTCGATGCAGAAAACAGTGCCAGTCAGCGTGGCCAGCTTTTCCAAGTTGTGACACATCATGAATGGAACATGAATGCAGATGGTGAGCTTGTATTCTTCCGGAGAAGTGTTCAGGGAGTTGAAAAACACACTGCCGTTGATTCTTTCACGGTTCGCCCAGATGCCATTGTGAACGCAACGGGAGCCTGGGTTGATCAGACGCTATCAGGTCTAAGTAGTGTCATGAAACCCGATGTTCATGCCAGCGACCCAAGTCGTCGGCTCATTCGTGGAACAAAAGGAAGTCACTTGATTATCGAGGACGCCTGCCTCAGACAATCACTGGGTAAAGACGGCGTCTATGCCGAAGCCCCGGATGGGAGGCCGATTTTTATCCTGCCCTTTGCCAGCCAGCAGGTGCTTGTCGGGACGACGGACATACCCATACAAGATAATCCAGGTCTTGCCCGGACGGATCAGTCTGAGGTTGATTATTTGCTTCGAGCTGTGAGAGAAATCATGCCTCAGTGTGTACTTACTGAAGAATCTGTTGTTCAACACTATTGTGGTGTTCGGCCGCTTCCCGGGCCTCGTGTTTCCGGCCGCTCCGGCGGCACGCCAGGTTCAGTGACGCGACGGCATCTCCTTCTTCGCCATGAAGATGCTCGAATTCCCACATGGTCAATTGTGGGTGGCAAGTTAACGACGTGTCGGAGTCTTGCTGAGGAATCAGTTAAAGAGATCTTTGCCGAAATTGGTGCGCCTGTTGTCGGCACATGGCGTCAGCGAATGCTGCCAGGTTGCCTGAACGAAAGTGATCAGGAGGCGTGTGTTCGTGAGGCTAGAGAGCTCGCAATAAAGACAGGTGTTCCTGAAGAGTCCGTTGATTCAGTTGTGCAATGGACAGTCAGTCTGTTTGGGTTGCGCGGGCCGGCTGTCTTTGAGATAATGAGACAATGTCCACAAGCGACCGAACTGCCTCCACTCATCGGAAACAGTGGTCTGCCGACAGCAGCAGCCGTATTCGTTATCGAGAAAGAATGGGCGATGTCTCTTGGTGACTTGATTGAACGGCGGCTCATGTTGATCTTCGAACCTCAACTGTCTCTGTCCACACTTCATGGCCTTGCGGATGTTCTTGTGGTAATGGGTCTCTTAAAACAGTCTGACCGAGAGTCGACTATTGCAGCGGAGATCATACGCTTGCAGGATTGCTATGGAAAAGAAATTATTTCGTGATGAGTTGAGAGCTAATCAGCAGGTATCAATAGTGGTATCTTGAGTGTTCAGAAAATCGAGGGGAATCGGTACATGTCAAAGTCAACGAAACGATGCGTCCTGGCGCTTGATCAGGGAACAACATCAAGCCGAGCAATTCTTTTTGATGAGAAGGGGCAACCGCTTGCCACAAAGCAAGAAACGTTTCCACAGCACGTTCGTAGCATGGAGACGGGGACGGATGGAGGAGGAGCCGACCAAGCGGTTGTCGAACATGACCCAGAAGACCTCTGGAGAACCCAGATCGGATGTGCAAGCCTCTGCCTTTCCGAAGCCGGCGTACGACCCGAAGAAGTCGCTGCAATCGGCATCACAAATCAGCGGGAAACAACCATTTTGTGGGACCGGTCGACAGGAAAACCGGTGGCCCCAGCCATTGTGTGGCAGAGTCGCGTGTCTGCACCTATCTGCGAACGACTCAAGGGTGACGGTCTCGAACCTGAGGTGCGACGGCGAACTGGTCTCCTTATTGACCCGTACTTTTCAGCAACAAAAATCATGCATTTGTTTGAAAAGTACTCCGGTTTGAGAGATCGCTGTGAACGTGGTGAGATTCTGTTTGGTACGGTCGACTGCTTTCTCATATGGCGATTGACTGGCGGACGTGTGCACGCAACGGATGTTACAAATGCCAGCCGTACACTCCTCTTTGATATCACTACCGGCGAGTGGTCTGATGAACTAATGAGAATATTCAACGTGCCGCGTGCGATGTTGCCGCAGGTGCGGACGTCATCTGGAGTTTTCGGTGAGGTCGACGAGGGGTGGTTGGGAGCGTCGATTCCAATTGCCGGATGCGCTGGAGACCAGCAGTCATCTGCTTTTGCACATGGCTGTGTTGAGGCGGGCGATGCGAAGACAACATATGGAACAGGTGCATTTCTTCTTGAATCGACGGGTGGAAAACCAGTTTTGGACGCAAAGGGATTGCTGGCAACACCAGGGTGTTCGCTAGGGTCGGGTCCAGTGTTACAGTCGTACTGCCTTGAGGGCTCAGTGTTTGTGGCAGGAGCACTTGTAGGATGGCTGCGCGACGGTCTTGGGCTTATAGAACGATCGAGTGACATAGAGCCACTGGCCAGAAGTGTTTCAGACGCGGGTGGTGTTGTGATTGTGCCGGCCCTTGCAGGGCTCGGTACACCGCACTGGGATCCTTTTGCTCGTGGCTTGATAGTTGGCCTGACACGTTCGACTGAAAAGTCACACATCGCTCGAGCTGCTCTTGATTCGATTGCCTTATCTGTAGCAGAGGTGTTGGGCTGTCTTGAATCATCAAGTGGCCATCAACTTCCTCGCCTCCGCGTTGATGGAGGTGCTTGTGTTAATGATCTTCTCATGCAGACCCAGGCTGATGTGTTGGGCGTGCCGGTAGACCGTCCTGCTGTTCTTGAGACAACGGCACTCGGGGCTGGGCTTCTCGCAGGTCTCGCAACCGATTTTTATCCAAGCGTTATGGCTGTTTCAGAAGCCAGACGCATTGAGAAAACATTTCATCCACAAATGAACGAATCGCAACGTCAACAACGACTTGATCAGTGGAGGGATGCTGTTGGTCGATGCCAAGGATGGGCGCAACCCATCTAGGTTTCGGTTTTAAAGGTATTTCGCGAGAGATGAGAATCTTATCGGAGGACCGTGCCGCCACTTTGGGAAGGCTGTTCAGCAAGCAGAACTTTGCTTGTGTATCGCTGTGGGTTAGCTGCAAATGCTGCTCGTGTCTCTGGGCTCTCGAAGAGATAGATTCTTTTCTGATACGTAACCCCATATCGTCGTTGACCAGGGCTTGTTGTTCCGTTATCGATCGCAGCAACCGGATCATCCCCTGACAGTGCAGGAGCGTATCGATCAGGATCGGAGAGAAACGTCTGCTGCTGCTCGAGCCCACTAAACAGATAGGTCCGGCCACGATGTCGAGCTCCCCACCGTGCTTGTCCCTCAACCCAACTCCCAGTTTCCATCAGAGCAACTGGGCAATAGCCTTCGAGGCCGAGTGGCATGGTTTTTTGCGGTGGTGTCACTTCTTGCTTTTCCGCGGTGACGGGTTGGCTTGCATACGCAGCTTGGACTGGCTTCCTGACAAGCTGCTTCTTTTCGTCCGTCTCAGCCTTCTCCTCTGTTTCATTGAGTGAAGAAAACACGCTAAATGGTTTCTGAATAGCAGCCAGCAGTGGATTGGTTGCCTGTGGCTCTGCTCTTGGTTCACCGGATGCCTGCTCAGTGGATGCCTGTTCCGTAGATGCTTGTTCAGTGGATCTGCCAGATGCTGCAAGGGTTTGTTGTGATGTAGCTGGCTGCGAATTAGCAACCTGATTCTGGTTAGCCTGAGTAGTGACGTGTGACCGGGTTGAGGAGGCGACGGCTGCGCCGGCTGCAGCTGGAAGCCATGGTGATTGGGCAATGCCTCTAGACTCAGGTGTACTGTTTTTGGGTTCAATTGAAGGAGTTGCGCCTTCAGGTGGAATCGGGGTTGTCCACGGCGTTGTGTCAGGAGAGGACACAATCTGATTCGGGGCTGCCGGCGTTGCTGTTTCGGGGTGAAGGTGTCCCACCTCCGGCTCCCATGGAGTGGTAGTTGCGGCGACGGTTGCAGGCTTCATCACCTCAGCTGTGGCTGGAGGCTCTGGAGCTGGATTCCAGGGTGACGTTGCAGGAACTGGTTTGTCGGCGACTTGAATGCCTGTTGATTGTCTTTGTTGTTCATTTGCCGCGGATGAAGCCTGAGCCGTCACGGTCTGAGCCGTCACTGCCTGTTCAGTCGCAGGGAAACGCGTGACCGAAATCTTCTCTTGAGCAGGGGGTGCCTGAGCGGTTTTAGGAAACGAGGACTCGTTCATTGCAAAACTTGATAGCCCACGAACTTTGGCTGCGATTCCGCTCACAGATTCAGATGCAGTAGTTGGACCTGTTGCCGCACCATCAGCAAGTAAAGTGCCAGCGGTAGAAAAGTCGGTAGAGATTTCTGGTGCAGTAGCTGTTACCGAGATGGCGTTCTCGAGACCCGATGACTGGCTGGCAATCTGTGTGCCAGTGTTCGTTTGTGGTATTTGGCGGGCAACTGTTGCGATGAATAAGGCTGTGGAGCTTGGGCATTCAAATCGTGTGACCACGTTTCCGTTGGTGTCGAGAATACATCCACTTGGGACGTGCTGAATTTCAAGTTCATTGGCTACGTCAGGATGGTCATCCACATCGATTAGAACACACTCAAAACATGCAGATAATAACGATGCCGCGTCAGCATCAGTGAGAACGTGTTTACGCAGTTGCACCGACGCTGGACTCCATTCTGCAGTAAACATCACTAAAACCGGTCGCTGTTGTCTTGCGGCGATGGTTTGAGCTTCAGTGATCGATTGGTGCAGGCCAAAGGGATGCGGCTCTTGTCCTTGCGATGGAGTTGAACACAAGGCTAGACAACATACGAATGCAGCCAGCGAAGCGGTTTGCTTGAGGAGCGAACCGGATCTTAGCGCTGGGAAAAACTGTGTTGACTTAAATTGGTACGATTGCGTCAAGCTAATTCCGAACATCGTTAGGACCTCTGCATAAACGTTCTCCAGCCGCTTCGGGCGGCCATTGTTGGTTGTATCGGTCAAATGTTGCGGAGAAATCAGAGAAGATTTTCCGAAAAGTGAGGAGTTTCCGCAGAAACAACAAAAAAAATTCGCCAGTCGCCCCAGGCATCCTATTTGCCGGATTTACGGACGGTGGATGGGCTACTTGACGAGTCCTGCTACTGTGTGGATACTTTGCCCTAAGTGATACCCATGTATCGCGTCGGTGCGAACGGGGCTTCCTAAGGCATAGTTTGCCTGGGGTAATCATCTCGATTCTTTGGTGTTTTTGCCTGAGAACCTGAATGAATGCAGCAAGTCTCGTTTAAAATCGGTCGAATCCGTCAAATGCGGCGGATGCAACTGGGTGGGTTGGAAAAGTCGTGCTCATTGGATCACGCGCTATTCCGCAAGAGTTGGCGAATTGTTGATTTGCCCATCTCGGTGCGTTCGGCCTCATGGTTTTTGCCTAGGGATATGTGTTTCCCTCTTGATATCGTTCTGGTGGTACGGAGCGGATAAGAAACGGTTTCTACCGCAACACGAACGGCTTTCGATTTATCACAGCATTGTGTTTTCTGCCTGCCAGATATTTCACAGGTTTGACATGCAGATGAATCGTTAACTTGACGTGATTGATGGTTTCAGAGCGTGGCTTTTGGCCTCGTGTTGGAATATTCCCCGAAGGGGCAAATTGAAGTGATGCACATATCTGGTCTGAACGGCCAGAAATGTAGTTTTCGGAGCATGAAAGAAGAATATGGCAAAACGTAGACGTTCTCGATCAGGTGGTCGTTCAGGCTATGGCGGTGGCCAGGGCGGACAAGGCGGTCGTCGCCGAAGGTATCGACGTGGTGGCGGCGGCGGCGGACCAGTGGCTGCTGGAGCTGGTGCCGTCGACATGGAAGGCGAGGGAATGCGACCGCCGGAGCCTGAACCAGAGGTCTCCGAAAATGGTGAGCCAATACCACTTGAGCCCGGCGAAGGCGTACTGGAACTTCATCCCAATGGCTACGGATTCCTTAGAAGTCCACAAAGCAATTATTCTCGCGAGCGGACCGACCCGTTTGTTCCCGCTACCATGATTGATCGTTTTCGGCTCCGTGAGGGGGTCTTTGTGAAGGCAAAGGTTCAACAAGGACGCCGGCAGCAGGGACCGCGAGTGCGAGAGCTTGAAGAAATTGAGGGAATGACACCGGAAAAATATGCGGAAGTCAAAACCTTTGATCAGCTCACACCAATTAACCCAGAGTCATGGTTGCGACTCGAAACAGGTCAGCAGCCGTTGACAACACGAATCATGGACCTCCTAACCCCTCTCGGCAAGGGCCAGCGAGCATTGATCGTTGCTCCTCCGCGAACAGGAAAAACGGTCCTTTTGCAGCAAGTATCTCAGGCCATATCGCAAAATCACCCAGAGCTTTCATTAGTAATGCTGTTGGTTGACGAGCGCCCGGAAGAGGTCACAGATATGCGCCGATCTGTTGAGGGTGAAGTTATTGCCAGCAGCCTTGACTGTGATGTCGAAAGCCATGTGCGTCTTTCACAACTTGTTATTGAACGCTGTAAACGAATGGCAGAGGCAGGTAAGGATGTATTTCTTTTAATGGACTCTATTACACGGATGGCTCGAGCGTTCAATAAATGGGTTGGCAATACAGGGCGAACCATGTCGGGTGGCGTTGACATAAAAGCTTTGGATATTCCAAAAAAGCTTTTCGCCACAGCTCGTGTTTTTGAAGAAGGTGGTTCTTTGACAATTTGTGCTACCGCACTTGTTGATACAGGCAGCCGAATGGATGAACTCATTTTTCAGGAGTTCAAAGGTACGGGTAATATGGAGTTGGTGCTAGACAGGAAACTCTCAGATAGAAGAGTGTGGCCCGCGATTGATATTTCGCAGTCAGGTACTCGCCGTGAGGAAAAGCTACTTGATCCAGATACGTTGCACTCGGTCAACATGTTGAGAAGGACGCTTTCATCAATGCACCATGTCGACGCAATGGAGCAACTGACTAAGCAACTGGCAAAATTTAAGAGTAATCGAGAATTTATTGCACTCATTGCAGGGTCGCAGTCTGATGATTGACTTTACTCTAGTGTTTGTGCTGCTGTGTTTTTGACACCATAACGACAGGCCGCGTATACTCTCTTCCTGAGGGTGCTTGCTGAATCAAAGGAATATTTGAGGAGACCCTGTAGATGACTCTCTATGGTTCGCTAGCTGACGACATGTATATGAACGTCAATCTGGCTACAGAAATGGAGTTGCCTGGGCATCGTGAAACGGTCTTGCACTTTTTCGAATGTGTTCGCAAAAAGTTTCCAACGATGCGAAAGTTTCATGCACGTGACAAGCGAGATTACGTGCTGGAAGAAGATAAAGAGCAGGGACGGTATCGTTGGGTCGCAGTTGAACCCAGGCGATTTTGTTCCGGGCACGTGAATCCTGCATCAATCGATGATGCACTTGATCAGCACCGTTTTTTACTCGATCTGGCTCCAGCCCTTTTATCGATGAGCCCACTTGATTGTGAAGCTATTGACGTCTTGTTTGGTTTTGATTTTGCATTTCGAGGAAACCACAACGCGCTTTTGGCGGAAGCACTCGGCCCTGGGCCCGCCCTTGAGAGCGTAGGTGATGTTCCTGGGAGCAAATTGATTAACTACGAGCCATCACTCACGATTGCCGTTGACGAAGAATGCCGGACGCAGGTGCGAGTTAGTACCGAAACACGCACAAACGCCTTTCAGGTGCGGACGGGAGAGTTTGCGGAGGAGCAGCTCAGTGTGTACGTGACAGCTCGTCAGTACGGAAGCCTCGAAGGCGGGGAAACCTATGTTAGCACGGTTGACCGCCTTGCTCAGTTGGCTCAAGACGTTATTGAAAGCTGTGTTGTAGAGCAGGTTCTTCGTCCTTTGGCGAGAACTATTTCATTGAAATAAATAGTGTCCCAGAGTGAATGTGCACGGTGCAGAAACGTTGTCAGAAGCAGGACGCCCAGTGACACGTTATTGCGGTTCGGATGATCATGAGTTTGTAGGCGTTTTTCGTAATCTTAGAGCGAGCGAGGCTGGCGCTTCTATCAATGTGAGGGTGAGGATTTCTAGGGAAATGAACGCCATGCTTGCTCGAGTTGGCAGAGAAGATTCTATTTGGAAATATGATTCGTCAAGCCGATTCTTCTGATGACTCGACCGAAGTCGCTCATAGCGAAGTCGAGGTCGTTACGCCTGGGCGTCTGCATTTTGGGATGCTGTCGTTTGGTCAACCTCTCGGACGTTCTTTCGGAGGCCTCGGAGCCATGGTGGCTGGCTGCGGGATCACGGTCAGGATGAAGAGGGCAACCACATTTTCAGCAACAAGCCATGTTGGTAAACGAGCCATTGGTGTTGCTCAGCGGTGTGCTGATGCTTGGGGGCTTGACGAACAGTCTTGTTGCTCAATAGAAGTGCTCGATATTCCAAGGCAACACATTGGTCTGGGCACTGGAACGCAGTTGGCTTTGGCGATTGCTGCGGGCATGCAGCGACTTTATGTGGATGGCTCGGGAGATGTAAAGCAATCCATGTCGGCCGACGATGCCGCCGCTCTCGCTCAGGCAGCAGGGAGAGGGTTGCGATCGAGTGTCGGTGTCTACGGGTTTGGTGCTGGTGGAATCATTTTGGAGTCCGGGAAACTGCAGGGTGAAGTGACCGCGCCACTTGTGTCGAGAGTTGCGGTGCCTGAAGCATGGAGAGTGGTTTTGTTTGTGCAACGTGAAGCCGAGGGTCTCCACGGTGATGCCGAACGAACTGCATTTGCAGGACTGGAACTCGTTCCAATTGAATTAACAGCAGAGCTTACGCGACTTGCCGTGATGGAAGTTTTGCCAGCAACCCTTTCGGGTAGATTTATCGATTTTGCGTCTGCGATTACAGCTTATGGAAAACTTGCCGGGAAGCCCTTTGAGCGAGCATCGTCGCGGCTTCCTTACGCTGGAGCGACGGCACGTCTTTTTGAATGGCTTGATCTTGAGGGTATCCAGGGGTACGCACAAAGTAGCTGGGGTCCTGCTGTCGTGGCGCTGTGTGAGTCGTGTGTCGAAGCAGATTCCTTAGTCTCAGCTGCAAAAGCAGCAGGAATTACTGAGCAGCATGAAATACGAATAGCTGCTTTCGACAATCGTGGAGCAATAGTGCGTGAGGCCGACGATATCTCGGTTTCTGTATGATGACTGTCTAGTGTGTTGCACCATCTGAAAAGACGTAGCTTTGATTGCCAGAAAGATCTCACCCGTGACAGAAGAAGAACCTGGTGGCTATGTAGTTTGACAGGTCGTGCTATTATTCGATTTGCCAAGCTCCATATGCATCGCAACGTGCGTCATGTCGGAACCATTTGAGTAGCCAAAAACCATTCGTATTGGGAAATGTATTTTTGCGGATGATGTAGTCAGCAGTCTCGTTCGGTCGCAGCGCGCACCAGCAAGAACCTTGAATCGCTCTGAGTTCTGTGATCAGTGCACGGGGAACTTTCGTCTTGTTCAAGTGAACCATCCTGTATGCGTAGAGTCTTTTTGTTTTGATTCGTGGACAGAAAAATCACAATTTTCTACAAGCGAATTGCCCAAACGAGAAATCCCATCAACTTCTGTGCTTGTTGTTCCATCGGGTAGGGTTGTTGGTCGATACGGCGATGTCGATGTGCCGATGCAAGATGTTCGGATTCGACAATCAAAGAGTTCTTTGCAAGAGGCCGCTTGATTTGCTCGAACCATACGATTCGGAAAGCTGAATCCTCAGTTTTTTTGGAAACGTGTTGCACTGAATTCGTTGCATAAGCGATTCGTGCCGGCGGTGTCTCGATGTTCCGGGCGAGTGGCAGTCCTGAATTGTGCTGGTTCTCATAATTACTTTCATTGGATTGCTGAAGTGCTGCCCCGCTTGTGGACCCTCTTGCAGATTGGGGAGCGGGCTGATTGGTATGTTGCTGATTGCTATTCACGGTGGCAGCGGGCTTCACTTGCTGCTCTTGGTGTTCAACTTGATCGAGTAATTCAGCCTCACGCAACCTTCAATGTTGAAGCAGATGAACTTCTTGTGCCGTCGTTACATGCGACGCAGGCTATTCAACCTATGGCGTAAGAACTCGCAAAAGGTCTTGGGGGGCGAAGGGCGTTATTGGTGAGCAGAGGCGACTCGTTTATATTGAGCTAGTAAATTCTCGACGTCCTGTTAATACCAATGAGTTTTCAGCTTGGCGACGGCGACATGGTTTTAGTGATATTCTTATTGAAGATATGTCGTGTGCTGAGCAGGTTGTGCTCTTTCAGCAAGCGAAGCTTGTTCTTGGAGCTCACGGTGCTGGCCTTACAAATATTATCCATTGCAAGTCGGGAACACCGGTCGTAGAGCTCCATGCCGTCTGGTCTCGACCGCCCTTGTTATCCAGTGCTCAGCCAGATTTTCGACCTCCGGCACATCATGATCCTTACACCACGAGCAGGACGTCGGCACGATATCGCAGTCCCGATTTCTGCTTTAGATCGGATGATGGAAAAATATGGGTGACTCGTCCTGTCAGGCCATGTCGTACTCCATCGAGGACTAGCCTAACGATGGAAGAGATTTTTCCGCGTAATGGATTAGTTACCTGTGTTCTAATTGGATAGACGGGCAGACGTGGTGGCCGAGCAGGGCTCATCCTCATGCGAGTTATCACTGGATGGTTTTCCATAAAAATCCAGCATACCTGCAACGGCCCCTAGGTATTCGTTGAGATGTGGGTCCATAAGTACAAACCTCCTTATTTGTTGATGTGAAATACATCACTGGCTATACGCAATAACGTCAGTCATTGTTCACAGGAAGCAAGAAGCAGGCAAATTTTGATGTTTTTTGGGCCGCAGGAATAAATAGTCAAAAGCAGAGGGGTTTTTTGTGGTTCGGCTCCAAAACAGCAGAAGCTTTGTATCCAAGCACAGCCCACATCCTCGTGGTGTTTCTGGGTGCAGGTTGTCCTTATTCAACAGCGAGCCCGTAGTCAGCCAGCACAGTGTGCAGGCGTGCAGCGGGGCCTGCTTCGAGTGGAACCAGTGGAAGACGCACTTCTCCAGTGTCACGACCAAGCATTCTCATGGCTGCTTTAATAGGGATTGGATTGCTTGCCAGACCAAGTAGGTCACGCCCAAGTACGAAAAGTTTTCGATGAAGCTCTTGAGCTTTGCCAAGATCGCCTTGGTCAAAAGCATCGAGAAGTGATTTCATGTCACTTGGTACGATATTCCCGACCACTGAGACGACACCTCGGCCACCAACAGAGAGTAACGGTAGTGTCATGCTGTCATCACCGGAAAGAACAGTGAGGTCAGTTCCCGAGAGCACTTGGGATGCCTGATCCATCGATCCAGTCGCTTCTTTAACCATGGCTATGCCCGGAAGGTCAGCAAGCCGAAGGATCGTTTCCGGTTCGATATTGCGGCCAGTACGGCCGGGTATGTTGTATACGCAAATAGGGATGGAAACGGCCTCAGCAATTGCTTTGAAGTGCTCGAACAAGCCTTCCTGAGTTGGACGGTTGTAGTACGGGCCAACAACAAGTGCTGCATCAGCACCAGCTTTTTCAGCATATTGCGTGAGTCGAATAGCCTCGGATGTCGAGTTGCTACCAGTCCCTGGCATCACCAGTATTTTACCTTGAGCAGCTTGGATGCTCTCGCTGATAACTTGCTCGTGCTCCTTGTGTGAGAGGGTAGGGGACTCACCTGTTGTTCCAACCGGGCAGATAGCAGTCACGCCAGCCCCAACTTGGAATGCAACCTGTTCATTCAGACGTTGGACATCAACCTTTCCATCACGAAAGGGTGTCACAATGGCGACGGAAAGACCGGCGAACTGTTCAGCACGCGTAGGCATGGAGAGTCCTTTTTTTGCTTGGTTTGTTGAAATATTCTTTAGGTCAACAGTTTACATTTGCCGGCACGCACCGGTTTTCTTTCTGGCGAGAATACGCGTTTCGTGAACAGGTCGCAAAGGGTGGCAGTATGGCAGGCATTTTTGTGGTAACGTCAGAAGCAAGCAAGCGATGGAAGAACTATGGTCCAAGTCGGTGAACGTATGCGAGATGGTAAGCAGCATGGCAATTTACAGCAGCAGTTTCCTTCGAATAGTGCTGCAAGTATTGCAAGTATGGTGCTTCATACTGGAGTTGATGAGAGGGCTCCTCTTGAAACGAAGCCACACCTTGGCATCGTGCTTGGCACGGGGATGGGGTCGTTGGTCGACCATATTCAAGAAAAGAGAGCAGTCAACTTTTCTGAGCTTGGATGGCTTCCGTTAGCAACAGCCATAGGCCATGCTGGACAACTTGTTTGGGGGAAGGTTGAGGGGCAGTCAGTCGTTATGCTTCAGGGTAGAGTGCATGCATACGAGGGCCAGCCTGTTGAAATGCTATATCGCGGTGTTGAGCTTTTTTCTGCACTTGGGATCAAAAACGTGCTTCTTACGAATGCATCAGGAGGATTAACCTCGGATCTTGCAGTTGGTGAGATTGTTATATTAAGCGACCATATTGATTTTGTTCGTAACACATTCGATGCAAGGCACATAACGCGAACCAATCCTTGTGTGTATGATGACGCGCTGTCAACTGAGGCTGTGCGTGCTGCACGGGCGGCCGGCCATCGTTGTCGGCGTGGTGTGTATGCCTATTGCCTCGGTCCCAACTACGAGACCAGAGCAGAATACAGAATGCTGAAGATGCTTGGTGCTGACGTTGTTGGAATGTCAACGGTTCCAGAAGTCGTAGTCGCAAGAAGTTTTGGTATGCGTGTAGTGGCAGCATCAGTCGTGACGAACCTTGCAGATTCAATTGACTGTGATGAACGACAGCCAATAGTTGGTGAGGATGTCTGTCAAACGGCTGCTTCCGCCACGAGTGGGATGTGGGAAATTGTTCGGAAGATTTTGAGTGAAACATGAGGTCCCGTGGTAATGTTGCTTCTTACCAACGATGATGGAATTCATGCTGAAGGGCTGCATGCTTTGGAAAAAGCGGCAAGAGAATGGCAGTCAGATGTAATTACGGTCGCTCCACTGGATCCCCATTCGGGCTGTGGTCACCGGGTCACCGTAGACCGACCATTGATACTCCAGCAGGTGGAAGAGCACCGATTCTGTGTGAACGGAACCCCGGCGGACTGTGTGCGACTGGCTCTTGCTACTCTGGAGTTGAATCAGCCGGGCTGGGTTCTTTCCGGAATTAATGCCGGAGGAAATCTTGGCGTGGATGTTCACCATTCAGGTACAGTTGCTGCTGCCCGTGAGGCTGCGCTTCATGGTTGGCAGGCGATGGCCTTGTCTCAGTATCACCGACGAGGTACGCCTATTGACTGGGAGGTTACATCGTCGTGGGCTGCTGCTATCTTTTCAGTGGTCGATGATTTTGCACCACTTGAATCAGGTCAGTTTTTGAACATCAACTTTCCTCATCTCGATGATGCTCGGGCAGATCATCCTCCACCAATTGTGTCCTGTGATATTGATCCGTCTCCACTCCCCATGCAGTTCATGTCTCATGACGATGGGTGGATGTATAAAGGAAAATATCAGGACCGCCCTCGGCAGCAAGGGAAAGATGTTGATGTCTGTTTTGGTGGTCGGATTGCGATGTCCCAGATGGGGGTCGTTTAGTTCCGATCGAGTGTATCGATTTCAACATCGAAAACTCGTACCTGCGCCCATTTTTCTGCATTCTCAGCTATGAACTGCTGATGCCGGTCTGCTGTCTGGTACGTGTCGTGAGCGGCGTTTGATTCAAATATGATTTCAAGGGCTACATCAAAAGATCTGTCGTTTACTTGCCGGTCATATTCCCTTGCGCATTTACCCACGGAAAAAGATACTGCCCCAGGATGATTTGTCAGGTGTGTTCGACACGATTCAATTAATTCGTCAACAGAAGTCTTGTCTTTCATTGTGAAGTATACGGCGTGTGAAAGCATAAGTCATTCATCTCCTGTTTAAATTTTAATCAGTCACTTTGTTGTTGACACATTACGCTGCTTGAGTTGTCATGGGTGACCAAGATTGTGTTTTGTGAGTCTTGTGTGAAATTGAAACAATGTTGAGGTATTAAGTCGGTTCATTCTCGTTAGCGGTCGTCGGTGATCTTCGTGGCACTGAAGGGCCGATAACAGTTTCGACTTCATTGTCATCGAGCATTTCTCGGGAGAGAAGTTCCTCCGAAAGGGTGTCGAGTTTTTCGCGGTTGTCAGTGAGCAATTTGTCAGCACGATCGGCAGCAGTAGAGAGAATTCGTCCCACTTCTTCATCGATTACCTGTGCAGTGTGTTCACTGAAATCACGTTGTTCATAAACATCTCTTCCGAGGAATGGGTGTTCATTTGATGTCTGGCAGGATAGGGGGCCAACTCGTTCGCTCATGCCCCAGTTCGACACCATCTTTCGAGCCAGACGAGTGGCTTGAGTGAGATCGTTTTCAGCACCAGCAGAGAATTCACCAAAGACCAGTTTTTCAGCCGACCTTCCCGCCAGAATAAAAGCCAAACGGTTGTGGAGGTCAGACTCACCTATATTCATGCGATCCTCTTCCGGAACCAGTTGTGTCACACCAAGAGCCCGACCACGTGGAATAATCGTAACCTTGTGCAGTTTATCCACGCCAGGAAGAAGCCACGACGCGAGAGCATGTCCTGCCTCATGGTAGGCAGTCATTTTTTTCTCTTGGCCTACCAATACCTCTTCACGTTTTGGCCCCATGAGAATCTTGTCCCGGGCGTGATCAAAGTCAGAGGCATCAACTTGATTCTTATCTTGCCTTGTTGCCCATAGTGCTGCTTCGTTTACAAGGTTACGGATGTCAGCCCCAGTAAGTCCAACAGTTCCCTCCGCAAGCCGTTTCATATCAATATCATCAGCGAGAGGCACATTTTTTGTATGCACCTCAAACAACGCGACTCGAGCTTTCTGATTGGGCCGGTCTACGGTGACATGGCGGTCGAATCGTCCTGGGCGAAGGAGTGCCGGATCCAATACATCAGGCCGATTTGTTGCTGCAAGTACAATGACTGACTCCGTTGGGCTGAAGCCATCCATCTCGCTAAGGATTTGATTGAGAGTTTGTTCTCGTTCATCATGGCCGCCACCAAGGCCGGCTCCTCGGATTCGTCCAACAGCATCTATTTCGTCAATGAATAATATCGCCGGTGAGGCTTCTTTGGCTGTTTTGAATAGGTCTCGCACTCGTGATGCACCCACGCCTACAAACATCTGAATAAATTCACTGCCGGAAATTGAAAAAAATGGAACTCCTGCCTCTCCGGCAACGGCACGGGCTAGAAGAGTTTTTCCCGTTCCAGGGGGGCCCATCAAAAGAACACCCTTAGGGACTCGTCCTCCTAGTCGTTGGAATTTTTTCGGGTCTTTTAAAAATTCTACAATCTCCTTGAGATCCTCTTTCACGCCTTCGAGTCCAGCAACGTCAGCAAACGTCGATTGCTTTTCTTCAGTGTTGAATCGCTTGGCAGGAGACTTGGTGAAATTCCCAAGTATCCCAGAGCCACCGAGTGGATCACGGGCACGTCGCATAGAGATCCAAAAGGCACCCATAAGTAAAAGAGGGATAAGAAAATAGACACCAAGTAGAAGCCCGGTCCCATCTGTTGGTTGCTTGACGACGGTGCGTACGTTGTGTTTTAGCAAGAGGGAATCAAGCCCATCTCCTACCAGGTATTGAGAGACTTCGACTGTGAAGCGCCGAGTTCCCTCTGGTGATTCGATGCGGTCCTTCGGTGGAGTGGTCTTGAATATCCCACGAATAGTACTCCCAATAATTTCAACATTTGTGACATTGTCAGCTTCAACCTCGTGAATAAATTGATCGTAGCTGATAGCGAAGGAACCGCCGGTCTGTTCACGGAAAAGAACAGTGAGAAAAGCGAGCCCAAGAAGTACAAGTAGCACAATGGCCGGACCACCCATTGGTTTACCAAATAGTTGGGGGGTAGACTTCTGCGGTGCTGGTCGTTTTGCCGGTCCAGGTGGCGGCGCTGTGTCCATGAAAAGAATTTCCTGTTCAAGATAGGCGGGTGTAACTCACTGAAGGGCATCGTATGATGACACATACAGTTTAGCAGGGTACAACGGAGCGTATGGAGAGACAACCAGTCGTGAGGTACCCAAAATCACGGAAAATCATAGCCTAATGTGTTTTCAGTCAAAGAAGGAGGCGCCTACGAAACCCTCGAGCTTTGGAGTGGTTGCAATCATCCGGCAAGCTGAATCATTCCTTGCAATCCGCAGGGGCGAAAGTCTCCGTGCTGGTGGGATGGTCTGTTTTCCGGGCGGTCATGTCGAGCCAGGAGAGCACAGCAGCGAAGCAGTTGTTCGAGAGTGCCATGAAGAACTTTCAGTTGACGTCGTGCCAATAAATGAGGTCTGGGAAAGTGTGACGGCATGGGGAACGGCGCTCTCCTGGTGGACAGTTGACTTGGTTCAGCCCTGTTGCCCGATTCCTCACCCAATTGAAGTTCAGGAATTCTTTTGGCTCTCCCTAGATGATATGATCACGCACCCAGATCTGCTCCCTGGAAATCAAATATTTCTAGAGCACGTCAAGTCCGGGAACATCCAACTTTGAAACTACTTGTCGAGAGGTGTTCGGTCGTCTTTTACATTCGAAGTTTGTTCGATGGAAAGGTCATCCGGTAGCATCTCGTCGAGCCGCAATCCGGGTGTGGCTCGTGGTGGGGGAAACTGAGGTGGGTTTTTAGCCTGTTCAAGAAGCACTTTGAAACGATTATGTTGATGCGTCACTGCCTGCCGCTGCTGAGGCTGTTCAAAGCTTGCTTGTTTCAATCCTTGGCTTTGGGGTAGAGGGATTACCTGTCGTGATCGTGTGTGTGGAGTCTGATGGAATAAAGTGAGCCACGTAGTAAACAGTTCTTGTTCCTGTACTGTTAAGAGGTCTTTGGTGACGGATTGTTTCTTTTTTTTGCCATGATGATTCAAGATTTTAGAGAGGAACGTTCTGTCGCTCGATTTGCCTTGAACAGACGCTGTGATTCTGTGAAGGTTTGTCAGGGTTGTTCTCTGGTTGGCTTGCCCTTGAAATGGTGGCCGTAAAAGATTTGGCTCTGCACCATGCACACCTCCATGGCATGCACCAGCTGCACATCGGTTTAAAATGAGTGGCTGAATAACGCGAGTGAAACTTCTGACAATGGCGGGATCAACTTCTTGTCTGCTTGGCTCAGCAGCGAAGGTTGCACATGAAAAACGGAGTAATGCCAAGAACCATATTCCAACATAGTGCTGACGCAGAACAGGCATTTTATCACTGGTCTTTCCGAGGGGATTCATACGGAATCGGGTAGACAATAGGCAGATTGAAAGCCAGGATCAACGCCATCCGGCCACTGTTTATGTGTGTTGGGTTCTGTCTTCTACAAGATGGGCTGGAAAACTTACCTACAGGACGGTACAAGGAGAAAATTAAAGATCGATCGGGTAGTCGTTTGATCAGAACGAAAATAATGTGAAACAACACCATGGAGATGAGACGGATGGATCAGACCTTCGTAATGTTCAAGCCTGATTGCATTGAGCGAGGACTCCTGACAAAGGTTATGAGCCGCTTTGAAGAGAAGGGGCTGCGTCTTGTTGCTCTGAAAATGCTTCGTGTGACACCAGATCTCGCAAAACAACATTACGCAGAGCATGTCGAAAAGCCTTTCTATCCGAGCCTTGAGTCCTTCATTACTGCAGCCCCTGTTGTAGCTGCAATTTATGAGGGTCTCGATGTTGTACGAGTGGTTCGTGAAATGCTTGGGGCCACAAGTGGTCTGAAGGCAGTTGCTGGAACGATTCGTGGTGATTTCTCCGCAAGCCGTCAGATGAATCTCGTGCATGCATCAGACTCACCTGAGTCAGCCACTCGAGAGATTGGTATCTATTTTGATGCTAACGAAATAGTTGCATGGCAACCGCGATATGACGATATGCTTCGAGCTGCGGATGAGTCCTAGTTTTCCGCCCCCATTTTTAATCGCTGTCGAGACAGCATCATTTCATTCGCTGGCTGCTGACCAGAGATCAAGATGGTTTGTGTCTGGTGGTGGGAAAACATTGTCTGGAAGGACTGTTGAAAGCAGTTGGCTCTCCTTGCCATCTGGTTTTGCGATCAGTCCAAATCCAAGAAGTTTTTTCCATCGGCAGTGGTTTTTGTCGAGAGAGTAACCGTGGGCGTTGTTGTAGTACTCACTAGTGGGGTGTTCTTTGGGAATGTGAAGGGTGAGTGGTTCAGAAGGAACAAACCGGTATAGATCGGTTGAGATGATTTCACGACCCGTCTGCGTGTCTTCAAGAAGGAACACCGGGTGCGACCTTGGTACAGGTTTAGAGAAAAGGTAGAGCGTTGGCGGAGTTCCTGCTGGTGCCGCGTCAACAACCCGATTATCGACAAGATAGATCGGCATCCGAGGAGTATCAGTGATAGAGAATTGAACAAGACCGTAGTCAACGTCATCAACAAGTGATTGCGCAATCGCGGCAGCTTGTTTACGTCGATTGACTACCAGAAAACTTCGGTACCAGATGCTTTCCCCGGGCCGAAGCGTCAGGTTGGGTATCATCGCAATCACATCGTAGTTTCGAAAAGAGTTTTCAGGGCGTGTCTCCCAGTCTTTCCAGATGCCGTTGTACAATTGAGGGTAATGGGCCAGGAAATCCCGCAGGACACCACCGCCTCGTTGAGTGTACGGTTCGCCCCGTGCTGCTTTGGCCTGCTGCTCTTCCAGATGTTTGTCACGACCAAACACAAGCGCGAGGCTTGCCGAGTCCTCGTCTTTTGAAGCGCTTGCAATTTTCCAGCCACCAGTTTTCCGCAAGGATATCGTGCCGTCCGGTTTTGTGTCCGGGAAAAACGCATTGCGTGGTTTAAGTGTGTTGTCTGGTGAACTAATGGCATGGTAGGGGAGGCTCGTATGTCGCGTGCCGCCCCATGGTGCATTGAGATGGTCAAAGATAATGTCATCACGAGTGCTGAAGTTGTGAACAACCCATGTGAGTTCAATGATACCGTTGCCAATATCTCGAACCTGGTTGTAATACAAGACGGGCGAACGATGAATTGTCCGAACTTGAGGCACAAGTCCCCACGTAAGAGAACGATACCCTTTTTTATCTTGTGTTTGAGTTGCTGCCAGCATTGGGCAGTACAGGTTATTTATTGATTGACTGTCAGGAATATACGCGCCGGAATTATGAATGAAGAATGTGGATTTATATTGCAGAG
>JALCBP010000166.1:0-3189 GCA_028066355.1 Pirellulales bacterium
ATTTTCATATTTTCCTGATTGGTCACGAAGGTCATGACGAAGTGATAGGCACCATGGGTCAAGCCCCTGGGGCATTTACACTTGTTGAAACAGCGGACGAAGTTGACGCGTTACCGTTTGGCCCTGAAGACAAGCTCGCATATCTTACACAGACAACTCTCTCCGTAGACGATGCATCTCGGATTATTAATCGACTGAAAGCTCGTTTCCCGCAATTGATCGGCCCGCCAAAAGACGATATTTGTTACGCCACACAAAATCGGCAGGAAGCCGTTCGTCAGCTTTCTCAAGAAGTTGATCTTGTCCTCGTATTAGGGAGTCAAAACAGCTCAAACAGCCAAAGATTAGCTGAACTCGCAAAAGAGCAGGGCGTCAACGCGCATCTTATTGATGGTGCTGACGAAATCGACCCAATGTGGTTCAACAATGTCGAAAGCGTCGCGATTACAGCCGGTGCAAGCGCACCTGAGCAGGTGGTTCAAGACTGCGTTGAATGGCTTCGTAAACGCTTTGAAAACAGCCCGTCAGGAATCTCGATTGAAGAAAGAACCGTGCGTGACGAAGACGTTTTCTTTCCACTTCCGAAAGAAATAAGATCTGCTGCTGCTGCCGTTCAGTTGCCGATGGGCTAAGCTTCCTCAACATATCTTTTGGTCCACGTCGTTACAGATCTCCGTTAATCACGCGACGCCTTGTCCAGGCGACTTGCCCGCTTCCTCACTGCTGGAGTTTTCTGTAGCGGAAACGCTGTGGCTCGTTGGCATCAGCACCTAACCGCTCTCTTCTACCCTTCTCGTAAACATCAAAATTTCCCTCACAGACATGAACGTATCCATCGCCTTCAAAGGCAATGATGTGGGTGGCGAGCCGGTCAAGAAACCACCGGTCGTGAGTGATTACCACAACACTTCCGGCAAAGTTGGTAATCCCTTCCTCTAATGACCGAAGCGTATCAACATCGAGATCATTTGTAGGCTCATCAAGCAGTAGCAGATTAGCACCTTTTCGTAGCAGTTTCGCCAAGTGAACTCGATTTCTCTCTCCCCCCGAAAGGTCACCAACTTTTTTCTGCTGATCAGGACCCATGAAATTGAATTTTGCAACATAACTTCGTGCATTCACTGTTCGCTTACCCAACTGGATCGTGTCATGGCCTCCTGAAATCTCTTGAAACACCGTTCTATCTGGTTCAAGCGCATCACGACTTTGATCGACATATCCGATATCGACTGTTGACCCAACCTTTATCGAACCAGAATCTGCTTCTTCCTGGCCCACGAGCATTCGAAAAAGTGTCGTTTTTCCAGCGCCATTTGCACCAATAATCCCTACGATGCCGCCGGGCGGTAGTCGAAATGAAAGATTTTCAAACAACAACTTATCACCGAATGCCTTTGTGAGACCTTCTGCGTCGATGACTTGATCACCGAGTGGTCGACTCGCAGGAACGCTGATTTCGACTTCTGTATCTCGTGTCGCTGCTTCCTCCGCTGCTAATTTTTCAAAGGAAGCCACCCTGGCTTTGCTCTTGGCCTGACGGGCCTTTGGTGACATCCGAATCCATTCAAGTTCTTTGGCAAGGGTTTTCTGACGAGCGCTCGCTTGCTTCTCCTCAAGTGCCATCCTTGCCTGCTTTTGTTCAAGCCATGAAGAATAGTTTCCTTCAAAGGGTATGGCTCTACCGTGATCAACCTCTAGGATCCATTTTGCAACGTTGTCCAGGAAATAGCGATCATGTGTAACGGCAACTACGGTACCGACGTATTCGGCAAGATAGTGTTCAAGCCACAAAACACTCTCAGCATCTAAATGATTTGTCGGTTCGTCGAGCAATAGTAGGTCTGGTTTTTCGAGAAGGAGACGACACAGCGCGACACGCCTCCGCTCACCACCAGACAAGTTTGTAACACTCCAATCTGCAGGTGGAAGATTCATGGCGTCCATAGCAATTTCCACTTGCCGGTCGAGATCCCACAAATTCTTTGCATCAATTTCGTCCTGAACAGTTGCCTGTTCAGCAAGAAGTTTCTCCATCTGCTCATCAGTAAGAGGCTCAGCAAAGCTGGCATTAATCTCTTCGTATCGCTTGAGTACTGCGCGAGAACGAGTCACTCCATCCATCACATTTTCAAATACCGTCTTCTCAGCATCGAGTTCTGGCTCTTGCTCCAGATACCCGACACTAAATCCTTCTGATAATCGTGCCTCGCCCTCATATTCCGTATCAAGTCCCGCCATGATCTTCATCAGCGTACTTTTGCCTGCACCATTTCGACCTAGCAGCCCAATCTTCGCGCCGGGATAGAAGGCTACATTGATTTCTTTTAGCAGTTCACGTTGACCAAATTTTTTGGTGAGATCAGTAATCTGAAAAATAAACTGGGGACCCATCGATTCTCCTATGAGTACGTAAACCTCGCCTGAACCGAAAACACACAACGCAACTGTCGGTCATACCAGGCTCTCTGTTCCATCGTAACGCATTGTCGAGCGATCGACGAGCCACTTGCAATGGAACCAGCGGCAGCCCACTTCATGCGACGACCATCGCCAGCATGGGGAGTTAGCGGCTGTCGTTGCAGGGCTTCTTACCTTCCACTACGATCAGTTTACTTCGAAAAATTTATATAAATGAAGGAGTTGCTTCCATGGCCGAATATGCAGACCCCGATGTCCTCGTATCAACAGAGTGGGTTGCTGAACATCACGATGATCCAACGGTACGGATCGTTGAATCGAATGAGGATCGGGCTCTATATACCCAGGGTCATGTTCCAGGGGCTGTAGAAATCGACTGGCAGGTAGATCTTCAAGACCAGGTCGTTCGTGACTATGTCGATCGCAAGGGATTTGAGGAAATCTGCCGAAATAACGGCATAAGCAATGAAACGACAGTTATTTTCTATGGAGACAAGAATAACTGGTGGGCCTGCTACGCCTTCTGGGTATTCAAACTGTACGGCCACCCGCGATGCAAAATCATGAATGGTGGACGAAAAAAATGGCAGTTGGAGGGTCGAGCCTGGTCAACTGACCGCACAACGTATCCAAAGACAAGCTACTCTGCGCCAGAGCAGGACCGTTCAGTTCGCGCCCTTCGAGATGACGTACTCAAGCACCAAAAAGCTGGTGAAAATCTTGTTGATGTTCGAAGTCCCGAAGAATACTCCGGTGAGAGACTACACATGC
>JALCBP010000167.1:0-3171 GCA_028066355.1 Pirellulales bacterium
CGTCCGGAAATCCCTACGATCGCCAATTACTTTGGCGACGCGGGGTATGCCACGGGAGTATTTGGTAAATGGCATCTTGGTGCCAACTATCCATTTCGTCCGCAGGACCGTGGCTTTCAGGAGAGCGTGTGGTATCCCTCCTCGTCCATTCCCTCTGTTCCAAGCTATTGGGGTAACGACTATTTTGATGACGTCTATATTCACAACGGCACAGAAGAACAGTTTTCGGGTTACTGCACCGATGTGTTTTTTGCTGAAGCAAAGGCGTTCATAAAGAAGTCCGTAGCAGCGAATAAACCATTCATGTGCTATCTCGCAACGAATACGCCACACGGGCCATTCAATCCGAAGCCTGAAGATCGTGATGTGATCACAAAAAGATTGGCCGATCCCCAGTTTGATCATCTAGATGGAAAATTAAAGAACCAACTCGCCAATTATCTAGGCATGATTGTGAATATTGATGCCAACATGGGGAGCCTGCTTGCGTTTCTTGACGACGAAGACCTGGCTCGTAATACCATTTTGATTTTTCAGACAGACAACGGCAGCCTTTTGGGGCCTCGGTATTTCAATGCTGGTATGCGTGGCCGGAAGACGGAACTCTGGGAGGGTGGGCATCGTGTTCCATGTTTCATTCGTTGGCCTGATGGCAATCTCGCAAAACCACAAGACATTGGCGGACTTACTCAAGTACAAGATATTTTGCCGACTCTATTGGAATTGAGTGGAATCAAATCTGAGAACGGACCCGAGTTTGACGGAATGAGTCTGGCTTCGGTTTTACGTGGTGAACAGCACGTGCCTGATGATCGAATTCTCATCATCAATTACAGCAGGATGCCGGGGTTCGCGAATTACCCGTCACCGTATAGTCAAACTCAGATGCGAGCTGATCAGGCTGGCGTGCTCTGGAAACGGTGGCGTCTCTTGGAGGATCGTGAGCTTTATAATTTGGAGACTGATCCTCTTCAGCAAACTAATGTCATCGATCAGCATCCAGAGGTCGTCGTGAAGTTGCGGAAACGACTCACTGAATGGTGGGACCGAGTCGGAGCGGCCGCGAACGAAGAACAACGCATTATCGTTGGAACAAAGCATGAGAACCCTACCAAGCTATCTGCCACCGAGTGGTTGGATGTTTTTGTGGACCAGCAGGGACAGGTTCGTAGAGGTCAGCAGAAGAGTGGATACTGGTTGATTGATGTGGCGGAGGCTGGTGATTACGACATCGAGCTTCGTCGTTGGCCCGTGGAGGCGGATGGAACTATTCAGGGAACGTTGCCAGATGGAACAGGAACTGCATTACCGATTACTCAGGCGAGCCTATACGTCGCCGGGCATAACCATATGAGCATCGGTGAAAAAAAGGGCTATCAATTTGAGGGCCTGACTAAGCAAGTTACGAAAGATGATAAGGGCGTTATCTTTACGATGCACTTAAAGAAGGGCCCAACGGCTTTACACACGTGGTTCAAGGGTAAAGACAATACAATGCTCAGTGCGTATTATGTCTATGTGAGTCCCAAAAATGGCGTACAAGCCAAATGAGTGCATAATATGAGTGTGTAGGAGAACATGGAATTTTCCATCGAGTACCGGATTTTTTTGTGAGATGTAGCTGAGAAAACTCATGAGCAATACCGCACATCGATTGACACGACGAAACCTTCTTCACGGTGCTGGGCTTACCCTGACCCTTCCAGCCTTTCAAAGTCTGGGTCGTGAAAGAGGCGTTGGAGATCAATCTCCACGACGCTTGGTGTGTGTTGGAAATCACCTTGGCTTTTATCCGGGCAATTTTTTTCCAGAAACTGCCGGCCATAATTATGTTCCCACATCGACACTGAAGCCGCTGGATATGCATCGTGACGCTCTCACGGTGTTCTCCAATTTGGACCATGGACTCAACGGTGGGCATAACGCGGTGCAGGGATTTCTTACGAGCATAAAGAAAGAAGAAGCCGCTGGATTTCCTGAGAAGAATATCTCGCTTGATCAGGCTGCAGCAGAATTTGTTGGCAGCAAAACTCGTTTTCCCTCTATCAATACAGGTATCGTTAATGGTACCGATATGTGTTGGACCCGCGCTGGTGTTCATGTACCACCAATCAATAATCCTGCCATGCTCTTTCGGGGCCTATTCGTAAGTCTACCCCAGAGTAAGGTGGAGAACGAACGCATGCGGCTTGAGCATCGCGGCAGTGTACTTGATGTATTACGTGATTCAGCACGTGCCTTGCACCGAACGCTTAATACAGCAGATCAAGACAAACTGGATCAATATTTGACGTCAGTCCGTGATGTTGAGCGGCGATTGCAAATGTCGAAAGAATGGTTGTACAGGCCGAAGCCAAAACCCTCGATCGAAGAAGTGCAGGATGAAGAACGGCAGCAAATTGATGAAGTCGAACTTTTCTATGATCTTATGGCACTTGCTTTGCAGACAGATTCCACTCGTGTCGCAACATTTGAAACTGGATTAGGTTTCCGTACGTCAGAGTTGGACCTCGATAGTTACCATGGACTTTCTCATCACGGGAAATCAGAGGGCCGGATTGGTCAGCTTCAGGTGGTGGAGGCTTTTTTAACAACGAAGCTCAGTAACTTTCTCGAGCGATTAAAGGAAAGTCAGATTTTCGATGACACATTAGTTGTCTTCGGTAG
This sequence comes from Pirellulales bacterium, assembly GCA_028066355.1. Lineage (GTDB taxonomy): Bacteria > Planctomycetota > Planctomycetia > Pirellulales > UBA1268 > UBA1268. The sequence continues at coordinate 2,668 of JALCBP010000167.1, forward strand.
CGGCATGAGTGATGGGTCGATCCACAGTAATAGAAATCTTCCAGTGCTCCTTGCTGGTGGTGGGCTCAAGCATCAGGGACATGTTATTTGTCCTGAAGAGCAACATCGACGAGTCCCCCTTTCGAATCTGTGGTTGTCTGTTTTGCAGTGGTTCGGAGCAGAAGAAGCCGATCATTTTGGTAGAAGCACAGGGACCTTTTCCCCGATGGAAATTGGATAGGAGAGTGGCATGAAAACCACGATCTACTGTGCCGTCATTTTCTTTCATGGTCTGAGCCTACTTGCAGTCGCGGACCAAAACACAGTTGGCCCGATTGCGGCCGAGCAAAATGCGGCAGCATTTCTGGAAAAATATTGCATCCAATGTCACGGTGATCAAAAACAAAAAGCTGACCGTCGATTCGATACGCTTTCATCGAAAATTGAAACCCTTGATGACTTGGGTCGTTACCAAGAGGTTGTGGATCAACTGAATCTTGAAAGCATGCCACCAGAAGGGAAGCC
>JALCBP010000168.1:0-3166 GCA_028066355.1 Pirellulales bacterium
AGCCCAATACACATTGCGGCCAAGCCAAGACGAGCCTGATGATCTCGCATTGCATGAATCAGTGTTGTCGAGATACGAACTCCACTCGCTCCAAGAGGATGTCCAATAGCCAGACTACCTCCACGAACGTTCACCCTGTCGTGATCAACCTTTAGGTCTTCGATACATGCAATCGCCTGCGCTGCAAACGCCTCATTTATTTCCAGGATCTCAATGTCTTGCAATTGAACTCCCGAACGATGGAGGATTTTCTCAATTGCATATACCGGTCCCATGCCCATCAAAGCTGGCGACACACCCACAACCGCTGTACACAGCACACGAACCAACGGAGTAAGTTCATGACGCTGTGCTGTTGCTTCGGACATGACAACCATTGCAGCTGCTCCGTCACTCATTGGGGCACTTGTAGCAGCGGTGACACTTCCCAGCTTCGGTAAAAATACCGGATTTAGTTTTTCCATCGCAGCTAAGCTTGCATCATGACGAATTGACTGGTCACGCTCTATGACAGAAAGCACACCGCTTTCATTCAAGCCTGAGCACTGAACAATCTCATTCTCGAAAAGACCATTATCAACTGCCTGCGATGCTCGACGATGACTTTCAAGTGCGTATTCCTCCTGCAACTTGCGACTGATGCCACGACTCGAGGCGAGATACTCAGCCGTCAATCCCATCGAAAGGACTGCTCTACTCGACTGTGAAAAAGCTTGAGGATGAAAGTTGATGTCAGAATTCATTGGGAGATGTTGCATATGCTCAACACCTGCAACAACGTGCACATCTTCCGCACCGGCCATGATTGAGTGGCATGCCTGTGATAAACCTTGCAACGATGAGCCACATAAACGATTTGTTGTAGATGCTGCCACAGTGAAAGGCAGTCCCGCCAGCATGGATATCGTACGCGCTACATTGCCACCGAGTTCTGCTCGTTGCTGCGTCACACCAACAACAACATCCTCGATACATTCCGGTACAACTCGTCCTCTTGCGACCGCTTCTGCTACGACCAAAGCAGCTAACTCATCACCACGTACTTTTCGAAAAACGCCCTTATTTACATCTGACCGACCGATTGCAGTGCGACAGCAAGACACAACAACCGGGGTCGTCTCTGGGGAGCGGGACAATCGTGTCATTTCTACCCTTAAATACCTTTCCTTGTCTGGCTCTCATTTCCTTTCGACGACGTAAAAGGACGTCCTGATTTAGCATGATTGAGAAGCCTAGTTGGTGGTTTCATTCTTGGCCCAAGGTGACTGAATTGATCAAGCCGACGAACGATCTCAGTTGCACCAAGAGAATCACCCCACGCAAATACCCCACCACGGAACGCCGGAAATCCGAGTGCATGAATAACAGCAAGGTCGATATCACACCCATCTCGCACGATGCCTTCATCAAGCACAAGAAGTGACTCAAGTAGCATGGGCAAAAAAAGTCGATCACAAATCTGCTCATCAGTCACCTGCTCCTCTACCAAACGATAAGGATTGATTAAGTCATCCAGTTTTTTATTGACACTTTCAATTTTTGCGTCATGACCAGTACCCTTGTATGCGTAAAAACCTATTCCTGTTTTGCGTCCTAACCAACCCGCTTTGACGAGTGCAGGAATAACCGGCGAGGCGTCAATACGATCACCGATAGCATTTGCCATAACCAGTCCAGCGTAGAATGCCGTATCAAGGCCAACCATGTCATAGAGTTCAAGTGGCCCAAGAGGCATACCGAATCGTCGAGAGACTTTGTCGATTTGTGACGGATTGACTCCTTCCCGCAACAATTCGACTGATTCATGCAAGTATGGTGTCAGAACCCGATTCACAAGAAATCCTGGGCTATCTCGAACAACGACTGGGACTTTCTTCAGTTTTTTTGCGTGCAAAACAACTGAAGAAATCGTGGAGTCACTGGTTTCCGGACCACGAATTACCTCGACCAATGACATTTTCCTGACAGGGTTGAAGAAATGCATTCCACAAAACCGTGTCGGGTCAGAAAACACACTGGCAAGAGTCGCTATCGGATTTGTTGATGTGTTTGTACAAATAATCGCCTTTGGTGAAACTATGTTTTCAATTTCTGCAAGCACCTGCCGCTTTAAGTCTGTTCGTTCAATCACGCTTTCGATAACGATATCCGCATCCGTGATTGATAAAAGCTGTGTTGTAGGCATGAGACAGCCCGTCAGTTCACGCATCTTTTTTTGGTCCGTCTTTTGATAGAAACGGTCCCAAGCAGCCTCCTCTAGAATGGCAGGAACGCTTTCACTGAGTGCCTTGGCATCGACATCAACAAGCCTTGTGACAAATCCTGATCGCACGTGACGTGCTGCAATACCAGCACCCATGATTCCAGCGCCAATGACTGAGGGCTTCTGCAACTCGTTTACATTTAGTGATTGATCTGAATTCAAGTTTGACGACTCGCCCAGACCACCATCTCTACGGTTTCGTTCGCCGAGTCGGTGCACACGAACAAGTTGTTTTGCAACTGATGTTTGAACGAGTTCCGAAAAGGCTCTGCTTTCAAGCTCAGCTGCTTCTTGTATCGACTTCGTAGCACCCTGCATAATGGTGTTGAAAGCAACCATCGGTGCCGGGTAATTCCCTTTGGTACGACCGAGAATAGCTGCACCCGTAGTCGCCAACAAAAAGTCATTCTCTGACTTATTCAGGACGTGCGGCAACTGCAACGCTGCTCGACGCTTCAAATAATCACCGCTAGCAATGGCTCGCTCAAGTACTCCACATGCTGACTCTCGTGCTGAGCTACCGGGCACGCAGGCGTCAACTAATCCAAGAGTCTTGGCTTGAGAACCAGTGATTGCATCGCCAGAGACTATCAGCTCGATTGCAGGTCCTGTTCCTATCAGTCGGGGCAGACGAACCGTGCCACCCCATCCCGGCAGCAGACCAAGTTTCACTTCTGGCATGCCGAGAATAACTTTATGGTTTTCAGTTACTATGCGGAGGTCACATGCAAGTGCAAGTTCAAGACCTCCACCGAGACAAGCGCCATCTATTATTGCAACGCTTGGGAATGGCAGAGAAGCAAACATACCAAGAAGATTTCTGCCGTTGTCACACAACTCTTGCAGGTGAGCCGGTGGCAACGACCAAACTGCGTTAATCTGATCAATATCAGCACCAGCGAG
>JALCBP010000008.1:0-64648 GCA_028066355.1 Pirellulales bacterium
CTCAACAACTTTCGACTATAAGTCTTGTGGATATTGAAATACACTATTGTTATCGGTAACCGTGTGTTATCGCTAACCGTGAAGGTACATCTTACAAAGAACCCTATAATCCCAAAGTTTATTGATCTTTTTTGGGCGAGGCAGTCCCGCATGACCGGTTTTGTAAAATTTTCTCACTTCAGACCTACGCTTTTCTTAGCTTACGTTTTAGCCAGTGTCGGATTTGCCGGAGAAATAACGCCAACTGATTGGCCGCAATGGAGAGGACCTACACGTGACAGCCAGGTTGTTGACGCACAGTGGCCAAACTCCCTTGATGAAAATCATCTCGAACTCTCTTGGGAAGTTGCACACGAACCAAGCTATTCAGGACCTATAGTCGTTGGAAACCGAGTATTTACAACTGAAACTGAAAAGAAGAAAAACGAGGTTGTCTACGCGTATGACAAGATAACTGGTGAGGAACTCTGGCGAACCGAGTGGGAAGGGGCCATGACGGTGCCGTTTTTCGCCGCGTCAAATGGCAGCTGGATTCGGGCAACACCAGCATGTGACGGAGAAACTCTTTACGTTGCTGGCATGTGCGATGTCCTTTACGCACTCAACTGCGAAACTGGTGACACAAAATGGCATGTTGACTTTAAGAAACGCTTCGATTCGCCAATGCCAGCATTTGGTTTTGCGTCTTCACCGCTCGTACACGGCGATGCAATTTTTGTACAGGCTGGAGGGGGATTCATCAAACTCAACAAAACAACTGGAGAAACTCTCTGGAGAGTTGCAGTCGATGGTGGTGGAATGTTTGGGAGTACGTTTAGCTCTCCCGTTATGACAACGCTTGAAAATAAAAATATCCTTCTTGTACAGACGAGAAAGTCACTTAAAGGAATCGATCCTCTAACGGGTGAGGAAATGTGGTCGCAAGATATCGAAGCCTTTCGTGGCATGAATATCCTGACACCTACTGTTCATGATGGCACTATTTTTACAAGTGCTCATTCTGGCCGCTCACAACTCTGGAGACATACCGGCCAGAGTCCTTCACTTGAGGAAATCTGGTCTGGGAAATCTCAGGCCTATATGTCATCACCAGTTGTCATCACTGGCCATCTTTATCTCCACCTAAGAAACCAACGGATCGTTTGTATAAATTTAGAAACGGGTGAAGAAAATTGGAGAACGACTCCTTTCGGGAAATATCAGAGCATGGCCGTTTTGGATAACAAAATTCTCGCACTTGATGAAACGGGTGAATTACTACTAATTCGCGCCAATCCAAATAAGTTTGACCTCATCGATAGACGACGTATCGCTCAAAATAATACATGGGGGCATATTGCTGTGAGTAAGAATCAGATATTCATACGCCGACTTGACGGCCTGGCTGTCTACAACTGGCAATAGTCTGGACATCGAATCTCGAGAAGTCCACGCGACGAGAATTCAAGATGATTAAAGCCAGAATATCGTTAATCAATGAGTGATACGCTTAGCAGGCTTTAACGTCTCTGAAGGTGATTCTCCGAATCTTTCTGCGTATTCACGTGAAAATCGGCCTGCGTGCCCATAACCCACTGCCTTACATACTTCACTAACTGAACGAAGATTGTCTTTTTGTGCCTTGAGTAACTCACGAGCTTTATCAAGTCGCATCGTTTTAAGCATCTGCTTTGGGCTCATGAAATAGTGATCCACAAAACCTTTCTGAAGAGTCCGAACACTCACCCCCGCCACTTCTGCAATCTCACCCACTGTCAGTTCGGAGGAGAGATTATCGCTAATGAATGTACGGATTGTCGTTATCGGCATATGCCCTATTCGCCCGCCTTCGTAACCACCTGTCGCCCATTCACGAATTCCGTCGGAGACACAGGCCGCAACGGCTGATTCAAGATGGCTGAAAAAGCTTGGCAATCGTTTTGTACCAACTGCACCTGTTGCCCAATCATCTAAGGACTCAGCAAAACCAACGAGCGTCTGCTTTAAAACATTTCTATAGGGACCCTCCAGCGTGTAGCCGCATCGCCCACGAAAACCCTCAGGAAGTGACTTATGCACCAACGACATATCAAGTCCATAAAAAAAGGCCTGCGTCGGTGTAGAACGAAATGTTAAATCCTCCCAGGGTGCCTGAAGTACAGCTCTTGTTGTATCGGCAGTGAATCCATGCCCATTGATTTCAACTTCAATATGCCCATTGAGGGGCAGAATAAGCCAGTATCGCTCTTGAGGAATTCTTGATTCTGCGTGGACACCTGACGTACATGCTAGATAGCCCAAAGAAGATCGTCGCAAATCCGCTCGATTGTGGAGAAGGTGATACTTTTTCTTACCAATGACGCGACTTTTGTATGGGCCCCATACAGAAAACTGTTTTTTCCTGGCATCATAAATATCTTTTGAATCAACAAAGGGGTAACTTTTTAGAAGGGACTTCATACCTGATCACTGGCTATAAGGAATATGTTTTAGAAACTATCTCTTCGATTTTACTACGAACGTATTAAGGATAAAGTTATCTTCTTCTCCTTTTTTACAAACGGTGATACTTAGCTCACATTTCGTATTTCGGATAATTAAAGCTGCCACCAACGGCACAAAAAAGGTGCTGTAGTATTTGCCACGCCCCACGGTTCGACTTGTTGTTAACTGCGGGTGCCCCTAATTCGGCTTGGCAGTGGGCGAAGACACAGTCCAGCCATCTCAATTCAAAGAAAAGTCTGTCGACTTTTATTTTCAACATTGGCTATTTGTTAGTACCGAACACATGTGTGTCATAAACCCGGACGTAATCCACCAACATTTCTGATGGCATCTGGCTATCTTCTGCAGGACCCCCTGCCCACTCTGCATTTCTCAATGCGTAGTTAAGAATAATACGAGCGTTCATATTTGCTGGAACATATCGCTCCCACTGTACATCAGGGACTTGACCATACGTTCTGTTATGAACGGTGCCCCCTTGGAATACGAGATAGGGCTCAGACTTCCAGGCTGGTCCGTTTTGGACAAGGTACCACTTCATTGCATCGTCTGTAACGTGTAAACCAAATGTAATAAATGAATAGAAATCGATATGGGAGTGATCAACTTTGATGCCTTCACCAAAATGTGCTTTGAATCGCTGTTCATTAACAAAAAAATGATCCTCAGATCGTTTCTTCACATTTTTCACATCCACGGCTTTGGGAACCTCACTTTTCCGGAAATCATGCCACCACAGGCCACTCCAGAAACGAGTCTTTTCGCGGTTTCCAATAAATTCAAACATATCAATTTCGAGCAGGTCTTCTGGCTTCCAATCACCCACCTTGTTGGACATTGTCCAAAAGGCCCCGTAACCACCATTGTTGCTCGGTAACTTACAGCGAAGTTCGAGATACATATTGTTTTTCAGCGCAAATTCGCCATGCGTGTGAATGCCTCCGGAAGAGTAATTAAATGTTTTTTCAGAGGTCCATGTTTTACCAGTAATAGGAGGGCTTTCTCTTCGCTGCGTGAAGACGAGAAGACCATTACGAAACGAGATATTCTCTTTCGTGTAGGCACAATCTACTCCTGTGTTCTGCACATTTTTTTCGTTAATTCCAAAACCCCACATATCAGTATCAAGTGCTGCTTCATTAAATTCATCACCAAACACAAGTATCGAACCAGGAGGGCCTAGGCTACTGATGTCCTCGGAATAAACTCTTGAACAACAGACCGCAAACAGCCCACAGAAAACAAGTCGCAGCACCATGCCTGATTACTTCTAGTAAAGTTTGGATAAAATTTTTTAAGAAACACTGATCCCCGCATCTAAATCAAAAATTATGGGTGATCTAGTGGAGCACAAACATTTGACTCTTCAGTACGTTTGACCACACCTTCTATCTGGTTTCAACGTACTACAACGGCTAAAGCATACGCTGAAAACCTGATCCTTGCCCAAGATTCCATTTACTTCTCTAGAAAATCTGCTTCGTATTTTCTGTACAAGCCAAGTGTTCGACCAATCCAATAAATTACAGGAAATACAAACTGCTTCATAGCACGAGGAACGTCAAGAACATCGAACTCTCCTCTATATTGTATTGAGAGATATGCAGCATCAAACAATCCAGGAGTATTTGTCCTCCGTCCGGATGTTGATAAAAAAAGTATTGTCATATAACGCTGCAAATTCCCTGCTGGTTTTGCCCAAGAAACGAGTATGAGTTCCTCATCGCTACAATTCCAAAACCTGTGTGGGACTGACTTCTCGAAAACCGTGCTTTCTCCCACTTGAAGATGATGCACATCAGAGCCTGAAGTTTGGTATGCCATGACTCCCTGCTTTACTTCAAAACCTTCTTCCTGCTGTAGATGGACGTGCAAAATTGGTCCGCAACCAGGTTGAACATAACCCTCAAATAGAATCCGATCGCCATCCGGCTCCTGGACACATTCAACAAAGCGAACCATCTCACCATGACCGCTATTAATTGTTTGCGGAAGGCGTAACTGCATCTTCTTCCTTTCAAACCTGATATCTTACTTACTGGAACAAAACATCGCTATTGCCTGCCGAGGACATAATTCCATGAGAGCAACATTCTTTCTCATCATTTTCTTCAATGTGACTTATTCAGTTGCTGATGATCGTCCAAATATTATTTTCCTGATGACTGATGATCAAAATGTGAGATCACTGGGCTGCTATGGAGCCCCAGGCGTCGAGACACCAAACATTGATGCCCTTGCAGCTGATGGAGTGGCGTTTGATCGACATTATGACACCACCGCTATCTGCATGGCATGCCGAGCAACTGTCATGACTGGTCTTCTGGAATACCGTCACGGGGTCAACTTTGGTACTGGTACAGTGGGTGACGGGCAGATGAGAAAAGAAGACTGGGAACAGAGCTACCCGATGCTTCTTCACAAAGCCGGCTACCGCACTGCGTTCGCCGGGAAATTTGGTTTTACAATCGAAGATACATCCAAAAGTGGTCGATATCCAGAAGATGATTTCGACATGTGGGGGGGTGGTCCTGGACAAACATCATTTATCACTGCACGAAATAAATCGATGGTGCAATATGCAAAAAACTACCCTCATTCAACTCGATCCTATGGGGCCTTCGGAAGCGACTTCATAAAAGAATCAGCAAAGAAAGACCAGCCATTCTGTTTATCCATAAGTTTCAAAGCACCCCATCGGCCGGTTCAACCAGACCCACTCTTTGATGATATTTATGCCGGAGCACTTTTTCCGAAACCAGAAAATTTTGGCCGCGAGCATGGAATGCATTTCCCAGAACAGTCGAGGCGAGGACGACAATATCAACGATTTGAAGAGTGGCACTACAACGATGCTTACGACGAAGTTATGGCAAAGTATTACCAACTTATCTACGCCGTCGACGTAGCAATTGGCATGATTCGTGAGGCTGTTGAAACTGCCGGCGTAAAGCACAAAACTCTGATCATCTTCACTTCTGATAATGGCTATCTCTGCGGAGCTCATGGATATGGGTCAAAAGTGCTGCCTTATGAAGAAAGCTCACGAGTACCTCTCATTATCTATGACCCACGCTCTGAAAAAAAAGCTGGTCGCTGCAACGTTGCGACTGGCAACATAGATCTAGCAGCAACGATTCTCGACGCGGCACTAGGCAGGCCTAATCATGGAAATGGAACCAGTCTACTCAAGCACTATGTAAACAATAATAATCCGAAGCGGGATCGTATCATTCCACTTATCAATGTATGGGGGCCAGAACAGGTCTTTAGTCTGGGCTTTGTAAAAGGTGAGTGGAAATATATTTACTGGCCATACACCGGCGACGGAATGAAGGCCACGGCAGAAATGTACAACCTCAAAGAAGACCCGCTTGAACTACATAATCGAATCAACGACAACGCGACTCGAGACATTCGCGTACAGCTTGAAAAAGATTATGCCAATCTCATTCACGATTGGACACAACAAGCTATTGATCGCCCCCATTACAAAAAAGCGGCGACTCTTTTTACTCCAAAAGGAATGTAAAGAATGAAGCATGTAATGCTTATTTGTATCGTCTTGACGTGCTCGGCAACTCATGCTGAGCTTCCTCAGTTCGACAAGGGTCCGCGACCAAAAAACTTTAATGAACTGCGGGAATACTACGCCAGTCGTGGCCTGCGTATCGTGCACAAAAAACTTACAACACCTGCTGATGTGCAGCAAACAAATGATGTCATCTACTCTGAACGGCCTGGTCGCCCACTACACATAGACACCTTTGTTCCGAAAAAAGTAAACGCAACAAAATCAGTCGTGATACTCGTGCACGGGGGTGGCTGGAAAAAAGGGAATCGCTCCGGCGAGCACACAAAAGCTGCATGGTTTTCCAGCCGTGGCTACGTAGCTGTGTGCCCTGAATATCGACTTTCGGGTGAAGCCACATTCCCGGCCGCAATCCATGACCTGAAAGACGCCATCCGATGGGCCCGTTCACACGCTGCTCAGTGGGGTGCGAACTCTAACAACATTATACTCATGGGATTTTCGGCCGGTGCTCATCTAGTTGCACTTGCAGCGACAGCCGGCCCTGAAGCCGGACTCGATCCACCAGATAGCCGAAAGCTTTCGAGCTCCGTAGCCGCATGCATTGCTGTCGCGGGGCCGTCGATAACTAACGACGAACGCACTTTTCGAAATGCGAGAGCACCCGGTTCGAATTATCAATTATTTTTTGGTGGACTTCCAGAAACTATTCCAGACGTTTACGAGCGAGCCTCACCAGCCCATTGGGTATCAGGAAATGAACCACCCATGCTTTTTATCACAGAAGGCAATCCTGATGCTCATAAGACGATTCGCTCAAGATTGGACAAGGCAGGGGTGCGGAACGAGGGGTTCAACCTAACGGGTGGAATCCATAGTGAATGGAATTGGGAACCGTGGTTTACTCCAACAATGGAAGAAACTGAAAAGTTTATCCGCTCAGTTTTCACACCTTGATCTGCTAGGGGCATTCAACAATTCATTCACAGTTTTCATGCGAATTACCTGACTTACGTTCTCTAATGCCGTGTGATGTTTCATTCATCACATGACAAACACCTGTAGTAACGTCATATAACACACCCACGACCCCAACCTGACCAGACTCAACGAGTGCTGAAATTGCTGTACTCTTTTGAAGAATTTCACGAACAGAGCGTTGTACGTTTAGCCGAACAATGCTTTCAATTTCAGCTCCATCCCTGGCGGTCTCCTTCTTATTGAACACCTTCAGATTACCAGCATTGTTCTCACGAACAACTGACTCAAGGCCTTGGACAATAGGCCTTAAAAATTCACACTCGCGAATATATGGAGGCTGTTTTCCACGTGCGGTATCAATAGCTGCCTGCACAGCGACACAACGATTGTGCCCAACAACAACAATCAACTTGGCGCCTGCCCCTACACACCCAAACTCAATACTTCCAAGCACATCTGGTGTTACGATGCTCGCTGCTACGCGCACATTGAAGATATCGCCAATGCCCAAATCAAAAATAATCTCTGCAGGAGTACGTGAATCTATACCGCTCAGTACAACCGCCATGGGGTGCTGGCTTTCAGCAGTAGCTGATATAAGCCGATTGGAGTCACGTTCGAGACGACGACCCTCTTGGAACCGTTTGTTACCTGCAAGTAAATAATTCAACACTGCGTCTGGCGTTGAATGTTCCTGTAATTCACGGCTTGAAAAATCGACGAACTCAATCCGGTCTTCAATTGCATACTTATCTCGAAAGCCTCGAGTACTAACGTGTACTCCACGGGCAGGACCTATGACATCGCGGTATTCTCTAATCAAAGAAAGAATATCCGGATCTATGTATACGGCGTCGTGAGCATCGACTACAAAATGCTTTCCTGATTCAATATCGTCGAATGCCTTCCGCAATCCAGCTCTATTCAAAAAACTAACCTGACTTGCTAGCTGAATCCTCGTTACGTCACCACCGAGGTGATGTTCTACTACCAATCGCATTGGCTTTCGAAGATTGCTCCAGAGAATAAATATGGTGCTCACTGCAAGGCCAATAAGAATTCCAATAAGTGGATCCGTGAGAACTATTGCGAGTACCGTAACGAGCCACGGAATAAATTGATATCTACCAGCGCGATAAAGCTCTGCTACGACCTGAGGACTTGCCAGTTTCAGACCCGTGGCAATCAAAATGGCTGCGAGTGCTGATAGCGGTATGAGATTGATGGCCTGTGGGACAAGCATAACCGCAATTGCCAAGAGAGCTCCGTGCAAGATCGTAGAAATCTTTGTTCGGGCGCCTGCATCAATGTTCACACTTGATCGAACGATTTCGCACGTCATTGGTAGCCCTCCCGCCATTCCGGAAACAATGTTTCCAATACCTTGGGCTATGAGTTCCCGGTTCGGGGATGTGCTTCGCTTCTCTCGATCAAGCCGGTCAACGGCTTCCAGTGTCAGAAGCGCTTGTAGCGATCCGACGAGCGCTATGGTAAGTGCGGCGGAAAAAACTACCGGATTCGTAATCTGACTAAAATCCGGATTCGGCAGTAATCCAAAAAAACCACGAATTGTTTCTGGCAAAGGAACCTGTACTTTGTGACTCGCCGTGATAATCCACGTGCCACCAAGTTGATCAAACCCAAGGCTGCAAAGTACTCCAAAGAGAACAACAACCAGCGGTGCCGGAACACCTGTTTTTTTTAAGAGGGGCACCCTGCCCCAAAAATAGATGATGGCGAGAGACACAAAACCAACAACAATTGCACCCGGATGAAGATCGCCAAGAATCTCCAGAAGTTCTGAAAACGTGTTTTGTTTGTCCGGCTGAAAAAATGACATTTCCCCCTCTGGATCGGTGTCATGGCCGAATAAGTGGGGGATTTGCTTCAAAATCAGAATTACCCCGATTGCAGAAAGTAAACCACGAACAACACTTGATGGCACAAACGACTTAATGAAGCCTCCGCGAATAATTCCCAAGACAATCTGAATAACGCCAGCAAGAGCTACCGCAACCAACAAACCCTCAAACGAACCTATTGCTGCAATCTCCGCTGCCACGACTGCTGTCAGCCCGGCAGCTGGACCCGATATAGTGACTTGGGCATTGCTGAGAGGACCAACGACGAGGCCTGCAACAATCCCTGCAACAATACCAGCAAGGGGAGGAGCGTTGGATGCAAGTGCGATGCCAATGCACAGCGGTAACGCGACCAAAAAAACAACGACTCCAGCCAACACATCGTCCCTAATGTGACCTCCACCGATGGCGTTAGTGTCTTTCAACTGCGCGCTGTCTCTCATCCTTACTTTTTTCCTTTGAGTAGCAGGAGGCTAAGCAAACAAGATGTATAAGTTAGGGTAAAAAATCAAAATTATTTGGTGCCGGAGGAGTGAGTCGAATATTCTTTTTGTGCGAGATGATACTTAAATTACGGTTCTTCACGTGTTCTGCAAGAATCCCACAAATTGCTCAAATTGCTTTACACAGATTCCAACGTAGAGTTATTAGAACTGGTTTCTTTTCGACAATATATTTTTAGGTGTTTTTAATGAAAAGCCCACTTTTCCTTCTCGCCTGCCAAATTCATGCAAAACCCCTTTTGCTCACATGCTTCTTTTTGTTGCATGCTCCAGTAATACAGGCAGATCAGTCCAAGACGAGCAAACTCGATAAAGATACGATTTACCGACTCGATCTCTTTACGGAAACATTGAAACCACAACTCAAAAAAGACCTCAAAGTCGGGGCTGTATATTTTCGGTTCTCGACGCTATCAGGACATCACGTCTGGAGTCGCTTAAGCGAAGAGAATGTGTTTGAATTCGCAATGGGTCCGGGATCTGTGCAGCCAGCATGGAGATTTGATATTCGTGAAGGAAAGGAAGATCAACTCCGGCTACTCGAAGAACGTTCACCCGAACTTTATAAACGACTGATGGTGCAGGGCGCCCGCCCCATGATCAAACTTATGGACAATGGGCGCTGGGATCTTGATCTTGCATCCAATGAGGGCCGAGTATTCGATATAGAAACGGGGAATCGTTGGGAATGGCATGGCGGCCGTCGAGTTCGTGTCGTTCATACCGCTGGAAAAAACTGGAAATACGCTAACCATATGTATTACCCGACATATGCAGTTCACATTGCTTGGTAAAGTTGTTAGCGCATTACTCACTCGCAGTTTTTCTTCGTGAACTGCTGTTGTTGCCTTGCTGCTTCCCTCATGGTTTGTGCATGAATTTCTGCGATCATGGAAAGGTCGTTGCAATATCCACCACCACACACGATCGCAATGGGCACACGATTGGCCACAGCAGCACAAAAGACGAGGCGGTCACGCTGTAAAAGGCCGTCCTGAGAAACACCGAGGCGCCCCAGACGATCTTCTTTGTAAGGATCCGCTCCTGCAATATAGAAAATAATATCTGGATCAAAGATCGAGAAAGAATCTTCCAATGCTTTTTGCGTGGCAGCGAGATAGCCTTCATCCGATGTACCGTCGGCCAATGGCACATCTAGTGAACTAGGATATTTCCGTAAGGGAAAGTTTTTTTCACCATGCAGTGATAACGTAAACACAGAGTCGTCATGTGTGAAAATTTCAGCCGTACCATTCCCCTGATGAACGTCACAATCAATGATTAGTGCTCGCTGGATCAGTCCTCGATCCTGAATTTCTCTAGCGGCTACGGCGGTATCGTTGAAAATACAAAAACCTTCACCCCAGTTGGTCCCTGCGTGATGAGTCCCACCGGCAAGGCTAGCTGCTACACCGTCACGTAAAGCGGACACTGCTGCATCGACTGCAGCACCGGTGCTCCGCAGTGATCGTTCAACAAGTTCCTCGCTCCATGGAAAACCAATGCGGCGAATCTCTGCGTGAGTAAGCGTCCCGCGGAAGACTCGGCCCAAATACTGAGGGCAATGCACCCGACGCAATTCCTCATCATTGGCCCGATGAGGCTCCACGAATTCAAATGGCATACCTGTCGCTGCATCCTGCTCAAGACGTTGACGAAGCATTTTGTACTTCTGGATTGGAAAACGATGCCCCTTTGGCAATGGAAGGGGATATCTATCACATGGGTAGAGCCGCATTTAATTAACCACAAAAAATGCCTAATCTATCAACAAGCAGTGCTTGCCTCGCATGCACCAACCAGTAAACAGAAATTACAAAATAAAAATCCAGGCTACTATCTCACCAGATTCAAAGGAAACTCAGAGACTAATTTTCTTTAGCGACTATTTTGGCACGAGTTGTGCACCAATGGTTTATTACAAGAACGTTGAGTTGGATGCCAAAGCATTCCACTGGCATCTTTTTTGAAAGGAGGTCGCCTCTACCGCAACTTTCACTCCAATAGGACAAACAGGTTGAATCCAGTTTCCTTGTAGTTGGAAACTCTTTTAAAAAAGGGCAAATGAAACGAGTGGGGGTTCGTATTGTTCCACATTGCGAACCCCCACTATTTAAAAACCTCAGTCCTCCACTTTGATTTTCAGCTCATAGACGGCAATTATGCGAGTTCACACCGAACTACGGCCTTCGTCTCCTCTCAGCACGTGCTAGCCTGACTGCCTTGGCTGTATACCTTCTTGACAGTTTTATTTGATTAATGGGTAGAATTAATGCAGATGGGTCTACCAGGAACGTCTTGTCGAATTTGAGCAGGTGATCAATCTTCTTTCTTTTTCCAAGACGGGTGCTCTGAGGTCTCTTCATCATACTTTTAGGCCTAGGATAAGGTATCCGATCGACATGCTCTCGACGCAACTCCATACTCTTAGTTACTAACCGCTCTGTAGATACATATCATCTTTTCAATTTATTTCTGCGGCTATGAACCTTAGCTCTTTGCACGAAAACTGGCAGGGGATTCTTACTGCACTTGTCGCAGGCATTACACTGCTCGCGCTTTTGCTGGGTCGTCGTGCACCGGACATGGCCATGCTCGGTGCAGTGATTGTTCTACTCGCGTTTGGAGTCCTTAGTCCTGCTGAGGCTCTCTCCGGAATGAGTAACGAAGGAATGCTCACTGTGGCAGCGTTATTTGTTGTGGCAGCAGCAGTTCATCGAACAGGTGCGATTGCACTTGTAATTGATCGGGGGCTTGGTCGACCGCGATCTCTGCATGAAGCTCAAGTGCGGACAATGACAATACCAGCAATCCTTTCCGGATTCATGAACAACACTCCAGTGGTCGCTTTAATGGTGCCAGCAGTACGAACATGGGCTCACAAACACCAGCTGAGTATCTCTAAAATTTTGATGCCTATGAATGATGCCGTCGTACTTGGTGGTCTCTGCACTCTCATTGGCACGAGTACCAATATCGTTGTCAGTGGCTTATTCAATGAAAAAACAGGCAGTTCACTTGGCATGTTCGATATTACGTGGCTGGGAGTACCTCTTTTGGTTGTTGGCTTTACATACATTCTTATTGCCAGCAAAAGCCAATGGTTACTCAAAGATCGACGGCCAGCAGTAAGCGCGGGAGATGACCCTCGAGAATACTCACTTGAGATGGTTGTTGAATCCGGAAGTCCTCTTGCCGGCCGCACAATTGAACAAGCCGGCCTTCGTGGACTCCACGGCCTGTTTCTTATGGAAGTCGATCGTGCTGGTCAGGTCCGAGCGGCCGTCGAACCAACAGAACGACTCGAAGAAGGTGATCGCCTTGTTTTTGTTGGTGTGGTCGATTCAGTCGTGGAATTACAGAAGATACGTGGACTCCGACCAGCTACCGACCAAGTATTCCAATTGGATGGGCCACGATCTGAACGTACTCTCTTAGAAGCCGTTGTTTCCAATTCTTGTCCTCTTGTTGGTCGAACAATTCGTGAAGGTCAATTTCGATCTACTTACGATGCGGTAATTATTGCAGTCGCTCGAAACGGAGAACGTTTAAGAAAAAAAATCGGTAATATCATTTTGCAACCGGGAGACACATTACTTCTTGAGGCAAGTCCGCGATTTTTAAAACGACAAAAAGCAAACCGTGACTTTTATCTTGTTAGCGAAGTGAAAGGAGCAAAGCCGCCTCGGCACGACCTTGCATGGATTGCTTGCACGATTTTGGTGGCTATGGTTTTAGCGGCAACACTCGAACTTGTCCCTATGGTTGCAGCAGCACTTGTTGCAGCTGCGGCTATGGTCGCGACAGGTTGCATAGGGCCAAATGAAGCAAGAAAATCAATCGAGTGGGAGACCTTGCTCCTCATCGCCGCTAGTTTTGGACTTGCCAGAGCCATTGAAAAAACAGGTCTCGATGAATTACTTGCCCAAAGCACTATTGGGGCTGCAGGTGATCGACCGTACCTTGTCTTGGCAGCAATTTATTTCGTCACAATGATTTTCACTGAAACAATGAGCAACAATGCTGCGGCTGTACTGATTTTCCCTATCGCATGGCAAACCGCTACTGATCTCGGGCTTAACCCAATGCCATTCATCATGGCGATCACAGTAGCTGCAAGTTGTGGATTTGCCAGTCCTCTTGGATACCAGACTAATCTCATGGTGTATGGACCCGGCGGCTACAAATTCAGTGATTATCTTCGTTTTGGTGGCCCCCTAAATTTAATAGTTATGGCCATCACAATTATTCTGGCACCTCTGATTTGGCCTTTCTAACGAGCGTGTCAATCAGAAAAGCACCTCTTGCGGCACATACCATGCGTTCAAAAACTCTTACGTCAAGACGTCGTTGACTTGATACGATGCCGTCTCGCAAAGCAGCCCCAAAACCGGTGCAACAGTGACATAGGTGCCGTGAATCGAGCTATTTTGCTAAAACATCATTTTTTATAGCAGCACAATCGTTACGACCGAACTAAACCGTCTTCCATCTTCTCTTTATGCTCGCCAAGCTCATTTCGTTTCTTTTTCACATACACTCGGCGACGTAGTCTAGGTGATTGCTGATGTCAGTTTCCCAAACGCTACCTCCATCCACTTGAGGCGGATGAGCGAAATACTCTTTCATTATTATCGAGTTAATCCAACGACCTGGTTTTACCTAGCGTCGCTTCTTTCGATTGCAATTTTTTTCAAATTCAATCGAGCTTTGAGTATTCGTAATGTCGACCTTATTGGTCTTATTCTCTTCGCACCGGGACTTTTAGCTGTTGAATACGGAGGCTTTAAAGCAAATTTTGATGCACAACAGTTGGGCTATGTTTGGTTGTTTGTAATTACTGGCTTATTCATTATCCGCATGCTTTGTGATTCTCTCATGGTTCGGAGGCCGATGCTGGATCCCAACCTCAATAGCGGCGGTCTTATTTTCCTTGGAATCTCGCTTCTCGTTTTTCTTTTAGCAAACGTTCTGACCACTCGACCAGAAAGAGATGATCTCGCAGCAGCAACAACTGCAGCCAGGATCGAGACGGGCGATGCAAAGGTCGATGCAGATCAATTAGCTAGACTTGGTCCAGGATATCCACTTCTCTTTCTTCTTCCACACATCTCCACTCAACGCGTTTTCTCCTCAGAGGCAATTTCCTCTGCTGGCGGTAAAACACAAGAACCACCGCCAAGGGTCGTTCACGAAACAACTGCTCGAGTAATGGCTATTATTTCCCAACTACTGATTGTCAGTGGAATGATTTTCGTAGGCTGGCGACATTTTGAAAGTACAAAGCTCGGTATTGCTGCTGCAGTTCTTTATCTGCTGCTCCCATACACAGCCATGATGACCGGGAGAGTTGACCATGCCTTGCCTGGCGCGTTCATTGTTTGGGCGGTTGGAGCTTACCGGAGACCAGTCATTGCAGGCAGCCTCATAGGACTTGCGATTGGCATCATCTACTACCCGATATTCCTACTTCCACTTTGGTGTAGTTTTTACTGGGAGCGCGGAGTCCGTCGCTTTGCCACTGGTGTTGCTGCTGCCCTAGCGGCCCTTGTCGTGGGCCTCTGGTGCACTTCACCAACGCTGGCAATCTTTGCCGGGCAATTACGGCAGATGTTCGGTTGGATCTTTCCAAGTAGCGTAAGCCTCGAGGGCTTTTGGGCATTCCCTTCCTACGACCCGGTTTTCCGGCTTCCTGTGCTAGCAGCATTCTTGGTAATGATGGCTACTATGGCGATCTGGCCTTCACCAAAACACCTTGGAACACTCATGAGTTGCTCCACAGCAATTCTTCTTGGCAGCCAGTTTTGGAAAGCGCATAACGGCGGTCTTTTCCTAGCATGGTTTCTACCAATCCTTTTACTCGTGATATTCCGACCAAATCTTGAAAATCGTGTGGCGCTAAAGGCCTTGGATACTGATTGGTTCATTCGGCGTCGGAAACAAAGACATGCTATAGATACCACATAGGCACTGCTCACATGTCTCGACGTATATCGATAGTAGATGAAACACCCTGATTTAAAAACCAAAGCTGCCAGCGAGTTTGATCCCAGCCATAGTTGACACCTGTCAGCGTTGTCAAAGCTTCAAGCACTTGCGTGTTCTGTGAGGAAATAATTTTTTGCTTCTGATTACTGCCAAGTGCAAGACCACCTCCTGTTGGTGAAAATGTCACAGATGTTTTCCCTCCTGATGCCGCACTAGAGGAAACAACGGACTGAGTAATTAAAACATTAATCAGAGGCTGAACGGCAGACTCATCACCAAGCGTTTTTAGTGCAACTGCAGCGCGGTTGATGCGTTGGTTGTCAGGTCCCTGAAGTGCGGCGACAAGTGCTGGCACAACCTGCATCGAATCTTTATCGTTAAGTTGTTCAATGGCACTCCAACGCACCTCGGAATCAGCATGATTGAGAACCAGAGAAAGTAGTGCTCCAATAGCATCTGTTGAAACTATATTCCCAAGAGCTTCAACATAGAGCAGCCGAACACGCGGAACAGGGTCGGTATTGATTGCAGCAATGAGTGCCATAACCGCAAAAGGATCATTCGTTTGACGAATCTCGCCAGCAATGTTCTTGCCGGCCTCTGGTTTATCAAGTTCTCGCCGCAACCTTTGTAGCCGCTGCCTAGCCACCACCCTGCTTTTTGTTACTGCTTCTGCCTGCTTATCCAAATCGATTTCTTGCTGAGTTCTCCACGACCCTCGATAGCGGTGGTAGCCCAAGGTCTCCATACGTTGTGCGTGTGTACTGGTCGAATCCGCGATGGCACGATCTAAAATAAATAAGCCCCCAACCAATATCCCAGCAGTGCAGAAAATTCGCATCGTGTTGTCCCTATTGACTCAAATTTGGCTGGCAGCGTCTTGAATCATTCCAACATAAACTGAAAAGACCCTAAAAATCACAAGTATCACAAGACCCGCGACAAAGAGCCACACACAACTGCCGGCGGCTTTTGCAGCGGCCTCAAACCCTTTCCTTGAGTTATCGGCAAATTGTTCACTCAGTCTCCTCAGAACCTCCGGAACTGTTCCAGATTCTTCACCAACCGCCAAGCTTTCAAGCAACGCTGGAGGAAAACAACCCGCGGCGTGGAGTGCCTCAGCTAGCGTGTCTCCAGAAAGAAGCCTTTCATTCACCCATTCCGGTTCAATTGCCAAACCCGGAGCTACTGAACCACTGAGTGAAATGAGCCTACCTGCATCAAGTCCGGCACCGGAAGCCAACGATGCGGCCTGACTCCAAGAAGCTGCTTCACCGTCTCGAGCAGCTGGCCCAAGAAGTGGCAGCCGCATAATACACTCACGAATGAATCCATGTGATCTCCATCCAAGAAGGACTAATCGAAAGGCACATGCAAAGAAAACAAAGAGGAAAAAGAGGAAAATCCCATACATCTTGAGACCAGACATACCGACAAGACCAAGACCAATAAAATCGATTGCTTTTCCTCGATCCAGTTCAATTGTCCCACTGATGAAAATAAGTAGCCCAACGACGGCCAACGCTAACACTAACTGAATTGCTGGCAAGATGAGACTCGAACGAAGACGCGATAAAGTTTCTACCCGATGATTTATCATGTCGGCTAGCTCTCGTAGCGTTTCAACATCTTTTCCCGTTTTGTCACCGACGGCTACCATCCCAACTACAAATTGAGGGAATAGCCCAGTACAAGCAATCGCATCGGAAAGCATCTGCCCATTTTCAATTACGGATGTTCCGAGAGATAGCTGCGATTGCCAGCGAGCAGGCATGCGATTGACTTCACTTGTCCAGGCTTTACGCAAATCAATACCTGCCCGAAGTGTAATTGCCAACCTTCCGAGCAAATCTGCCTGCAGACGGGCTGGCAGTTGTCGGTTCACAAGACGTCTTGTCGCATTCTGTGGTAACTCGCGCATGCTTTATTCTCGCCGTACGGTGTAAGAATGTCGAGAAACAGCCAAACCCTGCTCACAAGTAGCTGCACATCTGGTAAAACTCATAGTCCATCTACTGGACGGATGGATTACCGCCCCACGATATTCTTGCACAAATCTATTCTATATCTCATTATGGCTGACCACTGGGACACAGTCACGATCGTCGGAGTTGGCCTGATTGGAGGATCCGCTGGTCTTGCTCTAACCAAACGCGGAGCGGCCAAAAAAATCATAGGTGTCGGTCGGTCAGATAGTTCTTTGGCAATTGCCCGAGAACTCGGCGCTATAAGCGAAGGAACCACAAACCTTCGCGAGGGTGTGACAGACGCCGACTTGGTCCTAGTCGCTACTCGGGTGAGCGTCATTGGACATCAACTCGAAGAGATCGATGCATTTGTTCGGCCGGGGACCCCTATTACAGATGCGGGCAGTACAAAACAGTCAATTGTTGACAGCTGGGAGCAACGTCGATCTTTTCGCAAAGGTCGATTTGTCGGTAGCCATCCTCTTGCAGGAAGCCACCAACGTGGTCCAGACGCAGCAGACCCGACTCTTTTTGAAGGCAAACTGACGGTGCTTACACCAGTGGAAGCCACCCCAGAAAAAGACACTGATACTATCTCTGCTTTCTGGGAAATACTTGGTGCCAAAACATGTCTCCTCTCGCCTCCCGAACACGACCGACTCCTAGCTTCGGCAAGCCATGCGCCTCATATTGTTGCCGCAGCTTTAGCGATGGCAACACCATCTGAAGCTCATCGGTTTGCTGCCGGAGGCTGGCGAGATACCACTCGAATAGCAGCTGGCGACCCTGCCCTTTGGGCTGACATATTGCTTGACAACACTCAGTCCATCACCTCACAAATCCAAAAATTTACGGAAGCATCTGATCGATTGCGGCACGCGATTGAAGAAGGCGACCGGTCTACGCTCATCGAATTATTAACTCTCGCTAAGGAAAGCCGTGATGCTCTGGGAAGTTGATGTACACGACCGTCAAAATGACACTAGTGCTCAAGATCTTGTTACTGCCGCAAATGATCTCGGTTTTGATGTTCACTCAGCACACGCTGCTACGGGTTGGCTTATTGAAGGAGACATGGATCTCAACGAAATTCAACAAATAGGGGTACGGCTCTTTACCGATCCAGTAACAGAAGTCTGCCGGGTAGCAAAAGTAGGAGAAGCTGAATTAGTTTCATCGCCACCGGGCGCGCAAGATGCTCGTAATCTTATTTTTCACGTCCTTCCAAAACCGGGCGTGACTGACCCCGCCGCAGAAAGCGCCAAAGAAGCCATGGCGCTGCTTGGAGTCCATGCTACGGCAGTTCGAAGCCTTAAGAAATATTGGGTGCCGGCGGAATGCATGACATCAGAACAAGCTGAAGAAACTGCGTGGAAACGACTTGCCAGTGAAGCTATTCATGAAGTTGTTATTGGCCC
The DNA here is from genome assembly GCA_028066355.1 of Pirellulales bacterium. Taxonomy (GTDB): domain Bacteria; phylum Planctomycetota; class Planctomycetia; order Pirellulales; family UBA1268; genus UBA1268. Next base: position 18,736 of record JALCBP010000008.1, read on the forward strand.
ACTCAAAATTTCTAGGCTGAGCGGCGGGAGCAGGTGGGAACTGCAGCACGAGCACGTGCGCCTCAATGGACTGAATGACGCAGAGCTTGAAGAATTGAGTCGCCAACAGTGCCTCGCTCTTACAGCAAAAGAATTACATGCTGTGCGAGATCACTTTAATAACCTTGGTCGAGATCCGCTCGAGATAGAACTTGAAACAATCGCCCAGACGTGGAGTGAGCACTGTTGCCACAAAACCCTCGGGAGTCCTATCGACCATGTCGGACCTGAGGGTGAGTTTTGCTATGACAACTTGCTGAAAGAAACAGTTTTTGCGTCAACAGAAGCTATCCGAGAACAGCTCGGTCCAGACGACTGGTGTGTCAGTGTATTCCGTGATAATTCAGGCGTTGTTCGCTTTGATGGCGATCATGACATCTGCGTCAAAGTCGAGACTCACAATCATCCGTCTGCTATCGAACCATATGGAGGTGCCGCGACTGGCTTGGGAGGTGTGATCCGAGATGTACTTGGAACGGGGCATGGTGCAAAACCTCTCGCAAATCTGGATGTTTTCTGCGTAGCTCCGTTGGACACACCAGCTGAAATAATTCCTCCCGGCATTATTCCGCCAAAAAAATTACTTCATGGGGTTGTTGCTGGCGTACGTGATTATGGCAACAGAATGGGCATTCCAACCATTGCTGGGGCCGTGGCATTTCATCCCGGCTATCTTGGAAATCCCCTAGTCTTCTGTGGCACAGTGGGGCTCATGCCCCGTGATTCCGCGAATGGTCATGTTGAACCGGGTGATCTTGTTGTTGTTGCTGGCGGCAGAACAGGCCGTGACGGCATACACGGCGCAACATTTTCCAGCGTTGAACTTTCAAGTGAGAGTGAAAATCAATCGGGCGGATCAGTTCAGATTGGTCATGCCATTCATGAAAAAACCGTCACTGATTTTGTACTGGCTGCATCTGAAGAACATCTTTTTCATGCCATTACTGATTGCGGAGCGGGAGGCCTCTCGAGTGCCGTTGGAGAAATGGGGGCCGAATTAGGTGCAGAGGTAAATCTGGAAAAAGTGCCCTTAAAGTACGATGGTCTTTCAGCCACTGAAGTTTGGATTTCCGAAGCACAAGAACGAATGGTGCTTGCGGTCTCGCCGAAAGAATGGCCACGTCTTGCAGAGATTGCAAGACTGGAGGGTGTCGAAGCAACTCCAATCGGTACATTTACAGGAAATGGCCAGCTTGTTCTTCGTTGGAATGATGAAATTGTTGGTGACCTCAATTGCCATTTCCTTCACGAGGGACGGCCAAGAGAGCGTCTTCGATCCTCATTTACGCCACAACAAAATAATCCTCTCCGCTGGTCACTCGAAGATGAAAACTTTGAGACAATTCTACTTGAGCTACTTCGATCAGAAGATGTGGCGAGCAAGGAATGGATCATTCGGCAGTACGACCACGAAGTCCAGGGGAAAAGTGTTCTCAAGCCACTGCTGGGACCAATGGGCGGACCGGCTGATGCGACAGTAATACGCGGAGTATTGGGTCGACCAAGAGGGATCCTAATAGGCATTGGTCTTCGGCATCATCTTGGAACCAGCAATCCGTTTGAAATGGCTGTTGGTGGTATCGTTGAGGCTGTTTCAAACTGTGTTGCATCGGGAGCTGACCCAGAGCGAATTGCACTGCTTGATAATTTCTGCTGGGGTGACTGCCGTCGACCAGATTCACTTGGAACACTCGTCGAAGCATGTCGGGGCTGCTACGAAGCAGCAGTCGCTCTTAAGGCTCCATTTGTAAGTGGCAAAGACAGCCTGAACAATGTTTTCACCTGGAAAGACGATGCGGGCGTCGTTAAAGAACAGTCAATACCACCAACATTACTTGCCACAGCTATTGGTCAGATTGGCGACGTGAGCTTGTGCGTCTCGCCCGATTTCAAAAGAGCCGGCAACCGAATCGCTGTTGTTGGGATTTCAACGACAGTACTAGGCGGTAGTCAACTTGCTGTTATTGACCGAGTCACGGGAGGCGATATCCCAAAAGTAGATCTCAAAAATTGCCAGAACACCTTCAAGAGCATTTACAAGTTAAACCTACAACGACTAATGGCGTCATGTCACGACCTCTCTGATGGAGGGCTTTGTGTAGCTCTCGCTGAGATGGCTATTGGGGGTGGCTTAGGAGCCGACATTAACCTTGAAGAGGTACCACTTCAAGACAGTGACACCGTGGCACAACCAAATGATTTTATGAGTTTACTATCCGTTGCGTTTGCTGAAACTCCGGGGCGATTCTTAATAGAAGTTAAGGAAGAGGACGTGCCTGAAGTAGAACAAATTCTTCGTGGAAGTACGTGGTCGTGGATTGGAAGTGTCACCAATGATAACTTGCTAACAATCCGCGGGGATAAAAACTCAATTGTTTCACAAACATTAGTTAACAAACTTGCAACCGCCTGGCGGGAGCCAAGTATGGCTCAAACACACGGCAAGTCTTAAGGAAAATCTGCATGCTTTCCCCTCGCGCCTTTATTCTTCGTGCACCTGGCACAAATTGTGACCAAGAAACTGCTTACGCCTTTGAACGTGCTGGTGGTCATACGAAACGAATACACGTTCAGGCACTTGCCCAATCCCCTACTCTTTTGGATGATTGCCAAATCTTTTGTATCCCGGGTGGGTTTTCTTATGGTGACGATATTGCCAGCGGACGAATCTTAGCACTTGAGTTGACCGAACGCCTTGGTGATACACTTCGTCGCTTCCACGAAAGAGGCGGAATTATTTTGGGGATTTGCAATGGATTCCAGGTACTTTTGCAGACCGGACTGCTTACGCCAGATTGTGACTTTGGCCAACAAACTGCCTCTCTTACACGGAATACATCCGGGCGATTCATTGATTGCTGGGTGCAACTACAAGCCACCCCGGGCAATTGTGTCTTTCTTCATGGCCTCGACCACTTTGAATTGCCTGTTGCCCATGCCGAAGGACGGTTCACCATTGCTGACGAAACATATCTCCAGCAACTCAAAATACGTGGCCAACTTGTACTTCACTATGCCACTAATAAAGGTGGACAACAGTCGAACCCGAACGGATCAGAGCAGAATATAGCCGGGGTGTGTGATCCGACAGGCCGAATCTTTGGTCTCATGCCCCACCCGGAACGCTTTATCGACGCGACGCAGCACCCTGCCTGGGCGGGCCGACTTGACCCGCATGCTGATGGTGCTGGCTTAACATTTTTCCGCAATGCGCTGCGTGTAGTAGGAAAAGATTTAGGTTGACCTCGAATAGTTATTCTTCCTACTCTCTTCTCCTCAACTGTTTCCCCTTCCTCAATCTCTTGCTGACGGGCACGTCATGGATACTCGGAGCCACACTTCCGTTGTTCATATTAAGATTCAGATAACGTTCATACTCATAGCTTTAGTAGCCAGTGGTTGCCAAACCCCGTTTGTAAATAGTTTTCTCACATCAGTAGCAACTGAGGATCATAAGGATCAATTCAGTGGTGTTTCAGACTTGTCTGCTTCCACCAATCCTCTTGAAACTATTCCTCTTGAGTTCACCTTCTTACGTTACGCTGATGATGATTTAGAGTTGGGTAATGAACTATGGGAAGTAATTGACGAGCAATGCCTACCAACAGGCCTTCGTCATCGACTCAATGGGAATGGCATACGTGCTGGTGTCATCAACGGTGATATTCCTGCCGCGCTAGCCAAACGCTTTTCTGCAACGTTTGATATTACTCAAGGCGAGGCTGACGACAGCCCTCTCGCGGCTGACAGAACCGTTGTAAAACGAGTGATTCAAACTCTTCCTGGTCAGACAAACGAAATTGTTTCAACTCCGCGTCTTGAGGAACTCATCCTTTTAGAACATGACAGTCGGTCAACTGTCGATGCTGTGTCAGGCCAAACATACAGAGATGCCAGTGCAGTATTTGACGTCCGCGCGACACCATCCGCTGACGGAGGAATTGAAATCGAACTCGTACCGATTATTCGTCACGGGCCTATTGAGCGCAACTGGACTGGAGATGATGGTGCATTTCGCCTCGAAGCCGGTCAGCGTAAAACCGTTATGAACAAACTGGAAATAAAACTTAACTTACCGGCAGACGGAATGTTTATTCTATCCTCTGTTGGCCCTCCCTCATCTGGACTGGGTGATGCTTTCTTTCGTGACCCTCAAGGTCGACACGAAGGACGCAGGCTACTTGCCGTACGTGTAATGACGCGAACCGTCGACCCTATGTTCACTGAAGATTCAGTAGCCCATTCTCAAGACTGACAAAATGGGCAGTTTTGGATGTCCAACGGGCCTTCTTTCTTGCGGATTGGTTCAAACATGACATTTATGCCGATGTAATTTCATACGTAGTCTTTATTTTGTCATCGAGAGACCCGCAAAAGTGCATCTCTCTTACTGACACGACATTCCACGAGTTCTGGTGAACAAAAACTCTACGGACCATAAGGCGCAGCAATGAGTAGTACCGGCACAAAAAAAAATACGAATGCAACGCTTCAGCGACCGAAAGCAAGTACCGTTTTTGCAGCTGCTTTTCTCGCCGGTGCAGCAGCTGCAGTTGGTGTAAATCGCGCTCTGGATGTCCATATTGCGCAAAATGTACCACAGGTAGAAAGTGAGTCCATTTTTGTTGCACTTCGATCACTGCCGAAAGGCTCGCCAGTCACAATTTATGATGTAGCCCTCCGAGATTGGCCGGTTGCCATGCTTCCGGAAACTGCATTACGATCTGACGCAACTTTTGACGGAGCGGTACTTCGCCATCCACTCCGAGAAGGCCAGCCCGTTCTTTCTCTTCAAATTGCAGAAAACACGCTCGAACAAGAGCAGCAGATAGCATCTGTGATGCGTACTACACAAAGAATAGATCAACCAAAAAAAACATCTGCCCCAGCTTTTGTTCCCTATAAGACTGCGGCACCAATACCAGCGATATTAGCCTCTACGCAAAGCGAGGTAACGCATCATGCAGCCAAAGATCTAAACGCACAGACACCGGCACCGGCACCGAAACAATCAGAGCCTGACAGTCAACAAAAGATCGAGGACAAAACACCTGTTGCAGATCTTGCATCGGTCGAGACGACCCCAGCGTTAGCTCAACCAAAAGATATTCAGCAGAAGCTTCCGGAGCTTCCGCAAAAAGAAGAAGGTGAGCCTACCGGAAATGACGCTGTGCTAGCAGAGCAAGTTGTTTCTGAAAAAGTTGGCCAGAACGTAGGCCCTCTTAATCAAGAACTTCCATCTGCACCCGCGGCTCTTGCCATGGAGTCGGCTGGGGCAGTCGAAGAAACAGGTAACGGCGTTGAAAATATTGAGAAAAACATTTCTACAGAGAAAAAAGAGAGGCAACTTGCTTCAACTACAGACATTCAGCCTCAAAACAGCCCATCGATTCGAACAACCGAGGTCGGTGATGAAAAAGTCGAGGTTGTCACATCGAATTCTAACTCACTCTCAGACGCTACTCCGGATGAAAATGCTGACACGCAAGAAGCCACGCTTGAGCAGTCCATCGCAACGACACCTGATACTATTGCAACCGAACAGCCTGACATGAGTTCAGAAGGTATAAGTAGTGAAATTTCTACAAACGCTGAAGTTTCTACTTTGAAGGAGCCGACATTGGCTCCGCCATCAGTGGAACCGATAGATATTACGCAGTCGATTCTTGCTGAAGCAGAAACACGCAAGAACTCTTCTCCAGATACTCCCCAAAAAAGTTCTGTTGCTACCTTGCCATCAAAGCCAACACCAGCAGTTGCACCAGAAACATCTACCGAGGGACAGTCGGCAACAACAAAAGCAAGACCACAGACAATGAGATATCTTGTTGTTCCAGAGAGGATCGCTGTTCAAGTTGACCAGGCTTTTACGAAACCACAACAAGTGGCTAGACCTGCTCGCCCTGCAACGGCGGCATCTCCTGTCCAAAGCGGGAATGTTCAGCCACTACCAAAGACAACGGCAGCACGAACAAAGTCATCCCAACAGACTGTTCTTAAGAGTCGCAAGGCACCCCCACAGGCCCAGAAACTGCAGGCCACAGCGGGAAATGCACCACGCTCACAACAAAGGTCAAACCAGGAAAGTCCGAGCCAGGTGGCCTCTCGTGAATCAATAACCGACACACCAAAAGAACCACTCCTGCGTTCATTATTCCCAAAAATTTCAGCTGGCCTAAGTGCTGTAGGAGAGGAGTGGCGAGGGTTTCGGGATGGTACAGCAAACTCGAAAGAGACTCCGAGTAGCAGGCAGGCTAAACAGAATCAGCCGAGACAACAGCGATCTGCGTCACGCCCTCAGCAGGCTAGGTAATTGAGGGATCTCTTGTTCACTGAGCTGAGCGGACAATACCGGAAATGCCGATAAGCCCGCAAACAGCACCAACTCCGCTTAAGAACAGAAGCACCCAGGAAGCCCCTTGCTTCAGATATGTCTGCTGAGCATATTGTTTTTCAACGACCCATTGGGGACGCTCTACTGTTGCATTTGAAAAATGGTTTTTCCACGCATCGTAGATCTGAGCATTTGTTTGTTCCGTCACTAGCTTGCGCAGGGCTGCGGCTTGAACTGGTGATTGAGTCGGCAAACGAAGCCAGACACCAGCTGCCATGAATGCGAAAAACCCCACAAAACCAAGAAGAGTAAGCCCTTTCGAACTATTCCACATCGAGCGGCCATCGACCTCAGTTTTTTCAACCAGTGGAAACTTCGATAATTCGCCAAATTTAGGCACTGCAAGGTGATCACCACACCCTTTGCACCAGACTTCCCCACCAGCTTGCCCGGCACGAACCGGCACCATTTCACCGCACTGACACGTTAGTTGATATTCTTTCACGTCTGAGAAACCTTTGAATTTGCCCGAAGATTCACCATTGCCCTACTGTTTTACCATTGCCCGTCGCACGACCGCTACTTTGTGCGCTGTTTGCCATGAGAAAAACTCGCTTTTAACCTTCGGGACTGCATAATCAGGTGTCTCCACAATCAATCAAACGTCCCAAAACCCATCTTCGCAACCCGTCACTTTCCCTATATGGGATCAGAGAGACGTTTGCTGTAAGAAAAAACAGCCCAGAAACATCAACACTTTGAATGAAGCATATTCCGTCCGGATACTGGTTTGCCCCATGATTCCGGCGTAAAACTACTTTTCTTTTACCCCATCCGCCCAACTCTTCCAATCTTTAGAAATTTGATCTTTTTTCCCCTCTGGACTTGTCCGCTACTTGAATCACACTGTCCACCAAACGAATGATGTTCAGGGAAGGTCAAAACAAAAGACACTTCCACAAGATAATCCGCTCAAACTCTACGCTCAACACGATAAAATGCTTCCTTCCAAAACCCCTAATTTTTGTCACCCAATCCCCGCTACTTCCCCTTAATTGTTATTCTTTTGACCGTTTTGTTCCCATTCTGTCAATTTCTTGAGTTACCGTCTGGTATCTCGGGAAATGACAACTAGGATCTGATTACGTTCCGTTTTTCAGTTGTTGGAAATTTAAGGAGTTCTGACTTGTACGATTCGCTCTTGGACGAACTTGAAGATGATGTTGTTGCCCGCCCCAGAGAGGTCGAGGAACTTAACGACAAGGTTGCTGAAGCTGAAGAAGCAGAAGCCATTCTTGACCATGGCACCACCGAATCGGATTTGGGTACTCCGGACGACGGCAATCAATTGAGTGCTTCCGGCCAGTCCTCTTCACCATCGAAAGCTAATGAAATAGCGGATGAAAATGAGGCTGAGGATGCATTGGCAGAACAGATAGAAAATTGGTCAGACGATCCCGTTCGGATGTATCTGACACAAATGGGTGAAATTCCTCTTCTCACCAGAGCACAAGAAATCTATCTCGCTCGACAGATTGAAACAACTCGAGCCCAGTTTCGCGCAAAACTTTTGGAATGCGAATATGTCTGTCTAAATGCCTTCAAGGTGTTGAGTCGTGTTCATAAGGGTGAACTTCCGTTTGACCGCACTGTACAGGTTTCAGTAACTGACCGGTTAGAAAAAGAACAAATCCTTGGACGTCTTCCCCATAACCTTCAAACTCTTGAGGTGTTAATTGGCCAGAATAAAGCCGACTACCGTATAGCTCTTTCAAAACGTGCCAGACCCACCGAACGACGAAAAGCATGGAGTCGATTAGGGCGCCGACGCAAACGTTGCGTTCGTTTGATTGAAGAACTCGGGTTGCGTACCCAACGCATAGAAAACATGATTCCAACTCTCAACGGATTTATCCGTCGTCTGAGAGAACTAAAAATAAAGATAGATGCCCACAAAAGAACCAAACAGCCGGCATCAAACCGGCAAAACCTCGTTGATGAGTACCGGGCAATCCTTAAAGCATGTCAAGAAACACCGCGCAGCCTGAAGCGACGCATGAAAGAAATAAATGAGATCTTTGCCCGCTACCAGCGTGCGAAAAGAGGTCTTTCCGAGGGCAATCTGCGACTTGTTGTGTCGATAGCAAAAAAATATCGGAATCGTGGTCTTTCGTTCCTTGATCTGATTCAAGAAGGAAATGCTGGCTTGATGCGTGCCGTTGATAAGTTTGAATATCGGCGGGGGTTTAAGTTCTGCACATATGCTACGTGGTGGATTCGACAGGCCATTACAAGGGCTGTCGCAGACCAGAGCCGCACCATTAGAATTCCTGTACACATGGTTGAGACAATGAGCCGTGTTCGAAATGTTGCTCGTCAACTTTTGCAGGAGTATGGCCGTGAACCGACTATTGAAGAAATAGCTGCTCGAGCCGGAACACCAGTTGATGAGACTCGTCGTGTGACAGCAATGAGTCGTTACCCAATCAGTCTGGATCGTCCCGTTGGCAATAGTGAAGACAGTCACTTTGGTGACCTGCTTCCTGACACTGGTGCAGAGAATCCCGCTGTTGGTGCTGCTCAAGAAATGCTTCGTAATCGCATTTCCAAAGTGCTCAAAAGCCTCTCTTACCGAGAACGGGAAATTATTAAACTCCGATACGGTCTTGGCGATGGATATAGTTATACGCTTGAAGAAGTTGGCCATATCTTCAAGGTGACAAGAGAGCGAATCCGACAGATCGAAGCGAAAGCAGTTCGCAAACTTCAAGCACCTGCTCGAAGTGAAGAACTTTCGGGATTTATTGATTAAAGATGGTCTTGCTTCTTTCAAGAACATCTTCACAAGATTTTCATGATTCATCGCTGGATCATGAGTAAGAGTACTTGCACAAGAAATAATCCTTGCTTCCTCCACCATATTTGCATGGAATAACAACAGTATCTGAAGCAGTGGTGTGTACACGTGTTTGGGCAACAATTCTTAAAAATTCTCGTGTTAACAGCCGGAATCATCGCTTTAGCCAGTGGTTTTCAACTCATCTTCGCAAGCCCCAATGAGCCGCTTACGAGCAAGCCCGAACTTTCCGTAAAGGAAAAACAAAAAGCTTTCAACAAAATCTGTGGAGCCATAGCAAGTAGTGACTACTTTTCCGGTGCTGTCCTCGTTGCAGACAACAGTCAGGTGATTTACCGGAAAGCATTTGGCCTCGCAAATCGAGAGTGGGCAATACCAAACTCAATTGAAACAAAATTTCGTCTTGCATCGGTAAGCAAACAATTCTGCAGCCTGATTACCATGCAACTCATTCAGGATGGAAAACTGAGACTGGATGACTCAATAACAAGCCATCTCCCTGCTTATCGGCAAGATACTGGAGAGAGAATAACCATCCATCACTTATTAGCACATCAGTCTGGAATTCCCGATTTCACAGGGTCTTTTAACTACCGAAACACAACTGCTCGTCTCTTGTTTGAAAAAGATGATTTTATCAAACGGTTCTGTAGTGGCGACCTGACGCACAGGCCAGGAGAACTCTACAACTACTGTAATGCGGGTTATGTAATTCTTGGCCGGATTATTGAAAAAGTGACAAAAAAATCTTATGAACAAAATATTGTTGACCGGATCACACAACCGCTGGGCATGACAAACACCGGATACGACAATCCTCACAACGTGCTTGCCAAACGAGCATCGGGGTATACTCATGGACCTTTTCGTTTCCAGAATTCACCCTACATCGAAATGGATCCTGCACCAGGTGCAGCGGGGGCCCTCTACTCAACCATTGATGACTTGTTTGTATGGGATTGTGCACTCACCAGTAATAAACTTCTCAAGAAAAATCTTCGAGACCTGATGTTTACACCCAACACATCGGTCTCTGAATCTCAAGCCGCAGGTGGACGACAACATAGTAGCTATGGTTACGGTTGGCGGATCTACAACGTGGTACATCCAACAACGAAAGAAAAAACCCTTGTCATAAATCATGGGGGCGCAATCAGTGGCTTCCGAGCACTTGTGAGTAGAATACCCAGTAAAAGTGCTTTTATAGCTCTTCTATGCAATCAAGGGGATCCGCCCGGATCCAACGCCGTGTGGCTAGCGTTAAACCGCATGCATACCGAGATTATTCATGTTGTCACAGATCAACCATATAAAATTCCTCAAAGTCCTCCACGCTCGCAAGACCAGCGACTATATCAACTGGTTTGCAGCAAAGGCGTTGATGCTGCAATCTCGTGGTTTGAGGAGAAGGGCAAAAAGAATCCATGGGGCGGATCCTTTGTAAATGTTGCAGATGAGTTATCACGATCTGGGAAACTCGAAGAGGCAATCGGTTTATTCGAGTTCGACATCCTCCAAACACCCAATAAAGTATGGCTCTACCGTAAACTTGCGGACACATGCATCCAAGCTGGGCAATTGGAAAAAGCGGCTAATATAGTAGATCAAGCATTGGCAATAAAGCCCGACGACGAACGTTTGATTAATCTTCGAAATGAAGTTGATGCTAGCCTTTTAACGCAAGCAACCCAGCGGTAACGGTTGCATGCTGTGAATTGAAGGTTACTTTAGAGTAATTCATTAGCGTAGTACTGTGGAGTTTTCTATGTTTCGCATATCTGTGGTTTTCTTATTCACTGTCATTGCTGGTCTTGGGCTAGCAGTTGAACCCACTGTTCCATTTCCAAAAACAACGATTGATATCGGTATGGTGGTTAGTGACATTGATACTGCAGTGGCATTTTATACCCAGGGCATCGGCTTCAAGCAGTTAGAAGGCTTTCAGGTAAATGCGGAACTTGCCAAAGCGGCGGGTCTCACTGACAACAAGGCACTTGATGTCCAAGTGCTAGTTTTAGGTGATGACAAGACAGCAACGAAGCTTAAACTGATGCAAGTTGCTGAAACATCACCACGATCAGGGGACACTGACTTTATTCATTCTCATACTGGATTTCGCTATTTGACAATCATTGTTGCTGACACATCAGTATTGCTTCGTCGACTAAAGCAGTTTGGAGTGGAGCCTCTCGCACAATCTCCTGTAACCCTCCCGGAGAATCTTGTTCCCGGAATGTCTCTCACATGCGTGAAAGATCCTGATGGCAATATTGTTGAACTCATAGGCCCAACACCCTAAGTAATAGTGAAGTAATTACCGTACGGGAATAACTTTAGCTCGTTCAAGCCAAACGAGAATTTGCTCAGCAAGTACTTGTGGACTCTTGGTAGTAGATTCGACTGTAATCTCTGCCTTTTCTGGTTCTTCATAGGGCGCATCGATACCGGTGAATCCAGAAATTTCACCAGCACGAGCTTTTTTGTACAGCCCTTTTGGATCACGACTCTCGCAAATGTCCAGCGGTGCTTTGACGTATACTTCAATAAAGTCTGCCGCTGGTAACATTTTCCGCACTGCTTCACGATCACTCCGATAAGGGCTAATAAATGCCGTGAGTGTAATAATTCCAGCCTGCGTAAAGAGTTCTGCAACAGCTCCTACCCGACGAATATTCTCCTGGCGGTCTTCAGGACCGAAGCCTAGACCAAATCGCTTTGCGAACGGCTGCCCATGAATTGTTTCAAGGATTTTTGGAGAGGCATTCAGACCATGACGCACATTATCCCCATCAAGAATAAAACTACGATGACCGCGAGCATGCAGCTGCCTATCAACTTCGTTAGCAAGAGTACTCTTTCCAGAACCTGACAATCCGGTAAACCAAATGACGCAGCCCCGGTGTCCAGCGCTAGTTTCACGTTGATCACGACTGATCGTGGATTCATGCCACCGCACATCAACTTCTTCCGCGCCGTTAGTCCGTTGCTCACTCAAGTCTTCTAATGGTTTTTTCAATTTTACGTCCTCACCTACTAACACAACATATCTGCTGAATTCCGAAACTTACCAACCTCCTAGCACGACAACCTTCCGAAATTGACCAACTGATCCATCTGGCTTCATCCGTTCAATAACCATAGATATTTCTTCACCTGGTTTGTGTTGACCAATAATACGAGTACAGGCTCCAAAATCATTGATTGCGGTTCCGTTGATTTCCGTAATGATATCTTGTGGCAACAATCCTGCTTTCTCTGCTGACGAACCTGGTTGAATTCCCGAAATAACACATTGGCCCTGCAAAGGCATTCCAGCGATGCCCAACTTACCACCTTTTCGAAAATCAATCTCTGTCTCTTTGAGCCGTTGCTTCAGTTGCTTGATCGCATCTTCTGGAAGGCCAACACCAAAAAGGTCAAGACGCTCAATACCCCGCAATCTTCCAAGGGTTACCGCATCTCTTGGAGTTAGCTGAAGGCCAAAAAAACTGACGTGAACAACTTTTTGTAAGCGTGTCACTAATTTCAATGAACGACTGTCACCCTTCCAGTCTTCAGCAATTTCTACTCGCAGCCCGGTGGGTCCGGCATCACTAAATATTGCTCCTAGTTCTTCAAGCTTTTTCCGTGCAGAAACAGCTTGGGCAGCAGCAAAGAAATCAAGAGCTACTTCTGCCTGCTGAGCAACCGCCAAGTTTCCTTGCTCAGCAATTAATTCGAGAGCTGATTCCGCTTTGCTTGAGAGCTGAGAATCATCATGCCGAAGCATTTCTCTAAGAGCATCAACTGCTCGTGTGGCAACCTCCGAGTCATTTCCTTGGGCTGCCCCAATTAAAGGATCGACAACGATTCCACCCATTGCAACAAGCTGTTTTGAGGCATCTTCTCGATCGGCGTATTGACTTGCACCGAGTTGAGCAATGACTCGCGACACACGCTCATCTTGCTCAGAGCCGTCAACAGCCTGCAGAACCGGCGCTGTCAATAAAACGAGTATAAATTGAGAAGTTAATCGAGGCATGCAATCGTTCCACCCGTCAAAAAACACCTTCTTAAACAAAAACACGTACCCAACTTCTCTCCAAATATATCAGTCGTAGACTGACAAACCCTATCCATTTCAGGCAAGGTACACTTCAATAAAAGTCATTCGCCGCCAACAAGGCTACCTGCATTCATGAATCTACCAATTATTCAACCAAATACGCCAGCAGACTCACCTCTGCCAATGCACCCAGAAGACGTTGCTGCGAGAGGGTGGGATAACGTGGACATCGTTTTTGTTACAGGGGACGCTTACGTTGACCATCCTAGCTTCGCTAATGGTCTCCTTGCCAGACTCTTGGAATCGGAAGGCTTTCGTGTTGCCGTACTTGCTCAACCAAACTGGAAAAATTGCCATGACTGGAGGCAATTTGGTCGACCGAATCTCTTCTTTGCCGTATCTGCTGGCAACATGGACTCGATGATCAATCATTACACCGCGAACCGAAAGGTCCGAAATGACGATGCCTACTCGCCAAATGGTGAGATTGGACTTCGCCCCGACAGGGCAACCCTGGCATATTGTCAACGTTCACGAGAAGCCTTCCCTGGTGTTCCAATTGTTGCCGGCGGAGTAGAAGCAAGCTTAAGGAGGATAGCTCATTACGACTACTGGAGTGACACGGTGCGTCGCTCAATTCTCCTAGATTCAAAAGCCGACCTGCTTGCCTTTGGCATGGGTGAACGCACAATCCTTGAGATTGCTAAGGGGTTCGCTGCTGGAAAAACAGTGCGGGACATGAGAACACTTCGAGGGGTTGCCTATCGCCTTGGGGCGAGTGAGTCATTTTCTATTGATGGCAGTACCCGTGAACTTCCAGCATATGAATTAACTAAGGTTGATAATGATGCATTTTGTGAGATGACGCGAATAAGTCATCTTGAGACAAATCCTCATAATGCCAAAAGACTTGTGCAACGACATGGGCAGGAGGCAGTGGTGATTAACCCTCCAGCTTTGCCTCTTGAAGAACACGAGATGGATCGTGTCTATGCACTCCCATTTACTCGTCGGCCCCATCCACAATATGGTGCACAAAGAATTCCCGCGTTTGAAGTTGTTGAAAACAGTATTCAAATCATGCGTGGTTGCTTTGGAGGCTGTACTTTTTGCTCTATTACAGCCCATGAAGGCCGGATTATCCAAAGTCGTTCAAAGCAATCAATCCTTACTGAGGTAAAACAACTCACAAACCAACCTGACTTCAAAGGTACGGTTTCTGACATTGGTGGCCCAACGGCCAACATGTACAAAATGCGATGTACTCGACCAGATGTCGAAGCGAAGTGCCGCCGACTATCTTGTGTCCACCCCAAAACATGTAAGCTTCTCGGAACTGACCACGGGCCTCTAAAAGAAGTCATGCGGGAAACCCGATCTATTCCTGGCGTAAAACGCGTGCTTGTAGCGAGCGGCGTTCGAATGGATTTAGCTCGTCGGGATCCTGAATATCTACGCGAATTAGCCGAACACCATGTAGGTGGACATCTCAAGGTAGCTCCAGAGCACGTAGACCCAGATGTTCTTGACCTCATGAAAAAGCCCCCGGCAAATGATTACGTAGCGTTTGACAAGGCTTTCCGCGAGGCAAGTCGTCGAGTAGGAAAACGTCAATATACGGTTCCCTATTTTATTGCGAGTCATCCCGGGAGCGGGCTTACCGAAATGATCGACTTGGCACTTTTTTTAAAAAGGAATGGGTACAGACCTGATCAGGTTCAGGATTTTATCCCAAGCCCTTTCGACATTGCAGCCTGCATGTATCACACAGGTCGGGACCCGATGACAGGGAAACCTGTTACCGTCACGAAAGGCCTTCGAAACCGAAGACTGCAGAAAGCGTTACTTCAATTTTTTAAACCAGAGAATTACTTCGAGGTGCGAAAAGCCCTTGAACACGCTGGCAGACAGGACCTCATTGGTTCTGGCTGTGATAGCTTGATCCCAGATCGACCACCACAAGAGGCTCTCAATAAAAAGCGACGAGAGGCCAACCAGTCATTTTCCGAACAGAAGTCTGGTGATCACATTCGCGGACTGCGAAAAACAAAGAAAAAACAACGTGCCAGAGTGTCTAGGTCAGCCAAAACTATCGGTTATAGGCCAAAGCGGTCGGGAAAAGGCTGATAGCTTGATATTGTCACCACATTCAACAAAAAAACTTGATCTCCACATATCATCTGCAATCATAAACAGGGACTATTGGATACCAAATTTAACGGAATGAGGAAACTCAATTGACACGATTCATATTGCTCTTCTTTCTGGCAATCACGACGCTTGCCACCTCGGCAATCTGTCGTTCTGCAAAAGCAATCAGCCCAAGAAATCCGTACCGAACCTTCAATTTAAGTGGTGTAAATTATGGTTCAATGCGTTGGGAACGCACACATCGGCAAGGGCGAAGTAACTGGTCAAGGACCAAGTCTGCTCGACAGCCTCAGACACGCAAAACCAGAACTATGGTCGTTGGTGGTATTCCAACCGGTGTGTTCACACAACGTAGCGGAACCAGCACTCGAGGAAATCAGACTGCTGCATCATTAAATTCATCTCGCTGATTCTGTTGTCTCGTTGACATCACTCGTTGGATCATCTTGATAAATCCGATATTTCTTGGTTACAAGTGCGCCTCCGCGTTCAAGAGTTCGCTTCGAAAGATGGTTGCTTTCCAGAACCCAAGAGAACTCTACCTCTTTCATGCCCCAGTTATAAAGTCTTGGCACAAGGGCAGCATGAAGAACCAAGCCAACACCCCACGCTTGATACTCCGGAACAACATTTGTACTAATTGCTCTCATTCTTTTGATAGCTGACTTTTTCCAGAGTAATTTCAAAAAACCAAAAGGAAAAAGTCGCCCATTCATAGCCTTAATACGTGGGTTGTAATCGAGCAAGCAAAAAACAGTGCCGATCGGCTTTCCGTCTACTTCAGCTACCAAGGAGAGTTCTGGAACGATCAGGTGCTTCAAGTGAGCAGCCATATGATTCACCTCTCCTTGAGAAAGAGGAACAAATCCCCAGGTTCCCGCAAGACTCGTGTTATAGATATCAAGAAACATACGAACTTCATCGGTAAACCTTGCTCGATCAAGAGATCGAACTGAAACACCAAAACGCTCCTTAACACCTTCGACCATTACACCAAGTTTTGAATCAATGCCTTCGAGCATCGACATCTCACCCCAAAAAGCATAGAGGTCTTCAACCTTATTGAAACCATTTGCTTCAATAAGATCTCCATAATAAGGACGATTATGTGTCATCATAAAAAATGGTGGCGTTGCAAAACCCTCAATTAATAATCCGCACTCATAATTCAAAGATGGATTAACCGGGCCGCGTATAGAAGACATGCCCTCATCAGCTAGCCATTCCTTAGCAGCAGCAAATAATTGTGAAGTTGCTTCTAAATCATCAGTACATTCAAAGAAGCCAAAGAAACCCCGATTTTCTTTGTAACGCTCTATATGACCAACGTTAACAATTGCTGTGATCCGACCGACGTCTTTACCACCACGTGTTGCTAAAAAAGACCTCGTCTTATTCCGCTCATAGAATGGATGGGGACGAAAACCTAACAACTCCTCCTGAGCACGCCGCAGTGGAGGAATCCAGCACGGGTCACTGGCATATATTTTCCAAGGTAGGTCTATAAACCTCCGTTGCTGACCACGACGAATAACCGTCTCGATACTGATGGCCGACACGAAAAACCCCCTCTGAATGGTGGATTTGTCTGGTTGTGAAAATTGACCAAAAACGCCTGAACAACCCTCAAATTTTCGACTATCCCTAAGGAAAACGTCAATGTCAGCTTCCACTGAACCAATCGAATTTTCCTGTAAGTTGTCTCAGGTTTTTTTCCGATTTAACTCAATAGAAGAGATTCCTCACCAAGACACCGAATTTATTTACACGACGCGTTTAACGTTCATCGACGCAGTGAACGCTTGATCTTGATAACCATGTCAGATGCCCTCAACTCATACCGTGACGGTAATAAAAGGTCCTGCCTTGTCACTGGCGCTACTGGCTTAGTTGGCAATAATGTTGTCAGAAAGTTTTTGGAAACTGGCTGGAACGTCAGGGTCTTGGTTCGCCCTCGCCATCTTGGAAAAACTGCGGCGTTGGAAGGTCTTCCAGTTGAAAAATTTATTGGTCAACTTGAGGATACGAGTAGCCTCCAAAAAGCTGTTGATGGAATCGATCTCGTCATTCACTCAGCTGCAATGGTTCACTGTGGCTGGAGTTACTACGACGAGATGTACCGAGTCAATGTAGACGGCACGAGCCATCTTTCCAAAATCGCGCGAGCTTCAGGAGCTCGTTTTATTCATGTCTCGAGTGTTGATGCGCTTGGTCTGCTTCCAGATGGCACCCCCGCAAATGAAGAGACTCCTCCCGGTGGTATGATTGACTGCCCCTACGTATTAACAAAAAGAATGGCCGAGTCTGCTGTCTTGGATCAAGTTGAACTAGGTCTGGATGCCGTAATTGTGAATCCGGTTTATATGATTGGTCCATGGGACTGGAAACCATCAAGTGGCCGAATGCTTCTTGAAGTCGGTAGCGGAAAAGGCTTGCTCGCACCACCCGGTGCCAACGATTTTGTTGATGTTCGTGATGTTGTCATTGGCATTGAGGCTGCGTACAACCGAGGAAAAACAGGTCGTCGCTATATTTTAGGAGGCCATGCCCTCTCGTATCTTGATGCATGGAAGGTTTTTGCAAAGGTAACTAATCGTCGTCCTCCTATTGGAAATGCCCCGCCATTAGCCGTGCGTGCAGCTGGACGAATCGGAGACCTAGCTGGAATACTGCTTCGAAGAGAGCCCCCGGTCAACTCAGCATCAGCAGCCATGTCTATGCTAAAACACAATTTTTCATCCCAACGAGCATTTGATGAGCTTGGGTACACAATAAGGCCATTAGAGGTTGCAGCTACTGATGCTTGGGCATGGTTTTGTGAAAATGGCTACACAAAAAATCTTGGATCGCGTTACACTCAACCAGCATCATGCCAAACATCTTACTCGTCGAAGACGAGGACCATCTCGCCATCGGCATCCGGTACAACCTGACGTCCGAGGGCCTAACGGTAACGACCGCCGCTGATGGACACGAAGCCTTGGCTATTTTGAATGAGCCAAATACCGACATTGATCTTGTTGTACTCGATGTCATGCTACCAGGAATGAGCGGATACGCGGTCTGTGAACAACTTCGCTCTCGTGGAAGCCTTATTCCGGTTGTCATGCTCACTGCTCGAACCTTAGTAGAAGACCGCATTCGGGGATTTAATTCAGGAGCAGATGTCTATCTGCAAAAACCCTTTGATCTAGATGAACTTATCTCGGTCATCCGTAGTCTCCTCAGTCGACGTAAAAACAACACAGAGTCTCCCTCAGACCATGCGACAAGTCGCTGCGAAAACACCTTTTCATTTGGAAAGGCTCATATCAATTTCGATACGTGGGAAGCCTATTCAGACAATCGCCAGATTCGACTCACAGCACTTGAAATGAAACTCCTTCGCTATCTCATCGAACACGAGGGACTTGTGTTATCGAGAACCGAATTACTTAAGAACGTCTGGGGAATGGATCGGGCACCTGCGACACGTACTATTGACACATTCATGCTGAACTTAAGAAAGTCATTCGAAGAAAATCCCTCCCGCCCATGTCACTTTTTGTCTGTGCGGGGCGCCGGATATAGGTTTGTTAGCAACTCAGCAAACAACCTGGAGAACTAAAAAGGAACCGCTAAAGGTTGCCAAGAAGTGCGGCAGCAGCTTCTGTTGGATCTGGACTAGATAGAAGAGATTCGCCTACGAGAATCGCACTGATTCCAGCAGCCTCGAGTTGCTTAACATCTGCTCGCGTGCGAATTCCGCTTTCAGCAACAAGTACACATTCCGATGGCACTTTTTCTTTGAGCTTCAGGACATGATTGATATCGGTCTTCATTGTAGCGAGGTCCCGATTATTTATGCCTATAAGTGTTGCGCCTAGATCAAGAACTCGCGGAATGTTTTCTTCGCTATGCAATTCGACAAGTGGTGTCATTCCAAGATCAATAATTTCTCGGTACAAGCTCCTTAAAAGGCAGTCATCCAAACACTCAGCAATGAGAAGAACAGCATCAGCTCCCCAAAGACGCGCCTCGTTTACTTGATATGCATCGATAATAAATTCTTTTCGTAGAGTTGGTAGAGAAGACGCCCTCCTCGCAGATATGAGGTCATCCAAGCAACCACCAAAGTCTT
The DNA here is from genome assembly GCA_028066355.1 of Pirellulales bacterium. Lineage (GTDB taxonomy): Bacteria > Planctomycetota > Planctomycetia > Pirellulales > UBA1268 > UBA1268. Next base: position 38,282 of record JALCBP010000008.1, read on the forward strand.
CGCCGTCGGTTAAAACAGAAAGTGCCGCGGCTCCAGATTTCTCATATCCGCGAACTATTTTTGCAGGTTCGGCACCAGGGCGAATTTCTCCTGCCGAAGGACTTCGCCGCTTAAATTCGGCGATTAATCGTATCCTGCCGGGTTCAGAAACAGCCGTAAAGAAGTCACGCGGCTGATCCGAATTTTCAAGCTTTTTCTTGATACTCGAAAGTGAATATGCTGCTTTCTGATCGGCAACTTCTTTTTGCTTACGGCTGATGATCTTGTCAAGTACTGACGACATCACTCACTCGCATTGTTAGGAAACGGAAATTGATTTTACACGGTTTGTTGAATGTTAGCAGGTACTGAATTTCGAGTACGTTCTCAATAAGCATACCGGATGCGAATTGAAGACCCTACGTCCCTGAAATAATCATTTCGCTAATGTCTAAAGTGACGACGAGATGTAAAAACCATCGGTATATTTGCAGCATTTGCAGCGGCAATCACCTCTGCATCACGCTTTGATCCTCCGGGCTGGATGATCGCTGCAACACCGGCTTGTTGAATTAACTCAATTGAATCTGGAAATGGGAAAAAGGCGTCTGACGCAAGAACACTCCCCCGTGCACGATCGCCTGCCTTCTCTAATGCTATTCGAACTGCATCGACCCGGCTTGTTTGCCCCACACCGGCTCCCACAAGACTTGTTCCTTGGCAGATAGCGATAGCGTTACTCGTTAGACGTCGCACCATAGTGAAAGCAAAGTCCAGCGGATGTGTTAAATTTTTTGTAGGTGCCTGCTTCGTCACAACCTGCCATGTAGCTGGGTCATCCGGTGTCTCGTCTGGCTGCTGGGCCAACATTGCCCCCGCCACACTCCGAAGCTCAAGGCCAGCAGTTGGGCCCCATGGATCACCTGGTGGCACCTCAACCAATCGAACACTTGCTTTCCATGCTGGCCGTGTTTGAAGTGCTTCGACTGCCTCCGCTGTAAAGGCAGGGGCAGCAATAACTTCAACGAACATTCCCGGCTTGAGGAGACACTCTGCTGCAGCGATATCAAAAATACCATTTACGGCAACTATTGATCCGAATGCACTTATTGGATCAGCTGCCATAGCTGCCTCTAGCGCTTCACTCACTGTTACCGCGCTTGCAGCACCGCATGGATTAGTGTGTTTTATGACTGCCGCTCCAGAATTCTGAATCAATCCAGCGATACGAACTGCAGCATCTAGGTCCAGTAAATTGTTATACGAGAGTTCCTTGCCAGACAGCTGCTTGAGACCAGCAAGACCAAAATGGGTGTCCGCTGGTGCATACATCGCAGCTGACTGGTGGGGGTTTTCACCGTAACGCAATGACAACCTTTGCTCGAGGCTAAGAGCAAGCCGAGATGGTAACGGCGGAACTTCAGGACGATGTTCGTTAGCGAGCGGTTTTGCCCCTCCTGCAACCACTCCTGCATGACGTGCCATCCAGCGGGCGATGACCGCGTCATATTCGGCAGTATGCTCAAAAGCTTGGGCTGCAAACAACCGTCTCTCTGCAAGCGTTGTCCCTCCACGGCTGATTGCATCTGCAACCGTCTCGTATTGATCCGGATTTGTGACAACTGCACTAAAGGCATGATTCTTCGCAGCAGCGCGAACCAGGCTTGGCCCACCGATATCTATCAATTCGATTGCATCATTTGAAGTACAGCCATCACGGTTAATGACGCTCGCAAAAGGATAAAGATTTACAACGATAAGTTCGAACCGACTGATTCCGTGTTCTGCCAAAGTCTCAAGATCATCTTCTCTATTCCCGCGAGCCAAGATGCCAGCGAAAATGTTTGGGTGCAGTGTCTTAACACGTCCATCAAGTATTTCAGGGAAACCTGTAATAGAGGATACGTCTTCCACAGCAACGCCATGGCCTTCAAGGGCCCGTGCGGTCCCCCCCGTACTTACAGCAACTATTCCAGCGGTTTTCAACATCACCGCAAGCTGTTCTAGGCCCGTCTTGTCGTAGACACTTACCAACGCACGACGAATTGGCAAAACATCATTGTCTTTAGCGCGTTTTTTGGCTTGCTCAAGATCGGCGTGTGATTTTAAGGAGGACTGGGTCATGTTGTTCTCAAACGTAAGAGGAATAGAAAAAATGATTGCATGAATTCCTGATTAGAACCCGCAACACGGTCAACTCAAAGGCTTCGTCGTAGCGCGGGTCAACGGGGCATGTCTTCGGCCGAGTTTGCCTTCTGCAGGTCGACTTCAATAATGGTGCCTCGTTTGGTCAACCGACCTTTTACAAGAACACGACCCCTTAATTGCTTGATAATTGATTTGACAAGAAATAACCCCAAACCTGTGCCAGGCGTCGCTCTCTCCAGTTCGCTTCCTAGTCGAACAAAACGCCGAAAGACATGCCCACGATCTGCTATTGGAATCCCAGGTCCATTATCTGCCACTCGAACCAGCACACGATTCTTCTTCGTAACATCAATTGTTACATCAACGACTGGTTCAGGGATTGAGTACTTCACGGCATTGTCAATGAGGTTTCGGAACACTATTTCGATATCAGCCTCCCTGCCCTGCACAAAAACATCTTCTAGCTCTTTCTCTACATTTATCGAAATACAATCATCCTGAACGTTATGACGACCTGCGACCCGTGCGGCTGCCTCCTTCAGGACTGGGACTATTTTAGTCGCCTCAGCAATTGATAATGCTGGACGATGCATTGTTTTTGCGGCATCAAGAAGATGATCGATCAGATTGTCGAGCCTCTCGACATCCTGAAGCATAAAGCGGTGAAAATCTGATTGTTCTGCTGGAGGTACCGGTCGACGGGTCAGGGTTTGTAGATAAAGCTTCAATGATGCAAGTGGACTTTTGAGTTCATGGGTCACGCTATCGATAAAGTTACTTTGCCGCTGGGAGAGAGCAATTGCCTTGACTGCCAGAGCAAAGTAGATGATGACACCAACGAGCACCAGAATAAGAAGCGACACGCCAACAGCGAGCAACGCCCAATAGAATGCAGCGTTTTGAGAGCCTAACGCAGCCGAGATACTGACAAGAACCCATCCAACTCCAAGCGTGATGATGGAACTGATTAAGATCACACCAAGCGTAATTGGCCAACCAAGTGAGCGCCGCGGTTCCACAAGATCTCCTCATTTCGGGTAACCTCAACCTACCGTGCTATGCACATGTTGTGAAATCTGCCTTCATGAACCCCGTCTAGTTTGTACAAACATGTCCGACCGTCCACTCAGAAAATCTAAATCACGAATACCAATTCATTTTGAAGTTGGACGAATACGTGTTGAATTCTTATGGCAAAACGATCGGTGGCAGCATCTTTTTTGTCTGGATCATAAGAATTATCTGCAATCGGTCGAAGGAGGAAAATTCTTAACATTCAACGAAAGAGCAACCGGCACCATGGGCATCTCTGAGAACTGGCCTGCTTCACCTGTTATCACTGAAGTTATGTCAACGAAAGCAAAGGGACACCAAGCCCTTGTTGCTATTGGGTTGGCTGGTCGTTCACATTTTTCGGCAAGCTTCACAGCCTCTACGACACAAACAGATACCATTCTGGTGGAAGTGGCCTGCAGGATCTCAGAGAGACCTGAATGGCTTGGTTCTACCTATTCAATTGACGAAAAAGTACCCTCCGACGGTCTCATTACAATAAAGCCAGCGTCACTTGAACCATTCAATCGGCCTTTGACAGTTGTTTGGTCATATTGTGTCTCTGTGGGCGGTATTGAGGCGGTTCCCCCTGCATCTTGCGGCAGATTGATCTTTCCGTCAAATTGTTGAGTGGAAAGTGGCCGCCTGGCGACCGCCCTGTAGTAATGTCGAAAGTGTTGATGGAAGGTTCTGATGTTTGATGTTATCGAACGGCTCAAAGCCGAATGGACTGATAAATATGTGATAATCAATTCACCAGCACCGGAACTTAGCCGGTTTGCAAAAACCACCGGCACAGTGCGAACTGTCAACATGAATGGCCGATGCCTGGTGGAGTTTGATCAGTTCAACAACATTGGCTGGTACGACATTGATCCTTCACATCTTAAGGTTGTGACCGAACCGCTGCCGAAACCAGAAAAACCAACGAAGGTCAAAGCAGCACCTGCAGTCAAAACTTCAGCTTCAAAAGCATCTAGCCCACAGAAAAAATCGACTGCAGATATTCTTGCTGCAGCGAGGGGCGGTAGTACAAAGCCTGCCGGCAAACTTTCTACTGCTGAAATTTTAGCGAAGGCTCGTGGAGCTAAAGCGTCTACCCCTCCTGCGGCTACCGATTCAAAACCGGATGGTTCAGCCTTACAAGAAAAACCGATAGCACCGGACGAAACACCTGAGCAGAATGAACAACCCCAAGCCAAAGAGTCTCCAGCAGGTGACCTGCCAACAACAATTGCAGATAAAATAGCCTGGTGCAGGCAACATGACGCACAGTAACCCAATCACAACGGGACCGTCTGGCAATACAAACCGTTCAAGGAGGAACACACATGCTTCCGCATCAGATACGATTGAAATTATTCTTCTCTACCCTTTTTCTCCCCCTACCGTTTGTTCTTTCCGGCTGCGGACGCATAGCCAACCATCCATTGGTGAATATGGCGAAAGAAGAAGTTTCCATAAATGATCGATCTCAGGCTTTTCTTGGAGAACCAATCGCTTGGAATGGTACCGTTACTGGCCGAGCCAATGAAGTCGACGGTATTGCTGCCATGCAAATTCCCGTTGCAGGCTCAAAAGCAGCAGCAACGGTCATTGTGGAAGGGAAGAAGTTTGGTGATGAATGGGGCGTGACACTGCTGGAAATCCGTCCGACGAATGAGGGTGAAAAACTCTCATTAACTGCGGACCTTGCTTCACGAAGTGGGGTTGATACACCCAAATTTGATCCAAACGCTGCCCAATCAACTTCTCCTAAAACTGCTCCACCTCCTGCTGAAATTACAATTGAATTGCCACCCGGACTACCCGGGCAAGAGTAAGTCCTTTTTCAATTCATCTCACGCAGGCGGGCAAGTTCTTCTTCACGACCAATCACCAATAGAATCTGATCCTGAATAAGTTTTGTCCGCCCTTCGGGAAACATTTGAAAGCGTCCCTGCATTACATCTCGTAAACCCAGCACAAAGACACCGACTGAATTACGAAGGTCTGCCTCAGCGAGTGTCTTTCCTTCAAGTGATTCTGGGACAGTAATTTCCACAACACTGTACTCAGGATCAATTGGTAAAAAGTCGAGTACGTTTGGCCAACTTGACTTATCGGCAAGTTCTTTCGCAACTTCTTCTTCCGGAAAGACCACCCGATTTGCACCGAGGTGTGACAGAATTTTTCCATGTTCTTTTGTCACACCCTTTACAACGACATCTCGGGCACCGAGTTCCTTAACATGCAACGTGGCGAGGAGTGATCGAGAAATTGTTTCCCCAAGCGATATAAAAACGGAAGTCGAGTCTTTGATGGGCAAGTTTTCGAGTAACTCCCGATCGGTTGCGTCGCCAATTATCGCCTCTTGGATCACATTTTTAACTGCATCTAATCGGTCGCGTCGCTGATCTACGCCGGTTACCCGACAGCCGTTCGCTGCGAGTTGAGTCGCGAGCGCAGAACCAAAAGAACCCATTCCGAGCATTATAAAGCGTTTACTACTAGTTGAAGGCATTGCACGTTAGCCGACAAGCGGCTCCTCCTCGGGGTAGTTGGGCTGGTACGCTGGCCTTTGGCGAGACAGCGCTACTGCGACAGTGATGGGACCAAGACGTCCCAGAAGCATCAAAACCGCTAAGATAAACTTTCCAGGTATTGTGAGCGATGCAGTGATACCAGTCGATAACCCGACTGTTCCAAGTGCTGAAATACATTCGAATGAAGCATCGAGAAACCAACGTGGCCGCTCAGCCGCTTTTCCTCCACTTTCGACACCCAAAAGAGCTACAAGTGCAACAAATGCAATTGCCACAAAAACCAATGCTGTCGCGGTTGCACGCTCAACTGCTCGCTCTGGAATCGTTCGTTTTGCAAAGTTAGCTCGTTCTTGTCCACGAAAACTAGCCCCAGCTCGAGTAAGAAGTGTCATAAAAGTACTGACTTTAAACCCACCACCTGTGGAGCCAGGACCTGCGCCTATCGCCATAAGAAGTATCGTGAGAAATAGCGTTGCACTCGAAAGACTGCCATATTCTACCGTATGAAAACCTGCAGTGCGGCAGGTCGTTGTATGAAAAAGACCTAATAAAATACGGTTCGGCAACGGCTGACCAGCTAGAACACCATCTGACTCAAACAACCAAAAACTTACTGCACCGAAGGCAAGCAGGACAGCTGTCCCCAATAACATCAACTTTGAATGCATGTGCAGTCTTTCCCAGAGGGATTCACGATTCCAAATACGTGACGAGATATCAAAAATCACTGGAAAACCGATTCCTCCAACGATAACAAGACAGCAAATTATGAGATTAACCGGAATGTCATTGCTGTAGGCTACGAGACTATCGTCCCCGAGGGAAAACCCGGCGTTGCAAAACGCAGACACAGAATGGAAAGCAGCCCTCCAAATGACTTCGAGAGGCTCGCGACTGCCCCACGTAGCAGCTGTGAGAAACAGAAAGCCAATCAATTCCGCTGAAAGAACAACAATGAGTACCATCAAAGCCAATTGACGGAGCCCGCGTGCCGATTTTATTCCAAGTGTTTCAGCAATCACTGCACGCTGCCTGACAGTCGCTTCTCCCCCAATCTGGAAGATAAGCAGCGTTGTGATCGTCATGATACCGAGACCACCTAGCTGGATGAGAACGAGGATAACCCCCTGTCCGAAGGGTGAAAAGTCTTCGACGGTAGATCGCACGGTCAGGCCCGTTACGCAGCAAGCGCTGGTTGCGGTGAATGCCGCATCGACGATGGTAAGCGGGGGTTGTGCCGGCGCGCGTGCGGCCGGAAGAGCCAGCAAGCCGGTTCCAATTGCAATTGCTCCCAGGTACGTAAAAAACGACCAACGAGCAGAATAACTGGCGAGAGATCCTGTAAATTCAGCCATCTGACGCGGCAGCTTAGGGTTATAAACCCTGATCCACCACCCAAAACTGGTCCCAAAGCGTACTACGACGCTCGCGTACTGACCTCGGAACCTGATCAATCATGATACTTTCTAAACCTCTTGTCAGGCAAACCGCCATGCCGGGAACCCCGCACGAACCAAAAAATCAAAACCTTTTCCCAAATGTTTGACTCTGGCTGCAAGACGTACATAATGCAGGAGTTCACCTCGGTAATTGCAACCTGCCATGGCATTCATGCCATCCCCGCCGCAGCGTTCGGTAGCCTTCAGGCTATCGCGTAAACAACCGTTTGAGCATAAAGGTTGAGATTCGGGTTTACCTGTTTCTCTGTAGTCTGATCGCGATAGTTTTAATCTGTAAGGAGTGGTTGGTTTCTATGGCCAGAATTCGAAATGTATTCGAGATCATCGAGCTTTACGGGCACGATGAAAATTTTGTTCCTCATGTAAGCGAAGAATTTACACCGACGACTGCACCCGCTGGTTCTCGTCAGAAAATTGATGTTCTTGCTGAAAGAATTCAGCGTGGCATGCCGCTGTGGCATCCAGAAGATTCAACTGATTCAACTGATCTTGTCACTGCTGGCAACACTGCCTGAGTATGAATCAAAAATTCACCTTGTTTCTATTTTAAAAATAAGCCAGTTCTTCAACTTGAAGAGACTGGCTTATTTTTGTATCCGAGAGCACTTAAATTCGATTAACGACGTTCACGACCTCGGAGGGCAACTGCGATATCTCGCTTTGCAGACTGCTCCTTGAGTTTTTGTCGCTTGTCGTGCACCTTTCGCCCCCGACCAATTCCAAGGAGCACCTTCACACGCCCTTGTTTGAAGTACGCTTTCAATGGAACCAGTGTCAGGCTTTTCTCGTAAGCCAGACTTGCAAAGCGGATTATCTCACGGCGATGCAGCAAGAGTTTCCGAGGTCGTTTGGGCTGATGGTTTAATTGATTTGCCTTCACGTACTCTGGAATATCACACCCGATAAGCCAGACTTCATTTCCTTTGACTCTTCCGTATGCCTCGTCCAACGACATTTTTCCACACCGGAGACTTTTTACTTCACTTCCAACAAGGGCAATACCACATTCAAGGGTGTCGAGAATTTCGTAGTTGTGCCTCGCTTTTCTATTTTCGGCAACAACACGCTCAGCAGAGCCTTCCTTTCCTCGGGCCACTTTGCCAGATTTCCCACTATTTTTTGGTTTTGTTGACGCCATCTGGTTTACTCAAAAAAATATTGTTGCCGTAAAATGGCAGTCGTTCGTGCGGTCTTTCTTATGCGACGGTACACTGAAATTTGTCGTATACGCAGTCCCGTGAAAAACGTTTAAAAGTCTAACAGACCTAAAAACAGAAGACATACGGCCAGACAGTCACTCTTTAGGAACCCGACAACTGTACGAGTGCAGCTCCCTCTTTTAACCTCTTTCCTTTCGTAGAAAGTAAATATGATCACGTACCTGAAATTAAAGTGGCTGCTAAACGACTCGTTGCTTTGTTGTGTTTTTCTTATTTTTTTACCATCAACAGTCCGTGCGGAAGACTGGCCACAGACTCAAGGTAAAAACCGTGATAATAAATCAAAAGAAACTGGATTACTCAGCGAATGGCCTCAAGATGGTCCCTCATTACTCTGGACATTTCGGCATTCTGGTGTTGGATACTCCGGGCCGGCTGTAGTCGGAGATCAAATTTATATCATGGGCGGCCGAAATGGTCGTGCAGAGTTGTTATCCATCAAGGCTACGAGTGGCGAACTCGTCTGGTCAAAGCCGTTTAATTCAAAGACATTTGATTTCGAGGGGAACTCTTGGGGGGCTGGCCCACGGGCTACACCAACCGTCGCAGGCGAGATGATCTATGCCTTGGCTGGTGATGGCGAACTAGCAGCGTTCAATACAAAAGGAGAAATCCAGTGGCAAAAAAACATGGTCAGCGACCTAGGGGGGGAAATCAGTATCGTAGATGCTGGTGAACCGGAGACGTATGGCTGGGGCTTTTGCTGGTCACCGCTCGTCGATAAAAACAAAGTCATTTGTGTACCCGGTGGCAGTCAAGGCATGGTTGCAGCATTGGATCGGGAAACAGGCGAGGTGATTTGGCGCAGCAAAAATCTGACCGACGCCGCAACGTATTCCTCACCAATCAAAGCCACTGTAGATGGCGTAGACACGTATATTGTAATGACTCAAAGCGGAATGGCAGGAATCGCTGCAAGCGACGGCGAGTTGCTGTGGAACTACAAACGCGATCAGCCTTATTCCGATGTAGTTATTCCCACCCCCGTTTATCACGACCGCTATGTATACGCGAGCGTAGGGTCAGCTGGATGCGACTTGATTAAGCTCGACAAACAAAGTGAGCTACGATTCGATGTCGCTAAAGTTTATTTTAGTCGTAACATGAAGAATGAACTTGGTGGCTTCGTTCTGCACAACGGACACATATACGGCAGTTCGGCACGACGTGGCTGGGTGTGTCAAACATTTGAAAATGGTGAACTCGAGTGGTACAGCAAGCGAGTACCTGATGCACTAGGCGAAGGATCCGTCGCATATGCAGACGGGCATCTGTACCTGTATGCGGAACGTGAGGCGGACGTGGCACTAATCGAGGCATTTCCAGAGGGTTACCGGGAAAAAGGTCGCTTTAAGCTGCCGGAAGAATCAAAGATGAGAGCACCGAGCGGCAAAAATTGGACACACCCGGTAATTGCCGGCGGAAAACTATACCTGCGCGATCAGGAATTATTGTTCTGCTACGATATCGAGTAATTCGTAGCGTAATAGAACTATTTATAAGTTTTGGCAGGACAAGACATTCTTGTGATGGATTCGCAGTTCAAGTCTTTCTTATCTTGGGGCGTTGCTTTCTCATCTACTTCATTTTCGTTTGGAATAAACCGTAACATCATCATCTTATAAGAGTTTCACCAATGAATGATCTTCGACTGCCAGCATTGCTTGCATTCCTTTTCTTTTTTTCCCACTCGGCGCCAGCTGCTGAATGGACAAACTGGCGTGGGCCAGAACGGAACGGTGTCTCACGCGAAACAGGCTTACCCAATGATGTTGAAGATGTTCTTTGGAAGAAAACCGATGTGAGCTGTCGTTCCACTCCGATTGTCATGAACAACAAGGTCTATGTTGTTAGTAGGATCGGAGAAGAGGCGCATGAACAAGAACGTGTCGTCTGTATGGATGCCAAAACTGGTGACATTATCTGGGAACATCGTTTTGGCATTTTCTTTACACCAATTGTGAGTGTCCGGCTTGGTTGGACCGTTCCATTCGGTGACCCAGAAACAGGGAATGTTTACGCTCATGGAACACAAGGCTTATTATTCTGTTTTGATGGTGACACTGGAGAAGTCAAATGGCAGAAATCATTGACTGAAGAATTTGGCCGTATCACAGGATATGGAGGCCGGGTAACCAGCCCAATCGTAGAGGGTGAACTTGTCATCATTAGTATGATTAGTTCGAACTGGGGTGCTCATGGTGGCGGTGGAGTACGATTCCTTGCATTTGACAAGAACAACGGAGAGATGGTTTGGTGGAGTACGACTGGTATCCGGCCTTCCAACACATACCGTTGCGTCCCGGTTGTCACAACAATAAACGGACAGCGGATTTTAATCAGTGGTGGTGGCGATGGGAACTTACATGCATTTCAAGTGAATACCGGGAAAAAAATCTGGAGCTTTGAGTTTGGAAACGGAGCGATGAATCCCTCACCCGTGGTTGATGGGACACGCCTATATGCTGCACACGGTGAGGAAATTCCCGGGCGTGCCACGGTTGGTCGAGTCGCTTGCTTGGATATTGGTGGCTCCGAGCCAAAAATCATTTGGGAGTTGGATGGTATCGAATTCAAATATCCCTCACCACTGCTGTACAACGGAACTCTATTTTTACCAGACCGACAGGGCAGGCTTTATTCCTTTGATGCAACCACCGGCGAGCGCTTATGGAGAGCTAAGTTCGGTCGCAACTGCACCGGTTCACCCACATATGGTGATGGCAAAATCTACCTCAGCTCCGTTCATGGGTATTTCCATATTCTGGATGCCAACAACGATGGCAAGCGGATTTCACGAAAGCGTTTCCAGCCTGCTGATCCAAAGTTTGATGTTGAGGTACAGGGCTCCGCAGCGATTGCTAACGGGTGTGTTTATTTTGGTACAACTGAAGAATTCTATTGTCTTGGGAAATACCAACCGGTAGAAGTCCGCCTACCTCCACAACCGCCTATTCCATCTGCAAATCCGGGCGGGACACCAACTCAGCTGCAAGTTATTCCCGCCGAAGTAGCTCTGACGGCTGGTCAGCGTGTCAAATTCAAAGCGAAGCTTTTTGACGCAAATGGTCGGTTTATTAGATCGACACCGGTCGATTTAAAGTTGGCTGCAATGAAGTCAGGACCAGGCCTTGGAGAAGGCGCCACCCTACCTGTTTTGAAAGGTGCAATCGAAGGAACGGTATTCACTGCGCCAAATATACCGGGAGGTCAAAGCGGTAGTTTGCTCGCAACTGCCGATGGCTTGGAGACGAGTGTTCGTGTCCGGCAAGTTCCCACTCTGCCGTACTCTGAGGACTTTGAGCGAACCGGCCCGGGGCTTATCCCGGGAGGCTGGACCAACGCCCAGCTCCGATATGTCACAACCAAGCTAGATGACGGCAATACTGTATTGATGAAGACAGCCCGGATCGCAGTTCCGTTCTATCGTCAGTGGTATGGATTTATTGGCACACCTGAAATGGCAGGTTACACGATTTCCGCTGACGTGATGGGCGAGCAGGTGCGAGACAATCTTCCGAATATGGGAATCACAGCGCATCGCTACATTCTGCAGCTTGTTGGCAACGAGCAGAAACTTCGAGTCTCGGCGTGGGATGCTGTACCGCGTGTTGCCAAAGAAACTCATTTCGACTGGGAGCCAAACACCTGGTATCGACTAAAGATGACCGTCAAGGCTGACGGAGATACCGCCCATGTGCTTGGAAAAGTTTGGAAAAAGAGTGATGCGGAACCATCTAGTTGGAATCTAACACTGACTGATGATAATCCTAATCGCACTGGACCTCCTGGAATCTACGGTTCCGCTCTCGGAATTCAACCGCCCAAAACGGGCACACCGATCTATTACGACAACATTTTGGTTGAGTAAACCAAAATTGCCTTCCACCATACAAATATCCTCGTACCCTATCTGTTGAGTCAAACAACATGCGTAATATTGTTAAAAAAATAATTCTACTTTCAATTGCATTGCTTCTTTTTGCACCCGTGGCCCGATTGCACGCTGAGGATCAGCCAGACCTTTTGGAACTTCCGGTAAAAGACTGGTTGATGTACGGCGGCCATCTAAAGCGCAACTTTGCAAATCCACTGGCCAAGACACTCCCTGAATCTTGGGACATCCGTGATGGAACAAATGTTGCCTTCTCAATTCAACTTGGTTCACGCGCTTATGGTGGCCCAGTGATGAGTGACGGCCGAATCTTGATTGGCACAAATAACGAATTCCCTCGAGATCCATCAGTCGATGGTGACAAAGGTGTAATGATGTGCTTTAGCGATAAAGATGGTGAATTTCTCTGGCAGATTGTTCATGACAAACTAGCAGCAGGACGCGTCTGGGACTGGCCACAGCAAGGCATTTGTTCGACACCATGTATAGAAGGGGACCGTTTCTATTACGTTGGGAATCGGTGTGAGGTTATTTGTGCTGACATAAATACGGGAGAAACCCATTGGAAGTTGGACATGATTGGCGAGTTGAATGTTTTCCCACATAACATAGCGACATGCTCACCAATGATTGTTGACGACACACTGTTTCTCGTAACCAGCAACGGAGTTGACGCAGCACATTTACGTGTTCCATCAGAAGACAAGCCAAGCTTTCTGGCGCTAAGCAAAAAAGATGGCAGTGTGCTCTGGTCTAGTAATCTTCCTGGTCAATCGCGGCGAAACATAATGCACGGGCAGTGGTCGAATCCAACTTATGCTCATCCGGCGGGTAAGCCGCAAGTTATTTTTCCAGGTGGTGATGGCTGGATTTACAGTTTCAATCCGGCTGGAGATCTACTTTGGAAATTTGATTGCAACCCAAAAGATGCCATCTATCGACTTGGTGGCCGTGGGACTGCGAACGATTTTGTTGGAACTCCAGTAATCTATAAAGACAAGCTTTTCATTGCTGTTGGGCAAGACCCAGAACATGACACAGGTGTTGGACATCTTTACTGCATCGATATTACTAAAGTTCCAACGCGTGCAGACAAAGATGTTTCGCCGACGCTGGCTACATATGAACCAGAATTTGATGAACAAATCAATCCTGACTCGGCTCAAGTCTGGCACTACGGTGGACCTGTCACAGATGATAAGCCAAGCCCCACTGATGAGACTTACTACTTTGGTCGATCAATGTCGACATGCGCAATAATGGACGACATCCTCTACATCACTGAACTGGGTGGCCATGTTCACTGCTTGGACGCTAACACTGGTAGGCTCTATTGGACTGAAAATATGTTCGCAAATACTTGGGCATCTCCATGTGTTGCCGACGGCAAGGTTTTTGTAGGGAATGACGACGGCATCATGTATGTCTTCAAGCACGGCAAGGAGATGGAACTTCTGTCTGAAATTGAGCATGAAGATGGAACCAAACTTCGTACGACACCTGTCGCCGCAAATGGTCGACTGTACTACATGAGTGAAAGCCCAACAAAACTTTGGGTAATAGAGTCGAAAACAAACAGTAAAAATTAGTTGCACTCATACCCTTTGGATATCGGTGTGTCGTAGTGGAGGCCATGCAGTGAGATTTCTAACTATTCTTTTTTTCCTTACAGGGCTAGCTTTTTCCACATTTGAAATAGCTTTCGCCAAGGATTGGAACCAGTGGGGCGGTTCACCTCACAGAAATAATGTGTCTGCGGCTACCAACATGCCGACGGAATGGGAGCCTGGTGATTTTGACTATAAGACAGGTCAATGGCAGGCAGATACGAGCAAGAATATTGCATGGGTAGCGGCACTTGGTAGCCAGAGCTACGGCAACCCAGTCGTTTCAAATGGGAAAATATTTGTAGGAACGAATAATGGGCATGGTTGGATCGAACGATATCCTGCAGATGTGGACTTAGGCTGCCTTATTGCCTTTGATATTACCAACGGGGCATTCCTATGGCAGGATTCAAGTGAGAAGCTTCCAACAGGTCGAGTGCACGACTGGCCACTTCAGGGAATCTGTTGCTCACCTTTGGTGGAGGGTGACCGGCTCTGGTATGTGACGAGTCGTGGCGAGGTTAAATGCCTCGACACAGAAGGTTTTCACGATGGTGAGAATGATGGGCCTTTCATCAACGAGACAACAGATAGCAAGTCTGAGGCCGATGTTGTATGGGTTTTCAACATGATGACCGAACTAGGAGTTTCGCAGCACAACATGTGTTCATGTAGTGTTACCGGGGCAGGCAATCTGCTCTTTGTAAATACCAGCAATGGAGTCGATGAAGGACACATCAGCCTGCCAAACCCAGACGCTCCGAGCTTTATATGTGTTGATAAGAGAGATGGCAAAGTCTTATGGTCGGATGCTTCGCCTGGCGCAAATGTCCTTCACGGTCAATGGTCAAGTCCCGGATACGCAGAAGTTGACGGGATACCGCAAGTCTTTTTTGGCGGTGGTGACGGCTGGGTTTATGGCTTTGATGCACGTGGAGATGGAAACGGTGGCTCAAAACTCCTTTGGCAATTTGATTGCAATCCGAAAGAGTCTACATATTCGCTGGGTGGACGTGCCGACCGAAACCATATCATCGGAACACCAGTTTTTCACAAGGGACTCGTTTACATAGCTGTTGGTGAAGACCCAGAACATGGTGAAGGATCAGGTCATCTGTGGTGCATCGACCCAACAAAACGAGATGACACAAGCCCCGAACTTGCTATCAGCTTAGAGGCTCCAGACACGCCACTTCCGCATCGTCGTCTCCAGGCAGTGAACACTGAAAATGGTGAGGCGGCAATCCCCAACCCTAATTCAGCAGCCGTTTGGCATTATCCAGGATTTGATGCTGATGGAAATGGAAAACTCAGTTTTGAGGAAACAATGCACCGCACTTGCGGCACGGTTGCAATACAAGATGGCTTACTCTTTGTGGCAGATTTTAGTGGCCTTTTCCACTGTCTTGATGTCACAACGGGAAAACCTTATTGGACATATGACATGCTAGCTGCGAGTTGGGGATCTCCTCTTCTTGTTGATGGCAAAGTCTATATTGGCGATGAGGATGGAGACGTTTGTATTTTCAAACTGTCGAAAGAAATGGACCTGGTCGCAGAAATCAACATGGGAAATAGTGTTTACTCTACTCCAATTGTAGCTAATGAAACACTTTACATCGCGAATCGCAGTCATCTTTTTGCAATCAGAGAAGGCGCAGAGCCTGTGCAGAAATTGGCTGACTGAAGTTGTGTCGATTATGAAATTTCAAAGACACTTACGGTCAGCTGCATTACACTTTTTCGCATGTGCTTGGCTTTTCACTGCTGCTATGCATGGACTCAGTGCTGCCAGTCCGAACACAACAACTGCATCAACTCTTCGCCAATTACTCATCGAATCTGATAGAGTTGTTTTCCTTGGTGACTCAATCACCTTTAATGGTCGTTGGGTTTCCTATCTCACATGCTGGATGGAGTCAGCGGGCACTAAAGCCCGAGTAATCAATATGGCTCTTCCCAGTGAAACCGTTTCGGGGCTTTCAGAAAACGGACATGCCGGTGGAAAATTCCCACGGCCTGATTTGCATGAGCGACTAGACAGGGTGCTACGGATCAGTCGGCCAGACGTCGTGCTGGCCTGTTATGGCATGAACTGCGGTATTTATCAGCCTTTTGACACTGAACGATTTAAGAAATTTCGTGAAGGCAGTATTCGTCTTCATGAAAAAGTAGAGGGTATGGGAGCCCAGATCATTCATCTCACTCCACCTGTCTACGATCAACGCCAGGACAAACATGGTCCAGCTGGGCCAATCGACTACGAGCATGTTCTTGAACAATACTCTAATTGGTTGGTCTCAAAACAAGGAAGCGGATGGATGGTCATAGATGTCCACAGCTCAATGAAAGAAACACTGAAAGTGACTCGCTTGGCAAATCCTTCATTTATTTTTGCTCAGGACACAGTCCACCCCGGGCATGAAGGGCACTGGGCAATTTGTCGAGCCATACTGGACAACGTCGGTGTCCCAGAATCGTGGAACACCAAAAAGACAGACCGACTGTTACCGCGTGTCTTAAAGAGGCTCGAGATACTTCGTAACGCCTACATTTCAGCTGCCGGCCATACTCGACCTGGTGTTCCTCAAGGGCTTCCAATTGATGAAGCAATTACCGAAGCTAACCGGCTCACAGCACTTATTCGTTCAGCTAAGTAATCAGCCTTACTTTTGGTCAACAAGAAGAAAATCATGCGTCCATAGATGACTCAGTCTTTGATCTGATTGCGCTGATGCGCTCTCATCTTTTTTTCGCCACCCAACTGCCATCCATCCATCTTTACGAGCTTCGAGTTGTTCCATTGGCAATGGGCCTGCAGCAGCAAGCTGATCAGGGAGTTCAAGTGACTCAATATCAACAACTTCTTTAAACACTTTCCCAAAACGTTTTTGAAGAATTCGGCGCAGCGAGGTTTCAGAAACACTCAGCTTTTTATCTCCACCAGGAACGAATCCCGGAGGATAAATCTGCACATCACCTTCGCGAACAAGGCGAATGCTAGCACCTGCCGCATCAATTTTGTATGCAACCGAGATATCCATTGCAGGAAATGACCGGTCACCTGATGTATAACGACTTCCCCGAATTGTAAGTTTGAAGCTCCCATCATTTGCATTTATTTCCACCGGCTTCTTTTTTGCAAATGTGATTGACCACGGTGGCTGGTTAGGATCACTCGTCAATGAGTCCGGCAATTCGCCATCTCGCTCTTTTAACTGCTCTTCGACAAACTCCTGCGTAATTGTTCGGCCGGCAAGGGTAATCTCACTAGCATTGTTTACAAGCGTCTCGTGTATACGAACTGAAAGAATTGCATCATCATCCACTTTGGGAGGATCAGTAAATGCCGCAATTTGATCACGAAGTGCTTTTCGACCAACAACCTTTAGTTTTTCATTTGTGCTACTCATCCGAAGTAACTCCGGATACCAGCCGCGAGCCTTTAAAGGCTGTCGAAATTTGTACTCGTAATCTCGTGATGCCTTGCTGATTGCCTCCGCCGTCTCAGCTTCAAATTCACGACGCACCCTCTCTTGGGCGCGTCTTTCACTAATTGCTTCAATTTTTGGTTTCATCTGAGAAACCTTTTTTGAGGCAACACGACGGATAAAATTTTTGCCAAACCGGCTTCTAATGCCCATTCCTGTCATTCTTGTTCTTGTCGACGCTGACGCGATGGTCGGATCAGCCCACACACGCTCGTCGTCGATATATATCCGTTTCTGGGCCGATAATTCAGTTACCCCTTCCGAACATACCGTAACCGGTCCTTTTGTGCTCCTGGTATTCGCTAAATTTGTCGCCTGAAACGATAACTGCGCCACTGCTCGCTGTGAAGAAGGCAGAAAGTCAAGGAGTACCATTCCGCTCGTGTGACCAGTGCCACGGACTGGCGTTCCTAACACGACTTCATTTACTGGAGCCGTACGATCCACGATACGATTAACCGCTGATGACAGCAGGCTTTCGTTAACGCTCATATAGAGATTTGGACGGTCAACTGCGCTCCGTATCCTCGCCACAAGCCCAGACGCCTGACGAGACTCTATTAACCGAGCTAGGAGAGGACCGACACCATCAAGAGACTTTGGAGTTTTGTCCTTCGCTGCGTTTTGAACCAAATCACCGAGTTTCTGAATTCTTTTCGTATACGTTTCAGCTGCTTGGTCATTTGTCGCCGCTACAGCAACTTCAATTGCAGCAGCGAGGGCTCGACGAACTGCGACAAACTGGTACATCTCCAGCCCATCTTCGTTCGCATTAAATCGGCGGTAAAGCTTCAGCAAAGCACTCACATCAAGTTTCTGTCCTGAGTCTGCTTGAGACTCAAGTAATGGCCAGTCAAGATAGTCCCGCCAGTCAACACCACTTTTGCTTTCAGATAGCAGTTCATCCAATGGTTTAAGCGTTTCACCAAGGTGGGCCGCTGCTTCAACAAGAGCGTCTTCATTCGGCTTTTGAAATGGTGGTACTTCACCAAGTGGCTCTTTACGAAAGTCTGTAATATCTGCTCCTCGGCAGTTGCCCAGAACATTGATACAAGAAAAAGAGACGACAAAAATTATGGCAGCATGACGAAGCATTACATTGACCTGACTGCAAAAGTGGGGAAACAGAAACGATTACGCGAAGTGTAACGATTTTAGTGGCTGGAACTCCACAGCAGCCTCGATGAATAACTCCGGGGTTCCAGCCAATTCCATGCTCATATGCTGAAAATTGTTGTGTTTCCCGCTGTTTCTTGGGTTTCAACAGATTGTAGTTGCCTGATTCTCGGGAGGAGCAGTTCAATGGTATTCCACAATCAGACGTTCATTTCATTGATCTTCATCACTGCCTAGATTTAGGACCACAATTTACCAATGCCGACACGTATTTATTCTCAAACGCTCATCGCCGCCATAATGTTTCTTTCATTCATGGTGAAAGGGGAGTGTGTCACTGCTGAAAATCGGAACACGCCGTCTCATGCCTCGTGGCGTCAGAAGATCATTGATGTGTCGAACTACACGGACGCTACGAGAATTGCTGCAAAAACATCATCAATGCTTCTGCTATCAACTTGTTTCAAAAATACAACTGTTGGTGATGATGAAGTGACTCAACAACTTCAAAAGCCCTACATCCGAAAGTTTTTTGCTGATTCGGATACTCCTTGGGTTTTTTGTCAACTTGATTATGACGAATGTTCGAAACTACCGATTCCATCAATGTCTATGGATGCAATTCGTGGAGGACCTGGCATATTCGTGTTTGACTATGCTCACGAACCACTCAAAGGCCAAGTAGTTTCAGTCTTACCCAGGAAAGGTGGAAAATACTATCGATTTGTTCAACAAGATCTGTGTTTGCTTGCTGGTTTACCAGCTGGTTCATTAACTCAACGATCAATGATTTTCGCAGTGCGGCGACATGCCGACGCTGCGAAAAGTGCGGACGGACATTGCGATAGCATGCTGTGTGACGCAGCAAATGCCCATTCCGCTCATCAAGCCCGACTACAAAACCAAGGTCATCATGGCTGGGGAAAACGCTCACAACAACTTAGCCAACGCTATGGATCTGCATCGGAAGTCTGTGCAGAAAGTTGGCCAGACCAGGACCTGCTTGATTCCTGCATAGACTGCGTTTCCTGCTGGCGACAATCACCCGGGCATTGGCGGGCAATCTCATCCGAGCACTCTGCATTCGGCTATGATATCCAAAAAGGAAAAAATAGTGTTTGGTATGCGACAGGTATCTTTATTCACTGATTCCTGAAACCGGAATAGTGAATAATTTCCCGTCACCTATTCTGCCTGTTCGCGCAACCTGACTTACCTTGTCAATAAAGTTGTCGATTTGAGAGTCTTCAACCCAGCACTGAATTTCAACTTTTGGGAGAAACGCGAGTGATCGATCCTGTTCAGTCGTCGCATCAAGATAACTTTTCTGACGCCCGTACCCTTTCACCTCATGCACGGCCAAAGCATCTACTTCCAGTTCAGCTACAGCTTCAAGAACGCGCTCCGCAAGAAATGGTTTCACGATGATAACAACCTGTTTCATGAGAGCACCCGCTATAAACAAAGCCTCCTGTCAATTCTTCAGCAGTTGTAACCGAAACCAAATCGAATAGGAAAATCGTTTTCCTTTTCCTGACAGGCCTTTTACCTCGTGAACAGTTCAGTTCCCTAGGATTCAGCCCCATAATTCTTGTAGTAGTTTCGCCAGTTGCTGTGCATCGTCCGAAGCCACAACCCGATTTATTCTTGACTTGGGAACCTCAAGTTTCTCCAGTGATTTTTCGATAGATGCCCAGATTTTAGATCGTTTTTTACCCTCAGCGAGATAAAGGTCGGTCACCTGCTCACCAAGTCGCTGCACAAGTGCTGTATCGAGGTTTTCATAGTAGTTTTTGACGATTTGACGCTGATATCGTGATAATTCAGCCATTCATCCATTCCTCCGGGATTAGCTTGACCGCGCTGGAAGCAAACGGCTCAGATGACTACATTATCGGGAAACAAAGGCCTTCCTATCGAGAGAATCCTATGCCAACAATTACCTTTGCCACAGAGAAAAAAGAAATTCAAGTTCCAGAAGGTGCCAACCTTCGTAAAGAGGCACTCGCTGCAGGAGTCTCGCTGTACCCTGGAGTTCATAAAGTCCTTAATTGTCACGGCATGGGATCTTGTGGCAGCTGCCGAGTGCTAATCACGAAAGGGATGGAAAACACAAGCCCAAGAGGACTTCTCGAAAAGGCCCGCATGGGTGTGTCTATGGCTTACATTGGGAACGAAGAGACCATGCGGCTTGCATGTCAAACACGAGTCAATGGCGATATCACTGTCACCACCTGTCCGCCAACAAACCTTTATGGTGAGAACTTCTTTAGTTGAATTGGCACACCAGAATGGCGTGATTAACTTGCGGCACGGCCAACAGTTGCAGTAATCGCCAGAGAAGTTCATCCTGTGGTTACATTTCATTCGTTGCACAAAGGTACATTCATGGCATCCGATCAATCAGCAGCACAAACTACGCCTTCACTGGATAGCCTTCAGTGGCAGAAATTTCCGGTCCTTGATGATGGATTTGTGACTTTGGTTGACGTGATGGGCAATGATTCTTCTATCGTGCAAGCCGCAAGAGTAAGTTATGGTGAGGGCACAAGAAAAGTCAGTGATGATCGGCAACTGATCCGTTATCTCCTAAGGCATGCTCACACAACACCTTTTGAGATGGCCGAGGTAAAATTTCTTGTACGGGTGCCAATGGATTGCTGGCGACAGTGGGTTCGGCATCGAACAGCAAACATCAACGAGTATTCAACCCGATATTCCCTCGCAATCGATTCGATGCAAGCGACAGGGAACGATGGCTGGAGAAGCCAGGCATCGACGAACCGACAGGGATCGGATGGATTTCTTGCGAACAATGACGGACATCCTCTTACTCAATCTGAGCAAGAGCTACAGAGTCTTGCTCGTCGTGTTTACGAGGAACGGCTGCAAGCTGGTATAGCCCGTGAGCAAGCACGTAAAGATTTACCGCTGTCAACATACACGGAAGCTTACTGGAAAATAGATCTGCACAATCTCCTGCATTTCCTTGCACTACGAATGGATAGTCACGCTCAACTTGAGATTCGACAGTACGCAGAAACTATTGGAAATAAAATCGTTGCAAAACTATTCCCTCTTTGCTGGGAAGCATTCCTAGACTATCGAGTGGATGCGATGCGACTCACTCGTCTTGATCGCGGTGTTATACAGAGATTGGCATCAGGTGCTAAAACGTTACCAGCGTCTGCTGAAGACTTCCATGCCGCGCAAGATAAATCGTGGGTTTCTCTGGAGCGATGTCGGGAGAGGGATGAGTGTTTCGCAAAGCTTGCATCACTCGGACTCGTGATAGAACCGTGAATCAAGGGGAATAACTTGTACCGAGTCACCTTCTCGATAGTCCCCACAATTCTTTGGCAATACAAGAAGCCCATTGGCCCGTGAAAACCCAAGTAAGTCAGCCGACCCACCCCACTGCAACGCTTCGACAAAAAGGCAATTGTCGAACAACTTAAGGTTGCAGGGATGATATACGGGGCGATCACCGGCACCCTTTACCGAGCCAACTAACTTGGCCATGCGGTGAGAACCACTCTGCATTTCGAGCGACTGGCCTGATACAAATTTCAGGGTCGGCCGAACGAAAAGTTCGAAACAAACCAAAGCGCTCACAGGATTTCCGGGAAGACCAAAAACAAGTGTTGGTGAAGCTGCTGGTCGTTTAAAAATTCCAAACCAGATTGGCTTTCCTGGTTTCAAACAAACTTTATGAAAAACACACTCGACGCCGATCTTTTCAAGTGTTTTCGGCACGAGGTCATAATCTCCAGCAGACACACCACCCGAAACCAGAAGGATATCAGCCGCAACACCTTGAGCCATTAATGCCCTCAATGCCTCTGCATTATCTTTAGCTATACCCATCGGAATCGGCTCTGCTCCGCAACGTGCTACAGCAGCGGAAAGCATTGGTTCATTCGTGTTTCGAATTTGCCCTTTCCCGAGGATTTGGCCATCCGCAATGAGTTCATTTCCAGTCGTAATAATTGAAACGCAAGGAGGTGCGCTGGCTATTACATGGGAACTTCCCGCCTCAGCCGCCAGCCCGACATGAACTGCCTCTAGCTCAATGCCACTTTTGATAACTGTCTGCCCGGCATGAAAAAAACTCGCCTTTTTGCTTACGTGCTGTCCAAGCCGGAAGTTAGGTTCATGTAGACAAACCTGCTCACCAGCGTGACCACCTGAACTTCCTGTGACAACTCGCTCGATTGGAATCACAGCATCTGCTCCTGCAGGCATCGGAGCCCCTGTCATAATCCGAACACACTGCCCTCGTTTGAGTATTATCGGCTTTGCTTCACCAGCAGCAATTTCACCAACGACCTCAAGTGTTACACCTGTTTTCTCATCTACAACACGAGCGAAGTCATTCGAAATAACTGCAAATCCATCCATCATCGAGCGATGCCATGGTGGTGAATCTGCATCAGAAATCACATCTTCTTGTAATTTTAGCCCGACAGATTTTTCAATTCGAACACGACGTGGCGGGAGAACAATAGCTGACTCTTCTATTCGTCGCAGCGCTTCTACGACATCAATCATGAGACTAAACCACCGTTTGTGGTCCCAAGGAAAGACTGCAGTATTGCATGACCGTTGGCTGTGAGAAAACTTTCTGGATGAAATTGCACACCATAAACGGGCATCTCACGGTGACGAATAGCCATGATTTCTTTACTTCCATCGGGTGCAAAAGCCCAGGCATCCACCTCAAAAACATTTGGCACTGATGCCGGGTCGATCACCAGACTGTGGTACCGAGTAGCTTCTATTGGTGAAGAAAGCCCGGTAAAGAGCCCCCTGCCGGTATGCTCGATCTGATCAACTTTGCCATGCATCAGTTGCTTCGCTGCCACAATCTTCCCACCAAAAACTTGACCAACAGCCTGGTGGCCGAGGCAGACTCCGAGAATCGGCATGCGGCCGGCGAAACGGCGCACAACATCACACGAGATACCAGCTTTGTCTGGATTACATGGACCAGGTGAAATGAGCAGGTGACTAGGCTGCTTTGCAGCTATTGTATCACCATCGATGCAATCATTCCGATGGACCTCAACTCTCATGCGTGGCTCTATTTCACCAAGCCTTTGAACGAGATTCCATGTAAATGAATCGTAGTTATCAATAAGAAGTATCATAAAAATACGTTTATTTATAAAAACCCCAGGTTAATCCAAGAGCATCACCGGATGACCAACACGCTCAACCAGAGGAATCACTTGGGGCTTGTAAATTGTTGTGTACGCTTCAGCCTGTCGATGAGCATCGAGAGCCTCTTGAGAAGACCAGTGTTCGATCATCGTAAATTCGTTGGGATTTGATTGCGATTGATAGACATCGAATCGCTCACAACCTGGCTCATTCCTACTCTTTCTCATAGCTTCACAGAGTAAGTCACGAACAACCTCAATCTTATGATCTTCTTGTACGGTGAGAATAATGTTCATACAAATCATGCGCTTCTATCCTTAATCCTGTACAACCTAAAGCCTGCCCAACAATCTACTGTACCACGACAGGTTGCAACGTTGCTCTCTGTCCATATTTCCTGGCGAGGATCCTTATATACGGTGGAAGAAAAGCGGCCCGATGGGTAAATGAGCCACGAACCGCCTCTTGATCACCTTCATTTGGCTCAAAAAAGTCTTCGATGGAAAATCCCGCGCGGCATATTCCACCGAGAATATCTGTTAAAGAGTGAACAAATTCATCCGTTCCAGCCTCTCTCAAACGAGATGGTGGTGCCGGTGGCAGTGCTCCTGAGTTATCCGCTGATTGGCACTCTGGAAAAAGCAATTCATATCGGCCATTTAAATTCGGTTGCAATGATGACTGTAAACTTCTCGGAGATTTATGCTGACTCATGTACAAGCCACCCGGACGACAAACACGCACGATTTCGGAGAAAACTTGCTTGAGAGTAGGTAGGTAGCAACTACTCACTGGATGAATAACGAGATCAAAATAATCATTTTTCAACATCGTAAGTTCATCCATTGAACTCTGTATCAGTTCTAGATGAAGTTTCCGCTCCCTCGCAACCTGTCGATCGAGATCAAGCATTGACGCTGACAGATCGACGACTGTTACGCTCGCGCCAGCAGCAGCATAAATGGGCCCATGCTTCCCTCCACCTGCGGCAAGGCAAAGAACCTCCAGTCCCCTCAGGCTAGAAGGGAGCCATGGACGATCGGCAGGACCACCCGTGCCAAGCCAGTTTCTTGGATCAGTGAATGCCTCATCACAGGCAGGACTTGCCAAAGCGTCATGAGCTTTAGCGAGCCGATCCCATGCGGCTGCATTTTTAAGCAGTGTTACTTTCGAAACGGAAGAATCAGAACCGTTTTCCATAGAAAAATCTATTCACGTGGGACTGTTTGAAGTAGTCCCATTTGTCTCATTTCCGCAAGCGGCGGCCCTGGCCGCCACTTATTCCGACGACGGTCATAGATTGCTGGAACAAGTGTCTGACGACCAGTTTCAGGATGCTCAAAACATTCTCCAGCAAGTGGAAGCTCGAAAACTTTACCACTCTCTTTACAAATGTAGTGAATAACAATCTCATCATCGCTGTCAACGGCTGGGGGTCTTCTTGCAAACACGGACGGATAGATAAGCCACGAAGCGATTCCTAGTCCCACTATCGCCACCCATAGACGTTTATCTTTCATAAGAAATCCTCCTCGAGTGCACGGTTAGTTTCGATCCCACAACGCATCTACTTCTGCGGCATCTGCGGGATCTCCATTGCAGATGACCCCAATATTATGGAATTCCATCTGAGCCACTTGACCATCGCTCGTCCACGGTCCTTTTCGGAACTTTCGGCTGAAGCCTTCAACATGTCCGTCAACAAAGACTGCATTGGCAAACCCACCTCCATGACGAAAGTGAACGACTGGGTCAGTTGTCGAGGGTTTACTAAACCCACCAAGCTGTTCTCTCAGGCCATACGGTGCTGCAAAATAAATCATAGCGGTCTCTGCAAATGCAATTGTCCGAGAGGTCTCAGGGACATCTTTGATTCGATATGTCTTATCTTGATACGGGCCGCCCGGCTCGGACCCGTAATAGTTTCCTGAGCCAGGACCAAGTTGGGAGTTATACCCAAATGCTGTTGCTATACGATCACCAAACTTCACTTCTTCAAGCATAGATTCTGAAAAGTTCGGGCACTGTAAAACGGAAGCGTTCGATTCAAAAAATGGCTGCAGTGGACCAGCTTTTACGTCGAGCGTGCCATTGGGTTCAGTCCGGTAATCAACTTCACCAAACCAAAAAAGGGCTTTGCCTCCTGGAGTCCAACTCCCACCCACTGAATTTTGATAACGTTCATCATCATCAATCTTTTGGCAGGGGAATCTTCCGCTATTCGCAGACATATAACTATGCATTGCTACGCCTAACTGCCGCACGTTGCTTGAACAACTTATGCGTCGGGCTGACTCACGAGCTTGCTGTACTGCGGGCAGCAATAAACCGACGAGAACCCCGATAATTGCTATGACGACAAGCAATTCAATTAGCGTGAAGCCTACTTTGTCTTTACCACGTTTCGGTACCATCACGGTACTTTGAGTAGGCATATTTTCTCTATCGATGAAACTATTTTGAATCATAGCATCTCCCTATCGATCACAGCAGAATGCATCCACTGTGACCATAACTTTTAATAATCTGTC
This sequence comes from Pirellulales bacterium, assembly GCA_028066355.1. Taxonomy (GTDB): domain Bacteria; phylum Planctomycetota; class Planctomycetia; order Pirellulales; family UBA1268; genus UBA1268. Next base: position 64,470 of record JALCBP010000008.1, read on the forward strand.
TACAGACCACTCGCGCGGCATGTGCTCGTGAAACCGCCCTCGCAGTCACACTCGCTCTCAATGCGTATTGGTAGGTCTTCTGACTCTCAGACGTGCTTGGACAACACCTTCTCGCAATCAAGCTTGATTGCAATGGTCATGATTGTTGGCCAACCTAAGCAACTGAAGTACATCAATTC
>JALCBP010000169.1:0-3142 GCA_028066355.1 Pirellulales bacterium
TTGTGTTGCGGTTTATTTGTAGTCTTGCTCCATCAAGCTATTCAAGACACTGCTCTGCCAGTCATGGAGTTGTTTTGACAGCGTCTGAACAATGTCAGGATGAACTTTGGCAAGGTTGTTTTCTTCACCCGGATCTTTCTTCAGATCAAAAAGTTCGACTCCTGTCTTTTTTTCTCCATCAATGACTAATTTGTAGTCGTCCGTTAGAATTGCTCTCGCGCCCGTAAAATCCTGTTCCCTTATTTTTGGGTGGTGAAAATTCTTGAAAGTACGAGTCAAGAGCCCGTCCTTTTCTTTCACGGTCGGCGTCGTACCTTTTTGGAGTTCCGGGTCGATGTACGGCTTTGCTGATTTGTCATAATCTGCCTTGAAGGACCAGAACTTGATCGCCTCGCCACGCTCGTTCTTCGTTCCTTGCCAGTGTGGTACGAGATTAATGCCATCGAGAGGAACGTCTGGCGGTGTTGCACCAGTCAACTGGCACAAAGTCGGAAGAATGTCCGCTGTGACAGCATTCACCGTTACGACGCGTGGTTCGGAAATTCCAGCGGGCCACTCAATGATTCCGGGAACCCGAATGCCGTTCTCGTAGAGTTTTCCTTTGAGTCCTCTGAAACGGGACTCTCTCAGGCCGCTTGGTGGAATACCGTTGTCTCCACAATACCACAGCAAAGTGTCGTCTTTGATGCCGAGCGTTTTAAGTGCATTACGTAGCTTCCCGATTGACCGATCCATGGCTGTAATTTCTGCGTAGCGTTCAATCAAAACGTCACGTAAAGGTCGCTTGACCTGCTTCCCGGTTGTATTGGAAGTCAACCTCACCATCGTCTCGCTGTATTTCTCTGGTAGATCCTCATAAAGAAGTAAATCTGTCTCCATGCCGCTGTATGGTTCATGGGGTGAGCCAAACCAGATGACTGTAAAGAACGGGACGTCCTCCAGTTGTTTCTTTTCAATATATTTGATTGCTTCATCAATCAGGATTTCGGAACTCTCGCCGTAGAACTTTTTGGGCGGCCCGCCATTGCGAGACAGGAATGGATCGAGTTCAAAAAAATTGTCATGCGATAGCCATTCATCAAACCCCATTGCTCCTGGGTTCGTCGGTGATGCTGTTTTGACAGGGCCGACATGCCATTTTCCAAAATGTCCAGTTGCGTATCCGGCTTTCTGGAGACAGTGAGCGACGGTGATCTCTTCTGGTCGAATCGAACACCCTGGCGTGAACGTCCCGTAGCGGTTGGGGTGTCTCCCAGTCAGGACATTACCGCGCGTGGGCGAACAGACTGGTTGTGCATAAAAGTTGTCCAGTCGAAGTCCAGATGTCGCCATTTCATCAAGGAAAGGCGTTTTCACATACGGGTGTCCGTGGTAGCCAGTTTCTTCCCAGCCATGATCATCACCCATCAGTAAGATGATGTTCGGCCCTGCTCGCCTTTCTTGCTGCGTTTCAGCGAATACGGCATGCGGTACAAGGCATGCTGTCAGAAAAAGAAAAATCGGAAGTGGGATGCGTGCCATGTGCGTAGTCATTGAGGGAATGTCCAGCGTGTACTTTGTCAATGTCGCGAACTGTCCAAATGCAAAAATGTAATGGTAGCGTTTTTCTGGCTCTGCAAATTGCTTCATCTCAATTGCTCGTCTGTAACTCAGCTGTTACGGAGCGAGACAAGCAGCAGGATGAAATAAAACGAGCAGATTTATGGAAAGAAACAAACATCGAGTTTCTTGGAATTTATCCTAAAAAAGCAGGTAACGTGGTTGGCGGATGACCTCGTTAGCGACGGACGGCGAGAGAGATAATCAATACTGCCGAATAACATTGTAGTAGTAGGAAGATAGGATTTATTCTGAAGAACAATCGGTCTGCCGGTGATGGTTCGTCAGTGAGTGAAAAGAATTCAAAAACCCGTGACGGCAAACATGATGTTCTGTAATCCCGTTTGTCTGAGGTGCCGCTTCAGTTGACTTTGTCATCAGGATCATTGATCAAAATAGAACCCATGTACTCCTTGCTGAAACCACGCCTTGGGCTTTTGTTGCTGTTCTGTTTCATTCCGTCTCTGGCGAGTGCGGGAATCGAGGTTCCTGAATCCATTCACTCGTTCATGAAGAACCACTGCTATCGATGCCATGGGCCAGAGACTCAGGAAGCTGATCTGTCACTGCACGATATTACGCTCACCATTGTGGACTCGGCTGATGCTGTCAACTGGCAGGACATCCTTGACAGACTGAACGCCGGTGAAATGCCACCCGCAGATGAGCCGCAACCGTCACCGGCCGAAGTATCGCAGGTGGTTGGTGATCTCACTGAAGTACTTCATTCCGCCCAGAAGATGTTACGGGACACTGGTGGGGAGATTGCGCTTCGGCGACTCAATTGTCGGGAATATGAGGCGACCGTGAAGGAGTTGCTCGGTATACGCATCATGGCCGACGGGTTGCCCGATGACCCGAGTGGAAGGTTCGACACAATTGGGCAGAATCAGTCGCTCAGTTCGATCGATCTGGAGAATTACTTCGAGCAGGCGCAGGAGGTCGTCCGCACCGCGATGCACTGGGCGGTGCTGCCACGGCAAAAGGTCAAAGTGGTGCGGAAGGATTTTGCGAACTCTGGAAAGATGGAAAAAGAGATCTACGAGATTCTCGAAAAGGTCCAGGAAGTGCATGATACCGACCGCTCCTACAAGGAAGTGGGGCTGACCGAATACGAATGGAATCGCTACAACCGCGGTTCGGAAAAATACCCACGGCATGCCGAGTATCGAGATCGAAGAAACCTCGCGGACTACTACCGCGACAACCTGGAGTACCATTCACAAGGTCGCATGCTTCCGATCCGGAACCTGGTCAACAGCATGGGGATTCCGTTTGCACCCGACGCCCGCGCCTACTATCGAATGCGGGCCTCCGCAGGGGTAGTTGATGGAGTAAAGATTCGTCGATCAATCCGAATGACCATTGCCCATGCAGGCATGGGGGCTGAGAACGGAAAACCAATCGGTAGTTTCTGCGTGACCGGCTCGCTTGAGGAACCCTCAACTCACACAGTGGTGTGGTACCCAGAATTCGAAGACGACTTCCGGCCGTCGACAGCGAAGAATGCGAGGAAAATCATATGGTTTGGCGAAGACCAGCG
>JALCBP010000048.1:0-19907 GCA_028066355.1 Pirellulales bacterium
TGCCATACTGGTACCACTGTATGATGAATAGCCACCAGATGGCACAGTGCTGACGATACCGACACCAGGTGCTGCCAAATCAACACTTGTCGCACCATAATTACTGAATCCGGCAAGCGAGTCATTTCGATTCGTCGCAGCAACTGAAATAACAGCATTACTTGTATACGAGGCTGGATACTGAGGATTGCTGTCATTGTTCATGCCGTCATTTCCGGCAGCTGCGACGAAAAGAATATCGGCATCCGAGCCGGCTTCGATTGCTTGACGCATTGCGTTGCTTGACCCGCCACCTCCCCAGCTATTACTTGTCACTCTCACATTCTGGCCATACTGATTCCTCATCATTGTTGCGTAATTGATGGCCTGAACTGCATCTGACGTTGAACCCGATCCATTGGCATCGAGGAATTTTAAGCCCATGAGCGAAACTTCCCAATTTACGCCAGTGACTCCCAGGCCATTGTTACCAACACCACCTATAGTGCCCGCACAATGTGTTCCGTGCCCTTGGTCATCAAAGGGATCGCCATCATCGTTGACAAAATCATACCCGTGCACATCGTCAACAAAGCCATTCCCATCGTCATCTATTCCATTGCCTGCAATTTCGCCCGGATTAACCCACATATTTGCAGCAAGATCAGGATGGTTGTAATCAATCCCAGTGTCAACTACCCCAACGATAATGTCACGAGAACCAGTGCTCACTTGCCAGGCTTCAGGTGCATCAATATCTGCATCGTTCGTACCACCGCTTTGCCCGGTGTTATGGAGGCCATATAGGTCACCGTAGCGAGGATCATCTGGTGTCGATGTGGCTGAATATGTCGAAACCGATATTGGTAGATCGGGCTCAAATGAAGAAACACACCCTAACTCTGAAAGATACGAAAGAACCTCGGACGAGCACGCAGACGATTCCAGCAGGAGTTGACCAGGCAAGCCAAGGCCACCAAGCACACGAAGACCGGACGACGATGGAAACAACCCAACTGCATCGCTTACTCTCGACATAGTCTGCAAAACAGTTGGTGCAAGCCGAACGATCCAAGCATTGGGTTCAGAATATGCTGAGCCACCGCTGTTGGTTAGCGAGCCAACCCAGTCGGTAGCATTCGGCCCCAAAGATGAATCCAAAGAAAAAGTAGGCTCGGCAACTGTCTCGAACCAGTCAGCCGTAACTGTGTCGTATCCTGAAGGAGCAGCCGTGAGAAGATACCGAGGCTCAAGCTGTTCAATACGATACTGTCCGCTCTTTAACCCTGATCTAATCTGCCGTGTTGGGCCACGACGCCGCCATAAGCGGGTTCTCACCGAATTGCGATCCGGAAAAAGAATATTCATATTGAAGAACCTTTCTGCTTTACCGTGCGTAAAAACTGTTTTGGTGAGACGAAATATTTAGGGCGTGCTGAGACTGTCCCGAACCAGAGCATTTCTCATACCCTTTAAGCGAAGTCACCCGAAAGCTTCGCGTTTGCTGCCTTCCCAAAGTACCTTTTCTCAAAAAAATAACCAAAGACCGAGATACAAGCGCAGTGGTCGCGCCCAGACTGAGACAGTTGTGGAGTAATTGACGCAAATTGCTTCGCTGCGTTGCAAAATGCTTATCTTCGTGCGTCATGTCGTATCAAAATGCGACCGCTTCAAAAATGTCTCGTAATTGTGCATACTTTCGTGTCCCTCGCATATCCATCAGGTTATGCGCGTACTCGTTTTGACAAGAATCCATCTCTCTTCCCCTTTGATAGAGGAGCGTGCCCTCCGTGTTCAGGAACCTTAGTACGATTGGTCTTCCACTTTCAGGACGTCCAAGTGAACTTATTGAACTCGCTTTATCTTTTGGCTTCGACGGCATGGATATCGATATCCTTGACTTCTGTCAGCAAGCTGAAATCTACGGTGTGGACCATGCTCGTCGGCTCATGGTGAGTGCACGACTCCAGGCATCATCCATTCATCTGCCAATCACGCTTGACGGGGATGATACGACTTTTGCTTCAGAGGTCGAACAACTTCCCAAACTTTTCGAGATGGCTAAGGCAACTGAATGTAACCGTGCAGCTGTGACGGTGGTTCCTGGTTCAAATGAGCATGCATTCAAAGATCTTTTTGAGCTTCATCGAAGCCGTCTTGATCAGATTGGAACTTTGGCTGCAAAGCACGATCTAACAGTTGGACTTGCCATCATTCCCGAAGCTGAGCAAAGAGCAGATTTTGTACATCAGTTCATCCACAACTACGAAGGACTACTTGGGCTTATTTCAAGTTCTCACGATTCAATTGGACTAGTTGTCGATAATTGGGCGCTTCACGTTGGCGGCGAATCCGCGTCTGTAATTTCACAACTACCAGCAAATCGTATTGTCGAACTGCGTATCTCTGACGCACCAAAAGACGTAACAGCAAGTGAACTTGTTTCAACCCAGAGACTCATGCCTGGTGAAACCGGAGTGATTAACTGCTCAGAACTTCTCAATATTGCTCAGACGGCTGGCTTCGAAGGGCCTGTCACACCATGGGCCACCCGAGAAGCACTGAAGGGCATCGGGCGCGAAAGAGTTGTACGCTTGGCCGGTGAACGCCTTGAAACAGCATGGAAGGATGCAGGTCTTCCTATCGTACCGCGTTGGTTTGCTCCAGCAGTAACCGATGAGCAGGAACCAAGTGACGCAGCAATTCTGGGTCAAGATGAAGACGCCGACGAATCATCGGAATCAGGTGCTCCACAAACTGCCGATGCCTAAATACGGTTTTGCATCAGCAGTCAAGCTCCTTCACGAACCCAACTAACGTGAGGAGAGCCAGCGCCACCAATTGCTGAACCCCGAATAAATTCTGAAACGTATCGAAGACTTCGACCCGGACGATCTGGATCTCGGAAGTTGTCGCCCTTCTGCAGTATCGGAAGAAGATCAGGCATGCTGCCAAACGCACGTGCTCCTGCTGCCTGACATGGGTACCAATATCCGTCACCATTCGAGCAAACAAGGTAGAACTCTGGGTAACAGTGACCCTCAACCCAAACTGTCCTTGCAGGAATACCAGCTGCCCGTGCCATAGCTATGAACAAACAGGTGAGTTCTTCACAATCTCCCCACCCATCTGCTAACGCACGAGCAGCACCTTTTAATCCACCATTACGATATTCGACACGCTCGCGCACCACATCGTAAATAGCCTCTACCTTGCTCCAGCCCTCTACGCCTTTCGTTGTTTCGCGCATTAGACGCACGATTGAAGAATGGCGGCTTTCAATGTAAGGACTTGGTCGAAGAAAGATTCGAAGGTCATGGTCAGACTTTGATGGCAGGTGCAAATCATCAGTTGTTTGTGGTGCCAAAATTGCAGAACGTTCAAGTTCGTAGGTCACTATTGCCTTTGCTTCCCGCTCCGCAGGCAGATCAGGGATCTCAACAATCATTTGTCGAACTGCACCATCAAGCTCCCGGAACCGTAACCGACGAATATCGGTCGTTGTATCTTGGTCGATTATTCGTACTCTCTGCTCTGGCCAATCCATAGGCACTGGCATTGTCGCGTAAATATCTCGACATGGTCCACCGTGGGCTAAAACACGAACACCAACCCGGTATCGCTGAATACCTGAGTCACCAAACTGAGGTGCATGGCTACTTAACGAGGTCTCTTGAAACTGCCCATGCAATTGGCTGCATGAAATCACTCCTCCAACTGTGGTTGCAAATAGACGCAGGAGATCCCTTCGGCAGAGATCTTCAAACCTTCTGATTTGTTTGGGAAATTGCATCATATTTGAGCAATCGGCAGGTTCAGGCCTGTTCGACACCAAGCTGCCGTATTGGTGCGTTTGGGAAGTCTAGGAGATGCGTCTTTGTCTTTTCATCGCAAGGAATGCACATCAATTGTTCAGCATTGATCCTCCTGCTAGACTTCCAGACTTGCATCAGCGAGGAAATCCGACAACTCTTGTTGTTGAGAAAGACTAGCTGAAAGCATTTTAACCTAATTTATTCCTCTAACCCCGCGAACGTATGGTCAACCGAAATCTTATCCGTGAACTTGACTTAGGAGATGAACTCGAACAAGAAATTGATTTGGCAATGGGCGGAAGTGATGCTGCCGACTTTGATGTTGGTCAGGCGCCCTCTCTTGCAATCAATAGCGTTGTTGAAGGAAAGATTTTACGAGTTGACGATGAATTTGTACTTGTTGATGTTGGATACAAGAGTGAGGGCCACATACCGCGGAACGAATGGGATGAAACAGAACCCGCGCCAGAAGTTGGGGACGTCATCAAGGTTCTTCTTGAGGACATTGAGGAGAACATTGTTGATGAGCACAGAGGCCTCATAACTCTCTCTAAACGCAAGGCTCGTCGAATCGAAGACTGGCTGCGCGTTATGTCAAGTGTTCATGAAGATGATGTTGTAACAGGATTCGTACTTCGAAAAATCAAAGGTGGCCTCCTTGTTGACATAGCTGGTGTGAATGTTTTCCTACCAGCAAGCCAAGTTGATATCAGGCGTCCCGCTGATATAGGTGACTATTGCAACAGGGCAATTCAGTGCCTCGTTTTGAAAATTGACGAAGCACGCCGAAATATTGTTGTTTCTCGTCGAGCGCTTATTGAACAGGAACGATCTGAGCGAAAGAAACAACTCATGGAAACACTTGAGAATGGACAGGTCCGCCGTGGGATTGTGAAAAATATTGCTGACTTCGGCGCATTTGTCGACCTGGGGGGCATCGACGGCTTGCTTCACATTACAGACATGAGTTGGGGACGAATTGGTCACCCAAGTGAAATGGTTTCAATTGATCAGGAGATCGAAGTTCAGGTACTGCACATTGACCGTGATCGTGAGAAGATTGCACTTGGCATGAAACAGCGAACACCGAGCCCATGGGCGAAGGTAGCTGAAAGATATCCTGTCGAAACGGTCTGCAAGGGTGCAGTCGTGAACGTAATGAGTTACGGTGCTTTTGTGAAACTTGAAGATGGCGTTGAAGGGCTGGTTCACATCAGTGAAATGAGTTGGACAAAGCGAGTAAGCCACCCGAGCGAACTTGTTTCACCCGGTGATGAAGTTGAGGTTGTTGTGCTCGCCATCAATGAGGACAAGCAAGAAATTTCACTCGGCATGAAGCAAACACAGCAGAATCCGTGGGAAAAGGTGGCAGCAGACTATCCACCTGGAGCCATTGTTAAAGGTGTAGTTAGAAATCTAACAAACTACGGTGCCTTCATTGAAATTGATGAGGGTATAGATGGCCTCCTCCATGTCACCGATATGTCTTGGACACGCAAAGTCACCCATCCAAGTGAAATGGTCGATAAGGGGCAAGAGATTGAATGCAAGGTTTTGTCTGTTGACCAACAGCGACGGCGTATCGCATTAGGGCTGAAACAAATGCAGGATGATCCATGGACTGCAGATATCCCTGATAGATACAAGGTTGATGATGTTGTTCATGGAACGATTACCAAGATTACTAATTTTGGTGTTTTTGTCGGCCTCGAAGATGGGCTCGAAGGGCTTCTACATATTTCGGAATTGTCTGATGACAAAATCGAAAACGCAGAGGAATTGGTTCAGGTGGGTGACCCGATTGATGTGAAAATTCTTCGTGTTGATATCGAAGAACGAAAAATTGGTCTCTCCAAGAAACAGGTTTCCGATTCTGAAAACTCTGCACCTGCAGAAACATCGAGTGAGAGCTAAGTTTGGTTGGTAACCTAGCTCTCGCAAGACCTAGTTCTGCCCAGCGCGACTGTGTTGAATTCCGAGGATTGCTCCTAAAGTCTCATGTTGCGCAGCGGTAGCAGATTTTCTGTAATGTGACTGCTCGTTATGGGTATAGCGTACCGAGATCTCGCCTCCCTCTCGAAGTGCATTCATGTCTATACGCCCCCTCTTCGGTAAGCATGAAGAGTTACCCGGTGGAGTAACTAAAACCTCCCCTGACTGTGGATCAATAACATCGAACTGCGTTACAGAGACGGTTTCCTTTTGGACCAGCCACAAGACTAGGCGACTGCCTGCAACCAACTCTCTTTGATTAATTGACCGGGCTGCCTCTGGTGGGAGGCGTTCTTTAGAAGGTGTTACGGCATATTCCATTCCTTTGGATAAGTCATTTTTATGACTGTCCTGTTGTTCTTGTCCGTCAGGGCCAATTGCCGTCTTTGATTCCTTTGGACTCCAGAGACTCAAAGCGCGATCTTGAGCAGCCATCCATCCCTGCTGGCATCCGCTTACAACCGCTGGAATGTCTCCCGTAATGAAGAATCCAGCGGCTACTAATACTGTCAATACGACACGAACCATCAATTTACCTCGGAAAAGAACACTTTTTCTCAGGAAAACTTGCATCTCGGAAAAATCGAAAGTATTCCCGAAGTAAGTATTGCACGCGTTTCAGGTCGTTCATGCACGAAAAAACATCCTAAATCGACGAAATAAATGTTTTTTCGGCTAGCACCAGATGTTTCGTATTGCCACTATCCATGCGGTTTACGTTTCAGAAGAGGTTAGAAAGCTTGATGGACATACAAGAAAACAAAACTCGGCTTGGTATTTCAGCTGTTTCTGTACACCGACCGTCTTGGATATTGAATAACGCCTGGTTTGGCGAAACGATGCCAAGAAAATTCAGTCGTCATACAGGCATTGAGGCCAGAGCAATTTCTTTAGAAGACGAAGTCACAATGGGTGTCCGCGTTGTTCGGAAACTGCAAACCGAGACTGGCTGCAATCTCAACGACTGCCGGGGCATATTATTTGCCTCTCCCTCCTTTTTACCACCATCCGTTGCAGATCGTTTTCTTGAAAAACCACAAGCTAGGCACGAACGACCGCAACATGCAGCCCGACAACTAGCAAAACGGCTGAAGGTACCGCATATACGAACTCTTGGTATCAACTGGTTTTGTTGTGGTTACAGTCGATCCTTGAGCCTGATTCAGCGACGTTGGGCCTCGCACCTTAATCTACAAAATAATGAATTCGTACTCATCGTGGCAGCGAGTCGCATAAGTCGGATCACGGATTACAGTTGTAGTCAAACAGCTGGTCTCTTTGGTGACATGGCATCGGCAACACTTCTTGCTCCATTAACCAGTCATCGGCACCCTGCACACTTCGAACTCTTACACGCAGATGCTCGGCGTGAACCAATTGAGTATCCCGCCTTTGATTTCGAAAGGCGAACAAACGTCCCAATACCATTGCCAAACGGTGGAGTGGCACATGCCGATGAACGGATTGTTTACACGCTTGATGGCATGGCTATTGCCGACACTGCTCCACGACAAATGTCAGCTGCTGTTGCTTCAGCGCTCGAGGCGTCAAGTCTCTCCAGATGTGAGGTTGACTATATTGTTCCTCATCAAGCGGGTACTGGCATTGTACGCTTCACAGGAATGAAGCTCGAAGAGTATGGGATCGGTGGTGAGCTTATAAATGGACTGACTGAGCAAGCAGGAAATGTAAGCGCCTGCTCCGTTCCGTTTGCCCTCCGAGAAACGTGGAACCGACTGAGTGGTATTATCGCTTGCCCAACAGCTGCCGTTGGCAGCCCTGGAAAGCCAGAAATGCTTCGTGGATGCATTCTTCTGAAGTCTACGCCATATCATGAGTTACGCCGCACTCAGGCAGCTTAACGCCGGTTGGTCTCCTAGCGATGATCCATGTCACAGGACAGACCCCCAGCTGCAGGGACATAGCAATTCTTGGCATAATCCATGACCATTCGATGTGCACTGAACCTCCAGGCTAATGATGAAATAGAGTGCATCATCATTTTAATCCAGTCGCGCGGAAGCCCATCTACGTCTCGTTCGTAAAACAGTGGAACAACTTCGTGTTGGAGTACATCGAACAAAGCCTCTCCGTCACGCTGATCAGTGATGTCATCGTGGGCGTGGGTTTCTCCGCGACCTATCGCAAATCCGTTTCTCCCATTGAATGCTTCAGCCCACCACCCATCTAAAATGGAGCAGTTGACGCCACCATTGAGGACTACTTTTTGGCCACTTGTACCAGAAGCCTCTAGTGGACGTCTTGGATTATTGAGCCAAACATCAACACCCTGAATAAGATGCCGACACACGTTGATATCATAATCTTCAACAAAGACGATTCTTCCGGCTAACTGTGAATCATGTCGTAGGTTTGCAATTTTTTGAATAAGGGCCTTTCCTGGCTCATCCGCTGGATGAGCCTTTCCTGCAAAAATAATTTGAATCGGCCTGTGTTTATCACACACTAATTCCTGGAGCCTATCGAGTTGAGTCAAAAACAGTGCTGCTCTTTTGTACGTGGCAAAACGTCTTGCAAAACCGATCGTCAGCACATTTGGATCTAGCATCGAATGAGCAGTTTCAATCGATTCGCTACTTTCTCCTCGACGATTACATTGCCTTGCCACTCGCCGTCGAACGAATTGGAGCAAGAGATTTTTCAATGCATAATGAGTTTCCCATAGTTCACCGGGGTCAACGTCGTAAATTTTCTGCCAGACTTCCGGTTCACCCATACGGCTCACCCAACCAGAAGGAAACAGCCGATCATAAAGCTGAAGCATCTGCCAAGAAAGCCAACTTTGCACGTGGACACCGTTAGTAATGTGCCCAATAGGTACTTCCTCCTCATCTCGAGTAGGCCACAGACCTGACCACATACGTCGACTTACATGACCATGCAGTGCGCTTACGGCATTAGCCCGACGGGATAACTTAAGACCGAGCACAGTCATGCAGAACGGCTCATCGTGGTTATGAGGTTCAACACGCCCAAATGACATTAGTTCATCATGTGATATGCCAAGTGCATCACGAGTTGGACCAAGATGCTCCTCGATCAGCCCACTATCAAATCGATCATGACCGGCTGGCACCGGGGTATGTGTTGTAAAAATGGTTTGACGAGCCACCTGACTCACTGATTCGTCAAACGAATATCCGTCTCGGTCCATACGGCCACGAACAACTTCGAGTGTAGCGAATGCTGAGTGACCCTCATTGAGGTGATACACGCCTGGGAAAATTCCAAGTGCCCGTAGAGCCTTGACACCCCCAACGCCTAAAACCATTTCCTGTCGAATCCGAGTCCTTGTGTCACCGCCATACAGCCGACTTGTTAACTCACGATCTTCTGGATCATTTCCTTCGATATCACAATCCAAAAGAAAAAGCTTGGCGCGACCAACTGCCATTCCCCAAACCTTCGCATGTATTGGCCCTGAACGAGTTTCCACTGTGACTGTAATTGGGTTGCCGTTGTTATCGGTAGCAGACTCAATTGGAAGCAACTCCACTCGAGAGTCCAAATACTCCTCATGCTGATATCCATCACCATCTAGCTGTTGCCTGAAGTATCCTTGGTTATAGAAAAGGCCAACAGCAACGAGGGGAATACCAAGGCCGCTCGCACTCTTGACGTGATCACCAGCCAGGACGCCAAGGCCTCCGGAATAAATTGGTACTGACTCATGGATGCCAAACTCCGCAGAAAAATAAACAACTGGCTTGGAACCAAGTACACCTGCATGAACATTACTCCACGTTGAATCAGCCAAAAGATACTCTTTGAGTCGTCTATGTGCCTGATTAATTCGGCTGTATAGGACCAGTTCAGCAGCACGGGATTCGAGACGTTCTGGGGTGAACTCTGCTAGTAACGCAATTGGGTTATGATCAAGTTGCCTCCAGCGAATTGGATCCAAATCTCGAAACAGGTTCGTCACTTCAGGATGCCAACTCCACCAAAGATTTTGAGCCAATGCTGTGCACTTTGCATAAAGTGACTGAGGAGAAAGTTCATCCAGAGCAAGCGTCTGTTGGTGTACATTCAAATCATTCGGTCGTCTATTTTGATCAACTTTTTTGTCTATGCGGCTCACGGTGTAACTCCAAGTGTGGGGAAGGAGATGGCAGGGCACCAGCCAGAAAGAATAGTATATCGTGGTACCACGGCGACTGCTCGGGCAAGCAGTCTGCGGGGTAAACATGTACGATCAAGTGCTCGCACATTCATAAAACAAGCTATATTATGACAATCTATGACGTATGCTCCTCCTCAATTTCCGACCGGCTCATCACTGGCAGAACTCTGTCGAGAAATCAAGTTCGTTGATGCAAAAACAAGAGAATTAGGGCCTTGGAAAAGTGGTGCCTTCTCTATCCTTGCTTCTCACGGCTGTTTAGCGGGCTGGATAAAAAAAAAGGATGGCGGAACAGAGGCTTCGGAAGAAGACATTATGCGACTTTTAGTCGCCGTTTCATCTTGTTGTCTCACAACTGCTTTAGCTCTCACGCAATGGGCGAGCGCCGTCCGCATCATATCGAAGGGTAACGAAAAAATTCGAGCAAGGTTTCTTCCTGACCTGGCGACTGGACGACAATTTACGACTGTTGGCATATCCCAGCTAACCACTAGCCGACAACATCTGCGGCGGCCAATCCTTACTGCGAGAAGAAAGAACACAGGGTGGTCCTTAGATGGTCAGTGTCCTTGGGTCACCGGTGCTGACAGCGTGAACACTCTTGTTACAGGTGCCGTACCCATGGACTCCGAGGGATTTCAAGCCAGTCCACATTTCTATATCCTCAAATTGAGTACCTCCGGCATACAAGTGGCACCTCCAATGAAGCTACTTGCCTTGACAGGGAGCCGCACCTCGAGGATTGACTTGAAAAATGCATTAACGGAAGTGGAGATCGCACCACAAATTGAATCGGGACCGCAAACCGGAGGACTAGGAACAACCGCCTTGGCCATAGGAAGCACTCGTTCCTCGCTCGCGATACTTGAGCAAGAATCTTGCCAGAGGGATACCCTGAAACCAATTTCAGAGGAACTCAATAGAGAAGTTTCATCACTTGAGGCGATACTTTTCAAAGCCGCAACATACGGAATCGATACTCAGGAACGAAATCTACTTCGCCAACAGGCGAACGCATTAGTCACCCGAACGTCGCAGGCCACACTTACTGCATCGAAAGGAGCCGGCTTTGTAGAAGGCCATCCAATCGAACGCCTCATACGCGAATCCATGTTTTTCCTGGTATGGAGCTGCCCACAATCTGTTTCTGAGTCTCTCCTGTGTGACTTTGCTGGGATTGAAAGTCCTGCCGGGGCCGCATCGATGGATACGCCCTGAAATCGCTGTTACCCATTAACACAATACGATTAAAAAAGAATCCTGAGCAATAAGGAAGCTACAGGCATTCTTCATATCATGGAGTGAAAGTGCGTTTAAAACATTGCGGCATCGAATTTCTTTTCAATACAACGAGTCGAAAAACCGCCTTCAACGCACTCTTGAAAAGGATTTTTAGGCATTTCTGACTTCTGAAAAATCCTATGGTAGGACAATGAATGTTGAGATGAAAAATACTTGCATCATTTCATGTTAAATAGCTGAACTTGAGTTCTCAATCGCATTATTAATGGAATTTCACCTTCACGCTCCACGAATGCAGGAATATACGGAATTCGTGACCGTGTTTGCCGCGTATACTGTCGTCGCTGGGTGACCACTTTGATTGGTCTCTTGGACTGCTGTCTGATCAGTTTTCCTGAGCAGCTATACTAGTGTCATGCGTCGACAAATAAAAAATCCATTTTATATCGTGCTGGGAATTATCGGATTTACCTTTACGATTACCGCCGCGAGCTACTGCCTGTCCGTACTCCGTGGCGTTCGACCTCAGGAAACTCTCACAGAAAAATCACATCCTCTTGAGGAGATAATGGATGTGTATGGGACAGGCCTTCTGGCAGGACAATTAATCATCCTTGCCATCGCTACAGTTGGTGCAGTGGCTGTTGATCATGTGAATGGTCAGAAGAAAACTAGTCTTCGTCACTCAAAACATCCAACTGATAATAACGATCCTGAAAGTAAATCACCTCTGGAAGCGAAACGGTCGTGAGCAAGGCTGCCAAGCACATTACGGATCTCCGTGAGAAAATCCGGTACCACGACCGGCTCTACTACAGTGAATCACAGCCTGAAATATCTGATCTGGAATATGATCGCCTAGTAGAGGAACTTCAGCAACTTGAAACTGATAACCCGTCGCTTATTACCCCAGACAGCCCTACCCAGCGTGTAAGTGGTGAAGCGATTGATTCTCTTGAGTCTGTGCGCCATCGCATTCCGATGTTATCCATCGGTAACACATACAACACACGAGATCTAAAGGCGTGGGGCGCTCGAACGAAAAAGCATATCCAAGAAACTGGTGACCAAGATCCTGTTCGGTGGGTCCTAGAGTTAAAAATAGATGGTGTGGCAGCGTCTCTGGTCTACGACTCAGGCGTTCTCACTCGTGGCGCAACGCGAGGAAATGGAGTAGTTGGTGATGACATTACACACAACGTCAGGACAGTTAAGGCAATTCCACTTCGTCTTGGATTACAAAATCCTCCCCCACAGATTGAGGTCCGGGGAGAAGTGTTCATGGAAAATTCTGCGTTAGTTGCGCTCAACGAGTTGCAGGCCTCTCAAGGTCTTCCTGCTTTTGCAAACACTCGTAATGTCGCCGCTGGCAGCATTCGATTACTCGATTCCAAAGAATGCGGCACTCGTCCATTACGTTTTTTTTGCCACGGAGTCGGCGATGTAGACTCCCTGAACATTGATTCTCAATTTGAGTTCTACACATGGGCAAAAAATGCGGGGTTGCCGGTTGCGCCCAGAACGCAGCGATTTGATTCACTCAATGATCTCATTGATGCTGGTACAACCCTTATTGAAGAACTACACCAACTCGACTTCGAAGTTGATGGATTCGTGATAAAGGTTGATCGCTTCTCTCAGCAGAGGTTGCTTGGCAATACAGCAAAAAGTCCTCGCTGGGCGATTGCATGGAAATTTGAAAAGTTCGAAGCGACAACTCAACTCCTCGACATCAGGGTTCAGGTAGGACGGGGCGGTACTGTGACACCTGTGGCCGATCTTGCACCAGTTCAACTGGCTGGCACCACGGTTCGGCGCGCTAGCCTCCATAATGCTGATGAGGTGACACGAAAAGATGTTCGAATTGGCGATGTGCTGGTGGTGGAAAAAGCTGGGAAAGTCATTCCTCATGTTGTACGGGTTGAAAAGCACCTTCGGAGCCGAAACTTATCAAAATGGTGCTTTCCGGAGTATTGCCCCGAGTGCAATACTGAACTTGTTCGTGAACAACATGGGGTTTATATACGCTGCCCAAACAACCAGTGTCCGGCACAACAGCGAGAACGCCTGAAGTTCTTTGCATCACGTAACGCAATGGACATTGGTGGCCTCGGAGACAAACTTGTAGAACAACTCGTTGCTACTGGCATGGTGCAGGATTATGCAGATCTCTACTCACTCAACGTCAGCCAGTTGCAATCGCTCGAGCGGATGGGAACGAAGTCTGCTCAAAAGATAGTTGATGAGATAGCGATTAGCCGTAATCGAGGCCTAGTTCGTTTACTTAATGCACTTGGTATTCGTCATGTGGGCCCTCGGGTTTCGATGCTTCTTACACAAAAATTTCCTACTATCGACTTTTTACGACGGGCAACCGTTGAAGAACTGGCTGCTGTGCATGAAATTGGAGATGTCATTGCCGAAAGTGTTCATGACTGGCTGGCAAGTGATTACGGCATGCAAGTAATCGATCGGCTGATGTCGGCAGGTGTGAATATGGAAGTGTTAGAGACTAACGATGTACGTGATGGATCACTCTCAGGAAAAACTGTCGTTGTGACAGGGACACTAGAAAGCTTTACACGGCAAGAGGCAGAGGAAGCAATCCAGCGAGCAGGAGGAAAACCAACCTCAAGTGTCTCAAATAATACTGACTACGTCATTTCAGGCAATGAAGCCGGAAGCAAACTCGCCA
The DNA here is from genome assembly GCA_028066355.1 of Pirellulales bacterium. Classification (GTDB taxonomy): domain Bacteria; phylum Planctomycetota; class Planctomycetia; order Pirellulales; family UBA1268; genus UBA1268. Next base: position 13,868 of record JALCBP010000048.1, read on the forward strand.
AGGCCAAAAAACTTGGTATCACCATCCTGAACAATAATCAATTCAAAGAACTCCTGAATGAGAAATAGTTTAGCTCGTAACTGGTGACTGCTCTTTAACAACGTCGACGTCATGAACAAGTTGTGTCAGCGGGATAGTGAGCGTAGCCATCGCCACTCCCCACAACGGACAACCCGTCAAGAAGCCGACAGTTGGCCAAATAACAAGACCTGCACGAGAAACTATTTTCTGTGACAGCGTGAACCAAAGCCCAACTGCCACGCATGCTTCCCATCCTATTACTCCATGCGTCAGAATATCACATAGATATTCTGACTGTGAAAGAAGACCTGTCACATCAACTACTGGTACTGCTTTACGTGTTGCAATCCACCACACGGCCGTGCCATTCCACCACACATCGCCCTTAAGTTGGGCAAGAAGGGCCGCTAGAGAAATGACAGCTGCATGAACTTGGAGAAGCCCTACTGCGATACGGGTACGAACTCGTGGTCGACTTATCGACCAACCAAGACGCTTGTGCAAAATCGCATCAACAGAAAAATGTTCCCCCGAGGAGCCAATGACAAGGCACCAAAGAAGGATCGCCATACAGTCATCCACAGGACCAGCCAGCATTGGCCCACGATGAAGCAGTGATGCCCAACCAAGAGCAGCTAGAAGTGACGTGATTGGGGTAATAAAACCAATGGCAAGTAACGCAAAAAGAAAGACAAGACCATAAAAAGCGACTGAAAGTTCTGGATTCGTCTCGCACGCGTCAAATATGGAAAAAGCGAAAGGTGACCGCCAGGCAGTCACAGAATCAACTGGCAGCCAACCGTGATGCCCAAACCACTTTGAAAAAGCTGTTCCATAGCTCGCGCATAAGAGCAATCCAAGGCTACCTGTCACAATACGTACAACAGCAAGTGCCCGACTACTGGCAGGCGAGAACCAATAGGATTCCCATGCCTGCCCAAGAGCACCCTCTGAACTTTGGTCAACCGAAACAGTAAAAGAACTGTTCATTATGCGCCCCTACTTCCAGTAATGACCGGCGCCATTTCCCTGCGATTTTCGCTCTTGATCAACTGGATATCACCGCCAGAAAGTTTACGAATACGAGCCTCGTAAAGATTGATTGGGGCAGGGTAATCTAACGGCAATTGTCGCTCCGGTCTGGGCTGAACAAGAATCCGCAAAACAATGTCATCACTTTCACATATCGTGAAAGCTGCCTCTGCAAACCCAGCTGGCAAGAGACCTGTCCTATCTTCTAGTTCCTCACTGTCAACAACTGAACGAAGTAATCGTTGCCAGCGGCTTGATTGCAAATAATTCATATCGGTTCCAGGCAGTGTTATCCAACCTTCCTTGCCATGATCTCGAAGTTCAAGGTAGTGAACTGCATCTGTCTGCTGACCGTATGTAAAAGAATAATCAAATCCGAGATCAAGCCAGGGAGGTACCAGCCAAAAGGAAAACAGTTTCCCTTTTATGACACTGAGAAATAGCGAAGAACCACTACTTGTATTACATGCCACAGTAAGGCCAAGTCCGGTAAAGTAGATGGCCAAAAACACCGTGGCACATGCCCGTGATATTTCTCTCCAAGAACTTACTCTTAGATTTTTTTTATTTCCTGAAGACATGAATCACACCCAACTTCACACATTTTCTTATGAACCATTTTCCAAGTCTGATTGACCGTCTCGCCTTACGCCAGAGCCGCACACAATTTTCTTTGAACACTTTCAAGGCGAACCCGATCTATCGCGTTGACACTGAAAGAAGAGCACGATAGGTTTGGTAGCTACAGGATGCGAAAAATGCTCTGTTTGAGCATAGAACTATGTGAGCGAGAACCTTACACGGGGGATTAGCTCAGTTGGGAGAGCGTCTGGCTGGCAGCCAGAAGGTCAGGGGTTCGAGTCCCCTATCCTCCACTCAAACTTGCCCACATATAGAGAATTTACATACTTCAGCGAAAAAATTATTAACCCGAGGGCACTGCTGGCTGTTGAGTATTTCATGAATCAGCAGGAACATTTGTCTGAGATCGCATGGCAAAATGGAAAGTTTTTGCCTCGTAAAGAACTCGCTATTTCTCCAGGTGATGCTGGTTTTGTGTTGGGAGCCACTGTAACCGAACAGCTACGTACTTTTCGAGGCAAAATTTTCCTTTCTGATGATCATGCCCAACGTCTAGCAAACTCACTGCATGACGTAGGCATTGTTCCAAATGAGACCGTGCAGTCGATTTTCTCTGCTGCCAATCAGGTCGCAACGCATAATCACAAGCTGCTCATGCAGGGTAACAAGCAATCAGACCAAGACCTTGGTGTTGTTATTTTCATTACCCCTGGTTTACTGCCGGCTCAGAACAATGGCTTGGCTGGAAAACCTTCGGCAACCGTCCACTCATTTCCGCTCGCTTACAGCTTATGGGCCGACTCTTATGAAACTGGTACGAATCTGCAATGCGTGAGCATTCAGCAAGTTTCAGAAAAATGCTGGCCAATCTCTGCCAAAGTTCGTAGTCGACTTCATTATTTCCTTGCCGAGCAGGAGGCTACCACATGTGAAAAAGGCTCCCGTCCCCTCCTGTCCCATGCAGATGGACGGATTAGTGAAACATCAACTGCAAATATCGCGGCTATGCACGGAAGAACTATCGTTACTCCCCCTGAACAAGATGCCCTGATGGGCGTAAGTATGAATTATCTCAAAAGCTTGGCGGAAGACGCCGGCTTCCTTTGGGAATCACGATCATTCAACAAGGATGAACTTATAACTGCAGATGAAGTTTTTCTGACAAGCACACCTTGGTGCATACTCGCGGCAGTACAAATCGATGGACAACCAGTTGGGAAGGGTGTCCCCGGGCCCATCTATCATGAATTTCTGAATGCTTGGTCCAAGAACGTAGGGGTTGACATTGCAGATCAGGCACATTTCGGAAAGACGTCGCAAACTTTTAGCTGATTGTGCCCGAAAACACAGTTTCATTAGGGTGTTAAAAAAAATTTGTGGCGCTACTATTCCAATATAGGTCCATCGCCTGAAAACTCGGCGAGTACCAATACACCGAGGGGAACTTTTGCTAGTGTTCGCAATGTTCCTGAATTTGGATTTTTTTAAGGAGCGTAAGATGATTGCCCTATTGGCTAATGCCGGCGGAACGTTGGCAGCACTCTCTTCTGACTGGACGCAAAATACCCCGTTACAGTCAATCACTCTCTACCTTTTCTTCGCAGGAACAGTCGCGATGGGTGCGGGAGCAGCATATTTCCTTTTGATGCGAAACAATGTCGATGTTGCCTATCGAAGTACGATGGTGTGCGCAGGTCTCGTTTGCGGCATTGCATGTTTCCATTATTTTAAGATGACCCACGTGTATCAGGAATCTGGTGGACAGTTTCCAACAGCCTTGCGATACATTGACTGGCTTTTTACAACACCCTTGATGCTGATCAAGTTCCCATTATTACTGCGCCTTGGTGACAAGGGTAAAAAATTCTTTGTACAGCTTGTAACACTTGATATAGGCATGATTGTTTGTGCCTTCATTGCGGAGACTTCACCAGTTGCCTCAACATCATGGTGGGGATTCTTTTTGGTTGCATGCGTCCTTGAACTTCTAATTGTTGCAACGCTATACACCGGGCTTGGTTCTGCGATAGGAGAAGCGCCTGCCCCGCTAGCTAAAGCACTCAACACTATGAGGTTATTCATACTGATCGGTTGGGCAATTTACCCGCTTGGGTTCCTCATGGCCTATGGTGGTTTAGGTGAAGTTCGTGAAATCTTCTACAACGTGGCCGACGTGATCAATAAAGTTGGCTTTGGCCTAGCCGCTTATTGGGGTATTGAGGCGTTAAGCCATTCATCCCGGCAGACGGCATAATCGGGAAACCACTTAGTCAGTGTTAAGCAGGATGGCGGTGAATCTGTTTCACTGCCATCCTGATTCACTGCTCATTGGAACATTGCCATGTTCGTGACAAGTCAGACAGTTCGACGGAAACAAATTTTCACAGAGATAACCTGTGTGAATTTTGAACTATCTGTGAAGACAGCGTGGTACACAATAGCTCCATTAGTTGCGATTGCTCTGTTGATTGTATTCTCAGCGTTTTACCAGCAACCGACACCTAAACAAATTGAAGTACTCCCGTGGATTGTTGGGCTGTTCTTTATTGGGATGCCCCATGGTGCAGCAGATCTTGCTGTTCTTCAGTCAAAAAAGAGTGGGTGGCGACTGTTCAATACATTTTTTTGGTACGTCGTCTCCATGATTGGTGTCCTCATCGCCTTTATCCTCACACCTACAATAAGCCTAGTTGGCTTTCTTTTTCTTAGCCTCTGGCATTTTGGGAGTTCAGAAAATCCGACGAAACCTGTCGAACACGGGATTTCCTATGAGCACCTCCTCATGTCTTTTGCAAAAGGAGGAATCGTTATAGGTACACCGCTTGCGTTTTGGCCAACCGCCACATCAGGTGTGGCAACAGAACTCATAACGCTCGTTGAGCCAGCCCGTTCACTGCTTGGCATGCCGCTACTCGCCCATCCGATCTACCAGTCATCACATATTGCCACTACAGGCATAGCTCTTCTCGCCATCGCATTGTGCTGCTGGTGTTTTATTTTTTTTCATTGTGCGTGGAACACCAAGACACTCGGCATGCAGAAAATGTTGGAAAACTGTGGTGTATTCATTACATATGCCTTGGTTGGCATCCTTGAAATCGTTAGTTCTCCGCTTTTTGGCATTGGAATATATTTTTTAGCTTTTCACAGCTGGAAGCAAATGCCTTCGATTTCAAAGCACCTTGCGTCACCTAGTGCGGAGATACACCCTGTGAGACAAGCCCTTATCGTTCATAAGGCAGCAATGCCATTACTGATTCCTACATGGATTTTATTAGGTGGAACATGGTGGTGGCTTTCGGATACTGCTAACTTTCGTGACCTCGCCCTTCTCTCACTTCTTGTCTACCTCATAGTCACTCCGGCTCACGAAGTTCTTTGTGAGTGGCTATCAGCAGAGCGAGAAACGGCCTAACGTCACGTCTTGGCACCTGCTATGATTTTCCTAACTTTGAGGAAAGCAGCATGCCTTTTTCACCAACATCATCCGAAAGCCCGATTATCGAGCAGGCTCATGCAGATAGCCCCGAACTGGACATCCCGAAAAGGCTAGGGCCACTCCGACGACTTTATAACTGGGTGCTTTCTTGGGCTGATTCCCGGCACGGCGTGATTGCCTTGGCTGGAATATCATTTGCCGAAAGTTCTTTCTTCCCAATCCCGCCCGACGTCCTGCAAATCGCACTCTCTGTGGGCAAGCCAAAAAAGAGCTATCTATTTGCCGCTGTATCAGTGACTGCAAGTGTCCTCGGAGCCATCGCAGGGTGGGCGATCGGTCGGGGTTTATGGCATCTAGTTGATACTTTTTTTTACAGCGCCATACCTGGTTTTACATCCGAAAAATTTATTTATGTTGAATCCCTTTATCAAGAAAATGCGTTCCTTTGGTTGATACTATCTGCATTTACACCAATTCCTTTTAAGATTTTCACAATCGCAGCGGGCGCATGCTCTGTCCCACTTCCAACTCTCATAATCGCATCTTTCATTGGACGAGGTGGCCGCTTTTTCCTAGTTGCCACCATCATGAGAATTTGCGGCAAACAGGCTCGCGAAATACTTGACAAGTACCTTGAACGGATAACCCTGATTTTTGGGATTCTTGTACTTGCTGGTGTTTATGCCATGAAGTTTCTTGGCAACCACTAAGTATTTTTAGCCAGATCGTCCTGTAAATCAGCAAACGTTTTATCAAAGACACTACGCACCCATGTAACTGTCTGGAATACTTCGTCAGCTAGTGACTCACCATTCTCACGGTTTAACAGATCTGCCAATTGGCTGCGTTTTTGACTTTCGGTTGGAAACACGTGCCCTAAACGTACGTCAAGAAGCCTAAGCCTGCCCTCGATTTTCCGTAACAGGTCGTACGCATCGCGGAGCGATTTTGCCATTTCATTCCCTA
>JALCBP010000170.1:0-3056 GCA_028066355.1 Pirellulales bacterium
CAACAAGTGTGCCAGCTACCGGAAATCCGCTACCGGATACAGCGATCAGTTTTCTCTGATTGAATAGATATTGAATGATGCATGTGATAAACCAGCCGATAAAACCGCCGGCTGCGCAGGTTACTGCTGGAATGATTGATGCTGGTAAAGCCGCTTGAAAATAATCAGGCAGGTGACCATAGAATTTGACAGGCTGAAGAGTAGGGATGCCGATGGACAATCCTGCAAATATAAAAAGTAGGGTTCCCACCAGCCACTTTGGGCAGCGGAGTCGGTCGATATCCATGAGTGACAGCATCAACAGACAACTGAATAGTGCAGCGTGGTAAAGATAGATTCCTACAACGGGCCATTTTGTGTAGAGGATGATCCAAAGGATCCCGGTATAGAAATAGTGCTTGAATTCAGGAACATTGGCGGCACCTGTCACGAGTTCATACAGGAACAGTGAACCGAATATGGTTGCCCCAATAAGTTCAGTCAGAAAATAACGAACAGGAATTGCGGACAAACAATTCCGGCAGCGTCCCCCAAGATTCAGGTAGCTGATAAGAGGTAAGTTATCAATCCGACGAATTGGTTTGCCACATGCTGGACACGCTGATGATCGCGTAGTGACCGATGCTCCAGATGGAACACTTTTTGCGACAACATTGATGAAGCTTGCGACACACGCCCCGTAGTACGTGAATATTGCAAATACTAAAAACTTTGCAGTCCGAAATCGGAATAATTCATATGCGTCCAATTCAGTTGCAGCCGTGATTACTGGCTGTTCTTGAAACTGAGCAAGAAACGTTGTGACAGATGGAATAATAATCAGGTAACCAGCAAGAATGGCCCCGATGAATAACCATGCAAGTGTCCGAATCGACCACGTCTTTTTCGGCTCGTGGTTGTTGTCGTAATCCACCCCGTACCTCCGGCACAAATCTTCAAGTAGGCCCAGACGGACTCAAACCACCGATCAAGAGATTATGAGTCAAGATAATGATGATACTTAGGGTCCGGTTAGTCCACAGATGTCTGTTTTTATGGGGAAAGAGCCCGGTGCTGGAACCCTAATTCACAGCGCCTTTGATAGGTTCTTGAACTTGTTCCGATGCCGCTCCCCCGCCTCCTCCAATGTGGACTAAGTTGGCAGATAGCCTGTCAAGTATTTCTTTAAAAAAGAAATATTCTTCACTGGTTTAATACAAAAACTTGTAGCTGCTGAAAAAATATTCACCATCTGCACAAGAGAGAGTCTCTCGGCGGATTACTCGCAGAAAAAAATTGACACTTCCAACAGTTTTTCTGCGAATGGCTCGCAATTTAAGCAAAGCATAGATTTCTTAGGTCATTGACTCAGAAGTGGCATTCGATTTGCTGCTTTGAGAAGGGTGTGATCAACATTTTTGAAATCAGCATTTTCAATGAGTGCTTGCCGCTCATAAGAACTACTTGGATTTATGAGTCGTACCATTTTGGCACGGCTAGGTGTGAAAAATATGTGCAAAAGACGTTTTGGTCTGAAATTTTTGGGAGACGGTTTCACAGTTAGCTGGTACACGTACTCATTCAGCCAAGGAAAATAGTGCTAATAAATTTGTAACAAATGTTTAACCACATTCAGCTTATGAAAATTCTAAACACGTCGTTTTTTGTGAATGACAAAGATTCATCCAAAATTGAATGAGGGTGCGACAATGAAAACCATCAAGTTTCGCGGATTTACGCTGATCGAACTTCTTGTAGTTATTGCGATCATTGGTGTCCTTGTTGGGTTGTTACTTCCAGCGGTCCAACAGGCTCGAGAGGCAGCGAGACGGAGCTCGTGCTCAAACAACATTAAGCAACAGGGCCTCGCGATTCATAATTTCATCGATACCAACAAAAAATTTCCAAATGGCTGGGATGATATAGGGTTTCTTTGGAGTGGAGCAATTCTGCCGTTTGCTGAACAAAATAATCTGCACAGCCAAATTCAATTAGCTGAAAATAAAAATTGGGCAAGTGCGAATGAGGCCATTCTTGAAGTGTTGATTCCGATGTATCGATGTCCAAGTATGCCGGTGCCTGAGCATATAAATAGTTCGGGTGTCCCGGAGCGTGTCCCGGCAAGTTACGGGGGTGTAGCAGGTTCAGATATTTATTCAGACGATAGTAGCAGCATCAGAGGTGCACCGGCTGATGCTCGTGCTATGGAGCAAGTGCCACAAAATGGGATTTTTTGGGGTGCACAAAGCTCCGCAAAACAGGATTGGGTGAATGAATCGGCGGCTTACCAAAAAGGGGGTGTAAAACTCAAGCAAGTTACGGATGGTTTAACCAATACGCTTATGATCGGAGAACGATATACAGATCCTGAATACTCAAAAGATAATCAGAGTATGGATTATTGGTCAGTGGGATCAAGCCAGATTGATTCATTTAACTGGGGAACAAGAGGCGGGACGGAATTTACTGAGGCGTGTGGCTCAACAGCAGTAAAAATTAATGCAAGACTCGACCCTTCATTACATGGAACGTGGATGGAGATTAGTTTCGGTAGCTACCATCCATCTGGAGCAACCTTTGGTTGTGCTGATGGAAGCACAAAATTTATATCGAATAGTGTTGATCAAGCAGTCTATCAGGGGATGGGCTCAATTAATGGAGGTGAAGTTGGCAGCTTATGACATTAGAAAATATTTGATTGCCACCCGTAACTGAGCTTTATGTTTCTAAGTCCAGTTTTTGTGAAGTAGTAAACCGTTCAATGTAGGAATATGAATCGTAGTTGTGGAGTTGGGAAGTAATGAATTCAAAAAGTTTTATTTGGCTGTTGTGTGTGTTTTTTAGCGTTGGTTGCAGTGGTGGATCAAATGTTGATTATTCGCGCTTAGGGCTCATTAAGGTAACTGGTGTGGTGACCCTCAACGGCAGTCCGTTGCCAGATGTCACAGTATTATTTGAGTCATCAGACGGGCAGTTTTCTTCTGGAGTTACGGATGAAAATGGCCAGTACAGGCTGGCGTATGACTCTGATACAGATGGTGTCACTCCAGGAGAAAAAATTATCCGTATCAGTAAAA
>JALCBP010000171.1:0-3045 GCA_028066355.1 Pirellulales bacterium
CTCGGAAGCCAATCATGCACCTTCCTCCAATTCTTCCACCATTGATCTGCAATGGGGGAGACACGAGAGAACCGGCCTATCCCGTTGGGCAGACGGGCATTGAAGGTCTCTCGGCTGGTGATACGGTGGCTCGCTATCGAAGAGATGATGGCGATAACCCCAATAACAACATCGCCGCCAGGTCCTCACATATCGCGCGCACAAACTGTGAGTGCATCTATGCACCCCGCTTTGGAAGCGTTAGGAATGTGACAAGGCTCCACGAGGAATCAGCCCCTTTGGGGCCTGCCGGGGTTTCCGGCGACAAAAGCCTTGCCAGTCAGACAACCCTTCAACCGCCAGGCAATGCTGCTCAGCTAACAAGTTTGCAGGTAGCACGAAAATCAAAATCTGGTCTGGCTGTGGAAGAACGTTCAGGGCCACTTGGCGTCGACACTGCAACGCTGCCAAACCAATCACTTGGTCAATCAAAAGCCGGTGAGCGTGTGCTCGACACGCACGTGAGGTCTGCGGACAAGGAAGAACGTATCGCAGAGTCGATCGGAATTGATATCCCAATAGCCTGGACACGACTCACAGCAGCCAACGCGGTCTTTAACGACCAAAGAGCTGATGTTGTTTCATCAAGTCAGGGGATCGCCACACTGCGAGTTGAGTCTCCAGGAAGGGCCGAACTGACACTATGCAAACGATCTGGTAGTGATTCGGCACGAATTGGTGAGGAAATTGATTTCACCATAGCTTTTGTCAACTCGGGAGACGTGCCTCTCACTGATATTGTCATCATGGACATCTTACCTCAGCGACTCAAACTCATTGAGTCCTCCCCCGCAGCCAATCTGCCCTCCAAAATCAAAATAGCACCACAAACCGATGGTACAACATCTGTATCGTGGCAGTTACAATCTCCACTTGAAGCCGGGAAGAGTGGATTTGTTCGCATGAGAACAATTGTCCAATAGTTCTTCGGAAGTCTCTAAAAGCGAACTTTTTGCGATCAATTGCCGAAGCGGTCCCACACAGAGTAGGCTTTAAGGACGTTGGGATTAGCATTTAGCTACATTCTTTGGCTCAATATTCAATTTCAGACCCAGAAGAGGCTCCCCTGATGGTTCGTTTTCATACAACATTTGGCATTCTACTGTCCCTGCTATTTCTGTCGGGAAACATCAGCACGTTGGTCTTTTCTGCTGAAGAAGAGACTGCCAATAAAAGCGAAATCACCAGTACAGAAATCCCCCCAGTCCCGAAAGGGACCCCAGAAGAGCTGCTGACCTATATCCGAACAATCAGACAGAATGCTGCGCAGCCAACATCACGTGAAGAGATGATGAAATCTATGCAGGCCGTAGCAACAGCCACAGTCGAGGCTGCCGAAAGAGCGCTTTCACAACTCAAAGAGTCTGACGAACTTTTTACAGAGGCAGCGACTGCAAAACTCCAAAGCCTTATGATGCTTAGTCGACTTGGTGACACGAACGCCTCTTCAGAGCTCCAGTCGTTTGCTAAAAGTATGATTGATGGTCCATCCCCTGCTCTTGCCATCGAGGCGAAGCGGCTACTCCTGGTGCAACAGGCGCAAGAACTCTTCACGAAACGTGATTTAGCGAAGGCCCCCGCAATAATTAAACAAGCAGGTGATCTCCTTACGGCCAACCCAGATGATGCGGCAACCGCTGGCCTCGCAATGCAACTTGCAAGCGCGTTCGAGCATATGCCTGGTGGCGAGGCATTATCGAAGCAGGCCTACGAGACATTTGGCCCTATCTTCGAAAAGAGTAAGAACGACAGCATTCGACAGATGGCGGCAAGTTTTCAGGGAACACTTCGCCGACTCTCACTTCCTGGAAACCCTATGAAGATCACTGGGACCCTGCTCAACGGGCAACCATTCGACCAGAGCACGCTTGCAGGCAAAATTGTTCTGGTTGATTTTTGGGCAACATGGTGCGGCCCTTGCATCGCAGAAATACCAAACGTTTTGGAGCAATATGAAAAATATCATTCCCGGGGATTTGAAGTTATTGGAATCAGCTTAGATCAAGAACGTGATGCACTTGAAAAATTTGTTGCTGACAGAAAAATCCCATGGCCAATTCTGTTTGAGCCATCAGAGGGGGCTGGCTGGCAACATCCGTTAGCCACATACTATGGCATCAGTGGCATTCCTACGGTGATCCTTATCGGGATGGATGGCAACGTCGTAAGCCTCAATGCACGAGGTGAGCGACTTGGCGAATTACTCGACGAACTCTACAAAGATTCTTCAAACGCAGGAGGCAGTTGACTTTCGTTGAAAGATTCTTCCGAAAATCAACGATCCGCTATTTCTCGCCGGGCAGCCCGTTTTGACTCGTCTGGAATCAGGCGTGTATTCGAGTTAATGCGAACGCTCGACAATCCAATCAACCTCTCAATTGGCCAACCTGACTTTGCGATGCCAGAAGCCGCTCGCCAAGCAGCCTACAACGCAATGATGAGTGGCAAAAACGGATACACCGTCACTCAAGGAATACCCGAACTTCGCTCGCGGATTACGAACGAGTTTGAGGCACAGTTTGGGCACACTGATCGAGCATTTTGCATCACAAGCGGCACAAGCGGAGCATTAGTACTTGCACTCATGACTCTCATTGACCCGGGCGATGAGATCATCATCTTCGAGCCAGCGTTCGTCATGTACCGTCCACTGATTGAATTTCTTGGCGGGCGTTGCGTAGCAATCGATCTATCTCCGACTTTCGAGATAGACGTTGATACAGTTAGGTCTCACATCGGACCAAAAACTCGTGCCGTGCTGCTGAACAGCCCAAACAATCCAACAGGAAAGGTAGTATCACCTGAAACATTACAACAGCTTGCTGCACTGACAGACGAGCATGATGTGACGCTTATCAGCGACGAGCTTTACCGGGGATTCTGTTACGATCGCCCATTTTCTTCAGCTGCAACCTTCAGCAAGAATTCTGTCATTCTTGATGGGTTTTCAAAATCTCACGCTATGACCGGATGGCGAGTTGGTTATATGCACGGGCCGCCAGAAAT
>JALCBP010000049.1:0-19173 GCA_028066355.1 Pirellulales bacterium
CTGAGACTGCACCACTGAGACTGTAATAGACTACATCCCCAAGCATTAAATCTTACACAATATGTTTTCTGGTATCATCTTTGCCAAGGAACATCATGTCTTTGACCGGCAACACTGCCACTCCAACGCGTGATTTCTCTCTTGCCATTCCAGTGCAACGATACCTTTCTTAATAAAAGGGCTTTTTAACAATGCGACATCATTTTTGCAGCCTCTTCATTACCAGCCTGCTTATTCCCCCACTCCTTGTTGACACGACTACAACACAAGCCAAAGCTGACACCCCGCCTCAGACACGCGAACCGAAAAACCCAGCAAAAACAAACAAACGAAGCCAACGTCCAAAAAATCCTGCAATGGCACCCGTCGAGGACGTTGAAGGACTGCCACGGGTCTTACTTATCGGTGATTCAATTTCTATTGGGTATACAGTGCCGGCTCGAGACGCCCTTCGCGGTAAGGCTAATGTCCACCGGCCACTCACAAACTGTGGACCAACAACCCGCGGATTAGAGGGCTTGTCGCAATGGCTTGGTGAAACAGACTGGGATGTCATCCACTTTAACTGGGGACTCCATGACCTGAAGTACCTCGGCCCGAATGACGAAAACCTTCAAGATCCAAAAGACCCAAAAACCCATCAGCAGGTTCCACCCAAAGAATATGAACAAAATCTGCAACAGCTTGTTTCTCAACTTGAAAAGACAGGTGCCATTCTTATTTGGCGAAATACAACACCTGTACCTGCCGGATCAAAGGGCCGAGTTGAAGGCGATGCTGCCGCTTACAATGCCATCGCCAAGCAGATCATGGCGGAACATGGTATTGAAATACACGATATGTATGGCTTGGTAAAGCCTCAGATGGCGACCCTGATGCTCCCGAATGGAAATGTGCACTTTACAAAAGAGGGCTCTGAGAAGCTAGGCAATGATGTTGCTGATGTCATTATGAAAGCACTCCAAAAGAAAGCCAAGGGCACCTAAGTGATGCAAACGAAAATACTCACCCTAATAATCGCACTCTGCTTCGTTGCTCCATTTGCTTGCAGCAACTACGCCGAAGCAGATTCTTCAGATACAACGAAAATCCAACATGTTCTTTTCCTTGTCTCAGATGACCTGAAGGCAAGTGCTCTTGGATGCTACGGAAATAGCCTATGCAAAACTCCGAATATAGATCGCCTCGCCAAGGAAGGCATGGTATTTGAACATGCATACTGTCAAGGACTCTGGTGCGCGCCCTCACGAACGTCATTTATGTTCAGTCGGTATCAGGGCGAAGGGGAAATAAATCTTGGGCAATGTTTTCGTGAGGCTGGGTGGCACTCCGCCCGAGTCGGTAAGATTTACCACATGCGGGTACCTGGTGACATCATCGCAGGCACCGACGGCAATGACATACCATCATCGTGGGATGAACGTTTTAATTCAGCGGGCCTCGAGGCGCACACGCCAGGCCACTATGCATGTCTGAACCTCAACATCTTTACAGATGCCCTCGAAAACAGGCAATCAACCCGCATGCCACACCGCATGTTTGTCACTGTGCGCTACGACGGCGATGGAACTGATCAACCCGATTCGAAGTCTGCAACAAAGGCAATTGAACTTCTTCAGGAACACCGTAACAAGAACATGTTTCTTGCTGTTGGTTTTGTACGGCCGCATTATCCAAATGTTGCACCACAAGATTTTTTTGATCACTATCCCTGGGAGACAATGCCTCTTCCACAGACTGTCGAAGATGATCTCAGCGACATACCCAAAGCAGGCCTTGCAAAGACTCGCAATGACAACAATCCAATTGGGGAGTACCCAGACAATCAACGCAGGATGTGGGCAGGCTACTACGCAACCGTTGAGTTTATGGATAGACAGGTCGGGCGGATTCTTGACGAACTAGATCAAGCTGGCCTTCGAGACTCGACGGCAATCGTCTTCTGCAGCGATCATGGCTATCATCTCGGCGAGCATGGGTTTTGGCAGAAACACAATTACCATGAAGACGTCACCCGTGTTCCCCTTATCATTTCAGCCCCGGGCATTCCACCTGGGAGGACTCGTTCACTTGTTGAACTAGTTGATATTTTCCCAACGCTCACAGATCTGACGCACATCCAGACACCACCTGGTGTTCAAGGAAAAAGCCTCGTCCCTCTTCTTAAAAATCCAACTGATTCTGTTCGTGACAGTGCTTTGTCGCTGCACAAGGGGCACTCTCTCCGAACAGACGAGTGGGCATTCATGCGATACAGCGACGATTCAGAGGAGCTTTATGACATGAACAACGACCCGCTCCAGTTTACAAACCTCGCTGGCAAATCAGAATTTCAGGAAATAAAGAACTCACTCGCAACACAACTCCAGCAACGACTTCGCGATGCCCAAATCGACAAGTAATCGCGCTATCTTTTCATGTTGGCGGGCCGCAGCACTGCTTTGGCCATTGTTTGCCGGGGCTACGAGTTTTGGAATTCTGCCACAGGTAGCTGGGCAGGAGATGAGCGATGAGGGCAAGCAGCGAAAAGCTACACACGATTATCTCTTTGACGATTTCATAAAAGAACGGGATGCCTCCTATCGGGAAACAGGTCAGGGGCAAGGTCTCAAAGAACTCACTGTGCTTGAGAAATCTCAAGTCATTCATGATGGCCAGGAGTTGCTCCTTCCACAAGGAGCAGAGATGATCGCAGTATTCTTCCGTCACCTCGCGTTTCGTGGTAGCAATCTTGATCGTATAGAGAAGATTTTTGTACTTCCTTTCTCTCCCGACAAAGAACCACCCCGTAGCCAGCAGGTGCAAGACTTCTATCGGGTCCAGATGCCGTCAGTCCCTCTTTCCAAGAAGCCATTCAATCGAATGAAAGTTCAGTTCTTCTTGAAAGACCCAAACACGTCATGCACGGTTGATACTGTAATCTTCATCGCACAAAGCCCGATAGCACGAACATTTGACACCATACCGTATCGAGATCTTGGGTCTGAGTTCCCAAGAGAGCGGGTCTCCATCACAATTGAAACCGATTATGAATTACTCATTGATGGAACATCTGAACTTGACCGTAGTCGCTGGTTCAGAATGCATGAAACACCAGGCAGCGTGCATCAATCTTTTGAGCAATGGGCGGCTGACCGGAATTTCTTACCAGGCCGAGGGATGCTTAAATTCCAGCCAGGACTCACAACCGCCTGGGGCAACTGGAAACCACTCCGCCAACGACCAGATATGCCCGGAGCTGCAGATCTTTCATTTTTTAAAACGTATGACGCTGGCACGAGAGCCCGCGGCACGATTCCCCAATTTAAACACACTCCTTACGCATCGTGCTTCAACGACTGGCCAGACTTCATGAGTGTGCCACTTATCGGACGGGGCACACCCAAGGTAGAGTACTTTCAAAACGCGACAGAACTCGCGGCTGCTTATGTTCAAGATCAAATTAAAGATGGTGGATTTTCAGCGCAGTGGTGGGAAGTAAAAAACGAGAGTACATTTCAGTCAGAATGGGCATACCACTGGAGAGAAAAAGAAGGCATCGATGGCTGGGGGCTTCTTTCTGATTTTCACAATCAGGTAGCTGACGCAGTGCATGAAGTAAGTCCATCAACTCGAATAGGGGGACCAGCAGCAGCCTACATGCAGCTCCACCAGAAGGATTTTGCTCTCTTTCGTGATCATGCTCGCTTCATCCGGGAAACCCGAGGGAAGCTTGATTTCTTCTCCTACCACTTCTACGAAAACTCTGGAATGCTCGGTGCGTATGAGCGTCGCGGCCAGGGATATACAAACTATCTGCTCGGTCGGTACGAAGCGACGCTCGATATGCTTCGGGCCGAGATGCACAATGTGGATAACGTCTTACCCATTCTCATCACAGAATGTGGTTCTCTGCAGAATGGGCGACAGGCATCTGACAACTGGCTACGAGTTCTCGCATGGAATGCTTTTCTAACAAAGACCATGCAACGCCCAGACCAAATTGACCTTTTCGTACCTTTCGTTTTTCTTCATATGCCGTGGAATCCGGAAAGTGGTGATGCAGCCTTCACACCAAAGGTCGACCGACAGAAGCACGTAACAATCAATGATTTTAATGCGACACCAATTGCAAACTTTTTTGAACTCTGGCGAAATTTTGATGGCCATCGCCTCCCTGTCACCTACAACAGAGATTGGCTGGACGTCGTTGCTGTTCATAAAAATGATGAGATTTCTGTTGCCGTTACAAATATGGGCGGCAGACAGCTCCTGCTCGACCTCTCTGCTATTCACCAGCGGTGCCCTGATATGTCTGGACGGCAGACACGGCTCAATTACCACAAAGGTGAACTGACTTTTGAGTCTGACAAACCCGTTGAGATCAACGCTGTCCCAGTGGATGTTAATGAAACAACCGTCATCCGCCTGATACCAAAAAAAAAGATTGAGCCAACGCAAGGAGCCCACCAGAACCGGCACTACGCAAGAGAAACTGCTGTCAAAAGTACCGGTGAACCAATTCCTTTCATGATCACAACCGCTAAAGAAACTGATGTGGCTGAGGTACAACTTGTGATTGGCGTCCACCGAAGAGATGGCATAACCACTCCGTTAAGAGCAACAATAAACCAGTCAACAGTGACAATGGACGCGGGTGACGCTGAAGAATTCACTGATTTTTTCGCTCCACTCACAGCACAGGTGCCAGTTTCTGCCCTTCAAGCGACCAATACGATTACGGTAACAGCCCAACCGGGAACAACGATCACCTCAGTACAGCTCATTACAACCAGCGTCCCAACAGCGTTATAAACACATAAGGTCAGCATCAGCAAAATCACTGTGTGATTTGCTCAAGTTGCTGCCAGCGGGCGTAAGCAGCCGCCACACGGCTTTCGAGTTCGTGCAAACTTTTTTGTGTCGAGGCAATCTCTTCTGCGGGACGCCGATAGAAAGATGCATCAAGCATCGTTTCATGCAGCTCGGCAATATCAGCTTCCATCTGTTCAATCTGTGCCGGCAGGTGCTCCAACTCCCGTTTCTCTTTGTAAGAAAGCTTCTTTGGCTTTTGTTGTTCGGGAGCCGGATGCGTTGCTGTTTTCTTCTCCGGAGAATTCAGAGATTCTTTTGCAGGCTCTACAGCTCCACGCTGCCGAATCCAATCTGTGTAACCCCCAACATATTCCTGCACAGTCCCTTGATCAAAAGCAATCACACTTGTCACCACATGATCAAGAAACTCTCGATCATGACTGACAGTCAAAACTGTGCCTTGAAAATCGACTAATCGCTGTTCAAGAAGTTCAAGTGTCTCGAGATCTAAATCATTCGTTGGTTCATCAAGCACAAGTACATTGGCCGGCCGTGCAAAAAGTTTTGCCAAAAGCAGTCGATTTCGTTCACCGCCTGAGAGAAACTTAACTGGCAATCGTGCACGATCAGCGGTAAACAAAAAATCCTGGAGATAACTGATCACGTGCCGACGATTTCCGTCAATGGTCACAAAGTCATTACCTCCATTGATTTGTTCAACCACCGTTTGCTCAAAGTCAAGTTGACCACGTAGCTGGTCAAAATATCGCACTTCAAGTTGTGTTCCCAGACGCACAGAGCCTTTTTGTGGCTCGAGATCCTGAAGCAAGAGACGAAGAAGCGTTGTCTTGCCACACCCATTAGGACCAATAAAACCAACCTTATCCCCACGAAGAATGGTTGTCGAAAATCTATTTATGATGGGGTTATCTGTATAGCTAAAGCAAACGCCGGTAGCCTTGCAGACAAGCGTTCCACTTCTCCCAGATTCTTGAATAGCAATATTCGCTTTGCCAGGCTGCTCTCTCCGCTGCCGACGCTCTTCACGCATTTGCTTCAGGGCTCGAACACGACCTTCGTTTCGTGTTCGCCGCGCCTTGATACCCTGCCGAATCCATGCCTCTTCTTCTGCCAAACGCTTATCAAATAAAGCATTCTGCTTTTCTTCGACTTCAATGGCTGCTGCTTTTCTCTTAAGAAATACATCGTATTCACACTCCCACGCAAATAGATGGCCACGATCAAGTTCCCAGATGCTGTTGGCTACTCGCCGAAGGAAACCACGATCGTGCGTCACAAAAAGTAAAGCACCTCGCCAGCTTGAAAGAAATTTTTCCAACCATTCAATAGCCTCAAGATCAAGATGATTTGTGGGCTCGTCGAGCATCAGTAAGTCAGGTTCTGTCACAAGTGCTCTCGCCATTAGCACCCGCCGCTTTCGACCCGCAGACAACGTTTGTATGTCTCCATCAGAGTCAAGCCCCATCAGATCTATAATCTTTCGACTTTTTGCCTCAGCCTCCCACTCCTCAATTTGACCGCCTGTAACCTGCGAACCCAAAGCCTCTTGAACGACTTCGAGGACTCGACCAACCATATCGACTGGCACTTCCTGGGGCAGGAATGAGACTGTCTTTCCACTTGCTAAAACGCAGGCACCAGCATCCGGTTCCTGGCTCCCTGCGATCAGACGGAGGAGTGTGGTCTTGCCAGTTCCGTTACGACCTAGCAAGCCGATTTTTTCACCGGGCTCAATAGTTCGTGAAACGTTGTCAAGAACATGAACTCCGCGGAAGGCAAGAGAAAGATCATCAAGGGTAAGTACAGCCATGGCGGCAGTTTACTTTCTCTTTGCTGAAGCGTGGCCAGAAAAGACAGCGTAGTTACGCGATACATGCATCGGATACAGGGAATTTGTCGTGACATACAAAAATGGTGACTTCAACGCTAGAAGTCAGTTTTTTTGATGCGGTACATCGCTTTGTCCGTTCGCACGAAGAGCGAATCTCCAATGGCTGCTGGGCTTGCCATGATTGCCTCATTGAATTCATTCGTTGCCAGGATAGAAAGGGTGTCTCCGGGCTCAATAACAAACATCTCACCTTCATGATTACCGACATAAATTTTCCCGTCGGCGAAAAGTGGTGAGGAGGAGTAACTTCCACCAAGACGACCAGTCCACCGTGCTTCGCCAGTATGCCTGTCCAAGCAGGTAGCGATTCCCTTATCACCGAAAAGATAAACTGAATCATCGATGAGGACCGGCGATGGCATTCGCGGTACGCTCCGTTTATAACGCCATAGTATTTCTGGAGTTGTATGTGCTGCCGGACCTAACTGCATAGCCAAAAACTCTGTCTTCATAAAACTCGTGCTGAAATACACAACATCATCTGCAACAACGGGCCTTGCTACGACTGAAAAGCCAAGGATTCCATAAGCGACTTTCCAGAGTTCTTCACCTGTATTCGGGTCATACCCATATAGCCAGTCTGACGCAGGAGAAAGCAACACATTACGCCCGCCAATTGATGTGATAAGTGGTGTTCCATAAGACTTTTTCATCTCTGGATTTTCACTCATCTCACCACTGCGATCAGTCCTCCACACTTGCTCTCCCGTGTTGGCATCAAGTGCAACAATATATTGCACATCACTTCCATCACAGTGGAAAATGAGAAGGTCCTCCCACAGGACAGGCGTGCTGCCTGGGCCATTTTCATGATTCAAACGTTGGCTGCGGTTATGCCAAATCACGGATGCCTTCTTTGTATCGACACAGGCAGTTCCATAGTCGCCAAACTGACAATACAAACGATCTGAGCCGAGCACTGGAGATGGTGATGCGAAACTGTTGAGCACATGTGTTGGCTGAGGATTATCTACTGAAAAAAGTTCTATATCCTCAAGGATCTGGCCATCGCGGGCATCTAATGCCAGTGCTCGAAACGTCACGGACTTGGCAACACTCCGAGGCTGAGGTTTTTTGCCACCTGGTGGCGGTGGGCCTTCTTGCCCACTTCCATACTCAATAGCTGTTGTAAGCCAAAGCGTTTCGCCATCTATCATTGCAGACGACCATGCCCGGCCCGGTATCTCTGTTCGCCATTGGATATTCGCACCGCCCGATACCTCTTTGCCTGCTGGACCAATTTTCCATTGGTTTGGCAGATCCTTGGCTGTAGGTGCATGGCCCTGTCCCTCAGGACCACGCCACTGCGGCCACTCAGCAGCGTCTGCTGAAATTACAAAAAAACAGGGAAGCAGACATACAAAACGAAGCATTTCTTTTCCTCACGGCAGATTTGGACTTTCTTGTGTTCTAGTATGTCAGATTGTCACTCGTTTGGTAATCTTATGAATCAATGGGGCTTGTGCAGCTTCGCCACGCATTTTTTGCACTTGGAGGTTTCCGATGCTTATTCCTTTACTTGTCATACTCGGCGTACTCGTTCTCCTTGGATTCTGGATTGCCGGAATCTACAACCGGCTGGTCTCTTTACGGGCGCGTAATAAAAATGCGTTCGCGCAAATTGATGTTCAACTCAAACGTCGATATGACTTGATTCCAAACTTGGTAGAAACTGCGAAAGGCTATATGTCTCATGAACGTGAGACTCTTGAAGCTGTTATCAATGCTCGAAATCAAGCTGCGTCAGCAGCCGGCAAGGCAGCCGCAAATCCTGGCGATCCTGCTGCAATGGGTGCACTCGGTGGTGCAGAAACCATGCTTACTCAGTCACTCGGTCGGCTTTTTGCACTGGCTGAAGCCTACCCAGACCTGAAGGCGAACCAGAACATGATGGCGATTCAGGAAGAACTGACCAGCACTGAGAATAAAGTAGCGTTCTCACGACAGGCATTTAATGATGCCGTGACCGCCTACAACATGTACCGGGAATCATTTCCACCGGTACTTTTTGCTGGCACGTTTGGCTTCCAACATGCATCGCTTCTCGAGTTTGATGACAAACAAGCAATTCAGGCAGCGCCTTCAGTGTCGTTTTAGTGAATTGGCAGCAATAAATCGTGTTGTCGAAATTCCTACAAAGTTCCCTGCTCACATGAGAGGGAATACCATCGCTGACCTCATTGAACGGAGTTTGCCATGAATTTCTTTGAGCACCAGGATCAGGCTCGACGCAAAACAGGCATGCTGGTCGGGCTATTTGTCGTTGCGGTAGCAGGCCTGATCGTCGGCACCTACGTTCTCATCATGTCGCTCTACCTTGGCGGTCTTGAACAGGCCTCGCAGCAGCGAGAAATGCTTATAAACCAATTTGGACCAGATACATTCTGGAGACCAGATATTTTTGTTGGGGTTGCACTGGCAGTTTTTCTGGTTGTTGGCGGAGGAAGCCTTTACAAAACCGCACAGCTTTCTGGAGGAGGCGAACCCCTGGCCCTTTCTCTCGGCGGCCGCCGCCTCTTGAGTGATTCAAGTGATCCGGTTGAACGCAAAGTACTCAATGTCGTCGAAGAAATGGCACTTGCTTCTGGCCTGCCTGTGCCACCGGTATTCATGATGGATCGTGAACAGGGCATCAATGCATTTGCTGCTGGCTACCAGCCAGAAGATGCTGTTATCGGGGTGACCCGTGGATGCGTCGAAAACCTCAGTCGAGATGAACTGCAGGGCGTGATTGCTCATGAATTCAGCCATATTCTCAACGGTGACATGCGATTAAACATCCGGCTGATCGGAATCGTCCACGGTATCCTGCTTGTTGGCCTTATTGGCTACTACACTCTTCGCATCGCTGCCGCATCGGGTAGCAGAAGAAGCAGTAATGACAAAGGTGGTGGCGGTCTGCCAATCCTCGGTCTTGGACTCGGGCTCATGGCAATTGGCTTTATTGGAACACTCATTGGCAATCTGATTAAGGCCGCTGTAAGCAGACAACGGGAATTTCTTGCTGACGCATCAGCCGTACAATTCACGCGTGACCCGAATGGTATCGCTGGGGCGCTCAAAAAAATTGGGGGATTGAACGCCGGATCAAAAGTGACTGTCGCCAAAGCAACTGAAGCGTCTCATATGTTTTTTGCGACAGGCGTTGCTGAACTCTTCGCAACACATCCGCCACTCGCCAAACGGATAGCCCGAATTGACGTGTTCTGGCAAGCAGAAATGGCTGCTGAAAGACCAGAGGGACGTGTACCAGAGACCCGCGCGGCAGCTTTTGCTCCTGCAGGTGCTGTCGGGTTTGCAGGAGCAGCACCTGCGTCGCCTCCTCTACCCGGCAGCCCACCACCTCTGCCCGAACCACAATCTGCACCATCGCCAGAGCAGGCCGTCGATGCAATTGGCAAACCAACACCACAGCAAATTGCTCGCTCCCATCAAATCCTTGAATCACTACCTGAGACATTGAAAAAAGCAGCCCACGAACCCTATGGTGCCCGCGGTGTTATTTATGCTTTGTTGCTTGATGCCGACTTCACCAGTTGCCAGCGACAGTTCGAGCGTCTGGCTGCTGAAGCAGATCCCGCTGTCTATCGCTCCACAATTGAACTCCACAAATTAATTGTCGCACTCCCAAGAGAATCTCGACTGCCACTGGTTGACATCTGCCTTGGTCCTCTAAAAGAATTGTCACCAGAGCAATACGAGAGATTTCGTGAGAACATGCACGCCCTTGCTGCTGCAGACAACCGCCTGAGCCTCTTTGAGTGGACCCTGCAAAAAGTTGTTTCGCATGTCCTCGACCCACATTTTGGACGGCAACGCAAACGTAGAAGCAGTGGACGTCCGGCACCCGAGGATGTTTCGACCGTATTATCAGCACTGGCTCATGCCGGTAGCCGTGAGGAAGACCTCATCCAAAGTGCATTTGAACGCGGTGTGGAGGCGACTGGCTTACCACCGCTTGAACTCCAACCGTGGGATCGAACGATTTTCAACAGACTTAATCACTCACTCGATGCTCTCGGACGGCTACCCGGCAAGTCGAAAGCCAAACTCATCCGCGGGCTGGCTGAAACGGCTTCTGCTGATGGCATAATCACTCCGCGAGAAATCAATCTTCTCCGAGCCATCGCAACAACGCTTGACTGCCCCATGCCGCTGATTGCCTAAACGGTAATTACCTAGACTGCTTCAGCCGAGATGCCCATGTTTATCCCATGTTGATCTCATAGCCCTTACGATACGGCCGAGAAAGCATTGCATTGGCCTCGTCGTCACCTTTAATCTGCCTAGCCTGGGCATCAAATTCGAGACTGCGACCGAGTCGAGCACTTATCCCAGCAAGATGGCAGACATTGAGTGCCCGCATATGCGAGTGCACGTCAGAGATCGGCTCTTTTCTCGTTTTTACACAATTGAGAAAGGTGGCCCAGTGTGCCTTTCGGCCATCGGCTTCCATTGGCAAATTTTTATATACATTTGCAATGGCATCTTCTGGGAGTGGATCATTAGCAAGGGCCTCGACAGGGGCACCGACGAGTTTCCGACGATTGACAAAAATACGTCCTTTATCTCCTTCGATAAGAACACCGTTATCTGTATCATGCCGAATAACGAGTTCGACATCCCCAGGATATGTTGCCGTGAGAAGGAACGCGGTTGCCGTGTTGTAGCGATCTCGCTCAACCGGCATGCCATTCTTGAACGGCACTGGATGTGTGGCTTCACCTCCGATTTTCAGAGGACCACCAAGCTGGCCGACCTGCCCCGCCTGCTCGAGCGCCCACACTGCAATATCAACATGATGTGCACCCCAATCAGTCAATTTGCCACCTGAAAACTCATACCACCACCGGAATTCATAGTGGCAGTTCGTGTTTGGACGACCCTTTTTTCCACCTGAGATTTTCTGGAGATAGCGGTAGTCAACCGCGGGCGCGGGACCCAGCCAGCGGTCCCAGTCGAGTTCTGTCGGTGGCTCTACCACAGGCAACGGATCACATGTAGGCCCAGCCCCAATCGCAGCTGTCACCTTTTTAATTTTTCCTACTCGGCCATCGGCAACCATCGCAATTGCTTTGACAAATAAATTGAATTGACTTCTCTGTTGCGTTCCGACCTGAACAACACGACCCGTTTCTTTCTGGACTTTCCTGATGAGCTCACCTTCGTCAATAGTGAGAGTCAGAGGCTTCTCGCAATAGACATCTTTCCCTGCAAGCATTGCTTCAACTAATGGTTTCGTGTGCCAATGATCTGGCGTTGCAATATGCAGGACGTCGATATCCTTACGATCAAGAATAGCTCTGTAGTCAGCATGTTCACTGGCTTTTCCTCCACTCAGTGAACTATTTGCCGCTGACAAACGCTTAGCATCTGGGTCTGCAATTGCTACAACATCAATCCATTGAGCTGCAGTACGAAGATTCCCAAGCCCCATGCCCCCTGCACCAATGAGCCCGATAGAAACACGATCATTTTTTGATTGACTCTCATCTGCGAGCGTTTTTTTCTGCCAGCCGAAATATGGGACCGTCGCAGCAGTCGTTACTGAAGCTGTAGTTGCAAGAAATTGCCGTCGAGTCGTTGACATGAGAAGTCCTTCTAAAGAAATGATAAAGAAATACCGTCTTGGTTTAACATCAATCCAGAACAGGTTGAAAGACGTTACGCCCCTAAATATCCTCGCACACCTTTTTACCATGCATGCGAATTAAACACACGCATCTTTCATAATTACCAATTTATGTCGTGTCTTCCTCTACTCTTATACACGCCACTGAAATCCTACCGAGAAGCACTCTCATCGATGGAACAGTACACCTTGGCCACTCTTTCTTTAATCTCTGGAAGAGCTGCTTCTGCCGCCGCACGACCAAGATCCATAAGTTCTTCTCCTGCAGCAAAGTCATCAAACGTGTGGGCCGATGTATCTGGCGTAATCACGTAATCACTACCAGATCGATGAATACCGGAAAGGCTTCGGAGCGAGACGTCATTTACTCGGAGCAATGTCCGCAGGTAACCCGGCGACGTCAACTTCTCTGGCCGGCGTGGATCACGACAAAAGTCTGCGGACAGCTTTGTTGTTACATCGACAGCAAGAACAAAGTTCGCACCCTGGCGACGCAAACAGTGCGAGGGCACATTTGCCAGAACACCACCATCTACCAGCGCTTCATCCCCACGAAGTATTGGTTTACCAAAAATCGGATGATTGATACTCTCCATGACACTGGAAACAACATCTCCTGAACGCCGAATTCTCTCCTGCCCAGTTACTAAATCTACGGTAACAAGCGATGTTGGAAGCAGCAATTCGTCGAACTGTACGTTTTGTAAGTGCTCACGGAATTTTGGCTCAATCCACCCCATACGAAACTGTGACAGCAAAAACATCTCCCTGCTTTTAGGCAATTTCCTTAACCAACCAGGTGGCGTCATTTCCTTAAGCATGAGCTGCAGCAGCACGTCGGGTGACTTCCCCATTGCATACCCAGCGGACATGATGGCACCAGCACTTGTACCCGCAACAGAATCGAAATAGATCCCTTCACGATTCAACACTTCAATAACACCGAGATGCGCAACCCCCTTAGCACCACCACCACCGAGCGCAAGACCAAACTGGAGGTCATCAACACAATGCATGCAACGAGAAACATCATGCTGACGAAAGGCTAGCTCGCCCGAATCCTCGTCCCACTGTACGCGCATATCGTTTCCGGAAAGCGGCAAATCATGCGATGCGTGTCTGGGTAGCCGCAAGGACCGCTGATGTGTCCAGACGACCTGAGAATGACCTGCCAGGCGATCTCTATCACGAACAAACGTGCCGAGCCTACTATCAACAAGCCCTTGGTCATGATTATCAAAGAGCCACAGCAGATGTTCGCATTGGCCAAGCAATGACGGCTCCGCCGTTGACATATCACAATCAACGAGCACTCGAACGCCCTGTGTTACGGCATCTGCAACACGATCACGAAGTGGTTCAAGATCATTGCCGTGGACAAGTTCGGCAAGTACATCGTGCGGCGGCCATTCTTCTGGCCTGTCTGTCACCACCTTAACTATAGCGCCCCGGCGCTTGAAAGCGTTGACCATTTGTGGAGCAAGTGCAGAATGCTCTCTACGTGTTCTTATTACTGCAAAGACTGCACGAATGACCTGACGTCTCGTACCGAGCAACTCACCTCGTAGCCACCGACCCAGAGTCTTACTTAAATTCACTGCGAACTGCGGAACCTGCTCAACTGCTTCAGCGAAATGATCATGATCCAACACCAGCAAATCGGTATCAACGACCGCTTTAATCGTTGCGTTCCTCGGTGATCCAATCAGCATTGACAGTTCACCGAAGTGAGCCCCCCGGTCAAGCACATTAAGCAATGACTGCTCACCAGTATCGTCTTCAAGAAGCACTCGAACACGACCGCTTGTAATAACGTACATCGTTTTACCAGGGTCACCTTGGCGAAAGAGTATCTCTCCGCCACGAACCTCAATTGGCTTGGCTTTTGCGAGGATACTTCTTATGTCTTCATCGCCGAGACCGTCAAAGGCCGGTGAACCTTTTAGGAAATCAAATTCGCCTTGATTTTGTTCGGCCATACTATTGTGTCCCTCTCATCTTTGCCTCGGGCGTCGTTTTGACCCTTTGTCGCTTTCTTTACCCGCAAGGTCAACTGGAGCAGGAAAAGATGCAACACTCAATGCCGATTTGCCATTGACCTCACGTATCGGAAAAAAGTAATTCTTAGGCAAATCTGGCCAAAATCTGTAGACGATTGATTAAAGGATCTAAGCATGGCTTCTTCAAAAAAGACAAGCCAAAGAACGAAACGCCCCGCTCCATTTTTGGTTCGGGGCAAGCGTTCACTCATCAATGGAATTAAGTCTCTTGCAGAAAGCTCGTGGATGAAATTCACAACAGGAATTGTCCTTTTAACGAGTGGCCTGGACGAAGCCATAGAGACTCTATTTGCTGATATTTCTGCGTTGGAACTCGGTGCCCATCATGGCGTGATGGTACTCGGGTTTGTAAATGTGCTCTCATCACTCCCAGATATGCTTGATGGACTCACCGGAACATTTCTTTCGGACGACGAGGAAGAAGCCGAACCTGAAAAAGCAACACTTCAAAAACCTATCTCTCGGCAAAATATTTCACCACCAAATCACGTCGAGACAGAGCTCAAAAAGGTCGCTTAGTCAGAAGTCCAACCAAAGCCTGGCCTTCCAGCAAGCATGCCACATCTTTTTTCAGTGCATTGCAAGAAACTTCTGTGTTTGCAACTCGTTAAAAGCATAGAACGAGTTGAGCATGCTCTGACCCAAGAATAATAGCAACAGGATAATACCAAGGAACTGAAACCATGAAATACACTCACCTACACTTTATAGTTGCATACACAACCACTATGTTTTTGACTGCAACGTTGTTTGCAGCACCATCAGAAAACAGGGATCCAGCAGCACGCAAAGCTGAAATCCTTAAAAAGTTCGATACAGATGGCGATGGAAAACTAAGCGATACAGAAAAGAAGACGCTACGAGCAGAAATGCAGAATCGACAGGGTGGCCATGACCGAAAACAATGGACTCCTGAGCAACGCAACGAAATGCTTAAGAAGTTTGATAAGGACGGCGATGGTAAATTAAGTGACACAGAAAAGGCATCGCTACGATCCGAAATGCAAAGTCGACGTGGAGGTCGTGACCGAAAGCAATGGACTCCTGAGCAACGTAACGAGATGCTTAAAAAGTTTGATAAAGACGGAAATGGTGAATTAAGTGATGATGAACGAACTGCAGCTCGGGAAGCGATGCGACCATCCCGTACCAAGAGCACAAAGCAAGGAAGTACTTAATTTGTCTCCCTGAATGCACTGTAGCCAGAAAACAGAAAGGCTGGAACACATCATTGTGGTTCCAGCCTTTCACTTTTAATTCACAAAACAGTGGGTTTATTTTTTCTCAGTCTCTTTTTTCTCTTGGGTTCCAGCTGATTTCTCTGACTCATTTTTCACGACGGAATCAGTAGAATTCTTCTTATTTGCTTTAATCTTTTCTACTGGCACCTCATCGCTCTGGTCCACACCTTCGCTGCCCTTCTTGTCCACATCATCCCCCGTAGCCTTCGCTCGTGTGGATTTCGTAGTGGAGGATTTCGAACCAGCCTTGCCATCGATTTTCTTCACCGAAGGAGCTGAGGCAATCTCTGTTTTCCCAACATTTGTTTTTGCCGTTCCTCGGTCCTCAGCATCTTTATTCACTTTCGAAACTGCTTGTGGATCTGTCGGCTGAACTTCTTCAAGCGAATCAAGCATTTCCTGCAAGCCGAGTAACTGAGCATTAACTGTCTCAGTTGCTGCTCGTACCATAGCCTGCCGATCTGCCTGTGCCCGAGCAGTCGCCTGACTAAGTTCTTTCTGCTGTGACTTCAGCGCCTGAGACTGTGCCGCAAGATCTTTCGATCGTTCTTCGAGAGACGCCTCCAACACGCCAATGACTGTTTTGATTTCCTTTATCAGTCGTGCTCGCTCGACTTTTGTTATCTCAGACTGGACTGCTAACTTCTCAGCAACATCTTCTCGCACCTCTGCAACACTACGCGTTGCTTCACCTAACCTCTTTTCAAGCCTGGTTGCTGATTCTCTTTGATCATCAAGCTGACCAGAAAGTTGTTTTTCAAGACGTAGTGCAGTTGCCGCCTGGACTTCAACTCCAGCAGCAACTGCACCCTGAACCTCACTAATTCGCTTCAGATTTGCTTCACTCGATGCTTTTACCTGAGTCATCGTCTGCTGCAGTGCCGACTCCACTTCTGACTGGTTTCGGGCAAGTCGCCATAAGCCCGTTGTAGCAGCAAATGCAATAAGAGCCACAACAACACTCAGGGTCATGACATGCCTATTGGAGTTACCATTGTTTTGAACCTCTTCTTCAAGCCTCGTCATCCGTCGTGCAAATTCTTCCGACTCTCGGCGGCGATCAGCCAGAAAATCATTCAGCTGACCAGCTGCATCCCGAATCATTGAAGCAGCTTCTTGATGAGAAAGGTCATTTGCAGGAAGAATTAATTTTTCTTCCGGTTCACTTACATCTTGCTCTGGCTGTGAACGATCTACTGCATTTAATGCGTCCTGCTTTTCTGTCTCATCATCGCGTTGGTTATTATTTGGTGTTTGTGTCATCAACAACTCCAGGCGGCAGACTACCGCCGATCCTTTGAATATCTAAAGCCTATTACCTGTTTTGAAGCCATCTTTGGCGCCTGTACAGACTATCGGAAAGCGGGGGGCGTCAACCAGAGTCGACTCTGTGAGAACCAAGGCATAAGCTAATTGGCGGGAGTTATTTACACCGGAGAACGGCAAAAAACCTGCCGCAGCCAACCAGTTTTACCCAGACAGCCGTGCTTCCGAAGCATGCATTGGCTATAATCAGACGACCTGTCGTGAGAGGTTTTATAAGAAACTACTCACTAACCCCATCTCGAATCACTCGGAGCGTATTATGCAATCAAATCTTCGTTTATGGATTGTGCCCGCCGCATATGCTGGCATTCTCGTCAGTTTGCTTGGATTTTTTCCGAGTGCAGTCCATGCCGAAGAGGTCCTGCTTGGAGACCCGTCCCTTACTGCTGGAGTTCCCGGTAAAGGACCAATCACAATGAGTGAAATCGAAACATGGTTGGACGATGAACGTAATTTCATCGAACTAAACCCACGACTGCCACTCGGTCTTTCACAAGGTTCAAGCCAAATTACCGGCCTCGATGAAAACCCGCTGACTCGTGCAAAAATTGAGCTCGGCCGGCAACTTTATTTCGATACTCGACTGTCAGTTGATTCAACTGTTAGTTGTGCTAGCTGCCATGATCCATCAATGGGTTACACAGCCCAGACAAAAACAGGTATTGGAATCAAAGGGCAGGCGGGTGGCCGAAACTCACCGGTTTCATTTAATCGCATTCTTTCTGACAAACAATTCTGGGATGGCAGAGCAGACTCACTCGAGGCACAGGCAATTGGTCCAATCGAAAACCCAATTGAAATGGGATTCACACACGAAGGGGTGGTAAAACGCCTGTCGAGCATTCCGGTTTATGCTAAGCAGTTCGAGAAAATTT
Organism: Pirellulales bacterium; assembly: GCA_028066355.1. GTDB lineage: Bacteria > Planctomycetota > Planctomycetia > Pirellulales > UBA1268 > UBA1268. Next base: position 17,841 of record JALCBP010000049.1, read on the forward strand.
TTGGCTCTGTCACAATTGATGCTGTTGGGAAAGCAATTGCTGCATTCGAACGCGTCATCGTCACAGCGCCATCGCCTTACGACTACAATGAGCAGTGGAGAACGTTTAAGAACCTTGAGCCGGAGGATCTTGAGGACGACGACGATCTTGCCAAACTCTACGCTGAGGCTGCTGCCGGAGTCAAAGCACACCCTATGAGTGAATCTGCAAAACGCGGTCGAGAAATTTTTTTCACCGAAAAAGGAAACTGTAGTGCCTGCCATGTTGGTGCAAATCTCGCTGATGAAAAATATCACAACATCGGTGTCGGCATGGATAAAAAAGACCCTGACATTGGACGACATGCAGTCTCGAACGATGATGTCGACATGGGCGCATTCAAAACACCTACGATCCGCAACGTGGCACTCACATCGCCATATATGCACGATGGATCGGTAGCAACACTTGAAGAAGTCGTTGAATGGTATGACAAGGGCGGTCATCCACACAAGCACCTCAGCACAAAAATACGCCCCCTGAATTTAAACGATACTGAAGAAGCTGATCTCGTTGAATTCATGAAGGCCTGCACAAGTTCAACCCCTGTTGTTGAAACAGGCCGCCTCCCTGCAGACGCATAAAGTCTCGCGACAGAGGACACATGAATCACGGCACTCGGCAATGTGGCTTGAATCAAGAACGCAAACACAACCACACCCATGAGTCGTTCATCAGTGGGTTGGTCATGAACATCCGCTTTTAATAAGGATTGCTACATGAGTGATGAAAAGAATCCAGATGAACAACCTGTCCAACAGATTCAACATTCATCCGCAACAGCAAGAATACCTGATGAGATTGGACGCGGCGTCTTTGCTACGGCAGTGATTGTTCTCCATGGCCCAAACGAATACACCATTGATTTCATTCAGTCGCTCGCGCGCCCAAATCGTGTTGCAGCGAGAATCATCCTGCCGCCTGTTGTGGCAAACCAGTTTGTACTTGCCTTAGAACAGGCACTCGAAAAGTACCGTAACGCGTTTGGACATCTTCCCCACGAACCACAGCCATCACAATCAGATCAAAAACCATGTGCGAACAGCAACGACGCTCGTGATGACCAAAAAGCTCAGGATGCTACCGAAACAGAGAACCCCAAAACTGCCGGTGCCCCGCAAAGTCCTGCACCGCCTCCGGGCAAAATGAGTGCAACCCAACAGGCTCCAATTGCAGACATCTACGACAACCTGAAACTTCCAGATGACTTGCTTGGTGGAGTCTACGCCAACATGGCATCAATTTCACACACAGGCAGTGAGTTCTGCTTTGACTTTATTGCACAGTTTTTCCC
>JALCBP010000172.1:0-3012 GCA_028066355.1 Pirellulales bacterium
AATGAGATCGTCTGGCTGCTGGGCCTTATACAAAACCTCTTCCTCATCCACCTTTTTATCCTTCCAGAGCCGAAAAAGATGGTCATCAAGCAGCTGCATGCCCAGCTTGGTACCAGTCTGAATCGCCGAATTAATCCGGAATGTCTTATTCTCTCGAATTAGGTTGCCAATAGCAGGCGTTACAACAAGAATCTCATACGCTGCAACACGACCGCCGCCGATCTTTTTGAGGAGTGCTTGCGAGACAACTCCAATAATAGTCGTGGATAGTTGGGTTCGAATCTGTTCTTGCTGATTCGTAGGAAATGCATCAATGATTCGATTAACAGTGCCCTGTGCTGAGGACGTATGCAATGTACCAAACACGACATGGCCTGTTTCTGCTGCAGAAATCGCTGCTTCGATAGTTTCAAGGTCACGAAGCTCACCCACCAGAATCACATCTGGGTCCTGACGAAGGGCTCGCTTCAGCGCTTCTGCGAAACTTGTGACATCTGTGCCAACCTCTCGTTGGTTCACCGTGCTCTTTTTTGAGTAATGATAAAACTCGATTGGGTCCTCAATGGTGATTATGTGGTGGTCAAAATTTTCATTGAGCATGTTGATTAAGCTGGCGAGTGTCGTGGACTTTCCAGAGCCAGTAGGGCCAGTCACAAGGAATAGACCACGGGGACGCGTCACTAAACGCTGACAGACGTCGGGCACACCTAACTGCTCTGGTGTGAGCATCTGGTTTGGAATCTGCCGCAAGACCATGGCAATGGAGCCACGCTGCTTAAATACACTCACACGAAAACGGGCCATGTCACCAAACGCGAAACCGAAGTCAGTGCCACCCATTTCTGCCAACTCAGCCTGGCAGCGTTCCGGGGTAATCGACTTCATCAAACTATTCGTATCATCGGCAGTCAGCACTTTGGTTTTTTGTGGCTTCATACCACCATCTTGACGAAAGACTGGAGGCAACCCTTTCGTTATGTGAATATCACTCACTCCACCCTTTACGGCTGCCGTTAGGAGTTTGTCGATCATGATTGTGCCGCCTGCCTGTTCAGGCATGGCAAACTCATCATCAACTGATCGAGGCTTTGCATCCCCTCCCTCAGATTCGTCACCGTCGTCTTGTAGATCAAGTTCGAGTGCGTCACCATCGTCGTCTGGTTCAGCAGACGATGCACCCTTCTTTAAAACCAGCACCTCAGTTCCTGACACTTCAACAACAGAAGCATCAATAGGACCATGAGAGCAGGTGAACGAAAAACTTTTTGGGTCGGCACCATCTGGCATGACGGCCCGAATAAGACCAGCAACAACTTCGGCAGAGACCGGTTGTATCTTGAGTTGTCTGAGTTGCTCGCCAATGCGTAGCATCGGAGGCACACCACCAGATAACCGCAACTCTGTGGCATGATTGTCGAAGGCTACCTTCAACAACTTTTCGATCTGTGCAATTTCAGAAGACGACGTCTTGCTCATAGTGTTATCCGTTCCCGGTGGTTTAGCCGAGGAGACTGATTGTTGATCAACTCACGACTAGCTAACGAGACTCTTCTCGTCACCTCCGTGAACTGCAAACAGAGGGACAAACCCCCTTGACAATCATACCCTGACAAAAATTCAGCTTTTCCAGAGGGGAGTGTATCCCGCATCATGGGTATCTGCACACCAGATAAAAGCCAAAAAACTTCAGAATTTCGTCCGCGCAGCAGACCGTTCCGGTCGGACACGACGAATGAGTGCATGAACATGGGACGCCTCGAAAACATCGGGCCAGCCCCTGACAGCGGCCCGATGGGCACGTTGGCCCCAGAGAGCCTTCGTGTTGTGAGTATTATGGTTCATCGACACAAAAAAGTCACGAATTTAAACCAAACAGGGGTGACAAACCCCCGGCATTGAGGCCCACCTCCCGATTTTTTTTAGAAAATGCTCTCAAAACCCGGTAATTAGGCAACGGCATCGACTTTTCCACGAGTCTGTTACGATTTTCTCGATGCCTCATCGCAACCACCATCGACGCAACTATCGACGTACCAATTATCGAGGGAGAAACTCTCGACGCGGCAACTATAGACGCAACAACTACCGCCGTATCGACCATTCCGTTGAAGTTGAGTCATGGCTAACGGAACAACGGCTCCGAAATCGAAAAATTGTCTGGCTTGTTGATCCAATCTCAGCTATCCCAGGCGAAGGACTTCTCCCATCCCGTACATGGGCGTTAGCCAGAGCGTACGTCGCCGCGGGGCACGATGTTATCTGGTGGACAAGTAGCTTCAGTCACGCGCGCCGAATCGCCAGAACACCACCGCTTAGAATCGTTGAAGAGGAAGGATTCAGTGTCCGCCTCATTGCATCACGCGGCTACAGTTCCTATTTTTCTCGCGGACGTTTTGCAAGTCATCGTAAATTTGCTCGCGGATTCGAGAGGCAAGCTATTGAAGGTTTGGCCAGCGGTGATCTGGCACGGCCAGATCTTCTTATCGCGACACTTCCCCCCTCTAGTACCGCCGATGCGGCAGTTCGTCTAGCGAATAAAGTAGATGCTGAAGTTTTGCTTGACGTAGACGAATGGTGGCCCGAACCATTACGACCAATGATCCCTGGTCCACAATGGTTTGCTCAGCTGATGGCATCTATAACATTTCCAATCATTGCTCGAAAACAGAAAGAGGCCTTGCAGTCAGTGGATGCCATTCTCACTGGATCACAAACCATCAAGGATGGTGTTCTTGAGGCGACCATTTCGCCGCCACCTATCAAAGTAATTCCGACTGGTGCCTACCTTCAGGATTACCCTCGTCCTCCCCACTTCATTGACCATGTCCCGCATCTACACCACGAGAAGAATCAATCGATAACTACAATACAGGACCGACTCGCAATCGCCGTGGCCGGTGACATTGATCAGAAGTCCGATGCCTTTTTACTGACTGACCTTGCTCGCACGCTGAGTGAGAAAGGTGTCAATGCTGTTTTCCATGTTATCGGTGGTGGCAGATGGATGACCCG
>JALCBP010000050.1:0-18871 GCA_028066355.1 Pirellulales bacterium
AGCATGGCTTCGAATGCCAACACCGGTAATCGAAAGTTTTGCAACCTCAGGGACACCTGTTGTCTCCCCACCACGGGTCTGTGCGATATGTTTCACAGCAGAGAGTGCTCGTTGGCGATCAGAAGCCGGAACCGTGAAGGAAATTTCGGCTCGTCCGTTGCGAGGAAAACTCTGTACGATCATGTCGACGTTGAGCCCGGCCCGTCCAACCTCTTCAAATACTTCCGCTGCGACCCCAGGTGTATCCGGTAGGTTCAGAAATGTAACAAGCGCTTGAGACATGTCGAGCTGGCAATCCTCTATCGCAAGATCTTCCATGCCCTCCAACCGCCTGACAACTTCAAGGGGATCGGATTTTTTTACTGACAAGGATTCGGCCGGAACACTGTCATCCACCAGACCGTCGAGTCCAAACGCTTTATGCGCGGCCTCGACGCTTTTCTGGGCATCCTGACGATCAACCAGAACCGAAACCTTAATTTCGCTCGTAGTAATCATGTGCACGTTGATTTTTGCGACTGACAATGCATCAAACAGCTTTGCTGCGACACCTTCAGCATCAGTCATTCCCATCCCGACAATGGAGACCTTTGCTACATCAGGATTGTTTGTCACCCTCACAGCCTGAATACGTTCCGCGACACATTCAGTAGTTTTTAATGCGCTGGGCAGGTCTTGATCAGTCACAGTAAATGAAATATCAGCTGTTCCATTCGTTCCAGCGTTTTGAATAATCATATCTACTGCGATACCTCGTAATGCCAATTCAGAAAATAGCTGATGGCTGGCACCGGGTTGATCGGGCACATCTTCTACAGTGATCCTGGCTTCATTTTTTGCAAGTGCGACCCCACTTACGATCCGCCGACTCGTTGAACCAGACGAGATTTCAGTTCCAGGGCCATCTTCGAAACTTGAACGTACGACAATTGGCACCCCAAACTTTTTAGCAAACTCAATAGACCGCGAATGCATTACGCCAGCGCCTAAACTTGCAAGTTCAAGCATCTCGTCGTGGCTTACCGTTGCAAGCCGGGCTGCACCACGATGAACCCGTGGATCAGTCGTGTAGATCCCGTCTACATCGGTATAAATCTCGCAACGATCTGCGTTAAGCACAGCCGCTAATGCAACTGCTGTGGTGTCCGACCCACCTCGGCCAAGCGTTGTGATATTTCCATCTGGGTCATAGCCTTGGAAACCAGCTGCTATGACGATTGCATTCTTTTCAAGTAATCCGCTTACATGGTTTGTTGAAATCGACTGAATACGCGCCTTCGTGTGACTCGAATCAGTACGAATGCCAATCTGCCCACCCGTCAGACTCACCGCTTTGTGCCCCATGCTTTGGAGTGCCATCGCGAAAAGTGACACACTTACCTGCTCACCCGTTGAAAGTAGCATGTCCATTTCACGTGCGGTCGGACTATCCGTGATCTGCTCAGCAAGTCTCACCAGAAGGTCTGTCTGCTTTCCCATTGCGCTGACAACAACCACAACTTCATCGCCAGCGGCGTGTTGAGCTGCTGCTTTTTTGGCGGCCCTCATAATTTTTTCTGGGTCAGCTACGCTTGTACCACCAAATTTTTGAACAACTCGTGCCATAAAAGGTTCATTCCCTTTATTTTCAACAAACCATAAATTCTTACCCCGGCCTTCGGCTCGGCTTATATATCGACATTTTCAAACAGTGTGCCAATCAGGGTCGCACCCTGATTAACAGTTTGTCCAACCGCAACGGCTTTCTCGTCATACGATGAAGACGGAGTCCCTTTTACTCCGGAACCAGCAATGATATACGGCACGTAACCACGCGAATGCATTCGTGTCGAACAGAATGTGGGATGATCTGGACACACAAGGACACGGTATGGTTCTCCTTCGCGTGCTTTTTGCTCTAATTGATCGATAACCGGTGCGACGACTTTTTTGTCGATCTCTTCAAGAGCCTTCACCTTGGCCAATGCATTACCTTCATGTCCTGCTTCATCCGGGGCTTCAACATGAACACATACCAGGTCACAATGCGAAAACTCTTCGATCGCAGCCTCTCCTTTTGCAGCATAGTCTGTATCGAGATAGCCGGTTGCTCCCTCTACCTCGCGGCATCGCCACCCAGCCAACTTAGCTAGACCACGGAGAAGATCTACAGCTGTAATCATTGTCCCCTGTACACCATGTAGAGATTTAAACGATTCGAAGGCTGGGCGCTGGCCGGCCCCCCATAACCATACATGTGTTGCGGTTCCCAGACCTTTTTTCTTACGAAGCTGATTTACTGGATGATCCTTCAACCAGCTTTCACTGCGTCCCATGATCTCTGTGAGAAGTCGGCTTCCGGTACCTCTTGGAAAAGCATCCGAAATACATTGATTGACGCGATCATGTGGTGCTGTTGTACGAAGATCTTTCCCAAGGCCACAGCCCACATTAGATTTGCTCTGATAAAGGAACAAGTTTCGATAACTTACACCCGGCACAAACTCCCAACTGTTCAGTTCTGGGAAGTCTCTGAGAAGACCTTCCTGTGCTGCCTTAAGTAACGCCGTTGATTCTGATGTCGTGATGTGGTCCGCAGTGAAATCAACCATCACTGGCCCATCTCCATTGTCCTTAATAGTCACGAGATTACAACGCACTGCCCAGTCATCAGGTCCGAGGGAAATGCCTTTAGCGGCTGCTTCCAGAGGGGCCCTTCCTGTGAAATATTGCAGCGGGTCATAACCCATCAAACTCATGCAGGCTACCTCGGACCCGGGAGCACACGACTCCGGTACGTGATTCGTGAGGCCCACCCTACCCTGTCCTGCCAGTCTGTCGAGCGTGGGAAGTGATGCATATTCCAGAGGTGATTTGCCACCGAGTGACTCCTGTGGTTCATCGGCTGCCCCGTCTGGTATCAAAACAAAATACTTCATTTGTGAAAACTGATCCTTCAGTCCGATCCCATTAGTCGTTAATTACAGGTAGGCAACATACTGTACCCTGTACTGCCGAGTTGTTATTTAATGCGAGCACTGCCCTCTCAACCGCCGTGGAAGGACAACAATGTGTCATAATAATCAAAGGCACCCCTGCCTGTCCCTTATCAGCAGGATGTTGAATAACGGAATCTATTGAGATGCCCTCTGCTCCGAGGATCCCCGTCAGGTCCGCAAGCACACCCGGTGAATCCGCAACATGCAACCGCATGAAGATAGGGCTGTCGCCACCAGAAATTTCTGCACACTCAGTTGCTGGAGCACCAACCGTGCCTGCCTGTTGAAACGTGATCGCCGACCGTCCAACAACTGTTCCAATAAGATCCGCGACCACGGCCGATGCTGTTGGCATTTGGCCGGCACCAAGCCCATGGAAAAAAAGTGGGCCAACAGCATCGCCAACAACACTCACCGCATTGAAGGCGCCTTGTGTTTCGGCGAGTGGCGTTCCCTTCCTTACAAGAGCAGGGCCCACGCGTAACGACAATAAGTCTCCACGATGATTTGCGTCAGCCACAACACGAATGCGGTATCCCAACTCATCTGCAAACCGAAGAAGCTCTTGATCAACGGTTTCGAGCCCATATCGAGGTATAGTTGCCCAATGTACCCATCGCCCAAACGCAAGATGAGCTAGAAGTGCGAGCTTTTGTGTTGCGTCGGTACCGTCCACATCCATGGTCGGATCGGCTTCCGCATAACCCTCAGACTGTGCAAGTGCCAGAACATCATGATAATTGCTGCCTTCTTGCTCCATTTTGGTGAGTATGAAATTACTCGTCCCATTCAAGATCCCACGAATCGAAGATATTTGATTCCCTGTGAGACATTCTGATATTGCTGCAACAATTGGTATCCCCCCACCAATTGCTGCTTCAAACGCGATCGACCGTCCAGCTTCACGAGCAGCCTGAAACAGCTCTGGCCCATGCTCTGCAAGTAGCGCCTTATTTGCTGTGACAAGATCTTTTCCACTGCGCAATAATTCGAGGCATATCGTCCGGGCAGGTTCAAGGCCACCAAGTAGCACGGCAACAACACTGATTGTTTGGTCTTCCGTAATTTTAGCTAAATCATTTGATAGTTGTTTTTCTGTTAGCTCAACACTACGTGGTTTTTTCACATTCTTCACAACAACATGTTTAACAAGTAGTGGCCTTCCCGCCTGTTTCGCAATATGATGGGCGGAATCTTTAAGAACGCGAACGACCCCAGTGCCCACAGTTCCCATGCCTACCAGACCGATATGTACGGGTTGACTCATGTTTTCAATTCCGTTGGTTTCCATATACCCTTTGAATTCCAAAATCGTACTTCGCTACGAGACTTGCGGGAAGCGATACCTGTCTGGCACGTAGACAATGCTACATCACCACACTGACCTGAAAACTTTGGTATTCTTGAACCTTGTCGGCTTCCTCCAAAAACTCCTTAAGGAATAACACCCGTGGACACTGTCGCTCATGATTTTCTGGTCAAAATTCTCGAAACACCAAGTGCCTCCGGTTATGAGGAACCTGTTCAGAAGCACGTCCGCGAGTATCTAAAATCATGTGCGGAAACCATTGAAACAGATGCACATGGTAATGTCATTGGTACTGCAAACCCTGGTGGTAGTTGTCGAATGTTTCTGGCTGGACACTGCGATCAGATTGGCTTGATTGTTCAGCATATAGATGCCGATGGCTATATCTCGGTGCAACCAATTGGTGGGTGGGACCCGATGCAACTTATCGGGGCACACGTGGTCATTTGGACAGCTAATGGTGGTATTCCCGGCGTAATGAGCCGCAAACCAATTCACCTTTTAACAGAGGAAGAACGAAAGACTGTACCGAAGATGAAGGATCTTTGGATTGACATCGGTGCAAACTCAAAAGAAGACGCTGAGCAGGTTGTGCAAATAGGTGACTCTGCCACCTTTTCACTTAAATATCAGCCACTTCGTAATGGCCTTGCTGCATCAGTAGCCATGGACGACAAAATTGGTCTTTGGGTAGTGCTCGAAGCGTTTCGAAGGGCCGTGAAAGCAGGGCCTCTCCCCTGCGCTCTTTCTGTTGCATCAACAGTCCAGGAAGAAATAGGTCTACGCGGCGCGAAAACCAGTTGCCACCGAGTTGATCCCCATGTCGCAATAGCCGTTGATGTCACGCATGCAACCGACTGCCCAACAATTGACAAGAAAACCGAGGGAGATGTCTCGCTCGGCAAAGGACCTGTTGTTTACAGGGGACCGAATATGCACCCACAAGTTGTTGACAGACTCCTCGACGCTGGAGAAAAAGGTAATATCCCTATCCAGCTATCTGCATTTGGTCGGGCGACTCCAACTGACGCTAATGCGCTCCAAGTCACGCGTGATGGTGTGGCAACTGGACTTGTTAGCGTCCCCAATCGGTATATGCATTCGGCCGTAGAAACCGTCTCATTAGATGATGCGGATAAAACAGCGGATCTGCTTGCCGCGTTCTGTCGCGGGCTCGAGGGTGATATTGACTGGTCACCTAAGTAAAGATGGTCATCAAATACCGCCTTATTTGATCAGAGCGTTGGACCTGCCAAAACGGCACATCCCACGCCTATTGATTCGTGGTTATTTGACAGACGCTGTTTGGTCACTGCCGGAAGTCCGACAAATTCAGTGTTTTTTTAAAAAATTCCAGACTTCCCCCAATCCGGCACGAAGGTTGCATCCTCTTCCCTACATCATTGGTGTGGCTGCCAGATCAGCCCCCTACCTGACCGAGAGGTCTGTTGAGTACGCTTTTGAAGGAGCTTCTTGTGGCAAAGCAAATGGTGTTCGAAGATGAGGCGCGTAAGCCTCTACTAGCTGGTGTTTCCAAGCTCGCGCGAGCCGTGAAGAGTACGCTTGGACCGCGGGGTAGAAACGCTGTTCTTGATAAAGGGTGGGGTTCCCCAAAGGTGACAAAAGATGGTGTCACTGTTGCCGAAGATATCGAGTTAGATGATTCATATGAAAATCTTGGTGCTCAGCTCGTAAAAGAGGCTGCAAGCAAGACAAACGATGTAGCTGGTGACGGCACCACGACGGCGACCGTTCTCTCTGAAGCAATTTTCCGGGAAGGCCTAAAAATGATCGCCGCTGGCGCTGATGCAATGGCACTTGCACGCGGCATTCATAAAGCAGTCGAAGCTGTCACAAAATCGATTCTCAATCTGGCCTCTTCCATCAATGAAAAGAATAAAAAAGAACTGATGCAAATAGCAACAATTGCCGGAAATAACGATCCGACAATTGGAAATGTTCTTGCTGAAGCCATTCTCAAAGTAGGCAAAGACGGTGTCATTACCGTTGAAGAAGGCAAGCAAGCTGAAACATTTGTCAACGTTGTTGAAGGCATGCAGTTTGACCGCGGGTTTCTCTCACCACATTTCGTCACTGATGCAGACTCCCAAATCTGTGAATTCGAAAATCCCTATATTTTGGTCTTTGAGGAAAAAATTTCGAGTGCGAAAAACCTCGTTCCTCTCCTGGAAGCCATCAGCAAGGCTGGCAAACCGCTGGTCATTATCGCCGAGGATGTCGATGGAGAAGCTCTGGCTACCCTCGTAGTAAACAAACTGCGTGGCATCGTACAGACTGTTGCTGTCAAGGCTCCAGGGTATGGTGATCGCCGAAAGGCGATGATGGGCGATATTGCAGTCCTTACGGGAGGTGAGGCAATTTTCAAGGATCTTGGAATTGCTCTTGACGCAGTACAAATAACAGACCTCGGTAAAGCGAAAAAAGTCATTGTTGGTGCAGAGAACACAACAATCGTCAGCGGCGGCGGTACGAAAGATGCTATCAACGGCCGAGCTGCACAGATTCGGGCAGAGATCGAAGCCACAACGAGTGAGTACGATCGCGAGAAATTACAAGAGCGCCTCGCTAAGATTGCTGGCGGAGTTGCTGAGATTAACGTCGGAGCAGCCACCGAAACTGAGATGAAAGAACGAAAAGCACTCATTGACGATGCAAAGAGTGCTACGCAGGCAGCGCTCGCAGAAGGAGTTGTCCCTGGCGGTGGCGTTGCCCTCCTGCGGGGAGAAAAAGCAATTGAAAAACTCGAGTTGAAAGGTGATGAGAAGCATGGTGCGTCTATCGTTAAAAATGCACTCCATTACCCTCTCGAGGCAATTGCAAACAATGCTGGACTTGACGGATCGGTTGTTGTCAACCGGGTTCGTCAATTGAAGGGCAAGCACGATGGATATGACGCTGATAAAGGTGACTACTGTGATTTGGTCAGCGCTGGTGTCATTGATCCTGCAAAGGTCGTTCGAACTGCTTTACAGAACGCAGCCAGTGTTGCCGCACTGCTACTCACAACGGAATCCCTCATTACTGAGATTCCCTCGGAGGAAGAACCGGAACCAGAAGGCCATGGGCATGACCACGGCATGGGAGGCATGGGAGGCATGGGTGGCATGCCGGGCATGGGTGGCATGGGTGGCATGGGTGGTATGGGCGGCATGCCTGGCATGATGTAACTACCATATGAACATTGAAAAAATCTGTTGGGTTTCATCCAAGCGAGAACCAAATAACGTTTAATTTCGAAAACAACAACTCTGGAGTGAAAAATGGCTGCTAAAAAACTTAAAATTCACCCGCTTGATGACAGGATCGTCGTTGAGCCAGTTGAAGCAGAAGAGCGAACAGCCGGCGGGATTGTGCTGCCGGATTCCGCTCAGGAAAAGCCACAGCGAGGACATGTCGTTGCCGTCGGCCCAGGCCGCCTGCTTGAAAGTGGTCAGCGGGCCAGTTTATTGGTGTCGCTTGGTGATGAAGTTATTTACGGAAAATACTCAGGGAACGATATCGAGGTGGACGGCCACGATGTCAAGATTTTGCGTGAAGGTGACATATTGGCAAAGGTTCTGAACTAATTCATCCGTTCATGGCTGTCTCGTGCAGCTACCTGTTTTCTTTGGTGTGACAATGACAAGTCACGCTGTAATGAGTTTCGGAAAAAATTACAACAACGGCCAACTTGGTAAGTCGGCCATCGAAGGAGAGACAAGTCGTGCCCAAGCAACTGCTATTCGAAGACTATGCCCGTGGAAAACTTCTAAAGGGTGTTGAAAAGCTCGCTGATGCTGTCGCCGTCACCATGGGACCAACCGGTCGCAATGTGATAATTGACAAAAGTTTCGGTGGCCCCACGGTCACGAAAGACGGAGTCACAGTCAGTAAAGAAGTCGATCTTGAAGACTCCTTTGAGAACATGGGTGCGAAACTTGTCAATGAGGTAGCATCGAAGACATCTGATCTGGCTGGTGATGGCACCACAACTGCGACTGTCTTAGCGCGATCCGTTTTCCGTGAGGGAATACGCAACATCGTTGCCGGTAGTAACCCTACAGCAGTACGCCGTGGAATTGAGAAGGGCGTCACAGCTGCTGTGAATTATCTCATGGAAATTTCTCGTCAGGTAAGTCGCCCAGAAGAGGTTGCTCAGGTGGGTGCCATTAGTGCCAACAATGACACGTTTATTGGTGATCTACTTGCTGAAGCACTTCAAAAAGTGGGGAAAGATGGCGTCATCACCGTTGAAGAAGGAAAGACAACTGAAACGGCTGTCCGCTTTGTTGATGGCATGCAGTTTGACAAAGGATATATCTCTCCTTATTTCATAAATAAACCCGCTGAAATGATCTGTGAGTTTGAAGATGCTCTTATTCTTATTCACGAGAAGAAGATTTCAAATCTTCGAGAACTTGTGCCACTCCTTGAAAAAGTTGCACAATCCGGCAAACCGTTTCTGATTATCGCTGAAGATATTGATGGGGATGCGCTGACGGCGTTGGTAGTCAACAAACTACGTGGCGTTTTAAACATCTCAGCAGCCAAGGCTCCAGGATTCGGAGATCGTAGGAAAGCAATGCTTGGTGATATTGCAACACTAACCGGTGGAACACTGATCAGTGAAGATCTGGGAATCAAGCTAGAAAATGTTGAACTTTCCCATCTCGGAACAGCTCGTACCGTCACAATCGACAAGGATGAAACAACAATTGTCGAAGGGGCTGGAAAGCCTGCCGATGTTCAGGCTCGCGTTCAGCAAATACGAAACCAGTTGGAGGCTACTGAAAGCGAGTACGACCGTGAGAAGCTTCAAGAAAGACTTGCCAAGCTTACAGGTGGTGTTGCAATTGTATCTGTAGGTGCTGGTACTGAAGCAGAAATGAAACAGAAAAAGGCTCGGGTTGAAGATGCCCTTCACGCTACACGTGCTGCCGTTGAAGAAGGTATTGTTCCTGGCGGTGGCGTGGCACTTGTTCGATGCCGTGAAGCTGTTGAAAAGGCACGGTCCCAAGCAAAAGGTGATGAAAAGATTGGTGTTGATATCGTACTCGGCGCGCTTGAGGCTCCTCTGCGTCAGATAGCAGAGAATGCTGGCATCGATGGTGGTGTCGTCGCTGATGAGGTTTCACAAAAAGACCTTCACACAGGATACGATGCAAATAAAGGCGAGTATGTTGACATGGTTAAGGCAGGCATTATTGACCCAGTTAAAGTTGTTCGTGTTGCCTTAACGAATGCAGCAAGCATCTCGGGACTGTTGCTTACAACGGAAGCACTCGTCACGAATCTTGAAAAAGAGGATACAAAGAAACAGCGAATCGAAGGCTCTGTCCGTTAGGGTTGCTGAAGAACTCATCACGTCCAAACGGCCACTGGATTCGTGAAATCATGGCAGCAAACAACGCGAAGCAATCTCGAAGTCGTGTTCACCTCTACATTCGTGTTCATCGCTACTATGTGCGTGGAGGAATGAACAGATGGTAGATCAAAGGTGTTTTTACGAAGTCTTGGGCGTTGAGCGTCGGGCCAGTTCTGGACAAATAACAGAAGCTTATAGAAAACTGGCTATTCGCTTTCACCCTGATAAAAATCCCGGTGATGAAGCCGCAGCCAGCAATTTCAAGGAAGCGGCACGCGCCTTCGAAGTGTTATCTGATGAGTCACTCAGGGGGCGTTATGACCGATACGGTCATGCGGGCCTTCAAAATGGAGGAGGTGCGCAGCATGACTTCAATGATATCTCGGATATCTTTGAAGCTTTTGGTGATCTTTTCGGTGGTGGAGGAATGTTTGGCGGCCGTGGACGAGGCTCGAGGGCACAAAAAGGGCGAGACGTATTCTGCGAAGTGTCTCTTTCCTTAGTTGAGGCTTCCCGCGGTGAAAGTAAAACTATCCAATTCACTCGACACGAGGAGTGTGCAACATGCGGAGGCAGCGGAGCAAAAGCAGGCACGTCACCACAATCATGTGACTACTGTGGTGGCCAAGGGCAAGTTCTTCAAAGCTCTGGCATCTTTAGGTTGCAGACCACCTGCCCGGCATGCCGAGGCGTCGGGCGAATCGTGCGTGACAAGTGTGGAGACTGTGCCGGTAACGGGCAAACAGAGGTGGCGGTTGAACGAAAGGTTACGATTCCAGCTGGCGTTGATAACGATGTGCAAGTGCGTCTCGCTGGGGAAGGTGAGCCGGGCGTGAATGGTGGGCCACCAGGCGACTGCTACTGTGTAATTGAAATAAGTGAGCACCCTTTTCTAACCCGTCATGGGCAAGAACTTCACTGTGAGATACCCCTCACATTTAGTCAATGTGCTCTTGGGACTACGGCTGATGCCCCAACACTCGATGGTGCAAAGCCTCTTCAGATACCAAAAGGAACCCAACCGGGTGATACCATTCGGATTCGCGGACTTGGCATGCCGGACGTCCGCGGCCGTGGTGTTGGTGATCTCCATGTACACATTCATGTTGAGGTACCAAAAAAATTATCGAAGAGGGCCGAAGAACTGCTTCGTGAGTTGGCGGAGGAAGAGCAGGCGGATGTAAGCCCGAAACGTTCAAGTTTTCTTGCCCGACTGGCCGAGTATTTCACGCCTGAGCACACTGGAGCCAGTTCGGATAATGAAGAAGCAGCAAACAGCACATAAGCTTGCAAGAAAGCCAGTTTTTAATAACAGTACGGGTTGAGGACTTACTCATGCATGACGACCGCGAACTCGAAAACATTGATGATGTGCCGATAAATGATACCGAGCACACTAATGAAGAACATTGCGATGATGACCTTTCATCCCAGCTCCAAGACGCAGAGGAACGTGTACTTAGAGCTCAAGCTGAGATTGAAAATGTCAGGAAAAGGGGTCAGAGACAACTAGAGGACGCTCTACGCTATGGAGAAATGGCACTACTACGGGACATACTTCCGGTACTCGATAACATCGAGAGAGCTATTGAAGCGAGTGAATCCACGACGAACGTTGAAACTTTGCGTGAAGGTTTCCGAATGACAGGCAGTCAAATTGAAAAGCTTCTTGAGAATCATGGATGCGAAGCCATTAAAACAGACAATGAAGTTTTTGACCCAGCAGTCCACGAGGCGATTTCTCAGCAGCCTGGCAATGGTGCTGAGCCGGGTACTGTAATTGGTGTTACCAGCCGCGGGTATGTGCTGCACGACAGGGTTGTGCGGCCAGCGCAGGTAATTGTTGCGGCGGGTAATTGATTCAGTTGTAGTTGTAGTGCAGCAGAGACGACGGCACCTAACTTTTTCGAGGAAGAAACCTATGCCAACCTATGACTATGTCTGCGATGCGTGTGGCCATACATTTGAGCTTTTTCAGTCAATGACCGATTCAGTGAAGCGGACATGTCCTCAGTGCAGAAAGCGAAAACTGAGACGACTGATCGGAACAGGTGGTGCGATCATGTTCAAAGGTTCTGGCTTTTATCAAACGGATTACCGCAGCGAGTCCTATAAAAAAGCCGCCGCAGCCGATAAACCGACTGAGAAAAAAAAAGATGCCGGAAAGAAAGATACGGGCGCAAAGTCAGTTAAAAATGATTCCTGACAACTCTTAAAGAACAGTTTATTTTTTGAGTGTATAAACCTGCATTTATGAGCTTAAACCACTCAACCACATAAAATCAGATGCCCCACTGTCCAATCTGTAATGCGATCGTTCATCTTTACACTGAGTCTGGCCGTCCCGCCACTCAAACGGCACCATTTTGCAGTGATCGATGTAAAAATATTGACTTGAGCCGTTGGCTTGACGAATCATATAGCGTGCCAAACTCGTCTACAGAATCTGACGATGATGAGGGTGAAAGCTACGGCGACCGTTATTGAAACGTACGGATAGTGCCAACGGACCGGTAGTTTGGTATTCTTGCGAGCACTCAGAATACTGTTCAGCCACTACCTTCAGCAATTGGTGTCGGAGATGTCAGACAACGCACAACCCCCAAGTCGCGCCCAAATCATTCATGAAATCATCTGGAGTGAAGCCTTCCCTTGGTGGATTCTTCTAAAAGCTGCTGGAATGGCGTTCGCACCAACAGTAATCATTCTCGCGACGCTGGCATCAGCGGGTACGTGGGCCGGCTTTTCTCTTCTTGATTCACTCGGTGTACCGGAGGGCCTTACGGCCCATGCAAAACAAAATGCTCTTGCTGAGACAGAACAAGAAAAAATAAACAACGTACTCCCCTTACCTAGCCGAGGAGTGTTACCCACGGTCTCAATGCAAGTTGATCGACTCCCAGATCCCGTACGAGATCTTCTTCATCTTCTTTCGACCCCCTGGGATCCGTTGGCCACCTCACCCCAATTCGCAGGAAGTCTGTTTCGGTGTATCTGGTTTCTCTTGGTCTGGTCTATATTTGCAACGGCTATTGCACGTTATGTAGCCTTACGTCTTGTTGACGAGGACCAGCCTACTTTTCGTGAAGCACTTTCCTTCGGGATGAAAAATTGGCCTTCTTCATTTAATTCTGCTGCATTTGTGTTTCTTGGAATTGTTGCCCTAGCACTTCCCGGCGCTGGCCTAGGACTACTCATGCGTTTTGATTGGGGACTTGCTGTCGTCGGTGTTTTGTGGCCCCTTATTCTGCTCGGTGCCATCGTCATCGCGATTCTTGGCATCGGATTGGCTGCTGGCTGGCCTCTTATGGTTGCTGCAGTAGGTGTCGAACGAGGCGACAGTTTTCAGGCTATTTCAACCGCTTTTTCATATCTCTATCAACGCCCGATTCATTTCGCCTTCTATGGTTTTATTTCGTGCGTGCTGGCACTTCTTGGCTTTTTCGCAGCTGGTCTCTTTGCAGATACCACCGTCATGTTCGCGCTATGGGCTGGCAGTTTTGGTATGGGACACGATCGGACCGTTGATGTGATAGCCGCTGTTGCACGAAACGGTTCAGATCCCCGTTGGGGTGTTCAAGCACTCCGGTTTTGGACTGAAAGTTTAGAACTTCTTCTGAGTTCGTTCGGCTGGGGATTTTTCTGGTCAATTTTCCCCGCTATTTACCTACTTCTCAGACAAAGCGTTGACGCAACTGAACTTGATGAGATTGTCCTTGATGAGCCGGCTGGTGCATAATTAGCGAAGTATCATTCAAGAATCTTCTGGTGAAGGTGAGAGCCAACGACGAACAAGCGCAGGAAAACCGCCGAATAATTCTCCTCGACTCACCGCTTCGTCTACACCTGCCGCAACTGCATCGTCAAGACGCTGCTTATGAACATGAGGCCCGAACGCGATTAACCTCATACTCTCATCTTTGTGGCTTAGTGAATCCAATAAGAACCGTACTTTGGCAACAAGCACAGCGGGGTCTTCCTGAAACGCCTGTATATCAAGGAGCACAAGTTCATAGTGCTTTGATCTTGGCTGTTCAGTTAGGCTTCGAAGTGTTTCTACTTGCCCGTTTGCTTCTCGCGCTAACCCCGCGAGTTTACTCGTTGACATGAGATCAGGAGAAATCAGTAAAATATTTAACGACTGCACTGGACATACTCCGTTTTTCACAATGCGACTGGGTTCGTGAAACAATAAACCAGTTTTTTTCTGTCGTCGAGACAGATATTTCTATGGTGATGAAACCATAATCTCTACATCGAGAACCGCTTCAATGCGACGCTGAATGTCTTCAAGATGAGCTCGAGATGCATCGTCGAGCCCCATTTTTTCTCCCTGTTTCGTTTTTTCAGACAAGACTGCCTTGACCTTTTCAAGGAGCCGCTTGATGTGAAAATTTGCAAGACTTCGTGCGTCGGGTGGGATTCCCAGGCTAGAACCGAAGCGCGTCACGCTTGTCCCTGACCGCATCCCTCCACCGAGAGCAAGCCTCAGAAGTTCACCCAATGCTTCACGTTGGAGATTTCGCCGCAAGCTGGATATTGCTGGCTTCTGATCGGTAAACTTAGCTCCTTTGAATTCAAATATCTCTGAATAAATTGAATCCACAAGCTGTCGAAGGAGCTCGGACGTTGTAAACCGATCTTCTTTGGCACCAACTTTCATTGTGTTATCTGCCAACCGGGTCAGCGTTCTTGCGTCCAGCAATTGTTGCAGTATTCTTTGCTGCCATTTGAGAACGGCTTCGTGGACGGGGTAATCTTGCCTGTCAACATTGTCGCTTCCCCAATGCAACCATCTTGTTGATACCAGTTGATTATAAAATTCAGGAGGAAACTGGTACGATTTGTCACTAAATATCTGTTCACTGAGAAGCTCCATTGCTTTTCTCTGCTGTGTAGCCTGCACTACACGAAACGGCGGCTGTGCTTGCGGATCGTCACGATGACTCCTCGAACTATATAAACCGCCAACAAGCCGGGCGGCAAAAAAGTTCGCCTGGCCGTGAGCACCCAACAGCACACCAAAAGCATGCCTAACTCTGTCATATCCAGCATCGTTTGCAGTGAAACGGTCAATAAGTTTTGGAATTAATCCCTGAATCACCTTCGCCCGTTGTTCAGCAAAAGCTATAGGATCATTCCCAAGGTCATACCTGTTGGAAAGCGGATCAGGATCACCCGCCATCGTGTCCTCGTCTGTCGCAAAAGCAAGCTCTGGTTCACCGCTACGGGCTGCAATTTCTAAAAGCGTCGGATGCTCTGCCTCTGGAGTCGTTCCACTTATTGGACGATATCCATATTCGATTGCCCAATAATCATATGTTCCTAATCGTGTTGGGTAGTAAGGTCCCTGAAATTGTCCTTCTGGAACAATATTGACTGGAACATAGTCCATCACACTGGTTGTTGCTGATCGGCGGCCGGCACTGTCTTTCGAATTAATTTGGCCAATCGACGCAACTGAACTACCCTTAAAATTGTGTCTGAGTCCGAGCGTATGCCCAACTTCATGCATGGCAACAAGTCTGAGTCCCTGCTGGACCAGCTTTTTTTGCTCTTCCTCCGAGATAAGTGAATCTTTTGTCGCTGCTAAAGCAGCGGAACCCAACGCATTTTGAAAAGCATGCCCAGCAAACAAGTTGCATTGTCTACACCCACAGGGAGACGACTGCACCTGCCCGTGAGATGTATTACTGGCACTGTCATATGAATGAGATAACCATGCAATACCTTCTGGCATATAGTTCTCGAATTCATTCCGCCAGTGTTTCACAAAATCCGCATCAAAAATTATGTCGGCATCGAGAATCTGACCCGTTCTAGGATTCACTCGACTAGGTCCCATCGCGAAGCCACGTCCGGAAGTAATCCAACGGAATGTGTTGTAGTTAATATCCTCGGGATCCCAGTCTGTTGTCTCTGGTTGTTGCCTGACCTCAATTGCGGTCTCAAATCCTGCCTTTCGATACGCGTTGTTCCAGGCAGAAATACCATCCCTTATTGCTTGCCGGTATTCAAACGGAACCGTTTTTTCAATCCAAAACACAATCGGCTTCTTCGGCGGAGAAACTTCAGCTTTCGGATCAGCTTTTTCGAGATGCCATCTATTGATGTATCGTACGAATCGTTCATCACCATTATGCTCAGAGAAGTTCTTTAATGCCGTTATAAAATACCCTACGCGCGGATCAGCTAGTCTAGGCCGATAATTATTCTGCGGCAGAAGGCTTATGGAATAGTGCACGTGGAGTGTGGCGGCACGTGAGTCGGGTACAGTCTCAAGTTCACTTTTTCCGCTGGAGGAATAGGTAGCCGCTACACGTAATTCGACATTGTCATCAAACCCTTTAGCACTCTCCCAAGTGGTCCTGTCTTTTGCAAAAGTAAACCCCGAAAGCTGTCTCGCGATTTTTGGCAAGTCGGTAAAAAATATTCTTTCAGGATCAAAAAGGATGCCACCAGATGGACTCGTGGCAAGAATTGGGACGCTGAATAGAACGCTATCTGTATAAGCATTAGCAACAGCGTTGGCCTCAGGACTCCCATTCTTTGCAAAGAACCGCACATTCTTACGAACAATCTGTAGTTTGTCAGCTCGCTTTCGAAAACTCCAAACCCAATCGTCACCATCACCCCAACTCATTCCACCGAGAAGTGATCGAGATCCAATTCCTTGGGCAATTGAAATCGATATGAAAAATTCTTTGCCCAACTGTTTCTGAGGAACCTCAATAAGCAGTTTGTCCTCTTTCATATATAGGGGCAACAACCCTTCAATCCGCTTAGAATCTTTTATCGCGCTTGTAAACGAGCTAGTTGAAGATGATGTCGTCGAGGTCTTAGATGAAGTACTAGCTTCTTTTTGGGTGCTTGTCGTAGCCGAAATTTCCTCATTTGTTTGTTCGGACGTATTTTCCTTACCCTCTTCGGCTGAGAGCATTCCCCCCATACCCACACAAGTGATCACAATTGTCATTATTCCAGCATGAAGCCCGGCTATCAGCCCGCTTTTTTGGCTACAAATCCGTTTCATAAAAGGTACTCAAACTCGTAGAGGTTAATACATAAGAGGCCTACACAGAACATAAAGGCTAGCATCGCCGCCTCCTCGACACCAATCAACCTGCGAAAACCTTTTTACCCATAAAAAATAGCTATGAAAATTCAAATTGAAGCCTTAATATCGCCTCCTTTACATCGATCACAGCCATCTTATCCTGCTCAATAGCGCGAGATGAAGATATAAAGACTGGCGCGTCGGATTCCTCCCGACCAGACTCTGACAACCGTCCATGGCTGCCTTTCACAACTGTGGCATCCAAACCAATAACATCCATCAAATATCTCATGCCCAGGTTTTTCTGGATGAGCCTTCTGGCTATCCGAAAACCCGGAAACCGTATCTTTGGGTCAACAAATAATTCCGCTGGGTCGTAGCCTGGTTTGCGATGAATATCGACGGTTCTCGCATAGTCTGGTGCACGTATATCATCAAACCAGAAATAGTAAGTGAACCAACAGCCTTGTTCTGCAACTACAACAAGGTCCCCTGCTCTTTCATGATCAATACCAAGTATTTTCTGCATGTCTCTATTGAGCACTTGATCGATTCCTTTTGTCTCTCTGAGCAATGTTTCAAGGTGAGGGATATCGCACGAATCACGTATATATATGTGCGCAATCTGGTGATCAGCAACTGCGAAGGCACGTGACGCGCCTCCGTCTAGGGTTTCCCAGCCGGTACATTCCGGTCGCACCTGCAGAAAGCCGTGGTGCCGCAGAATTCGATTGATATGAATCGGATTGTCCACGGCCATTATCGCGTACTCAGAAAGTACAACGACATCTGCCCCCTGCTCCTTCGCCAAATCGATAATCTTCCCGGCCTCTGCATCAACAGCAGATATGTCGTTCACGATATTGGGATCAGTGGGACCGAGTCTTTGCAGGTTGTAGTCAAGATGAGGCAGATAGACGAGAGAAAGTGACGGCTGATGCTCTCTCATGATGATGGTTGAGGCATCCGCAATCCATCTGGAACTGGATATATCTGCTCCGGGCCCCCAGAATTTCATTAGTGGAAATATACCAAGGCGTTTTTGCAACCCGTCTTTCAACAAAGAGGGATGGCTATACGTATCGAAAAGTTTTCGCCCATCTGCTGGGTATGTTGGTCTTGGTGTGACTGAATAGTCCACGTCGGCATACATGTTGTACCACCAGAACAACTTGGCGGTGCTGTACGTGGGATCAATCTTTCTCGCTGCCTCATACAGCCGTTCGCCCTGAACGAGTTTGTTGGATTGTTTCCAGAACAACACTTCGGAAAGGTCACGGTCATACCAACCATTTCCAACAATACCGTGTTCTCGAGGAAGTAATCCGGTCAGAAGACTTGATTGAACGGTACACGTCACCGCAGGAAAAACTGTCTGTAATGGGCGGGAAAAGCCCTCTGTCGCCAACGCTGAAATATTCGGCGTAGCAGGCCCCAACATATTATGGGTCAGACCAACAACATTTATAACTACAAGAGGCTTTGCTTTCTTCATCAGAAACAGGATACCACCTTATACCACCAATAGTGAAACACTGGGCCAACTTTGTTACTCTTGGGAAAATACGCGAGGGAATTACACGGGTTCATTAATCTCCAAAGTTAAGAAGACCCTTCGATCACTATTGTGCAGTTACCGATTGATAAACTACGACAAATAGCCTGTCACTTTTTCAGCCGAGAAAAGGTATCGGTCTTGGTGATTGCACCAACACAGGCAGGCTTCAGTGGATCTATAACGTGCATTCTCAATGATCCTAAAAGTGGCCGTAAGCACGTCCTAAAACAGTTACCCCGCCTGATTCCGATTAATCAAATTCACTGGACCCATGCCCTAGCCGCGCATGTCAACGTTCGGGGACATCAATTGCTACCAACGGCGATTGATTGCAATGAGACAAGGCGCAGTCCGTCAATATCAACACCAAAAGTGGTGACTCATGCCGACGGCACCCTCTGGCAGTGCCTCGAATATATTGACGGGCAGCCCTTGGAGGCGCCAAGGCACGACCAGGTCGAGCTCGCTATTACATCGCTGGCTGACATTCACAACCGCGCTGCAGGTTTTCATAAGCCTCCACACCGAACATTATCTGGATGGGAACGACGAGTGCAGCAGCTTCGCCTGTTGGCGAAATCCAAGGAGGCACCACCAGTACGAT
>JALCBP010000173.1:0-2972 GCA_028066355.1 Pirellulales bacterium
AGTCATTATTCTTTTTGTCAGTACCGATTCGAAGAAGGCTACGAGACCTGCTGAGCACTCTTATGCTACCGCACCCAAAGAGGCATCAAGCACTCGGTCACATTCACAACAGACATGCTCAACTGTTATTTCTCGCATGGCTGAATTATCCGCTTTGCGACGTTCAGTGCGTGAGCCACTTTCATATTGCATTTGGATTCCAACGTGTGGCGCGCCATACGGCCCACAATCAGCAGGACGCGTCGCACCATACAGACCAATGCTGGGCGTGCCTACCGCTACTGCCATATGCAGCGGACCTGTATCAGAACTAATGAAGATCGTCCCCCGACGCAAAACTGCCACCAGTTCCTTCAAACTGGTTCGAGGAGCGAGTACCGCATAACCATCAGCTGCGGACACGATCTGAGTCGCAAAATCCAACTCCTGCTGACTGCCCCAGACCACAAGTGACTTGAGACCTCGCCGTTCCCCAAGGTGTCGAGCAACAGACGCAAAACGATCCATCTCCCAGAGCTTCGACTCCCAGGTTGCACCCGGATTAATTATCGCAAACTGACCCTGAAGCGGCAGGTCATCCAATAGATTTGTCGCAGCATGTTCTGCCGTCTCATCACGAGGGAGTTGCCAATCAATCTCAGGGTTTGTGATCCCGACTGGTTTTAGCAGATCAAGACTACGATCAGTAAGATGCGGCCGCTCTGGTAGCACAAGAATATTGTTCAAGTATGTGCTTAATTCAGTACCATATTTACCGCGACACCCTACACGGTACTTCGCGCCCGACAGCCAACACGCAAGCGAACTCTTGGTGTTTCCCTGACAATCGATGCTCACGGTAAAACGTTGTGATTGCAGTTCCTTTCGAAGTTCCCTGCATTTCTTCAAAGATAGAAACCAGCGTCGTGGCAGCGTGAAGACTTGGTCAACACACGGATGCCCTACCACCATAGCGGAAGACTTTTCTTCAACGACCCACCCAATAAAAGCATCAGGGAACTGAGCTCGTAACGCACAGACCACCGGTAGCGTGAGCACTGTGTCCCCGATAGCACTCATACGTGAGATTAGAAACCGTGGACTATCAATAAAAATTTTCGGCACGTCCTCACCCTGGCTTTGTGCTGCAGCAGATAATTCCTGCGACACTGGTGAACCTGCTGAATGAAACAACCATAACCACAAGGCGACTCACTCAAATCAAGCAAAACACTTTACAGTGAGAGAATAGCCGCGATGAACCACGACGGTCAACGGCACTTTAGAGACATGCTGCAGTCGAAAGTGACGGCCAAACAGGTAAGCGATTCACCAGCGAGCAAGTAAATAACCCGCAAGCAATTCACGGCTACCTTCGACAGAATTACTCCTCAGCACATCAGGCGTTCGTTGTCTTTTCGCAGTGTTCAAGGTGCCAGCAAAGAATCTGCGACGCATGCATGAGACACGGAAATAGATTTGAAATACTCAAGTACCTCGGAACAAACCAGGCTTAAGATACCAGTACTCGTCAGCATTTACCAAATGTCTGTCGCCAAATGACATCCAACACAACGTTCTGTGTCCCGGCAACTATTCGATAAAAAAAGCGAATTCTTTCGTCCACGAAGACATTGAAATAACGTTCCCAGAAAAAGCTACTGTTTAAAAAAATATTTTCCTTGAAGGCAAGAAGCCACCGGCTACTATTCCGGCCGTTAGGGGCAGACACGACCGCTCGGCCGTATCACCGATTTATCGGAGGTAGCCATGCGAAAGCCCCGCAGAGTTCGCACCCGATCAGAGAACTATTCTTCTGATTCTCTCATAGCAGCAGAACTACTCGAACGCCGCTATGCTTTTACTGCAACGCCACTTTTCGACGAATTCACAAGTGCTGCAATGGAAGCCGTCGCACGTGGCGAACTCGCGTCAGAGAGATGGATCGTACACAAACTTAGCAACCACGAATTGTTGAACGAAGGCAGCCACCAAAGCCTGACTAATTTTGGTGGTAACGCTGGGTGGAACGCTAACCCCATTGGCAAGTCTTTCTTTCGACTCGAAACATCAGGAATCGACTCCTCTGACATTGTTGAGTGGGCCAGGAATCATCAGGACCGTTTCCTGGTAGAGCCAGACCTGCCTATTCAAGTTGAAGCAACATCAAACGACCCCTCTCTCTGGCGACTTTATGGATTGAATAATTACGGACAATCCGGGGGCACGACAGATGCGGACATCGACGCACCAGAGGCATGGGATATCACAACCGGCTCACGAGATGTTGTTATTGGAGTGATCGACTCTGGTGTCGACGTCACCCATCCTGATCTAGCTGCAAATATTTGGGTGAATCCTGGGGAGACACCCAATAACGGAATTGATGACGACGGCAATGGATTTATCGATGATGTGAATGGCTGGGACTTCTATGATGACGACAATACTCCGAACGACGGAAACGGACACGGAACACACGTAGCCGGAACCATTGGGGCTGTCGGAAATAACAACTTGGGCATCACTGGCGTCAACTGGGAGGTTTCAATCTTACCACTCCGTTTTCTTGGTAATAACGGGAGTGGCTGGACAAGCGATGCTGTCGCAGCAGTAAATTACGCCACCATGCTGAAGCGTGATTTTGGCATTAATGTAGTAGCGACAAACAACAGCTGGGGTGGGGGTGGTTATTCTCGCACGCTCGATCGTGCTATTGAAGCCGCCAACGACCAGGGAATCATGTTTGTTGCAGCAGCTGGAAATGAGGGAAATAACAATGACACAAATCCTCGCTACCCAACAAACTACGACGCGCCAAACGTCATCTCGGTTGCCGCACTGAACCGAAATGACAACCTGGCTGGTTTTTCAAATTACGGAGCCACTACAGTCGATGTCGGAGCACCGGGTGTCTCAATCTATTCAACACTTCCGGGCAATTCATATGGTTCTTTCAGTGGCACATCTATGGCAGCTCCTCATGTTGCAGG
>JALCBP010000174.1:0-2966 GCA_028066355.1 Pirellulales bacterium
AGTCGGGGCGACTGGACTTGAACCAGCGACCTTTCGGCCCCCAGCCGAACGCTCTACCAGACTGAGCTACGCCCCGTATCTGCCGGGCCGAGCGACACCCTCTCGCATCACTGACCAACGACCGTCACACTATCGCATACAAAAGACATTCAGACAACACACAGACAAAATGATGCACGACTCTTTGTTGCCGCGACATATCCTGGCAACACAACCTTACAACTCTGCTCTAAACTCACCACAAATACGATGACTTACAACAACGCTTCATTCTCAGCACGACTCACCGCTGCCATCCAGTCTAAAGGCACCCCAGCCTGCATCGGCCTCGACCCCAAAGCATCAGCCCTGCCTACTGCACTTCTTCCAGATATCTCTAAACCAGGAAATGCGCCACCACATCAACTCGCTGAAATCTACCTGCAGTTTTGCAAAGGCGTTATTGATGTCGTTGCCCCGCTCGTCCCAATCGTCAAACCACAACTCGCCTACTTCGAAGCACTTGGCCCCCATGGCACAACCGCACTCGCAGAGGTCATCGCCTACGCCCATGAAAAAGAATTGCTCGTTCTCGCTGATGGCAAACGAGGTGATATCGGCTCAACAGCCGAAGCCTACGCTGCAGGCTGGCTTGCCGGACCATGGGCTGCTGATGCTCTCACAGTGAATCCCTACCTTGGACTCGATTCCATCGAACCGTTTATCAACCGGGCCACAAAAAATAATGCTGGCATTTTTGTACTTGTCAAAACATCAAACCCCGGTGGGAAAGATTTTCAGGACCTCAAGGTGGACCAAAGCCATGTCTACGATCACGTCGCAAAAGGCGTAGAGGCCGCTGCAATTCAAACAGCTGGTGATCAGCAGTACGGTGCCGTCGGTGCTGTTGTTGGTGCAACATGGCCAGAACAACTCACGACACTCCGAAATGCCATGCCCCACACATGGATTCTCATCCCTGGCTTCGGCCATCAAGGTGGAACAGCCGCCGGGGTCGCCGGTGGCTTTGATGAACATGGCCTCGGTGCTCTTGTAAATTCAGCCCGCGGCGTCATCTTTGCACATAGCCGGCCAGAAATAAATGATGGTCTTCAACCACACCAATGGCAGACCGCCGTTGAACGTGCCTGCACACAAATGATCGATCAACTTGCTGCAGAAACACCCGCTGGCAAACTACGCTAATCAGTTGAAGTGCACTTTTCCATCTAGTTGGCATTCTTATTCAAAGGCTCGTCAACAACAAAGTCACTTGGGAAGTTTGCAGCCTCATCCCCACCACGCTCTCGTAGACGCTTATTATTGAAACCGCCACGGGGCGCGTTCATGGGAATATCCATACCGCCAAGATCAGCCATCATTTCGTACAACCGTTTCTCCATGTCCTTAATCTCTTTTTTGAGAGCAGGATCACGGATCAGATTCTTCTGTTCATTCGGATCAGCCTGAATGTCGTAGAACTCGTCGGTATCCCACAGCCCATAGTACGTCGTGTACTTGTACTTATCACTACGCAGCGAAAAGACAGTTGGAGACTGAGGAAAGTTTTTTTCCCAATAATACGCATACAAAAAATAGTCACGCCACGGCACGTCAAGGCCCTTGCCGAGATCAATAAAACTTTCACCGTCCATATGCGGTGGCTTTTCAACCCCCATTGCTTCCATGACTGTTGGTGCAATGTCAATATTGGCAACCATTTCTTCAACAACCGTGCCGCCTTTGAACAGATCGGGGCACTGCATCAACATGGGCACGCGAATAGATGTCTCGTAAGCAACCCGCTTATCAATAAGCCCATGTTCGCCGAACATGAATCCATTGTCGCCCATGTAGATAACCAGCGTCTCATCACGAATGCCCATCTTATCAAGCTGCTCAAGAACTGTTCCTACACTGTCATCAACAGAGCAGAGTGCCTCGCAGTACCGCTTGTAATATGCTTCGATGTCGAGCTCACTGTGATACGGAAAGTCAACACCATGCCAGCTGTTTCGTTGGTCAAGAAGCCATCGCGGAAGATTTCTGTTATTACCAACAACCTTGTCTTCACTATCTGGTCGATCAAACTCTTTTCCACCAAACCGACCCTTATAGCGATCTTCTGGTGTGAAGTTCGAATGCACTGCCTTATGCGAAAGGTAAAGAAAGAATGGCTTATCGCGATCAGTCTGCTGCTCAAGAAAGTCGATGGCATAGTCCGTCAGTAATGTTGTGATGTACCCATCTTGCGGCACGCGCTTTCCATTAACATTGATTGTGTAGTTCGGGTTTGGTGGAAAATAGTTTCCCTGGCCTTTGAAGCTCACCCAATAATCAAAGCCCGGACGTGGATCATCATGGTGTCCACCCATATGCCACTTGCCAATAAAGCCGGTTGAGTACCCGGCCTTCTGCAGATACTGCGGAAAGAAAAGCGTTCCATCAGGAACCAATCGATTGTTGTCAATCACGCGATGCCGAAAGGTATAAAGGCCCGTCAAGATTGATGCGCGACTAGGCGAACACAATGATGTGGTGACGAATGCATTTTCAAAATGAACACCATTTGAGGCCAGTGAATCAAGGTGTGGTGTTTCAGCAAACTGATGCCCCAGAAAACTCATGGCATCGTACCGATGATCGTCTGAGAGAATAAAGACAACGTTCCGAGGCTTCACACCCGCTAGCTTTTGGACCTGCACATCTTCGGGCACAGGTGACACACTTGCTGAACGTTCTACTTCAGCACCCGTGACAACAATACCGACGGCACTACACGCCAAGGCAACCCAGCAAACCCAACACTTAATTGAAACAGTACGACCACACATACAAACCCCTCTATCACAAAACGAATACTTTTTTCCGTAGCACAAAAACAAATAATATCGCACCCTGAAAGAACTGTGCCAGTTAGCTATCTAATTTGCCGGCGAACTACCGGCCGGCTCAACTCCTGACGTTACCATCGGTAAGGCATACAC
>JALCBP010000175.1:0-2961 GCA_028066355.1 Pirellulales bacterium
TGTTGGATGATACGCTTGTCGTGTGGGGTGGAGAGTTTGGACGAACGGTATATAGTCAGGGTGCTTTAGGGAGTCCATCGGCCGGTCGGGATCACCATGGCCGTTGCTTCACAAGCTGGATGGCGGGTGGCGGAATCAAGGCGGGGTACGATTACGGTCAAACAGACGATTTCGCTTATAACGTCGTTGAGAACCCAGTTCATATTCGTGACCTCAATGCCACAATTCTGCATCAACTCGGTATTGATCACGAGCGATTCACATTCAAGTTTCGTGGTTTGTCACAGCGGCTCACAGGTGTTGAAGAAGCACATGTTGTCAATGATATTTTGGAATAACCAAGTGGGTGAAAGTGCCCATTTTTTTGCAAAACAGGGAGTACCATGATGGTTAGGAGTAGAGCGAGTCGAGTTGTCAGTGTTATGGCATTCATGATCTGTATGGCAGGCCATCTTTATGGTGCAGATCAACCTAATGTCGTGGTGATCATTAGTGATGATCAGGCATGGACTGATTACGGGTTTATGGGGCACCCTGTAATTCAGACGCCACATCTCGACAGGCTTGCTGAGCAGAGCCTTGTTATGGATCGAGGATATGTTGCGGCACCATTATGTCGCCCATCACTCGCGTCAATGCTCACCGGCCGGTATCCGTTTCAGCATGGAATAACAGGAAACGATGTGAACGGACCTACAGATCGTGCAGCACTAGATGTGCCGTTGCGGGAATCGTTTCATAAATTTCCTACGTTTGTCAAAACGCTTGTCGCTCATGGATACCTTGCGCACCAATCTGGAAAATGGTGGGAAGGTTCATGGAAAGACGGTGGGTTTACAGACGGAATGACCCATGGCGATCCAAAGCGTAGAGGTCGACATGGTGATGCGGGATTAACAATAGGCCGTGAAGGCATGAAGCCAGTCACGCAATTCATTGATACGGCCGTCGCTGAAGAGAAACCATTTCTGCTTTGGTACGCACCCTTTTTGCCACACACACCACATAATCCACCACAACGCTTACTCAAAAAGTATCAGAAAGAGGGCCGGGCTCCAGACCTCATCAAATACTATGCAATGTGTGAATGGTTTGATGAAACATGTGGAGAGTTACTCGATTACATTGACGATAAGAATCTGACCGACAACACGATGGTGGTCTATATCTGTGATAACGGATGGGCAGCGCCAAGTACCAATTCCGACGACCCAAATCAGAAATTGTGGAAAGGCTATGCCCAGCGATCGAAAAGTTCACCCTATGAGAATGGGATACGGACTCCAATCATGATCTCGTGGCCCGGCAAAGTGCAGCCGGAACGATCAAAGCGTTTCGCCCATGCGATTGATCTTTTTCCTACTATTGCAGCGGCAGCAGGTATCGAGGCCCCAGATGATCTCCCGGGTGTCAATCTTCTTGATGCGAAAAAGCGGAATGCTCGGAAGTGTGTTTTTGGTGTGTGTAATGCAACACATAACATGACGCTTGGTCATCCAGATGAAACACTCCAGTATCTCTGGTGTGTCGATGGAGACTGGAAGCTTCTTGTGCGGTATAACGGATCGGACACAACGAAGTATCACAACCTTCATGTTTGGGATCAGGCTCCGATCCGACTGTACAACGTGGCCCAAGACCCACACGAAAAGAATGAATGTTCGGCGGAGCACCCTGACATAGTTGCGCGGCTCAAGCAAGAGATTGAAGACTGGCACAAGCCAGAAATCATGGCAAAAGCCGATCAAGTGTCTCTTGGTGGTGACTGTTGCCTTACAAGCGGGCGTCAGGCATTTTTCATGAATCCGGTAAGCATTAAAGGTGTTGCGAGATAATTTTTGTTGATTTTTTGTTCAACTTGTTTGATACACAAGCGTAAGACTATGCCGATACCCAAATGAAAAATATTTTTAAACCGAATACTTGCTTCGGTTTTGAGTACAAGAGTAAATTTATTCATAGAGAGTTCACAACAAGTAGCGGTTGATGAACGACTCAGAAAGCGAGAGCCATTCCAGCTTGCCCCTGGAATGGCTTTTTTTATTAACTGGAAATATCTCCTGTTGGTGTTTCTGATGCATGACAGAATCATTAATTTTTTCTGTCATATATCTATCTTAGTTCCGAGGTGGTAGTCGTTGGCGAGCAACCCCGAGCACTATTTGGCTCACTTTTGTCGATTGCCGTTTCGCTACGTTGTGTTCTGTCAGGTGAAATGCTCTCGCGCGTTACCTTGCCTTTTGTGCTTAGCTTGTCTACCGCTTAAGCCTTCTGCTTTTTTAGGTGTTGGGCCGCACGGGTGGATAAGCAAGAAGCGAACAAACGAAATCTCGACATTGTTAGTTTTGATCGAAGGACCTTTCTTTGGTTGGAGCAAATAGAACTTACGTTTTTTTGGTGCGCTTTCTGGCTAATCAACTCCTCAGGTGCGTCTTCTGTAGAACTATTTAAGTGTTTCGCATCTTGGATAGTCCATGAATGGAGTGAACAAGGACATTTTGTAGGGCGTATGGTTTCGTAACTTCCGCAACAAATATCCCGCCACGTTCTGCTCTGCCTTTCGCTACGTGGCGGGATATTGTGCAAAGCAAAAAGAAGAGGCAGCGTTCGTGGCAACCGTCAGAATCTCTTGTGTGGACCCGTCAGCAGGTTTTCATGGTTCTCCTGCTGGCGGGTTTTTCAAACCGGTGGTGAAAATGGACGCGGATCTTTTTGTCACAATTGCCTGCGAGGCAATTCTTGGGTACCAGAAGACGAATGTATCTGGTGAAGAAGCGGCTGAACTCTTTGAGGAACTGAAGGCAGAACTGGATGACTCGTCAGAGCGGTCATTTGTGGATTGACTAATCAAAACCTACAGTTTTTATCTTAAGTGATCTGTGTAAGCAGGCAGTGTCGGTTTGACAGGTTGAAGGCCTGGTAGCGTTTGCCTTATTTGAACAGTTCTGGTCCGAAGGGCAT
>JALCBP010000051.1:0-18863 GCA_028066355.1 Pirellulales bacterium
CACGCATCGGGACATGGTCTGCAGATCTATCGTTTCGAACCCGCCGGACATGAGCCTCTAACTGAGCAACGGCCGGCTGCTGTTTTTTTCTTTGGTGGTGGATGGAACGGCGGCTCGGTTCGACAATTTGAAAAACATGCTAAATACCTTGCCAGTCGCGGTATGGTTATTTTTCTTGCCGATTATCGTGTGAAGAAAAAACACGGAACGAATCCCGACGCATGTGTTCAGGACGGAAAGTCTGCTATTCGCTGGGTTCGTGCCAATGCCTCTCAACTTGGCGTAGACCCAAACAAGATTGCAGCTGGTGGCGGCTCAGCTGGTGGCCACGTGGCAGCAGCTACTGGCATCTGCAATGGGTTTGAAGACCCAGCTGACAACAACATCGAAATCAGTTCAAAACCCAACGCATTGCTACTCTTCAACCCCGTGTATGACAACGGACCTGAAGGATATGGATATTCCCGAGTCATAGAACACTTCCCGGCAATCTCGCCAGCCCATAACATTACTTCAGACGATCCACCAACCCTTGTCTTTTTAGGATCAAAAGACAAACTCGTTCCCGTCTCAACAGCTCAAAAATTCGATACTGACTTGAAAAGAGTCGGGGTGCATTCCGCGTTACACGTCTACTCCGGCCAACCACACGGTTTTTTTAATGAGTCGAAGTCACCCCGTTGTTTCGTTGACACGATACTCAAAATGGACCACTTTCTGACTAGTCTCGGCTGGTTACGTGGACCACCAAAACGAACTGTCCTCTGCGAACTCCTTGAGGAAAAACCATCCAGCCCAAACGTTGTGCTCATCATGTGTGATGACCTTGGCTACGGCGATGTTCACTGCCTCAACCCCCACCAAGGGAAAATTAAAACACCTCACATCGACGCCCTAGCAGCCGCTGGGATGACCTTTACTGATGCTCATTCAGGCTCCGCCGTTTGCACCCCAACCCGGTATGGGCTTCTCACTGGGCGTCATTGCTGGCGCACTAAGCTTCAGCACGGTGTCGTTCAGGGATTTGCTCCATGTCTTATTGCAGATGACCGTCCTACCGTCGCCAGCTTTTTAAAAGCAAAGGGATATAAAACAGCACTCATTGGAAAATGGCATCTCAACTATCAATATCAAGATCCAGAAACCGGGGCCTTCCTCAACCGTAAGAACCATTCATTGCCGCCTGTCGGTGCTGAGATTCCTGATGGGCCGTTAGCCCACGGTTTTGATTTCTTTCATGGTTTTCATCATAGCCGTGACATGGACGCCATTGTTGAGGATACCCACGTAATTGAGCACGATGATGCGATTACCATGCTTCCTCGCTTAGCCAATCAATCTATTCGCTATATCGAAGAGGCAGCTAAAGATACAACTCCGTTTTTTCTCTACATACCTCTTAGTTCTCCCCATACACCGATTGTTCCGAGTGAAGAATGGCTGGGAAAAAGTGGCATCAGTGACTATGCAGACTTTGTCATGCAAACCGATGACGTTGTCGGCCAGATTATTCAAGCCGTTGATAGAAACGGCTTAGCTGAAAAAACAATCATCATTTTTACAAGCGACAATGGTTGTTCTAAAGCTGCAAACATTGATGAACTTAAGCAAAAAGGCCATCACGTCAGTGGAATTTATAGAGGTTCAAAAGCTGATCTCTGGGAGGGCGGCCATCGCGTGCCATTTTTGGTACGCTGGACCAACACCGTAAAGCAAAAGTCATATTCGAACCAGACAATCTGCCTTACAGATTTCTTTGCAACGCTTACGGACTTGCTACTCAACGACATCCCACCCTTGGCTGCCGAAGACAGTGTCAGCTTTTTGCCTGCATTATATGACCAAGCAATTGTGACAGAGCGAAAAGGCATTATCCATTCTTCTATAAGCGGGCACTTTGGCTATCGCATGAACGCATGGAAACTTCTCCTCGCGAGGGGCTCTGGTGGATGGACTTCACCGAAAGAAGGTGCCGCAAAACAACAGCAACTTCCAGCGTATCAACTTTACAACATGGCAACCGACCCAACTGAAAGCAATAATGTGGGCAGTGAGCATCGTGATATTGCCCACGAACTCTACACCCGTTTGCGCACTGATATTGACGCTGGCCGCAGTACTATCGGAACTGCATCAGCAAATGACACAACAACTATAAAACTCTGGAAAAGTGGGCCTCCAACACCCGAACTGTAGCTATACAAGGCTTTTTTTCAAAACGTGTACAGTCCGCGACAGTTCATACTATATTGTTAATTGGAGAAGGTTTTGTGGGGATCGATCGTTTCTTCGACGGCGTTCCTTTTTGCATTACCGCCCCGTACCAAACATTACCTAACATCACCTACCCTCAGCTCAAAGAAAGCTCATCCATGAAACTACCTCGCGAGTCTACGCCCGAGCCACTGACACCACACA
Organism: Pirellulales bacterium; assembly: GCA_028066355.1. Taxonomy (GTDB): domain Bacteria; phylum Planctomycetota; class Planctomycetia; order Pirellulales; family UBA1268; genus UBA1268. Next base: position 2,419 of record JALCBP010000051.1, read on the forward strand.
ATGTCAATCGACGCAACTTTCTTGCCCAATCAGCAGCTGGTGCAACAGTTGCTACAACACTTACCGCAGCTGCGACAAGTAAAGCTGCAAAAGCGAGTGATCGCATACGAATCGGTTTCATAGGCCCTGGTGGCAGAGGTTTTGGCGCACATGTGAAAACGCTTGTGAAACTTCGCAACGAGGGTGCAAACATTGACCTTGTCGCTGTGAGTGAAGTCTATAAAGCGCAGGAAGATAAGGTTTGTGAGTACATCAAGGCAGAGACAGGTGTTGATCCAAAACGCTATCTCGACTATCAGGATATGCTGGCCGACGACTCTGTTGATGCAGTATGCATCGGCACCCCTGACCACTGGCACCGCATCCAAATTGTTGATGCACTCAAGGCAGGCAAGCATGTCTATGCCGAAAAACCCATGACAAAAACTGTCGAGGAAGCGCTCGACGTTGTCAAAGTCTGGAAGGATACAGGCCGTGTCATGCAGGTTGGAGTCCAATCCACGAGCCTCCCAGTTTGGGATCAAGCCAGAAAACTTATTGACGAAGGCAAACTTGGCAAAGTACTTGGTTATCAAACAGAGTACTTCCGAAATTCAAACGTCGGGCAGTGGCGTTACTATGAATTGACGAAAGACATGACTCCCAAGACGATCGACTGGAAGAGATGGCTCGGAGTTGACGCCGGTCTTACGGAAGAAATTCCTTTCGACCGGGCTGTCTATCGTCAGTGGCGATGCTACTGGCCATTCGGTTCTGGCATGTTCACCGATCTCTTTGTGCACCGTACCACTGCCATGCTCAAGGCAACTGGACTCCGCTTCCCTGCACGTGTGGTTGGAGCTGGGGGCATTTACCTCGAACTTGATACTCGAGATGTACCCGACGTTGCTACTGTTGTTGCTGATTACAACGAAGGCTGTCAGGGGCTGATCACTGCAACAATGTGCAATGAACGTTCGCGCATCAAGCAGGCTATCCGCGGGCACAACGGCTCTTTCGAGTTTGGAAATGGAGAGACGTTTAAAGAGTTTGAGTTCCTTGCCGAACGCCCACAGGTCACACTCGATAGCTCAATAAAAGACGAGACGATAAAGAGTGACCTCGTTGAAACGGCATTACAAAAACAAGGCACTACCAAACTGCACTTTGCGAATTGGCTTGCTGCAATGGAAGCCAATGATCCGCTTGCCTGCAACAACCCTCCTGATCTAGGCGCTGCCGCAGTAACAACTGTTATTCTCGGCGCAATGAGTTACAGGAATGGAAAAGTCTATCATTTCGATGCCGAACGCGGTCGCTATACCGATGGAAGTCCGGCCTGGGCCGATCGCTGGGAGACTCTCTCAGAACATCGAGGACAACCGAGGCACGTCCCAGGTTGGCAGGCTGGTGAAACGGGAAGTGAACTCAAACCAAAGCCATACCAGTCGTTGGCAGGACCGTGGACAGACGGGAAGGATCCTGCAGCTACATAGCAAACTGTTTGCAAAAGGTACGTTTTTATAATAAGACCAAGCGTGGCCTGTTATACAGGCCACGCTTTCTTGTTTTTGAGTTAGTCAATTCTCTGTCACAAGTTGCTTTTGCTGCCGAACGATTGATACAGCACGGATATCGCCAAATGCCTTCTGCTTAATTTCGATCGGCTGGACAATAACATCGTAGTTGCCACCCTCTTCAAGCAGCACGTGACCACTTTGCACCCAATTGAAATTTTGAAAATGGCCTGTTTCCTTCACTACGCAGGAGGTCGAGTCGCATTCCTCGCCATCTTTTATAAAAGCAATCCTACCCTTACTTCCGCCCTGCCCTTTCCCACAGCCTTGCAGCAAAGCTACTGAATACCAACCCGATTCCGGAATGTGGCATTCCCACACTGCCGAATCAGTCTGTTCAACCCAAAAGCCGACTGTATTTTTATAAGGCTGTGGCTCATATCGTAAGTTCTCCCCACGTGTCCGGGCTTCACAGGCTCTCAGCAAAAGGGAGCCATCGGGTGCCGCCCCAACTCGTTGTTGTTCTGATACAAGCAGTGGTGCAGCAACAAAAGTGATGACTAGTTCCCCATCTTTTGGCAACGCTGAATCCCACTGCACGCGCCACCTTGTCGGCTCTGGATGCACTTTGACCTTGATATCCGGTCGCCCAAGACATCCCACGCTCTCAATAGCCGCGTAGAACCGAGGGGTCGTCACATACTGCTGGGCCCTCGCATTCTGCGAAGGAACCATCTGCAGACGTCTCCCTTTTCGGACCGCCGAGGCAACACAATTGAACCCTGCTCCGGTCACATCCAAAGATGCTGCTTGAGTTGAATCCCTTGTTGCACTCTCGTTCGCAGAAACTGAACTGTAAAACGCACACGCAGCGAGTAGTACCCAACAGAAATTTTTCTCTACTTCCATCTGGACGTTCCCTCTTATTCAACTAGATAAAGCAATGGAGTTTCTGTGACCTTTCGTTTCAGCGGACCACTCGTGCGCCAGCTCCAGAGATCACTTTCTCGACTTCTTTTCTTGTCGCCATGGACGTATCGCCCGGTGTAGTCGATGCAAGCGCGCCGTGCGCCGCACCATAATTAACTGCCTGTTGTGGATCATTAAATTCAAGAAACCCGAAGGCTAATCCACTAGCAAAACTATCGCCTCCGCCGACGCGATCGAGTATCTCAAGCTCAGGAAATTTCTGACTGTCGTAGATCTCACCGTCGTGCCAAAGGATCGCTGACCAGTCGTTCCGCGTTGCAGTAAGAACTCGCCTTAGCGTGGTTGCTGCCACCTGAAAATTTGGAAATTCTGCAACAGCGGTTTGTATCATCCGCTTAAACGCATCTGTTTCTATTTCACTAATAGATTCATCAACACCCTCAACTTCAAAGCCTAGGGATGCCGTAAAGTCTTCTTCATTACCAATCATCACGTCGACATGTTTCGCAATTTCACGGTTCACTTCGCGTGCTTTTTCAATACCGCCAATGCTCTTCCAAAGGCTTGGGCGGTAATTCAGATCATAGGACACAATTGTTCCGTATTTCTTGGCAGCTCTTACAGCTTCGATTGTCAAGGCAGCAGTGGTCTCTGACAAAGCGGCGAAGATACCACCAGTATGAAACCAACGGGATCCAATCTCACCAAAGATTTTGTCCCAATCAACATCACCTGGCTTCAGTTGGCTCGCCGCTGTATTCCCACGGTCTGGATTCCCTACAGCACCACGGATGCCGTGGCCGCGCTCCGTGAAATTAAGTCCATTGCGCACCGTTCGTCCCATACCGTCATCGTCGCGCCAAACCAGGAAATCCGTACATACGCCACCCTGCATGATGCAATCTTCGATGAGATGACCAACTTCGTTGTCAACAAATGCTGAGACCACTGCTGTACGCAACCCAAAGCATTTCCTCAAGCCTCTCGTGACGTTGTATTCTCCGCCGCCCTCCCAGGCTTGAAATCGTCTAGCGGTTCGTATGCGACTCTCTCCGGGATCAAGCCGAAGCATTACCTCGCCTAATGATACGGCATCAAACCCGCACTGATCGCGGTCCTTTAACGACAAACCCATTTCGTCCCCTTTTTATTATTCTACACAAACGGTCGCCAAACCTTGCCTATCGATCGAATCAACATTCGCCTCACGACCAATTTCATTGAGGGCATCGATTTCTGCTGCTGAAAAGAGCAATCCGCCAGCGACTTCACTACGGCGGGCAAAGTTTGCTTCAAGTTGTCCTGGGAGTAAACACGAATCGTTCCCGTGACCAAGAATATCTTCAATGACAACCTTTACATTTTCCAACTGAGTTCGATTCTTGGCGAAATCACCCGATGAGAGTGCCTCCGGATGGATCACCTGAAAAAAGAAATTGCATGTCTGCTTTTCACCCTTTATAGGTTGGCGGCTTCGTATTGTAGGTAAAGAACCACCAATGAAAGCCGCAACAATCTCATTCATTAATGCCAAACCGTATCCCTTATGCGCACCAAATGGCACAAGCGACACAGCAGCGTTGGGATCCGTGGTAGCGTTTCCATCCTTGTCTACCGCTGCATGAGGAGGAAGTTGCTTTCCTTCTCTTTGAAATTGCTGGACTCTTCCCATGGCGATAACTGATGTCGCCCAGTCAATAACAACTGGAAACCCAACAGCATCTGTTGTTGGAAAACCCCACGAATGTGGATTCGTTCCAAGAGTTGGATAACTTCCACCGAACGGTACAACCTCGGCGAGTGATGCTGTGCAGTTAGTCACGGCTATAAATCCTTTTTTTGCAGCCTCCATCACATAGCCGCCACCCCATAAATAATGGAATGCATTATCAACTGACACCGTTCCGCTGCCGTGTTTCTCGGCCATTTCAATGCAGCGATCAATCGCTTCCCATGCTACAGCTTGCCCAAGCTTCTTTTTTGCATCCCAAACCTCTACGGCATCAAAGCGGCTGTCAACCTTTTTAATATTGGCACCCGGCACACAGCCACCAACGGCCGACCCAAACAAATCATCAAGGTGTATTGCTTTTATTGCGTTATGTGTCCGAATACCATGCTGCGTCGCTGCTGTTGCTAGTCTTACAGCCTGCTCTGCTTCGCTGGATGTAAATCCTCGCTTCAAATACGCTGCCCGAACCACGCGCTCATGATCTTCAACGGAAACAACATAAAATTCTTCTGACATTCTCTTTTACAGGCTCAAAACCTGTCCTTTGAATAAAACTCAGTCAACGCACCGCTGTACAGCAACTTCTGGATTAACCTGCGCGAGTGGTGCCTCACCACGCATAGCATTTAAGAGGTTGGTGACCGCTGCGACTGCCTGACGCTGAACACTTTCAAGGGTTCTCGACCCTATGTGAGGCGTTACAAGACAGTTTGAGAGATTGGTTAATGGATGCTCTTTAGATGGTGGTTCCTCATCAAGCACGTCCGTACCATAGCCACGCAGTGCACCCGACTGAAGGGCTTCGGCAACGTCAGCAGTATGAATGATCTCACCCCGTGCACAATTTAAGATAATGGCATCTGGCTTGAGAAACTTGATTGTCTCGGCACGTACAAGTTCACGCGTTTCTGGTGTAAGGTTCGTATGGAGGGACAAATAGTCTACACGAGAAAACAGATCCCGTATGTCTTCACATCTGTCTACACCATGCTTGGTAGCAAACTCGTCGTCCCAGTACACATCGTACCCAATTGGGTGCATGCCAAAGGCGCGGGCACGGATTGCAACTTCTTTTCCAATACGGCCCATCCCTACAATACCAATTGTTTTCCCAAGAATTTCTCGTCCCGTCTGTCGCTCCCACCCGCCCTGTCGTGTTGAGTTTGCATGGAACAGAAGATGCTTCTCGAGTGCAAGAAGCAATAGAAATGTGTGTTCGGCTACTGTTGTGTGATTTACACCAGGGGTGAAAAGGAGCGGCACTCCCATTTCTGTCGCTGCTTCAACATCAATCTTATCGACACCAATGCCATACTTACTGAGAACCTTCAGCCGCGGACATGCCCGCTGGAGCACTGTTTTAGTGATTGCATCATCACCACAGATATAGCCATCAATATCTCCAACCAGTGCAAGTGTGTCCGCCTCAGACAACGGGCCCCGTGCTTTGACAAGTTCCCATCCAGTTTCTGCCAACAATTCATGGTGTTGACCAGGTGTGTCTTGAAATGAAGTTGTGGTAACAAGTATCCGAGGTTTCATATCATGGTGCCCGTTTGCGACGGTGTATGTGAAACCACCGAGTGTAATTGAACAACAGGTAAAGTGAATATGCTTCCCTATACGGAGGGAACACCTTCATGAAAATCCTTGGCCAGCAACTTCGCTGATGCACCGTTCCATGCAAAGACCCAACAATCAGCATAATCCCCTTCGCCCATGCCGTTCACCCCATGCCGTAAAAGCCAATATTCGTTATCTTTCGGCACAGGGAGACTACGAAACTCATGCATCCTGACCTTCGGGATTGAAGTCTTCATCCACGCCCAATAATTGATGTGGAACTGAAAGTCAGGATCGGGCTCCTCCTTGCACCAGTACCGATATTCATATTCAGTAAGGTAAAAACAGTGCTCGAACATAGTCACGAGCTCTGGTTCTCTTCCAAGTTTCTCGCAGGCCCGAATTCCTACAGGAGTCGTCGTAATCACAACAATTGGTGTACGTCCAGCCCACCTTGCTGCACAGTCCAAACTCTGTTTGAATCCACTGAGCCATTCACGAATCTGATTTTCAAGTATTTTTTCTTCGGCGTCTTGTGCATGCACAGGCCGGCTGACCCTGAGCACTGCCTTCTTACCCTGAGGCCGTGCCTGCTTCCGAATGGACTCCAAGAATTTACGAAGACGCATACACCATGCATCGATATCACTCTGACCTATGAACATGTTTCTCACCCCATCGAGCAGTTTTTCTACCCATTTTTTCTCCAACGCTTTTTTTTCTCTATTGGCACAGTGGGATCATCTGGCCACGCATGCTTTGGATATCGCCGCTTCATTTCTTTTTTGACAACGGGATACGTCGTCCGCCAGAAACCCTGTAAATCAGTTGTTCGCTGCTGTGGACGCTTGTTCGGTCCCAATAGCTGCAAGACAAGCATGACTTCACCATCAACGATTCGGGGCAATTCAACTATGCCAAATAGGTTTTGAATTTGTATTTGCACCTCAGGCTGTTTACCCACGGCATACTCGATGCGGTACTTATTTCCATCAGATAACATACATTGAATCGGTGCCAACTTATTGATTTCTGCGACGGTCGTATCTCCCAGCAATCTTTTAACCACTGACTCCCAGTCCATCTGTCGGATATCTTCGAATGACCGTAAACCTATCGCTCGACTTTTCGCCTGTTCCAAAAGCATTTGATCATCAAGGCGTGTATCCACAAGTTGTTGTGCGCGAACGCTATTTGTTTCTCTCAACGTCTGCTGCAGCCACCTTGCCCGCACTAAAAATTTGCCCACATCTGTGTTCCCGGCTGGCAGCACCTCAGAAGGCTTACGTTGGGCCTCTTGAAAAAGAAGATCATGTGCTCTGCTTTCATCACTAATCGCACGCGGAGTTTCTTCAAGAATAAGACCATGCCACGAGACCTGCCTACGTTCTTCAATTCGTTTTTTCACCTGATTGAATGACATATCACAGGTGATTGAGACGTGATTATTCCAACAAGCGCCCACTGTAAGCCATTGTGCTTCTACTGCCGATGCCGCCCGCACCAGCACTTCGCTACCCGAGTCATCAATGTCTATCGCCAGAAAGTATTCCTCGTGACGAACAGCGCTTTGTTTGCCAAGCCGTACACCACGTCCTCCCACCATAGAGCCCCGCTCGGTGGACCCCTTACGCATGCGACACAGTCGATCTGGATATGCCGCTAGCAAGACCTTTCGGAATGTGGTTTGAGGATCCGCCGCTCGCGAGCCACGCCACCGAGTCACGAGATGAAAATACTGATCAGACGCTCGCAGAACAGCTTGGGCAGCGCTGTAATGCAACGGTGGCAAAACAGGCGCATTTCCATCAGTTCCCGTTGCATGAAACTGTTGAAGAACAAGAACCTTCTCATAAAGATCTGAACGCACATGACGCTGAATAACATCCCTTGGTCCCCTTTGACTCTGTCCCCCGGCACGAAATGGATCTCGTTCGGTAAGTAATGCCGCAGCAATAGCAACCTCCCGAAGAACTCCTTGCTTCGCCCCATTCAGTAATAATATCGCCAACCGCGGATGGACCGGTAAGCCGCTCACCTCTCTTCCCAACTCAGTCACGCTCTCCAATCGGTGACCTTTCAGCAAATAATTTTCAACACATCCAAGTTGCTCGAGTGTCTGCAAACCTCTCGACCATGCATCCGGCAATGGTTTTTCGAACCACGGAAATGTATTTGCCTGTTGGAGCACATTCAGCGTCAAACGGGCCTGCGATAAATCCGCCCGCACAACCTCGGAGCTTTCAAATGAAGCACGTCTTGCATGTGTTGCTTCATCCCAAAGCCTCCAGCATTTCCCCGGCCCCGTCCTACCCGCTCGCCCAGCACGCTGTTCCGCTGAAGCCTGAGAGATTGGAACTGTCTGTAACTGAGGGAGACCCGTTGATGACGAAACATTAAGTTGCCGAGCAAACCCACTGTCTATCACTGCTGTCACACCAGAGATAGTCACGGACGTTTCTGCGATGTTCGTTGATAAAATAATTTTTCGACGCCCATCACCCCTGAGTGCTTCGTCTTGTTGCTCTGCTGGCAGGTCCCCAAACAGCTTTACGAGATGACAATTTTCCGATGCCTTATATTTTTGTAATTTTTTTTCTGTTGCAAATATTTCCCCAACACCGGGTAAAAAAACAAGGACATGTCCATGTGTGTTATGAAGCACTTCGGGGATGAGAGCGTGGATCTGATCTGGCAGATTATGAACTAGCCCATGCGAACCTGAACGGCGTTTATAAATGATGTCAACCGGAAACGAACGATCTGTCGCGGTGATGGTAGTGCCGCCCAAATATCTCGCTACTTTATCAGCATCAAGTGTCGCACTCATTACGATAATCCTGAGATCGGGTCGTGTCGTTTCACGAAGATTCTTCACTAACCCAATGAGAAGATCCATCTCGAGGGAACGCTCATGAAATTCATCAAGAACAACACACCCAACACCTCTCAGCAGCGGATCAGCCAGACATTGCCTGAGCAGTACACCAGTAGTCTGCACGCAGAGCGTTGTTGCATCCGACACCTTAGAATCGAAACGAACACGGTACCCGACCTCACCACCGAGTCGGCATCTACGAAGAGTCGCCAACTGCCTCGCGATGGCTCGTGCTGCAAACCGTCGTGGCTGGACTAAAACCAGGCGTTCTCCGGGCCTGAGCATGTCATGAACCGCCGGCGGCACAAGTAACGTTTTTCCCGAACCTGGCGGCGCAGCCACCACCAAAGGGCCACATTCTGCCGTTTTCACAATATCCCCAAGAACTGCATTAACCGGCAGATTATCGAGAAACGCGAGCCCATCTATGGATTTGTTCATGGTGCCGACAAATGTTGAATGCAAAAGTGCGGACGACAACGATCAGTTTGCTATAACTAATACATGAGCACAGCAACTATAAAACCGACCCCAATTGCACGCCGTGCAATTGCAGATTTTCCTAAGTTTGATTTGGCAAAACTCCTGGGGACTGTATTTGACCCAATTGAAGGATGCCGTGTCGCGATCCTAATTGATCTACCTGACACCAGCCAGATGAAGGATTTTGCGTTCCTCTCAGATCCTGCACTCACTATTCAAGAGAAAGCCCATTCGGTCTTCTATCAAGGTCTTCAAGGAAATGTGGCTAAACAACTCGGAGTAAGTGGAGGCGAGATGTTCGCCTATCACGAGACGGGCGGAAGCAACCTTGATCTGCCTGATGAAGCAGTTGACAGCAGCGGACGTACGATTTCCCTTGAGGACTCAGTCTACACTCAATACGATCTGATTTTGTGTATCTCAACTTTCTCTGCAACAGCTCCTTTGACAGCGTTTGCGAAGAAATTTGGGTTTCGCGGTGCGACACTTCATGGGCTGAACGACATCATCCTTGCGACTGGTCTTGCTGTGGACTACAGGGAGGTAAGTAGAGAAGCAGAAAAACTCCGCCTCTCTCTTACGAAAGCTGATTCTTTTGAAATTGATTTTGAGATGGATAACAATCAGTATCAACTCACTATTGAGTGTGGTGGGCAAGAAGCACAGAAAAGTCATGGTCTCTGCCTCGGAAAAGCCCCGGACATTGCAAATCTTCCTGCTGGGGAGGTTTACTTCGTGCCTACAGGTGCAAGCGGGCAATTTCCCATGAAATTTGACGATGGTACTATCGCAATAATGGATGTCGGCGAGGGTAGAATTCACACATCAACCTTCGTAACGGGTGACCAATCGCTCGTAGATGCTTTTAATGCAAAACTGAAAGCTGACCCAGTTACGGGTGAAATTGGTGAACTGGGCTTCGGCACACAAGATCTGCCAGTGTCAGGCCGTGACATCCAGGATGAAAAAGTTCTAGGAACACTTCATGTCGCCACCGGACGGAGTGATCATTTGGGTGGTCATCTCACTCCAGATCTGTTTGCTGAAAAGCTGCACGCAACACACGACGACATTCTTTTCTCGCCATCAAAAACTCCTGAAATTCGCGTGACGCAAGCGCGGATGAACCGGGGTGGAGAAACCACTGTGGTGATAGAAAATTTTGAACCGTCGAGTTATTTGCGAAATGCTCTTGCAGAGTAGTATCAACGTTTGCCGTCCTCGTATCTTCATCTCGCTGAATGTGGGGCAACTCTATGACCTCGGCGAAATTGGGCGGGTGCTATGCCGAAGACTCGTTTAAATGCACGGGAGAATTGATATTGGTCCGGGTATCCGAGACGACGTGCTGCTTCTCGCACCAATACCTGCTCATGAGCCAGCCATTCCGCGGCCAAGCTCATGCGCTGCCGCGTCAACATTCGGTAAGGACTATCCTCGCCGAATCTCGCAAAGAGGCGGCACGCATATTCAGGCGAGATATTTGCAACCGCACACGCCGCCTCTACTGAATTCCATTCAACACATCGGTCCACAAGAATTTTTCGAAATTGTTCATAGCTTCGTAGCGCACGATCATCAACTGCATGTTCAGGAAGAATCCGCTGATGAACTTTAGCAAGAAGTACACCTAAGAGCTGCGTACACAGTGTCTCACTATGAGCAGATAGCGGGGAGCCACAACGCAACATCAGGTCAAAAATTTCCCGAACTTCATCAGGATGGCTCACTCTCATGACTGACCCTTTACCAAGTCCCAACCTACGTAATCGGGCCCCTGCCTGTCTTCCCACAAAATCGACGTAGTGCTTTCTGAGAACCTGTCTTGTGTCTGTCTCAATACGGTGCGGCATTCCAGGTCCGTACGCAAAAAGCGTACCGGCATTGATCGGCAAAGCTTTTCTTTCCTCCCCATTCATAGCACTCTCACCGAACCAGACTTTGCCTTTGCCTGAACACACGAACTCAATGCAAAAATAAGGAAAGTCACTTCGACTAATGACATAATCTTTACGCACATGCTCATACCCGCCACACGCCACAGCGAGTGACTGGGAACGATCTGGAAGCAAGTCAAGAAAATACCGCTGCGACGATGCAACCTGCCGAGAAACGAACGACGGAAGTTTTTTTTCAGTCTGTCGTGATAAATGTGTCTTTGCCATAAGGTCAAGAATAGCTATCTCTTAGTCAAGAATCACCATCCCCCAATATTTAGCGAGCGTTTAGGATGTTTGCTGAATTAACCCATCTCAAACACTTAACAAATCTACAATTATGCGAACTCTGCCACGTTTTTCATTTGGAGTCGGCGACCGTTTTGGTCATGAAGCCACAGCTCAACTCGCCGCTTTTCAACAACTTGCCCGTGATGGGATACAGGTAGCGCCAGTCTGGAATAAATCTCACCGGGAGCATGGGTTTATTGGCAGCAAGCCCGCAGATGTCCGGACGGCCGCAGCAGCGGCTATTTCCGAATCTGGATGGGAAGGACCCTGGTATGTCGATGCCGATCACATACGGCTCGATACAGTGGATGGTTACCTGGAATCAAGTGACTTTTTTACAATTGATGTAGCTGATTCAATTGGGCAACCCGCGGAAAAGTCGGATATTCGTGAATTCATTTCCGCGCACCCAGAATTGTGCAAGCCCGTATCTATCCCCGGCATCACCAAAGTAATCCGTCTTTCCGAAGAAGGTACCGCGGCGATTGCCGGCAAATATTTAAAGGCCTGCAGAGATGCGGCGATCATCTACAAACATATTGCCAAAGCAAGAGGAGACGATGTCGTTATTGAAGTGAGCATGGACGAGACAGACGAACCACAGACTCCTCCAGAACTACTTGTTATCTTGGCCTTACTAGCCGACGAAAAAATTCCCGTACAAACCATCGCGCCAAAGTTTACCGGAAGGTTTAATAAGGGTGTTGATTATGTTGGTGATCTCGCACAATTCGAGCAGGAATTTTCTGACGATGTTGCCGTGTGCAGTTTCGCAGTACAACAATATGGCCTCCCTAACACACTGAAACTTTCTGTCCATTCCGGGAGTGATAAATTTTCACTGTACCCCATCATCCGGCGTATTCTGAATTCTACTGAAGCAGGTCTCCATCTCAAAACTGCTGGCACTACCTGGCTAGAAGAATTAATTGGACTGGCAGAAGCAGGTGGTGACGGAGTTCAGTTGGTCCGCGACGTCTATCGTTATGCGATTGAGCATCGTGAGGAACTTTGTGAACCGTACGCGACGGTTATTGATATTGATCCAGACCAACTGCTTTCCGTGGAGGAATTTGACGCACTTTCTGGACCGGACACCGCCGCGACTATTCGACACATCCAGGATGATACCCGGTTTAACGCTCATGTCCGGCAACTCCTTCATATTGCCTTCAAGGTGGCAGCAGGAGAAGGCGATCGATACACCAACCTGCTGAAAGAACACCGTGCTGTAGTGGCCGATCAGGTCACCACCAATCTGTACGAAAGACATCTTCGTCCTCTTTTTTCCAAGTAACCAAAACCCACCGCTAGCGCAGACGAAAGCACTTCATGAAATCGGCTATCACAATTTGCTTAGTGCCCGAAGCAGCCCGTGGACCTTTTGTATTTCATGAAGGACTCTCTAGTGGTTGCGAGCATGCAGCTGATGCGGGCTTTCATGCCGTCGAAGTCTTCCCACCGAACGCGAGAAACTTTCCGAAGAAGGAACTCGAAGGGTGTCTTAAACAAACCTCCCTTAAGCTTGCAGCAGTTGGTACCGGTGCTGGTTGGCTAAAACAACGTCTATCCCTCACCGACACGGATCCCAACAGGAGACAAGAGGCGATACAATTCGTTTCCGACATCATTGATTTAGCAAGCGAGTTTGACGCCCCCGCCATTATCGGTTCGATGCAGGGTCAAGCCAGTGACATAAATCATCGATCGGATTCATTACATTTACTAGCGGACAGCCTTAGTACACTCGGTGATAGGGCGATGCAAAATGGCCAGGTACTCCTTTACGAAGCCCTCAATCGCTATGAAACCGATCTCCTCAATACTCAGGAAGACGCAGCCAACTTTCTTATCCAGCATGATCTCGTAAACAAGGGCGTGCGGCTCCTTTGTGACCTTTTTCACATGAACATCGAGGAGGTCGATGTTGCGGAGACGATTACACGTCTTGGTTCTAAGAAACAAGACCTGATCGGTCACATCCACTGGGCTGACTCAAACAGGCGAGCAATGGGTTTTGGACACACTGATTCCACTGCTATTTATCAGGCGCTCAAGGCAATTGGATATGATCGCTACCTAGCCGCGGAAGTTTTTCCCCTGCCTTCTCCAGCCGAAGCAGCCAACCAAACTATTGCGTCTATCAAGGCCTGTGCCTCTTCATAGTCCCTTTTCTCGGATACTAAGTACTCACATGCTAAACACCTCACTACTCCACCCCGAAATATTGAAGATACTGGCAAGTTGCGGACATCATTCACTCATCCTCATAGCCGATGGCAACTATCCCGCGACAACAAAAAGTGGACCGCGGGCCAAGGTTGTATCGCTTCAACTTATTCCAGACGTCCCTACTGTTGCTGATGTTTTTCAGGCATTGCTTGGAACTATTCAAATCGATGCCGTTCAGACGATGGGCGTTGACAGAGATGACTCCTACGCGGCCGCCACTCCGGGTGACCCCCCGGTCTGGGATACATATCGAAATCTCCTGCGGTCTGCAGGAAACAACTGTGTTCTGGAGCCACTTTTGAAATGGGACTTTTATACCGCCGTTGACTCCGCGGATCACATATTGACCGTACAAACAGCAGACACCCAACCGTGGGCAAACCTCCTTCTCACTGTTGGATGCCGAACATTCGAATCAACCAACTGAGAATACAAACGTAAGAAGGACATTCATGAACACCAGAAACCTTGGCACCACCGGACTTGAAGTACCGATTCTTTCATTTGGTGCGTCGTCACTCGGACAGGAATTCAGAAAAATCACCATTGAGGAAGCTATGTCCAGCGTCCGGGTGGCGATTGACAATGGCATGCGGCTCATCGACACAAGCCCTTTTTATGGTCGCGGCATGAGTGAAATCATGTTGGGACTGGCTCTCCAAGACATCCCTCGTGACAACTATCTACTCTGTACAAAACTCGGCCGATATGACGTTGGACATTTTGACTTTTCTGCACGTCGTGTGGAAGAAAGCGTTGATATTTCGCTACATCGACTCGGTACGGACCACCTCGATATCATGTTGTGCCACGATATTGAGTTTGTACCGATGCAGCAGATCGTAGATGAGACTATTCCCGCACTGCGACAGGCACAAAAGGCTGGCAAAATTCGTTTTATTGGTTTTAGTGGCTATCCACAAAAAATCTTTAAATTTGTTTGTGACCAGACAGATGTTGACTGTGTGCTGAATTACAACCAGTACACCCTTCAAAACACACGTTTTACTGATGAGACTGTTCCATACCTCCAGGAAAAGGGTATCGGTGTTATGCACGCAGGGCCATTCAGTGCCCGGCTACTTACTGATGCGCCACTTCCACCTTGGCTGAAAGAACCCGAGAGTGTTCGTCAGGCAGCACGCGAGGCAGTCGCATGCTGCCGTGAACACGGCTCATCGTTAGCCAAACTTGCCCTGCAATTTTCAGTTTCCAATCCGGCAATTGCAACAACTGTCGCCGGAAGCGCGAACCCGAAAAATATTCGCCAATGGGCTGAATGGCTCGAGCAACCTTTGGATAAAACATTACTTGCAGCTGTACAAAAAATATTTGAACCCGTGAAAAACATTGGGCATGAAGAAGGCCTCCCAGAAAATAACTGAACCATCCTGCCCAAGATTTTGAAGCTATCGTTTTGATCAATCCTGTCATTTTATGAACATTGACGCACACCAACATTTCTGGAATTACACAGCCGACGACTATCCTTGGATATCTTCGGGGATGGAGCGTCTCGCACATAACTACTTGCCACCTCATCTTATCAAGATCACTCAGCCACATAACATCACGGGGTCAGTAGCAGTACAAGCCCGACAATCTACACACGAAACAGAGTGGCTCCTTCAACTCGCCGATGAACACAACTTCATCCGTGGTGTTGTTGGCTGGGTAGATCTCAGACATCCCGAAGTCGAAAAGGACCTCGAACGATTTTCCCAACATGACAAGTTTGTTGGCGTACGCCATGTGGTTCAGGATGAACCAGACCCGCGTTTTTTATTAAGAGATAATTTTCTGCATGGCATCAGTCAGCTGTCGAAATACGACCTAACGTATGACATCCTTATCTTCCCAAATCAACTGCCAGCTGCATGTGAATTTGTGAAGCTATTTCCAAACCAGCGCTTTGTGTTGGATCATATGGCAAAACCTGACATTGAACATCACAACCTATCTGAATGGAAGCGAGGCTTTGACGCACTAGCAGAGCATGATAATGTTGTCTGCAAGGTCTCTGGCCTCGTTACTGAGGCCAATTGGAAGGTCTGGCATCAACGTGACTTTACGCCCTACCTTGATGCAGCTTTAGAAGCCTTCGGCCCTGAACGGTTGCTGTTTGGGAGTGATTGGCCGGTATGCCTCTTGTCTGCTGAGTATGCGGAAGTACTATGCATCGCAAATAGTCTTATAGACCGGGTATCACTCCATGAGGCCAAAGCTATCCGTGGTCTCAATACTGCTCAGGTTTATGGTCTTCAGCCGCAATAGTCAGTAATTTCCCTCTTTTTTATTGGGGTATCGAACACCATGCAAGCACTTCAACTCGTAGAACCCGGCAAATGGTTAATGATAGATGTACCCAAACCAACTGAACTGCAGCCCGGTGACGCACTTGTTCGCGTTGAAGCAGTTGGTATCTGTGGAACCGATTACGGTGGTTATCTCGGGAAAATGCCATTCTTTAGCTACCCGAGAATCCCAGGCCATGAACTTGGCGTCGTTGTTCTTGGTGTCGGTGAAGGTGTCACAAACATTAGCGTCGGTGATCGCTGTTGCGTAGAACCATATATCAACTGCCAGAATTGTCACTCGTGCCGTTTGGGGAAAACGAATTGCTGCGAGCATCACCAGACTCTTGGAGTCCACTGCGACGGTGGCCTTCAGCCTCAATTTATTGTGCCTGCAAGAAAGTTGCACCCATCGCCTAACCTTTCCGCTGAACAGAATGCACTTGTCGAAACGCTTGCAATTGGTTGCCACGCAGTTGACCGCGCCTCAATTAATTCAAATGACACCGTGCTTGTTATCGGTGCAGGTCCCATTGGCCTGTCTGCTATGGAATTTGTTCGTCTTGCCGGAGCACGGCTTCTGGTAATGGACATGGTACAAAGTCGACT
>JALCBP010000009.1:0-62366 GCA_028066355.1 Pirellulales bacterium
ACCGCGCAACACTCTCATCTGATGCGTTCGGCAAAGGAGAAGAATATGAATAAACCAACTATTACTACGATTATTACATTGTTTTTTTGCTTCAGCGCTTTTGCCCAAGAAGCGAAAGGCAAGGACTGGACTGAAGAAGAGTGGAAAAAGGAGAAGGGCAGCTACGGCTGGGTCTTTCCACATATTGACAAGAATGCAGACGGCCAGGTGACTGCCGTGGAATATGCAGAGTTTCAAAACTATAAGAAGAAACATCCGAACTGGGAGAGTGAACTCAAGCCGAAGGCAGTGAAATCGGAAAAAACGGAAACTGAACCCTTAGTCACAAAAGCCCCAGAAACCAATGCGGGTATACCTCAAGGCATCGAAGCACTGGAAGCATCCCTCAACAAAGAGCGAATGGTGCAGGCAGTCGAAATGTTTGAAAAACTGGACAAGAACAAAGACGGGAAAATTACCGTTCCGGAAGTCCCTGTGGAGCAATTTAAAAAGAAAGTATGGGTGCAAGCCAATCTTAACGGCGACATGATCTTAACCTGGGAAGAAGAACTGATCTGGCAGTACAACTTTCAAAAGAAGAAGGCAAAGCCGGAAGGAAAGGCGCCAACACCCAGGAAAGGTGGATCAGGAAAGCCCACTTCGGTAGGGACAGGCTCAGGAAGTCCCGCCTGGGTAGGGGATCGATTCTCCACTGACATTCCGGAGTATAAGGCAGATCAACCCTTGGAATTGCTCTCGCCTGAGGTTGAGCTGGCCATCATGAAAAAGCTCCATGCCTATGACAAAATCATGAACATCCAATTACTGCCGTCAAACGCCCGCGAGGACGAGCAGGCTGATGATGTTACCGGCGAATGGCTCATTTTCACGACCATGACCCACGGCCAGGGTATGCATAAGCTAACACTCAAACAGCAGGGAGAGGATATTAGCTGCGCCTTTGAGAAATTGATCTATGGCCCTTACCCGTGGATCGACTCCGGAGTGTTGGATCGACTTCCTCCTGCCGATTCCGGAAAGTTGAGAGGGGATTTTGCCGGACGATTTATAAAATCCGAATCCAAGCACAATCTGTTCTACCTGCATCGCGCGAATTCCGAAGGACCTTTTGAAGCCATCTTTTCCGCAGTCCTCAGCGTCGACGGACAGACGGCGACCGGGACGCTGGTAAACACAAGCGGGATGCATGGGATGATGCTGATGGTCAGACGCGAAGCCTTGAGCCGTTACAAGCACCTGTTGGAATCAGACACCGCTCAGCAAACGGAACTGGCCGGCGCGAAGCCTCCCTTAGGAGCTGGTGTCGATGACATGCCGAAAGGTGTTAAAGCACTGGAAGCAGCCCTCAACGAAGAGCGGATGGCCCAGGCTGTCGAAATGTTTGAAGAACTGGACAAGAACAAAGACGGGAAAATCACCGATCAAGAAGTGCCGGCGAAGAAATTTGAAAATAAGGTATGGATACAAGCCAATCTTAACGGCGACATGATCCTAACCTGGGAAGAAGAACTGATCTGGCAGTACAACTTTCAGAGGAAGAAATCAAAACAAAAGTAACTGGGACTGAGAGGTGTCGAACCGAAAGCCCTTCAGCAAAGGAACCGATCAGGATCCAGTACCGGTTACGAAGGAACAGTAATGGCCACGATTGCATTTGACGTCTACGGGACGCTGATCGATACCGACGGCGTGATAGACCGATTGCGCCAGTGGATCGGTTCACAGGCTGAAACGTTTTCGCAGACCTGGCGCAGCAAGCAGCTTGAGTATTCGTTTCGGCGAGGGCTCATGCGGCGCTACGAGAACTTCGCGGTTTGTACGCGTCATGCGCTGGATTATTGCTGCGCCGAATACGGCGTGTCGTTTTCTGAAGGGCAGAAAGACGCGTTGCTGCAAAGTTATCGCGCGTTGCCCGCGTTTGGAGACGTCCAAGAGAGCCTGTCCGGGCTGAAGGCTCAGGGGCATCGTCTTTTTGCGTTTTCCAACGGCACCTCCGAGGCCGTCCAGGAGGTCTTGCAGGCCAATGGTCTTTGTGAATGGTTTGAGGGCGTCGTGAGTTGTGACACGCTGAAGACCTTCAAGCCGAACCCGGATGTCTACCACTACTTCATGGCGGAAGGGGGCGACTCAAATGACGCGTGGCTGATCTCAGGCAACCCATTTGATGTGATCGGCGCGGTGTCGGCGGGCATGAAGTCGGCATGGGTCAAGCGGTCCGACACAGCGGTCTTTGATCCGTGGGGAGTGGAACCCACCGTTACCGTCAAAAGCTTGAACGAACTGTGTGAGAAAGTGGATAGTCAAAAGGAGGCAGCCAACCCTTAACCCGTCTGTGACTTGTCCCGCGCAGGACGCGCGGCATACGGCGGGTGGCTGATCCTGGGAGTTCGACATAAAGAAGAAACTAGAAATAAACATATGAAAGCCTCAGTTATAGACCGGCCAATGGTCTTTATTCTTTGCTGCCTTTCTCTTTGGAGCACTGCAAGTCTTGCGAATGCTGGCGAAGAAAAGGCGAGCAATACAATTATGCTCTGGCCCAAAGACGCAGCGGGTCAGGGGGCTGAAGGCATGGGCACACCCAAGCTCGATCGTGGCGATGGACACATACGCCTCACTGATGTAACCGTGCCTTCATTGCGCTATTTCCCAGCTCCCGCTACGAAGCAGCCTGGACCCGCGGTCATTTTATGTCCTGGAGGAGGATACAACCATCTTGTCACAACGAAGATGACTCCGATTGCCGAATGGCTTAACAGTCATGGTATCTCCGCTTTTATCCTGATCTATCGGGTCCCGAAAAAACGCAAAGATGCCTTTGAGGATATTCAGCGAGCTGTCCGGATTGTCCGTGCGCGATCATCAGAATGGAACATAGACCCAAACCGAATTGGAGTGATGGGGTCTTCAGCGGGAGGACACCTTGCGGCCCGCGTCAGCACAGGTTTTGATAGCAAAACCTATCAAGAAGTAGATAAGTTTGACGGTGCCAGTTGCAAACCAGACTTCACGGTTTTGCTGTACCCGGCCTATATGAACAAGGGGGAGGTGCTGAGTGAGGACTTTACTGTTTCCAATGAAATCAGCCCAACACTAATTGTAACAGCCAAAGACGACGGCTTTTTTCCGGGAAGTCAGATTTTTGCCGACGCTCTGAAAGAAGCCGGTGCATCCATTCGCGTCCACTTTTTTGAAAAAGGCGGTCATGGATTTTCCCTTCGGCCGAAAGAGTACCCGCTGTCCACGTGGCCGGATCTTTGTCTTCAATGGTTGCAAGACAAGGATTTTATTCAAAAAGAAAATGAAAACGAGAACGCATCTGAAAAAAATAGTTCGGGCGCGGTTGGGTGAAGTGTAAAAAACTCGCAAACTGTTGGAGTGAAAATAGTGATGGCATGCTTACAGTGAGAGACGAATGACAAGTCGCAAAAAATTGGCGGACTATGTGATGATGGGTTTCGTGCTGATGGTAGGTTTTGTGGCATCGTTGGGCTTCGCGAAAGCCAAGGCGGATTCAAAGCCAGACGAAATCGTGGTGGCCGACCTGCTCACCGTGAAGGAACCGAAGTCGGAAGCAGAGTCACGGCTGCGGGTCATTCGCTTAACGACGCAGAGCGGCGCTACAGGGTATGGAGATTATTTTGAATTTGGTCTACCGGCCGAGAATGAGGAAGCAACTCTTGCGAGACTGGTGAACCGCTACGCTGCGCAGGGTTACAAGCAAAATATCTTTCTGACCGACCCGTCGATGCGGGCCGTTGGCAGCGGTCACACGGTTCTTGGCCAAACTGCTAAGGACGTACTCAATGCCAAGACTCGCGAATGGCCCGGGCGTGCGATGTACCACAGAGAAGGCTTTGGGTCGATGTGGCAGGGCACAGGAAAGTCAGGATTGATCATCTCCCTGCAGGCGGCCTTGCTCGACCTCGCCGGGGAAACCGGCCCAGGCAAGGTGCGGCTCTGTCCGTCGATTCGGATCGACCGGGAGGAAGAAGGCACACGCCGCCTCTGCACTCCAGAGGAAATGAAACAGAGAGTGACATCACTCAAGCAAGCGGGCTTTACTGCAGTCCGACTGGAACTCGCTGGAGCCCTCGATCAGCAGATGAAGTCACGCGGTGAATGTCCACCTTATCGTTACCCGCAGGAAGTGCTCGGTCAGATTGATAAGCTGCTGTCGGCTGCAAAAGAGGCGGCCGGCGTTGAAATGGATGTGATCGTTGCCGCTCACCGGAACTTGAGCACGGATGGTATGACGTACCTCGCACTTCGTTGTGAAAGGAATGAGGTCACCTTGCTTGAGAATCCAATGGCACTTCGGCATCTGTCCGAACAAGGTGAAGCCCGCAAGGAGTTCAGCCAGCCTCTTGGATTCGGAGGAGACTACCACGCGATAGAAGACTTTGCGCAGGGCATCAAGAAACATATTGGCACCGTCCTGGTACCTGATGCCGGTTACATTGGCGGAGTATCCATGATCACTCGGACGGCTGACCTTGCAAAAGAAGCCAAGCTGCAGGTTGCTCCTGTGGTGCGAGGTGGTCCTCTTTCATTGCTGGCTGTTGCACGGTCACTCTCCGGACGCGGTGAAGTGCTATGGGTGACCTCCCCCTACCAAGACGAATGGTTGAAGGAGGACGGCGTGCTGAAAAACCCCTTGAAGATGACGGACGGGGTACTCGTTACGGACTCGTGTGAAATTGACGAAACAAAATTTCAAGTCAAGCGAATTGCTCAAGAAGAAATAAAGAGCGCAAAAAAATGATCAACCACCAAGACATGAAACATCGAACCAATCGCCGGAAATTTTTTAAGGGGGCTGCCTTCGGGGCCGGTGTCCTCGCCGGTCTGCCGTCGCTGGAACTCCCATTGCTGGAAGCTGATTCGGGCAGTCGTATCGAGGCTCTTGAACTGCTTGTGTTGAAGCAAACAGGTAACCAGCGGCGTGTGCTAAAAGTTATCTCAAGCACAGGTACTGCTGGGTATGCAGATTTTCCAGACCTCGACTATGCACCGGCACTGGGCGGTGTCGCCAAGAACCATTTGATAGGAGCCAATCCCTTTGCGGTGGAGGCCATCTGGTCAACCCTGCGGCAGGCTGGTGTCCTCTGTTCGCATCGGACCGCCGTCGATTATGCCCTGTGGGATCTCCTTGGCAGAGAAACTGGAAGGCCCGTTTACGAACTACTCGGTGGTCCGGTGCGTGACCGAATCCGCATCTACTACTACGGCAAGCCACCCAAACAGCAGCTAGAAAATGAAGACGCCTGGCGTGCCCTAGGTCAAAAATTAGCGAAGCAACCTGGTGCGGTTGTGAAGGTTGATCCTTGGTTGGTGTTCGAACGATTTGGTGACCGGAAAGTCTGGGAGGACACTGTCTATGATTCTGGCGGAAGAATGCCAACCGAGGAGAACATCGCCTATAACGAAATGGTTTTCCGTTGCCTTCGTGACGGAGCAGGCGACAAAGTGGACCTAATCCACGGTGGCCACGGTCAGTGCAGTGCCGAAGGAGCGATTGCAACCTGCAAGCCACTCGAACAGTATGACCTGCTTTGGATCGAAGAGCCAACGTCACCCACCAGCAGCATGGATGAAATGGCTAAAGTGGCTGCGGCCACCACCGTCCCCATTGCGACAGGCGAAAACCTTCAAGGCCTCGAAGACTTTACCCGTTTGATCGACAAACGTGCCGCGTCGATTCTCAATCTACCACCGCCCAACGTGGGTGGACTGACAGAAGCCAGAAAGATTGCAACTCTTGCCGAGTCGCGAGGCATACAGATTGCACCTCATTTTTTTAATTATGGTCCTTTGACCTGGGTTGCCATGGCGAACCTGTGCATGGCCACACCGAATGTATTGATTCTCGAAGCAAATGCGTTGCGAGAGACTTCATCCGGCTCCAGGGGTCTCACAAAGAATAAATTTTTTAAAGAACCAATCGAATTTGATGGCTATTACTTCAAGCCGTCCGGGAAACCTGGTTTGGGCTACGAATATGATGAAAAATTTATTGTAAGTCGGACACGGTTGGCATAAGTAAGCCTAGTGCGTAGCGTAGATGATTCAAACGGTCCAAAAGCCACATAAGAATATGGATGATAAATCGATGTGAATCGTCTTTAATTAGGCTGCCTCATAGTTGCTGAATAACCATCAATCCAGGAAATAGAAATCATGAAGCATCCATACCGAGCAATTCTTATTTGTTTTTTATTCACAGGTGTCTTTGCCTCGGTACTCTTTGTTGAAGCCAAAGCCGGTGAAAAACCCAACGTGATCCTGATCATGTGTGATGATCTTGGCTGGGGTGATGTTGGTTTTAATGGCGGAACTCACATTCGTACGCCACATCTCGACGAAATGGCGGCCAACGGCCTCAATCTTACTCGCTTTTACGCTCAGGCGCCGGTGTGTTCGCCGACACGGGCGTCGGTGGTGACAGGCCGGCATCACGATCGTACTGGAATCTATACAGCCAACAATGGACACCTGCGTGAAGGAGAGTTCACTCTTTATGAGGCTCTTTCTTCAGTGGGCTACGCTACTGGTCATTTTGGCAAGTGGCATATGGGCACGCTGACTCGTGAGATTCGCGACTCTAATCGTGGCGGCAAAGATGTAGTGAACTATTCCCCACCGTGGCAGCATGAGATAGACGTCACGTTTTCGACTGAGGCGAAGACACCTACATACGATCCGATGTGGAAGCCAGCAGGTTCAAAAGAAAACAAACAGAAAAAGTCATACAAGGAAGATTTCCGGGAGGTGTCAAGTCGTGGCTGGCACGCTCTCGCGGACGGTGCTGATCGCACGTTCTATGGCACTCGTTATTGGACGGGGGAGGAGGCCTTCATTGATCCTGAGTCCGATGACTTACGGGGTGACGACTCTGCGCTGATCATGGACCGTACACTCGGCTTCATCGATGCGCATCGCGACACTCCCTTTCTTGCCGTGGTGTGGTTGCACGCCCCGCATCTTCCGGTCGTTGCCAGTAAGGAGGACACCGACAGCTATCGAGATGCTGACAGTACACTCGATGGATACCATCTCAATTACTACGGTTGTGTGACCGCACTCGACCGGGCAATTGGTAGATTGCGGGCTCGCCTCCGTGAGCATGGCATTGCTGAAAATACATTGGTCGCCTTCACATCAGATAATGGTCCTGAAGGCAGCGACGAGGCTCCTGGCCGACAAGGAGTGTTCAAAGGGCGGAAGCGAAGCCTGTACGAAGGTGGTGTCCGTGTGCCTGGCTTGCTTGAGTGGCCAGCGAAGATCAAGCCCGGGACGAGTAGCGAAGTCGCAGCATGTACAGTCGATTACCTTCCGACCATTCTTGATATTCTTGGTATTCAGATGCCCGACGATCGCCCGCTCGATGGTATCAGTCTGGTTCCGCTGCTTAACGGTAGTATGGAAGCACGACCGCGTCCCCTCGGGTTTCATATTCGCGGGCAAGCCGCGTGGCATGATGGGTTTTGGAAAGCGTATTGCTCCAAAGTAAATTCACGGGACTGGGAACTATACAATCTGAAGGATGACCCTGAGGAAACGCATGATTTCGCTGCCTCCCAATCGAAGCAGCTCGACGGTATGGTTGCCGCATGGAAACAATGGAAAGCTTCTGTCGATGCCAGTGATAAGGGTGCGGACTATTGAAAGTGTTGAACGATGCATCGCACATGACTTGGAGTTGCAAAGGAGTCTTCTGCTCTGAGGATTATCAGGAATAACACAATGCGTATCAAATTGAATAAAAGGCTAAAACTTCTTCTCGTTGTTGTGATGACAACGGGTAGTCTGGGCTACGCTGAAGAGCACCGTCCTAATATTTTGTTCTTTTTCGCAGACGACTGGGGTCGATATGCAAGTATCTATGCTGAAAAAGATAAGCCTTCACTAAACGATGTGATCTCGACACCCAACATTGATCGAATCGGTCGGGAAGGCGTGGTGTTTGAAAACGCTTTTGTCCCTGTTGCGTCGTGTGCACCATGTCGCGCCTCGCTCGCTACGGGTCGTTACTTCTGGAAATGTGGCTCGAACGCTTTCCTTAATACAAAGGGGAGTAACTGGGATGGATACGATAATCCAATGAAGACTCTGCCAAAGTTTGGTGATCTTCTGCGTGACTCCGGCTACTTTGTGCAGCGGTCTCGGAAAACCTTTGCGTTCACTCAGAGCCGCTCGACTCCGGCCATGAAAAACTTTGGTAAGGTTCCCTATGAGCGCTACGGTCTCTATGTTGGCACGGCCGCGAACGAGCAGGAACGCCAGCAGCGGCACAATGAAGTCGTCGAGAACTCCCGCCGCGAAATGCAACGCATTCTCGTTGGCACACCCGAGGGGCAACCATTCTTCTTTGTTTTTGGGTCCATCAATGTGCACCGCCCCTATACGCCTGACTCCGGGAAAGAACTTTGGGGCATTGAGCCTGATTCACTGAAAGGCCTCATTCCTAAATTTCTGCCTGATGCCCACGATGTGCGACGTGACTTTACAGATTATCTTGGGGAGGTGCTTGCTCTTGACCTGATGCTGGGAGCAATGCTCGATGAGCTTGAAGCATCCGGTGAACTCGACAATACCGTCATCGTTCTCTCTGGTGACCATGGCATCCCCGGAGTCCCGCGCGGGAAGACAAACTGCTATGACCTTGCGACGCGTGTGCCGTTACTGGTCCGATGGCCCAAAGGTATTTCTGCTGGCAGACGAGTAAACGATTTTGTCAGCATCATGGACGTGGGGCCAACGCTTCTGGACCTTGCAGGGAGCAAACCACCAGCCAGTATGGACGGCCTTAGTTTTCTACCTCAGCTTCTGAGCAAAAAGAATGGCTGGGTCGATCCCAAGCGAGATTCCGTGATCATCGGTCGCGAACGTCACTATTACAATGCGCGGCCAGGTAATCTTCCGTACCCAATGCGTGCTGTTCGCACACCAGACCATCTGTATATAAGAAATTTCAAACCTCAACGATGGCCGATGGGAAACCCCTATGACGCAGCCGAACTGACAAGCTCTGATGCGCTGTACGAAATGGGCCTGACAACAGTGCCAGCCTACCGCGATCTCGACGGTAGTCTCACGAAGGCCTGGATGATGTCACAGCGTGGGTCACCTCACGATAAAGAACTCTTCTCACTCACGATGGATCCGCGGCCGAGTGAAGAACTCTATGACTTGAAAAATGACCCTGACCAACTCGTGAACCTGGCGGCGGACTCGCAACACGCATCCACTCTGAATGCTCTGCGTGCTCGGGTTGAGAAGGTGATGAACAATACAAATGACCCACGGTTGACAGATGCATTTGATCAATTGCCATGGGTTGACTCAACAAAACCGTAGTCGGGTGAGGGGTTATCTCACCAACTGAAAACAACTGTGTTTTAAAGACTGAAATATTTCCAGATGACTTCACCTCTTGTTTCCATAGCAGGCAAATCTATTTTCAGTCTGTTTGCTCTACTTGTTCTGCTCGTCGATCCTGCTTCTGCTGCAGATCGCCCCAACGTCGTGCTTATATCTGTAGATGATTTAAATGATTGGTGCGGGTGTCTTGGCGGTCATCCGCAGGCTTCTACGCCCCATTTGGACCGATTGGCAGACCGAGGCATGCTTTTCGCCAATGCCCATTGCCAGGGGACGATGTGTAATCCATCGCGGATTAGTTTGCTGTGGGGGCGGAGGCCTTCGTCAACCGGGTTTTACGAGAACCATTATCCCGTGAAAAATACGCCGGAGTTTCTGAAGGCGCATGTCAGTTTGCCACAGCACTTTGCGGCCAGTGGTTATAAGACGCTGACGGCGGGAAAGGTTTTTCATCCAGGTGTAAACCTCAATCGGCATTTTGAAGTTGTGGGACCACGTTCGGGACAGTGGCTCAAGAGTCTCGACAGAAAAGTTCACGACAAGCCGAAAGGGTGGCACAGTACCTGGGACTTCGGGCCACAGGACTACGATGAATCAAAGTTCATAGATCACATCACAGCCACCTGGGTCGCCGAACAACTTGGAAGTGAGCATGAGAAGCCATTCTTCCTCGCGTTTGGTTTCTATCGTCCGCATGTGCCATTCTTTCCGCCACGTCGCGTGTATGACGGGGTGGGTGATGTACAGCTACCACTGGTGGACGATGATGACTGGAGCGATATTCCCGATGCTGCTCGCAGGGTTTCGATGAGCAACCCGAAGATTCCGACGCACGACTGGATGCGCGAAAACGGCCGTTGGGAAGAGGCAGTACACGCTTACCTTGCCTGCATTCGCTGGACTGATGAGCAAATTGGTCGTGTCCTTGATGCACTCGACAATGGGCCGCATGGGCAGAACACAATTGTGGTGTTGTTCTCGGACCACGGCTACCACCTTGGTGAAAAACAGCGATGGTCGAAGTTTTCACTATGGGAGCGGACAACGCACGTCCCGCTCATTATGAGTGTGCCTGATGGCATCAAAGGCAGGACAGACAAGCCTGTTGAATTGTTGAGTATCTATCCTACGCTGATCGATCTCTGTGGATTGCCTGTGAATCCAAAGCTTGAAGGGGTCAGTCTCGAGCCATTGCTCGAAGATCCTGACTCCGAGTGGAAGCACGTCGCTCTGTCTACACTGGGCCAAAATAATCACGCCGTACGTGACGAGCGTTGGCGATACATCCGCTACGCTGATGGTAGCGAAGAGCTCTACGATCATCAGACCGATCCAAATGAGTGGAGTAATCTTGTGGTGCAAGCGTTGACGCCAGAGCACGACGCAATCATCGCGAGACTGAGAAAGCATCTTCCCAAAACCAATAGGCCCCAGCGGGGCACTGAATCAAAGAAAGAAAATCCCCTGTGATATTCAATTCAACAAAAATAATCGTCACCCTGCTACTGCTCACCACGTCCATCATTTCAGTTGCTGAACCAACTCAGGCAAACGAGTATGATGTCGTTGTTGTTGGTGGCACACCTGCTGGAGTCGCTGCGGCTATTGCTGCTGCACGTGCCGACAAGACAGTGATTATCATCGAACAGGCACCTGTCCTTGGAGGTGTGCTTTCTTCGGGGGTACTGAGACTCGATGACAAGTATGTGGAATCAAACAGCGGAGTGATGGAGGAATTCCGCCAGCGCGTAAAAGCCTACCATCGCAGCGAGATGGCAGATGATCCTTTGGTGCAGTCCCATCTGAAAAACAACCCTAGAAACTGGAATATTGCCGAAGGTCGGGCTTGGGAGCCGCATACGGCCGCCAACATTTATGCGGAAATGGTTGCCGAACACCCGATGATTACAACGCGGTTCAACGAAGTGGCCGTCGATGTGAAAATGAAGGACGATCGTGTCACGGGGGTGGTCACACGCGAGCGTGACAACGAAGGCGCACTCGGTGCAGAATATAGTTACACCGGCAAAGTGATCATTGATGCAACGTATGAAGCAGACCTGGCAGAATATGCTGGGATTCCATATCGCATCGGACGTGAAGCCCGATCCAAAGAAGAGCCGCACGCAGGGCAGATCTATACAACCTATTTCCGCAGAGTGAAGGGAACACTGCCCGCCACGATCCTTCCTGAGAGTACAGGTGTAGCTGACCACCGATCACAGGCCTTCACGTATAGAATCACTGCGAAGGATTACGGCCGACCCGACCATCCCTATCGACTGAAGGAACCACCGCCCGGTTACGACCCTGGCAAGTACAACTGGAGTGCGAACAAGAAGCCAATCATACCGAATAATAAATTTGATCTACTTCGCATCGTCTGGGGAGGCGATCTTGTCGGACACGGTACTCAGTGGGTCTTGGCCGACTGGGAAGAGCGTGTTGAGATTGAAAAAATCTATCACAACCACGACCTTGGCTACCTCTACTACATTCAGACCGAAGGAGGTTCACCCAACATCGGTCTCCCCGACGATGAGTTTCAAGACAATGGTAACTTTCCATATAGGCTCTATGTTCGCCAGGGTCGCCGCATTGAAGGGCTCTACACGTTAACCGAAAGTGATCTGCACAAGGATCTTCGTGGGGATGGTTTCCGTGGGCCGTTGCTTTCGGATTCGGTAGCTATTGGAGTGTATGGAATCGATGCACATCGTGTGCAAGGCCCCGATAGCCGAAAGGAACCGGCGTACGGAAAAGGCGCAGCAGAAGGCACGCTGCATCTACATGATGCAACAGGGCCTTACCAGATTCCTTACGGCACGCTGGTGCCCAAACAGCACAACGGTATTCTGTTTCCAGTGGGTATTTCTTCGACTCATGTTGCCATCTGCAGTGTGCGGATGGAGCCCGTCTGGTCGGCACTTGGGCAGGCTGCAGGGGTCGCGGCAGCGCTAGCGATCAACAACAAGGAGGAACTCAGAGACGTCACTGTAGAAGCCATTCAGGATGAACTTTTAAGACAGCGATGCACCCTGTTTTTCTACACAGACCTCCCTGGAGATGCGCCCGCATTCACTGCGGCGCAGAAACTAAGTCTGCTGGGCGCCGTGGCCGGACCGGATATCAATGATTACGGCATCGAACAGGACAAAGGCTTAGCGTCGCTCAGATTGGAAGCGTATCGCTTCCGCCCCGATGAACCGATCACACTCGGTGAGTTTTCCAAAATGGTGGTGAATGGTCTTCAGATTCCGCTCAGCATTACTGCTTCACACTTCACAGACGTACCCCGAGGGCACCCTGCTTTCAAATACATTGAAACGCTCTACGATTACTCCACTCAATCCGAAGAGCCATTCTTTGACTTTGAACCGAGTGATGATTTTAAGACGGCCCTCGCTCACCCTGAGAAACATGTAACTAGTGTGCAAGCAACAAAAATACTCTCCGGTCTGCTTCAGCGGGATGTTTTGTCCCAGTTGGAAAAAGATGCCGATATTACTCGAGGTGAAGCGGCGATATTGATTCATGAGCTTCTATAACACAGGAGCATGGTGTCATCTTGGAAGATGGATGACGTTCTCACTGGGCAACTGCCTCAAAAATTCCTACGTAAGAACGCGAGAGTCAATTACGCCATGCGCATTGCTCCAAGCCCAAATATTTTGAAATTACTGTTTTGCCTGCTGTTGAACAGTGTCGTGGTTTCAGCAGTGCTCGCAGAAGGATCTCAAACGCATGGCCTTGTTGGTCTCCGTCCCCTCCCGCGCACGGAAGAGGACTGGAAAGCGAGCCATGGTGGAAGCTGGCATGGTACGCCCACGTATGAAGCACAAAAAGGAAAATATCCCTTTGTCGCTGAGCATATTGATGTGGTTAGCGGATGGCTCGACGGTGACTTCAAGACCAAGCGTGTCTTCTTCGAACATTATTGGGGGTTAGCTGTTGAGTTGGATGACCTTGACGCAAAGAAAAATCCGCTCGTAAAGAAGATCAAGAACTGGGAAGAGAAGGGTGGTACTGTCGAGCACATTCTCATCTGCCGTGAATATGATCTGGCCATACACCGAGGATACAAAGATGCGAAGCCAGGCCCATTCAAGGAGGATACACGTATCCTTTTTGAGAGTGACGTAGACAACATTCGCATGATGTTCAAACAGGCTCACGAGCAGGGGATTTTGAAAAGAGACAACTACAGTCTGATCCAGATGGTGCAGCACCCCGACTTCTTCGCAACCGACAAACGCTTCCAGCCAATTATGGACAAGGTAGAAGGAATCGCTTATGAGTCGCACCAGTTCAATCGACACTGGCCGCGTGAAACGGGCTGGGGAAAACCGGAGAAAATTATCCAGGGAGCGAAATGGACGCTTGATCAAGGTAAGGAATACATTTTTTATTACGGGCCAATTATCTGGAAAGGTGATAAAGAGAAATACTATGACTTTGTCGAGCGGGACTGGCTGATCAAGTTCTGGGAAGAAGGCCTACCAAAGCATCACCCCAAGATGCACTACTATCTCAACATATTTCCCCATGGGTCAGGCCGCATGCGTCCATGTGGTCCCGAAACAGATCCTCACTCCAAGCTCGGCTTTACCAAGTGGCTGATCGAAGAAATAAAAATGCCTGCCGAAACGAGCACGGATATGTTGAACGAATCCCCATAACTCAAACGCACGAGTTGAGTTGCCTGCTTCCCGGATAAAAAAGTGGGGGACATCCGGGTTTGGTGTGAACCGCCGCGGCAAGTCGCAACTCACCATGCCCTCGCCCTGCAAAACCTTCTCAACCGCTTCGTAGCCGATGCAGGGTAACTCAAAGAGGCGGTTCCCATTCGTTCAGTTGAGAAGTATTAGCTAATTTTTTTGTCGTGTTGGCTTCAGTGTTCGCTCACCGAAGACTACGCGCGAATGTCAGCATTTCTTTCACTCGTTCCGGCTGACCAGCAGCAACATTTTTTGATTCACTCATATCTGTGACAACATTGTAGAGCTCAGTTTCCTGAGTTCCGCGATCAAGTTCTGGCCATTTACGCAAGTTTTTCAGGCCAGGAAGTCTAAGTTTCCAATCGCCGAGTCGGACAGCCTGGAGTTCATTGCCATCGTAGTATCGGAAGGTGTTCCGTGCTCCTTCCTCAGAGTCACCTGCTAAAAGTTCGTGTTGATCGACACCATCAACTATGCGATCGGATGGAACTTTGTCGGCAACTCCAGCAAGTGCCGCAAATGTTGGCATGACATCCAAGGTCGAGAATATAGCGCTGCTTGTTCTTGCAGCTGGAACATGTCCTGGCCACCGCACAATACAGGGCACACGTATTCCACCTTCCCAGGTTGATCCTTTTGCACCGCGAAGCGGACCAGAACTGCCCCACGGAATCATCGGGCCTTTTGTCCATTCAACAAACTTGGCATTTTTCTCTCGTTGGCGCTCGTGGTCATTGGACCAGGGGCCATTGTCAGACGTGAGGAGCACAACCGTATTGTCTCGAAGGTTGAGATCGTCGAGGGTCTTCAGTAAACGTCCGGTCTGTGTATCAAGCTCCTCAAGTGTATCGGCATAGAGCCCGTTGCCTGTTCGATCCCGATACTCGGGAGAGGCATCAATGACAACATGCATCATCGTATGTGCGAGGTAGAGGAAAAACGGTTTGTCTTTGTTTTCATTAAGGAATTCGATGCTCTTGTCGGTGTAGAGCCTTGAGAGGCCAGCCATGTCCTCAGTCGTCTCGATTTTGTTTCGATTCTCATAGAGAGTGACTTTGTTACCGTCGTTGGCTCCCAGTGGGCCGTAATAGAAATCGAATCCCTGGGAATTTGGGACGAGTTCTTTCTGGTATCGCCGTCGCGACATATCCCACTTGCCAACACAGCCAGTTGTGTAGCCTGCTTCCTTCAGTACTTCAGCGACTGTTACTTCTTCGGCGTTTGTCGTCCATCCGCCGCCTACCCGGTGTGGATACCGGCCTGTCATCAGAGCACCTCGTGATGGACCGCACACTGTTTGGGCATAAAACGAGGTGAATCGGGTTCCATCTGCCGCCAGTTGGTCAATCATTGGAGTTTTCGCGGTCTTACAGCCATAGCAGCCAAGATCACCGTATCCCATATCGTCGACAAAGATGATCACAAAGTTCGGATGATCGGGCTCCGCAGAAACGATTGACGTCAGTGCAAGACTTGAAATGAGGGTGTAGGCGATTGTTTTTGTTGTGTGCCTTAGAAAGCTGGGAGGCTTTTCAGGCCAACCGGTGGTCAATCTGATTTGAAGTTCAGTCATAGTGCTTCGTGTCATTCCTCGTTTTTACTGTCGGGCTTATTGCCTTCTGTAATCTATTGATGAGTGCGGTCTAGCTATTCACGAGTACGTCCCGTTGCTTTCACCTTGTCCAGCATTTTTGTCAGGCGCTGTACGATTTCAGGATGTTTGTCGTACAGGTTGTTTTGTTCACCAATATCCTCTTTAAGATTATAAAGTTGCCCATCGGGGCCCGCAGTTCGCATAGGCTGGCCGCGTTGTGAAAATCCGCCGGAACCTTTTCCGGTAATGAGTTTCCAGTTACCTGAACGAAAACTCATGTGGTCCTTTCCGGCTTCAACAGCAAGTGATGGCCGAATCTGTTTGTCTTCTCCAATAAGTAATGGCAGAAAGCTGAAACTGTCTGGTCCGGCATCCCTTGGTAATTTCTTTCCCACCAGATCAGCAAATGTTGCAAGTAGGTCACAAAATGAAATCGTTTGAGCTGATGACGTGCCGGGCTCAATAGTTGATGGCCAGCGGGCAATAAATGGCATGCGATGCCCACCCTCCCAGGCATCAGCCTTCATGCCGCGTAATTCCCCAACCGACGAATGGCCAAAACGTTCACGATCAGCTGCGTACCAGACGGGACCATTATCTGATGAAAAGAACACAAGTGTGTCATCGGTAAGGCCATTTCGATCAAGTGCGGCAAGCACGCGACCGATCATTGCATCCACCATCATCACGAAGTCACCGTACATCCCAACTTTACTTTTTCCGGCAAACTGCTCTGAGGGAAGCCACGGCGTATGCGGTGCTGGATACGCGAGATAGAGCATCAAAGGTTTTTTTCTAGTACCTGCTCCATGTTCATCAATCACTTTGACTGCTTCCTTAGTAAACCGTGGAAGAACGTCTTTCAGCTGGAGGTCAGGGGCAATTCCTCCAGCCCTCCAGAATGCGCCCTGGATGGGGCTCCAGCCCTCTGAGGAATTTGCAGGAATTGTTTCTGTGGGTGGTTGTACAGCTCTGTTATTACGAATGTAAAAGTAGGGGGGTATGTCAGTAGATGCTCGGATCCCAAAGAAGCTTTGAAAACCTCGGTCAACGGGCCCGCCGAGGAGAGGATTTTCAAATCCGTTTTCATCGAACCCAAGATGCCACTTGCCCACCATTGCTGTCCTGTAGCCCGCGTCTGCAAGGAGCGATGCAATGGTCGTCTGGTCTTGCCTGATAGTCGGCCCTTTGTTCCAGGCTATGGGTGATGATCGAAATGGATAACAGCCTGTCAGCAGACCATATCGTGAAACGTGGCAGAGTGGGCCAGAGGCGTGGGCGTCTGTGAAAATCATGCCTTCCGCAGCGAGACGTTCGACGTTAGGCATCTTGATCTTTGAGTCGGCATTAAATGGGCGAGGGTCCCCATATCCCATGTCATCTACAAGAATAAATACGATATTGGGCGGCAGGCTTTTCTCAATGTGGGCAGCACGTGTGTGATTCAGTGTGAGAGAAAAAAATAGATGTAAAAAGGTAGTGCTTAACAATACACCCCAGTATGCTGTCCGCCTTCTTATCTGTTCACGCTGCTGAAGTTGGGTCATGATGTCTTTCATGTATTTTTGTGTTTTAGTTTTGGTCTCACGCTGTTTTTTTGTTTGCAGGTTGTGTCGTACTGGTTGCCCACACGCCGGCAACCGTAGGCTGGCATGGATGGAGATCATGCCGACAGACTTGTAGTTTGCTGTTCCTTTCCCTCCCAGATCAGGCCGGTGGGAGGCCTTGCATACGTCGCCAGGCTGATAGTTGTCCAAGATGCGACATGATGTGACCGCCACAGTAGAACGCGTGAACCGATGAGAGTGTTGGGAATCGTTCGGCGAGTGGGCCTTCAGCAGGATTTGGATGTTCAAATGCCTCGTTAGAGGTTTGACGGAGTGTTTCAATTAGTTTTTTATGACCAGCACTAAAAAACGCGAGAACCTCATCGAACGACGGATACACCGTGTTGTTTGGATCATCCTGGCATGTTGCTGTCTTGTCGAAGGTTTTTTCAAACCCAGTTGGTATCGGGAGTGAACTCTGCTTGAGCTGACTCAAGACTTTTGGTGGATATAAACTCAGATGACCGAAGATAAAACATGGGTGATTTGAGGAAACCATGTGCCCGCCAGGTCGTGCAAATCGAGCAGCCTCGATGTGGGGTATATCCTGCATTAATCGGTTGGCATAGCTCACCGCAGATTCAAGTGAATCGGCAATAATATTTCCAGTCGTGCGTTGCATAGCGGAATTCTCCGTTCTTGTTCCAATTACCGTTTTGTTCGCTGTTGCTTGGCGAGAAGGTTGATAGCCTCTGGAAGTGCTTCGCATTCCTCCACGAAAACACGAGCAGCAAGTGTCTCAGGTGAATCATCGGGGGCGACAGGAACCTTCCGCTGAAGCACAACAGTTCCATGATCATATTCATTGTCAACAAAGTGCACAGTGCATCCAGAGGTTGTCGCACCTGATTGAATGACAGCTGCATGAACCCGTTTGCCATAGAAACCCTTTCCACCAAACGCAGGAAGAAGCGAGGGATGGATATTGATTACACGATTGACGAAATCATCTGGGATTGCCACAAGTTGGAGAAATCCAGCCATCACGACAAGATCAACGTTTGCCTCTCGACAGAAGCCGAAAAGTGCTGTACTCCATGTGTCAAGTGATGCATTACCTTGCGGGTTCACTATGGTGTGGATACCTGCGGACTCAGCGATTGTGACACCGCGAACACCTTCTCGGTTGGAAATGACAAGCTCGACAGTGCCGAAAAGATTGCCGCTCTTCTCCCGAAGCAACAAGTTTTCGAGCGTTCGTCCGGATCCGGATAGAAGAACCGCCAAGCGAAGTGGTTGGGTGTTGCCTTCTTTACTCACGAGACCAGAATCCCTTCCCTTAGGCCGTCTCAGGCGTGGCGACCCGTTTCAGGGTGATAGTGAGTGCGTGCCCATCAAGATCAAGTGTCTCTTCTTCGGCATCTGGTATCTGTTCAAAATCAACTGACACGGCAAGCGTCTCTGTAGCAATCGTTTTAGTGTGTTCCTGAAGTGCTTCCCGAAGTTCATCTGATTCAGTGACAAACCCCAGAGCGACCCTGTCAGTAAATTCGAGGTCCATCGTTTTTCTCTTTGACTGGATAGCATGAATGACTTCGCGGACCCTGCCTTCCGCAATGAGGTTAGGAGTGAGTTCACTAGAAATTACCACGACACCTCGCGTGCCTTCAGCGGCAGCCCAGCCTTCACGTGCGGTCGTGCGAATGAGACATTCTTCCTTTGTGATCGACACGTCGGTCCCATCTTGAAGCGTGACGGTAGCCTGCCCATTTTCTCGAAAGGACTTCATGAGAGTATCGGCATCACCTTGCTGCAGCGCATTGCGAACAAGAGGCAATTTCTTTCCGAGTCGTGGCCCAAGTTTCTTTAGATCAGGAAGTATCGTGCGGGTAATATATCGATCCGGTTCTGCGCAGATCTCAAAGGCCTTCACATTGAGTTCATCACACACCAGATCAGCATGCGAAGTCAGCCAATCGGCATCATTCTTGTGCGAGTCCGCAAGGATAACTTCAACCTTCGAAAGTGGCTGCCGTACCTTGAGCTTTTCCTGAGCACGTGCTGCCCTGCCAAGTGAAGCGACTTCACGGATCAATGCCATTTGGCGAGCGAGATCTGGATCAATCAATTCTGCGTTGGCTGTAGGGTAATCGGTGAGGTGGATACTTTCTGGTACCACGTTTCCAAAGGGGCCAACGGCTAGATTCTGCCAAAAGGCTTCACTTACAAAGGGTACGAATGGGGCTGCGAGACGAGCTGTGGTCGTAAGTACCTCGTACAGCGTCCAGTAAGCATCACATTTTTCTGGATTACCGTCAGAGGATGTATTCGCTTTCCCTGCAGCCCAGAACCTGTCTCGGCTCCTTCGAACAAACCAGTTACTGACTGCATCAACGAGATCAGAAAGTGCCCCGGCAGCAACATAATGGTCATAGCTGTCAAGCGCATCGACCATCTTCTGTCCGGTTGCATGTAGCTCAGCCAACATCCAACGATCGAGTTCACTTCGTTCGTGTGCTGGGCGAAAGCCGTTGCCGGTAGTTAGGTTCGCGTGGTCTAACTGACCTGGATCTACCACATCTGTTGCAGGATTAAAGCCATCGATGTTGGCGTAAATAATAAAGAAGCTATAGACGTTCCAGAGCCGCAACAGAAACTCTGGGATGCTTTCGCGAATTGCCTGCTCGCTATAGCGGATGCTATTCCATGGAGGTTGCCCAGCGAAAAAGTACCAGCGTAGTGCATCTGCCCCATATCGATCCAAGATCTCAGATGGTTCTTTATAGTTCCGCTTGCTTTTGGACATCTTGCCACCGTCTTCGCCAAGCATGTGCCCAAGAACGATACAGTTGCGGAACGGGTGTGGATACTCTTTTGGTGGCATCGCTGCGTCGGCATTTGCTGATGCAGAGTCAGTTGTTGACTTGGGGCCAAAAAGTAGAGTGCTAATGGCGAGTTGGCTATAAAACCATCCGCGGGTTTGATCGATAGCCTCAGAAATAAAATCAGCGGGCCACTGTGATTGAAAGTCTTCAACACCCGTGTGAGGCCAGCCCCATTGAGCAAACGGCATCGCCCCAGAGTCAAACCAGCAGTCAATCACCTCTGGTACACGACGCATGCGGGCACGCGCTGCAAATGGTGAGTCGTATGTGATGGCATCGATGTAGGGTTTGTGGACACGAAGATCTTCAGACAAGTCGGGATTGTCAACTTTGGCTTGATCGAAGACGTCACTACCCGTAGCGCCAGGTTTGGCAAGCAGTTCGTCGTATGAAGAGACAGCCTCGGCTTTTCCTGTTTCTTCACAGACCCAAATGGGCAGTGGGGTTCCCCAGTACCGTTCTCGGGACAACGCCCAATCGACGTTATTTTCTAGGAAGTTACCAAATCGCCCGTCTTTGATGTGTTCGGGCATCCAGTTGATATGGCTGTTATTCGAAAGAAGTTCGTTCCGGAATTCACTGGTGCGAATGAACCAGCTTGCTCGCGGATACTGAATCAGCGGATCATTATCAGCCCGCCAACAAAACGGATAGTCATGGAGATATTGTTCCTGGTGGACGAGTAGGCCACGACCGCGAATGTCGCGGGTCAAGTCACGGTCGCACTCTTTAACAAAGCGGCCGGTCATTGAGGGAAATTCGTCAGTGAACGTTCCGTCGGGTGCAACACAATTAAGAAGCGGTGGCAGGTTGTTTTTGAATCGGTCTCTTTCTGCCATTAAAACACCGTAATCGACTTCACCAAAAGCCGGTGCGATGTGCACAATCCCGGTACCTGAATCAGTGGTGACGAAATCAGCTTCAACGACTCGCCAGGCGACAGCCGCGTCCCCACCGTCTTCGAGTTGAGCAACTCTTGGCTCACTTGATGAATAGAAACAGTCAAATGGTGGCTGGTAGCAGAGGCCTACGAGATCTGATCCAGAGCAGGATTCGATGATCTCAATTTCAGTTTTTTTCTTTTCCGCAAGGGATGCAGCAAGAGGCTCAGCAAGCACATATTCGCGGTCCTTGTCATCGTCAAACCGAACAACCACATAGGAGAGATCAGACTTTACAGCTGCAAATTGATTTGACGGGAGTGTCCATGGTGTTGTTGTCCACGCGATAAGGCTGCGCTTGGTCGGGTTTCCGTTTGAATCAAGTAACGGAAAGGCAACATATACACTCGGGTCAGCTACCTGCCGATAGCCTTGGCCAACTTCACCACTGGAAAGCGCGGTACCACCCTGTGGCCACCACCACACGATTTTGTGCCCTTGATAAAGAAGCCCACGATTGAAAAGTTCACAAAGCGCCCACCAAACACTTTCAACATAGCTTTGATGGTAGGTCACATAGGCTTTTGAAAGATCAATCCAGAACCCAATCCGTTCGGTGAGGGTTTCCCACTCCTTCATGTACCTCCAGACCGATTCTTGGCACCGGTGAATAAATGGTTCGATGCCGTAGTCCTCAATCTCGGCTTTAGAGTGAATGCCCAAGCTCTTACAGACCTCGACTTCTACAGGCAAGCCGTGGGTGTCCCAACCAGCCTTGCGCTCACAGAACTCACCACGCATTGTCCGGTAGCGTGGATAGAGATCTTTGATGGCGCGTGTGAGACAGTGCCCAGGATGAGGCATTCCGTTTGCTGTTGGCGGACCCTCAAAAAAAACGAAGCGCTTGGCACCACGACGGTTATCGAGTGACTTTTGATAGATGCCTGCGGATTTCCAGAGTGCAGCGATTTCTGTTTCTGTGGCCGGCAGATCAGGTCTGCCTCGGACGGGCTTGAACATGGGGTTGTGAAAGGAACCTATGGGCAAGATGAAAGTTCGGAAATAGGAAGTGTTATCCTACTCAGCAAACGCCTCGGGCCCCAGTGCTACCGAGAGAAACCCGACAGGAGCGTCCCCACCGGCGTGAGGGTGCAAGCCTGCTGTGAAAAAGAAACGAATTAGGGGTCGGAAGAAAAACAAGCCATAATATTGCAGTAAGCCGCATAAAGGCGTTAGATCACTTCAGTTGCGACATCTCGAACAGCTCCTTCAATAATCGCTCTGAGTTTTGGCTCTGCTGTGCGAGCTACTTCAAGAATCTTTTCAACGGTTGCGACTTCGAGTGCATCTGGGAGACACATATCTGTAACTACAGAGAGGCCTAGCACTCGGAGGCCAGCATGAACAGCAACGATAACCTCTGGAACAGTCGACATACCAACAACATCAGCACCGATCGCTCGTAGGTAACGGTACTCTGCCCGTGTTTCGAGGTTTGGTCCAGTTACAGCAACGTAGACTCCTCTGTGGGCAACAAAGTTTTCCTGACGAGCTACCTCAAGTGCTCGGTCAATGAGTGGGAAGCTGTATGGCTCTGACATGTCCGGGAATCTAGGCCCAAGACGATCGTCATTGATGCCCACAAGTGGGTTGTCTTGCATCAGATTAATGTGGTCATCGATCACCATTATATCGCCAGCACTGTAGTGCGGGTTGAGTCCACCACATGCATTGGTAACAAGTAAGAGTTCGGTACCGAGGCGGTGGAGAACTCGCACGGGTAGCGTAATCTGGGATGCCGGATATCCTTCGTACAAATGCATGCGGCCTTCGAGAATCATGACTGGGACACCGTCAAGTAAACCGCATACAAGTTGCCCGGCGTGTCCATGTGCTGTTGATCGAGCAAAATGAGGGATCTCCTCATATGGAATTTCAATACGGTCAGTGACACCTTGTGCAGCGTTACCCAGTCCACTGCCAAGAATGATGCCGACCTTTGGCTGATGAGACCATCGCTTCTGAATGGCTTCACATGCCGCTGTAATTTGATCAAACTGTTCAAGCATTTTTGGACTCCCTCTGCTCTTTTATCAATCAGGAACACTGCTGACTTTCGCATACTGCGCGGTCAGTCTTCTTCAAGAAGATTCTGGAAGTCAGGATGATCCCTCAATGAGTCTAGATCTGGATCAGACTCGAGATGGCGAAGGTCATCGTACCCAAGGAGGATCGCGCGGGAGATCGAACTGATCGCCTCCTTTGCATAACCTGCTCGAGCAAGTGAACAGCCCAGATTGTAACGAGCAAGGGCGTCTTCGGGCAGAAGCTTTACTAAATGACGGTCAAGTTCGACTGCCCGATCGACTTGTCCTCTCTTGGCGACCAACTCTGCCAAAACTCGAACAACTTCTGTCGATGTTTCATCACGGGCAAAAAGCTGCTCAAAAAACTCGATGTCAAAGTCAATTTGCGACAAGACACCAAACCACGGGGCGAGATTCCGAGAGCAGGCTTCTCGCTGAGAGGCATTTGCCTTGTTCATGGCTGACTCCGAAGGAAACGGCCGCCTTGTTACTTCTTACCACCGGATGACTTGCTCGGTGGAGGTGCCTCCGGGCGAAGGTCATCTGGATGCTCCCAGTCAGGATCACTTTCTTCCTCCTGAAAGTCATCATCAAATTCATCATCGAAATCATCGAAGCTAGAATCTTCATCGGCAAGTGGGTCGTCACTCTCCAGATCATCGTCCTCACTAATATCGAGGTCTTCATCGCTGGAATTATCATTGTTCATAACTCGTATGGGCCGAAAATCACCAATAACGGTGTCAGCCGATTCTGTTGAGAACGATGGAAATGTAGGAATCACTCGACTTTTGGTTACCCAAATGGAGTGGACAGCTGGGTGTTGGTCGTTGAGTTGCAACATTGACAAGGTTCCGACGGGAAAAAGGTAGCGGCTCAAGGCATATGCAGACAGACTTGCTGAATAAGCAAAATATACACCTTAGGGCAGATAGGGAAGAGGGTTTTTCTTAGGTGTGATAGTCAGCATTGAGCCGGACATATTCTGCAGTCAGATCACTGGTGTAAAAGCGAATTGTACCTGGCCCATCGCCTAAACAGATTTTAATACGACTTTCTCGGTTTTCCTGGATCGATTTCGACACTTTTTCCGCGTGAAAACCCACGGGTGAGGCATTTTTGAAAAGCTCGAAATCGTTGACCCACAAGTTGAGCCTCCCGGGATCAAACGCGACCCCCGCGTATCCGGCAGCAGAGACAATTCGGCCCCAGTTCGGGTCTGCACCGGCAATTGCTGTTTTGACCAAGGGGCTATCAGCTATTGCTCGTGCTACTCGGCGGGCGTCTTCACGGTTTTCTGCACCAGTTATCTCAATCGAGATGACATGAGTTGCTCCTTCACCATCATCAGCAATCTCTCGTGCAAGGGTATCACACGTATTCATAAGAACAGTCTCAAAAGTTTCGAGATTCTTACCTGTGAGGGGTTCCTCTCCGGCGGCACCGTTTGCGAGGAGAAGAACAGTATCGTTTGTGCTCATGTGCCCATCGACGCTCACGCAATTGAAAGAGAGATCGCATGCTTGAAAAATGAGCCGTTGCGCATCCTCAGGAGTAATCGCCGCGTCGGTCACGATGAGACCGAGCATGGTGGCGAGTTTCGGGCCAATCATGGCTGCCCCCTTGGCAAAACCCAGCATCTGGTATTTCTCACCCGAAGGAGTTTTCCCGAATGATTCCCCAGCAAGTTTTGGACGGGTGTCTGTTGTCATAAATCCGCGTGCTGCACGCATGACACTCTCTTCATCTGCTGACAACTGATTGGCTGCAGACCGGATACCTTCGGTGATTGTCTCCATAGGAAGAAATTCACCGATAATACCTGTTGAGAGTACAAGGATGCTGCTCTCGAGGCTTCCAATTGCCTCGGCAGTCAGACTGGCCATGGCTGCAGTATCAGATTCACCCTGTGCGCCGGTACAGGCGTTAGCGTTTCCTGAATTGACTACAACACCTCGGAAACCAGTGCCGGGAGTGCGATCTCGATCAAAGGCCACGGGCGCGGCAAATACTAGATTTTGAGTGTAGACTCCTGCAGCTGTTGCTGGTCTGTCAGAGACAATCAGAGAAATATCTTCGCGGGTCGGATTCCGTTTGAGTCCAGAATGTAGTCCGGAAACTAGGAATCCTTTGGGGAGTGGCGGAATAGGGCCGCGGAATGGTGTTTCAGCAGGAGCCATCGGCAGTGTGGGAATAAGGGGTAACGGATTAGAGCAAGCCTGTCGTTTCTGGCAAAGCATGCATGCAGTTCATATTTTGTACCGCTGCACCCGCAGCACCTTTTACGAGGTTGTCGAGGCAGGAGATGAGGATGATTCGACCACGAACCAGTCGTGCGGTCAGGTCACAAAAGTTTGTGTCGACGGTATCCTTTGTGCCTGGCAGATGGTCAACAAGTCGGACAAAGTGCTCCTTTCCATATGACTGCTGCCATACATCGTTAATGTGTTTTTCCGTGACGCCAGATACCGGTTTAACATAGATGGTAGCAAGAATACCACGATCCATAGGCGCAAGCTGTGGAGTAAAAATTACTTCCGGTTGTGCTTTCGCATGTCTGCCAATAATTTGTTCAATTTCCGGAGTATGTCGATGACGGCCGACGTTGTACGGTGAAAGACTTTCATTGCACTCGGGGTAATGAGCCATGAGTTTGGGGTTACGGCCTGCTCCACTCACACCGCTTTTGGCATCAATAATAATGTCGTTGTCTTGAATCAGGCTGGCCTTGATTAGTGGAGCCAGTGGCAGAATGGCCGCCGTCGCATAACAGCCTGGGTTAGCAACGAGATTAGCGTTGGTAATCTGGGTGCGAAATAATTCAGGAAGTCCGTAAACGGTCGTTCCAAGGCGTTCACTGTCGATGTGGGGTTGGCCGTACCACTCCTGATACGTTGAGGCATCGTCTAGTCGGTAGTCTGCACTCAGGTCTATAACCTTTACCCCTTCTTCGAGAAGTGTCGGAACAACTGATGCGCTTGCGCAATGTGGCAAACAGCAGAAAACAACATCAGCCCGCTGTGCAATCTCTTTTGGGCTTAGATCTTCGAGAGGCAGGTCGAGCCGTCCAACCAGGCTTGGGTGCACGCTCGAGATGGACGTATCCCCCTTTTGCCGGCTTGTCACCGCGACGATTTTGACGTTCGGGTGCCGGAGGAGATGTTTTATTGATTCAAGCGCCGTATATCCCGTGGCGCCGAGGATAGCTACTTTAATCACGTTAGGATGTACAAAAAGGGAAATGTGAGCAGATGTAAATCACTGAGGGGCTCCACAGCCCAGATCTTCCATTAGCATAGCAGAGGAAGTCGAGCTGAGACTGCTAGCTTATCAATTCTCCTTTTCCCGAGTGCGAGTCAATGAGTTTTAGCAGCCAGCGGGCGACAGAAGCTTTTGTTCCTGCCTGCTGTCCGACCAGTTTGTGTGAATGATCGTAGACTGTCACTGCTGTTGTTGTGGTGTCTAATGCGGTGAGGTCATTCAGCACAATAAGGTCACATTTTTTTGCGGTAATTTTCTTCAGTGCTTTTGCGGGATCACCATCTGGCTCAAGTGCAAAAGCAACCATCCATTGAGTAGGTTTCGCTTGTCTTGCCAATGTCGCGATAATGTCTCGGGTTGGCTTCAGTTCCAGCGCAAGGCCACGCTGCCTTGGAAGTTTCCCCTTTTGGCGTTGTTTTGGTTCGAAGTCGCAGGGGGCAGCGGTGGCGATAACGCCATCGACGCGCGGCAAAAGAGCGAGTGACTTTTTCAGCATGTCACCAGTCGTAATTACTGAGTTCACTCGGGCTTTAGTTGGATACCGGACACTTACCGGGCCGGTCACTATGGTTACATTGTGTCCTTTAGCAATCGCAGCGGACGCTAGTGCGGCAGCCATGCGGCCACTAGAGGCATTCGTCAGAAATCGGACGTCGTCGATATAAGCGCGGGTAGGGCCTGCGGTAATAAGTATGTGGGCCATTTGTTTCTTGCGACTCAGTCGCTGTTACCTAGTGCCAAAGGCGGTCTCGATGGCAGCAGTAATCGTTTCGGGCTCTGCCATGCGTCCAGTGCCCGTTTGTCGACATGAAAGCCAGCCTGCTGTTGGCTCAATGAAGCCGACGCCATCTTCTTTCAATTGTGAGATGTTACGTTGGACTGCAGGTTTCTCCCACATGGCAGCATTCATCGCTGGCGCCATAAGGATTGGGCATGTAGCACAGAGTAGAAGCGTCGAGAGCAGGTCGTCAGCCAGCCCAGTCGCTGCCTTTGCCAAGATGTCGGCTGTCGCCGGAGCAACAACCACCAATTCGGCACGCTCTGCCAGTTCAATGTGTGCACCTAACGGAAAATTGTTCGGGTCGAAGCTGCGGGAGGCAACAGGTCGTCCGGTGAGAGCAGCAAAGGTTGCTGCGCCGATGAATTTCCGTGAATTGCGCGTCATGACAACCGATACATTCGCGGATCGTTGGACCAGTCCGCTTGTCATCGTAGCAACTTTGTACGCGGCAATTCCTCCGCCGACGGCAATGACAATTTCACGGTCTGCAAGTGGATTCGACACAATTTATTCCATCAACCTTTATAGCAATCAGGAGGTCCGATTCTTCAGAGTGCCTCGCAGATACATCAACGGCAAAGACCGTGATTAGAAACTGGCGTCGAAATCGATCGGTGCTCCGGCCTCCGGCGATTCGCCAGTAATTCGGAGATTCATCGATGTATCCAGGAAGATTTTATCCTGCTTGATTTCCTCGATAACAATCTGCATTTTGTCATTGCTATCAATGTCAACGAGTGGGCGACCACCAGCGTTGAGGGCAACAAGACGTTTCTGGATAAGCGTTGAGAGTTTGAAACGTCCGCCAACTTTGTTCACGATTTCTTCTTCACGGAGATCGTCGATCATATTTAAGACTGCTTTCTGTGAGGCTGACTAAACGATTAATTTAATTAGTTGGAAGCTGTTTCTGTTGAGTTGTGTTTGAAAAACCAGCTTCGGTGAGTATCTCTTTTATGTTTGCAAGAGCGTCCTCTACCAAGTCATTGATGACCCGATGTCGGTAATGCCCAGATTGACGAAGTTCACGGTGAGCAACTTCTAATCTCCGTTGGATTGCCTCCGGGCTTTCAGTGCCGCGGCCTCGAAGCCGTTCTTCTAGATGTGCCGGGTCGGAAGGCTCAACAAAGATAGTTACCGCTTGAGGA
Organism: Pirellulales bacterium; assembly: GCA_028066355.1. Taxonomy (GTDB): domain Bacteria; phylum Planctomycetota; class Planctomycetia; order Pirellulales; family UBA1268; genus UBA1268. The sequence goes on from JALCBP010000009.1 coordinate 28,287, forward strand.
TACCGTTCCAAAATAGAAAGGGTACCCTCTACGTCAATTTCAAGGATAACCCATTTCCCATGGGCGAGGCGAGGCGTGACTTCATCTTCTAGCGTTCCGTACCAATATTCCCGTCCATATACCTGGCAGCACTCAATAAAAAGGCCTGCTTTTCTGCGGAATTCAAATTCTTCTGGCGATAGGAAATGGTAGTCAACGCCCGGCGTTTCCCCGGAGCGCGGTGGTCTCGTTGTGGCAGAAATGCTCGGAATGAGTGCCGCGAAGTCAGCAAGGAGGCGGCGGAGGAGCGTAGACTTCCCGACGCCGGAGGGGCCTGAGAGAACGACGAGTTGACCTTCAGTTTGACTCATCATCATGTTCTACCCCACGACAACAAGCCTTGGAAAGTGGCATCTCCGCAATCCGGGCGTTTCTTGGGCGAATCTATTCGATGTTGGCGGCCTGTTCGCGGATTCTTTCTACCTGTGACTTGAGATCAACGACTGCATGAGCAATCGCGACGTCAACGGATTTTGAACCGATCGTATTGGCTTCACGGCCTAGTTCCTGAGCTAGAAAGTCGAGACTACGACCCGGCGCGGTGTCGTGCAGAAGACTTCGGAACTGCTCGACGTGGCTCTCAAGGCGGACAAGTTCTTCTGAAATGTCAGATCGATCGGCTATGAGTGCCACCTCTCGGATGACATCGTTGTCATCTAAGCGGGTCTGATGAGTTTCCAAGACCTTTGCAACGCGGTCAAGGAGTCTCTGCCGATGTTCAGCAACGACTTCTGGCACACGTTTACGAATCTGTTGCACGAGTTCACCGATAGCAACGCAGGCTTGTTCTAGATCCGTAACCAATGCTGTTCCTTCGGATTGCCTCATTGTGTCGAGCTGTTTGACAGCAGCCGAAGTTGCTGCTGCGACAACAGGCCACGTTGCTTCAACCGCTGATGCATCCGGCGGTGCATCAAGAAGGACACCGGGAAGGCTTAGAAGTGGGTCAATGGTCGCTGGTGTTGTGATACCGCGTCTATCACAGAAAGACTCCCAGTCATCGAGATATGCCCCAAGCTGATCTTGGTCAAGGCGACGACCAGTGGGAACAGCAGAACCATTGACTTCGAGAGTTATCTGGAGGCTCCCTCGCTTGATACGTTCCCGAATCAGCCCTTCGAGTCGGGGTTCAAGAAGATGAAACCCCTCGCGTGTGCGGATACTGCATTTGAGGTGGCGGTGGTTGACACTGCGAATCTCAACCCTGCAGGCAACGCCTTGGTTGTCGGCAAACCCTTCGCCGCATCCAGTCATGCTGCGAGCCATGGTAGTACTCCAGGTTTACTCAGCCGTCTTCTCAGGTGATAGAGACGAATCTTTAGGTTGCGACGTGTTCGTAGCGGGTTCCGGCGGAGTGGAAGACTTGTCTTCATCGGTCATTTTGTCCGGAGTTGACGTGTCGGTAGTCGCGGGAGTCCGCGATGCATCGCTATCAGGCTCTGGAGCAGGAATTGATGGACCAGTCTCATCTGTGGAAATGGGTTCATCACTAGGAACAGCTTCCGTAGTACCGAGACCCTCCATGGATTCGGGCGCTGCCGCCCCGAGGTTGGTGCTGAACAACGATTGTTGCGTTCCAAGTACGTTGATTGAGAGGATGCAGAGCAAAATCCAGAATGTGGCAACGCCAATCGTGATCTTGGTGAACAGGTCACCGGCCTTGGTGCCGAAGGCGCTTTGCCCACCCATGCCACCAAGTGCACCCGCGAGTCCGCCACCACGTCCGCGCTGGATGAGAACGAGCAGAATAAGAAAAATGGATGTGGCAACGAGCATGAATCCAAGAAAGAAGCGAACAAACATGAACATTGCGAATGAATTCTCCAAAAACGGTCAGGCGGATACGAGCAGGTGTGTAGTCAAACAATGTATCGTTCGCAGCCAATCTGGGCTATCCCGATGATACAATTTAGTTTGCGTGGCCAAATTGTTCGGCAATCGCCAGAAAGTCGTCAGCTTTGAGGCTGGCTCCTCCGACAAGTGCACCATCAATATCGGGCTGTGCCGCCAAAACCCCCGCATTGTCAGGCTTGACGCTGCCACCATATTGGATGACGACTTGCTCGGCCGTCGTTGCGTCTGCATGGTTGGCAAGTTGATTTCGTATCAGGGCGTGGACTTCTTGGGCCTGTTCTGGCGTTGCTACCTTGCCTGTACCAATTGCCCAGACAGGTTCGTACGCAATTATTGACCGGGCAAGGTCTGTTGCAGTGAGCCCAGCAAGTGAACCGGCAATCTGTTCTGTGACAACTGCTGCGGTTCGGTCTTGCTCACGTTCTTCCAAAGTTTCCCCAACACAAATAATGGGTGTGAGGCCAGCAGCGAGTACGGCTTTTGCTTTCGTGTTGACAACGCTGTCTGTCTCACCAAAGAGTGTTCGTCGCTCAGAGTGTCCTACGATGCAGAATGTGCAGCCAATATCAACAAGCATTCCCGGGGCGACCTCGCCCGTAAAAGCGCCCTTGGGTTGGTCGTGAAGGTTCTGGCCACCAAGAGCTACACCAGATGGGCTTTGGCCATTGTTTAGTTCAAGTGCTGTCGCAACTGCGTCAAGATAAATCGCTGGAGGACAGAGAATCAGATTGCAATTTCCAGAGGCCTGTGCACCAGTTGCCACGGCTTGTGCGAGTGTAAATGCTCCAGCGCGGTCAAGATTCATCTTCCAGTTTCCAGCGACAATCCGGCGGCGGGTGGCCATGCTCACTCCTTGGTTGTAGTTCGAACGGTGTGTTCAGTTGTTTTGATTGACGCAGTGTAGTTCCAAAACACGACGCGCACTAGACACAAGCAACATGCACGGGTTTGAGATTTGCTCAGCACTAGAAACAGCGCGTTAGCCTACGAGGCTCGCTCCAGCGTAACTTCCCAGAATAGCAACGCGGGTACACCGCTTTTCGAGTGATGCGATTGCCCGACGGACGCGGAGATCATCACGGTGTCCTTCGAGTTCGACAAAGAATATGTATCCTCGTTTTTCACCCGGCAATGGGAATGACTCAATCCAGGTGAGGTTAAGCTTCTGACGTTTCGGTATGGCGAGGGCGTCAGCAAGCCCACCCGGCCGGTGTTTGATTTCAAACATGATCGCGGTTTTGTCTTTACCTGTCCGTTTTGCATCAGCATGGCCGATCACCGCAAAACGCGTTGTATTGCCAGCGATATCTTCAATGTTCTCAGCGAGAATGGACAGACTGTGGTGAATGCCTGCTTGACGGCTGGCTATCGCTGCAGCCTTTGACTCACGAGCTGCTTTTTCTGCAGCCGCGCTCGTGCTGGTAACTTCAATCAACTGTGCGTTAGGAAGGTGACGAGAAAGCCAATTACGGCATTGTGAGAGTGCTTGCGGGCGACTGTAAACCTTTTTCACGTCGTGACGCTCACACGCGGCAAGAAGATTGTGGTGAATACGTAGTGGTACTTCAGCGCAGATTTTGACTGGCATGCGGGCCAGGTTGTCGAGGGTGTCTGCAATTCGTCCATCGGTTGAGTTTTCTAAAGGAACGACGCCGTAGTGTGAGTGTCCAGCATGCACTTCCTCAAATGCGGCAGAGATACTGGAAACTGGGACGAACTCAACCGCGTTGCCGAAACGATGAAGTGCAGCGAGGTGACTGTAGGTCCAGGCAGGACCAAGGTGAGCTACCCGCAGGTGCTGCTCAATGGCACGAGAACCAGAGATCAACTCTCGAAAAATGGATTTGATGCTGTCGTCGGCAAGTGGTCCTTCGTTAGCATCGGCTACTCTGTCAAGGACAAGTTCCTCACGAGATGGATCATATGTCAGCTCGCCACTTGCCGATTTTAGATGGCCAATTTCTCGGGCAACTTCTGCTCGCTGATTCATCAGAGCCACAAGTTCATGATCGATGGTATCGATCCGTTTTCGGAGCGTTGTTAAGCCAGGCTTCCTTTTAGTTGTTTTTTTGCGGGCAACTTTGGTCTTGCGAGATGCCATGATGTTCACTTCTTGAACTGAAAAAGCTTGAGCCAGAGACGATCACAGGATTGTGTACACACCATACCTCACCGTACAGGGTCGTGAGGCCGCTCTGTTGACGAAGATTTCAGGATACGTGGGCCTGCAAATAAACCCGTCAAAATGGCAGTCTCGAGGTGTTGCGATTCACTTATCCTCAACTCTACCGTCTGAAATCCTCCCGTAAATACGCTGTTTTTTTCGATTCCTCGTTTTATGGAGCTAGAAACGAGTCTTTCGCGGCTATGGCACGGGCTTTGCAATCATTGATACGTGTCAGGGCAGACCGACAAAACCGGACCGGAGACGTGGTTGGCAACCACAACTGGCGGTCCTCGAAAAAAGGGAGCATGGTCGACGGTCGCCCGACAAACAGAAAAAGCGAGAACATTGAAGGAGGAACACGGCATGGCAACAAAACAAGGCGAAAAAATAATCGGTATCGATCTCGGCACAACCAACTCGGTCGTTGCAGTCATGGAAGGTAAAGAACCGAAGGTCATTGCAAATAAAGAAGGCAATCGTCTCACTCCGAGTGTTGTGGCATTTAACGACAAGGGTGAAACACTCGTTGGTGACATCGCACGCCGGCAAGCAGTGACGAATCCAACGCGAACAATTTATTCCATTAAGCGATTTATGGGCCGTCGTCACAATGAGGTGGCGAGTGAAGAAAAAATTGTCCCATACGACGTTGTTGGTGGTGCAGAAGATTACGTCAAAGTCAAGGTTGGAGATAAAGAGTTCACACCGCCAGAAATTTCTGCAACGGTATTGCGATCTCTTAAAGAGTCTGCAGAGAGCTACCTTGGTCATAAGGTCAATAAGGCGGTGATTACAGTCCCGGCATACTTTAATGATGCACAGCGACAGGCCACGAAAGACGCGGGGCAGATTTCGGGCCTCGAGGTCATGCGAATTATCAATGAGCCAACTGCAGCGGCGCTAGCCTACGGGCTTGAAAGTAAGAGCCAAGAAAAAATAGCTGTATTTGACCTCGGTGGTGGAACGTTCGACGTTTCAGTTCTTGAAGTGGCTGATGGTGTTTTCCGTGTAATCAGTACCAATGGTGATACCCACCTTGGTGGTGATGACTTTGATCAAACACTCATTAATCATGTTGCTGATCAGTTTAAAAAAGAGCAGGGGATTGATCTTCGAGACGACACTATGGCATTGCAGCGTCTCCAAGAAGCATGTGAAAAAGCGAAGAAAGAATTGAGTTCTGCTCAGAGTAGTGACATCAATTTACCCTTCATCACGGCAGACGCTTCTGGACCAAAGCATCTTCAAATAACAATAACCCGTGCACAGTTTGAAGAAATGTGTGACGGACTGGTTGAAAGATGTCGAGGCCCAGTTCTTACAGCACTGAAGGATGCCAAGCTTGATGCGAAAGACATTGATGAGGTTGTTCTGGTTGGTGGTTCAACACGAATCCCCAAGGTTCAGGAGCTCGTGAAGAGTATTTTCGGCAAGGAACCACACAAGGGTGTAAATCCAGATGAGGTTGTCGCACTTGGTGCTGCGATTCAGGGTGGCGTGTTAGCTGGTGACGTCCAAGATGTGCTTTTGCTCGATGTGACGCCACTGAGCCTTGGTATCGAAACCGAGGGTGGATTGTTCACCAAACTGGTTGAGCGAAACACTACAGTGCCAACAGAACGCAAGCAGGTTTTTAGTACGGCGGCTGATAACCAAACGGCTGTGACGGTCAGTGTGTATCAAGGTGAGCGCTCGATGGCGAAAGATAACCGTCTGTTGGGCCAGTTCAATCTGGAAGGGATTCCTGCCGCACCTCGCGGGACCCCGCAGATCGAAGTCAAATTTGATATCGATGCCAACGGTATTCTTTCAGTCAATGCAAAAGATCTTGGATCGAACAAGGAACAATCCGTTACGATCGAGCAATCAAGCGGTCTCAATGAAGAAGAGATTGAGAAGATGCGTAAAGATGCAGAATTGCATGCTGAAGAAGATAAGCAGAAGCAACGGTTGGCTGAAGTACGAAATCGTTCTGAGGCGCTATGTTTCCAGACAGAAAAACTCATGAAGGAAAATGAGGAGAAGCTGTCGGACACAGACAAGGCACCACTTGAGGCAGCAATTGCAAAGGCTCGTGAGGCTGCGAAAGGTGAAGATGCTGATGCAATTCAGTCAGCACACGATGCACTTGAGCAGGCTTCGCACGCACTTTCAAAGGTGCTGTATGAGTCTCAGGCTGCAGATGCAGCTGGAGGTGAGCAGGCAGGTGGTGAGCCGGCTGGCGCCGCAGCAGCTTCGGACGACACTATTGATGCCGAGTTTGAAGTCAAGCAAGACGACGAGTAAACCATGTGATCGGAGGTGCCGAGTGGGGCACCTCCGATTGACATGTTTCGGGGAGTGCAATCTGGAAAGAATATTGATGGTGTTGCTGCGCGCTAATGCAGCTTGAAAGGAATGGTCCAATGGCATTTCGGTTTGATAAATTCACAATCAAAGCTCAGGAGGCTGTCCAGCGTGCGGTTGATCTGGCTGCAGATCGAGGCAATCCCCAGACGACGCCTGTTCATCTGTTATTTGCTCTGGTTGCTGAGCAAGAAGGTATTGTGCGTCCCTTGCTTGAGAAGATAGGTGTTGACCGAGCGCACCTTGAACGAATCATTGAAGCAGAACTTTCACATCTGCCGAAGGTTGCTGGTGGATCACAGCCCCAACCGGACCAGGAGCTCGTCAAGGTTTTTGAGATTGCGACGTCTGAGTCAGGGACGATGAAAGATGACTTTGTCTCGACCGATCACCTGCTCATTGCGCTTTCAAAGGCACCGTCGAAGGCACAGAACGTATTGAAGCTTGCAGCTGTCACTGAAAAAGAGTTGATGGCAGGTCTGCAGGCCGTGCGCGGTAGTTCGCGGGTTACGGATCAGAGTCCCGAAGAAAAGTTTCAGGCACTTGAAAAATATGGCATTGATCTCGTTCAGAAAGCGAGCCAGGGGAAATTAGATCCGGTTATCGGCAGAGACTCAGAGATTCGTCGAGTGATTCAAGTACTCTCACGGCGGACAAAGAACAATCCGGTTCTGATTGGTGAGCCAGGAGTCGGTAAGACGGCAATTGCTGAAGGGCTTGCCTTACGGATTGTGCAGTCGGATGTTCCGGAAACATTGCGGAATCGGCAAGTCATTGCACTGGATCTTGGTGCACTTATCGCTGGAACAAAATATCGTGGTGAATTTGAAGATCGGCTTAAAGCAATTCTTCGTGAAGTTGAATCAGCTGCCGGTAATGTCATTCTTTTTATCGATGAACTTCACACTGTGATTGGTGCCGGTGCTGCTGAAGGCGGCTCAGATGCAGCAAATCTGTTGAAGCCTGCACTTGCACGAGGAGAATTGCGATGCATAGGCGCAACCACTCTTGATGAATATAGAAAACATATTGAAAAAGACGCCGCGCTCGAGCGACGCTTCCAGCCGGTGTTTGTCGGTGAGCCGTCTGTTGAAGACACGATCGCAATTTTGAGAGGCTTGAAGCCAAGGTATGAAGCGCATCACAAAGGGGTGAAAATTAAAGACTCTGCACTCGTTGCAGCGGCTGAGTTATCTCATCGTTATATTGCCGATCGTTTTCTGCCAGATAAGGCCATCGATTTGATGGATGAAGCGACAAGCCGCATCGCGATGGAATTGCAGAGTGTTCCCAGTGAAATAGATGAAGTACAGCGACGCCTCGTACAGCTTGAGTTGGCTGGACGACAGCTTGCTGAAGAGACTGAGTCACATGCCAAGGAACGCCTTGTCGAGATTGAAGCTGAAGCAACGTCACTTCGGCAGAAATTGGCGAGTCTTCGCGAGCAGTGGGAAGCAGAAAAGTCTGGCGTGGGCAGTGCTCAGGAACTTCGCCAGAAACTGGAGGAAGCCCAGTTGGCTTTTGATCAGGTGAATGTTCAAGTGAATGAGCGGCAGTCACTTGGCCAGGCTGTAAGTGAGGAGATGTATCAAAAACTTTACGAGCTTGATGTTGCTCGAAAACAGCTGGCGTCACGTCTTGAACAGGAGGAAGCGGAAAAAGAGGCTGCGGAGAAGGACGCCGAAAAAGAAAAGAAGCCCGCGAAGCGGCTCCTTCGGCGTTCGGTTGGGCCAGAAGAGATTGCAGAAGTTGTGAGTTCCTGGACGGGTATTCCCGTTACGCGGCTTGTTGAAACGGAGCGAGCAAAACTGCTCGTTCTCGAAGAGCGTCTTCATCAACGGGTAGTTGGTCAAGAGGAGGCTGTAGAAGCAGTAAGTAATGCTGTTCGGCGAAGTCGTTCGGGCTTGCAAGATCCAAACCGTCCAATCGGGTCGTTTATTTTCCTCGGTCCAACAGGCGTAGGGAAAACGGAATTGTGTAAGGCGTTGGCTGAGGTGCTGTTCGACGATGAGAGTGCCATGGTGCGAATCGATATGAGCGAGTACATGGAGAAACATACCGTTGCGCGGTTAATCGGTGCGCCACCTGGGTATGTGGGCTATGAGGAAGGCGGGCGTCTAACAGAGGCGGTGCGGCGCCGTCCGTATTCGGTTGTTTTGCTCGATGAAATTGAAAAGGCGCACAGGGATGTCTTTAATGTGTTGTTGCAGGTACTTGATGATGGACGACTTACAGATAGCCTCGGTCATACCGTCGATTTTACAAATACTCTTGTTGTCATGACGAGCAACGTGGGTAGCCAGATGATTCAAGAGATAACAAAAGAAAAGGGTAGTGATGAAGAAATCCGCGAAGCTGTTCAAGAGTCGCTCGCAACACGATTTCTGCCAGAGTTTCTCAATCGGATCGATGAAACCATTATCTTTCATCCACTTGACGAAAAACACATTCATCGCATCGTGTCACTTCAGTTAGGGCAGCTTGTGAAGCAAGCTGGCAAAGCTGGCATTACGCTACAGTGCGGCGAATCTGTTGTAGATGAGATTGCTCGTCTGGGCTATGACCCGGTTTATGGTGCACGGCCATTGAAACGAGTCATTCAGCAGCAGTTGCAAAACGAATTAGCGAAAGAATTGCTTGGTGGAGAGTTTGCAGAGGGCGATTGTGTCACTGTGGAATTTGATCAGGATGAATTTCTTTTCAGCAAAGAAAAGAAATAAATTCACGAGGCACGTAGTCTGTTCGAAGATAGCCAGAGGAAACGCTTACGCTTTTCCGTCTCCTATACCAAGACGAACAATCAGGTCCTCACAGCCTGGGGTCATTTTGCGAATTTTTTCAGCAATGACCTGTTTCTCACTGGTTGTTGCCTTTGCCAGTTTGCTCTCGAACTTTGCTACCTTTTTCCGGCGATGCCGTCGTCGCTTAACTTCCTTCATTCGATTACTGATTCCACCCATCTTCATTCTCCCGAGTTTGTGTGTTTTATTTAGAGCTATGTGTTGTACGCGTACTGTAAAGCAGTAATGTTCGAGCGTCAAAGGTACCCACTGTGGTTCGGGCACAAAGCAATGTAAACTCTAGTTGTGCTCAGTCAAACAGTTGTGCTCAGTCAAATAGTTATACTCAGGCAAACAGATAAACAGAGCAGTCACTCGGACGGGTGGCAGAGCGGTTGAATGCACCGGTCTTGAAAACCGGCAGACGTGAAAGCGTCTCGTGGGTTCGAATCCCACCCCGTCCGCCTCGTTGAGTTTTCACTTAAGGTGAATGTCCTTCGTTCACTTCACAGGTGAGGCAGTCGCGACAATAAGATTAAAACGTTTGTTATGACGTGCTGATGTATTGGTTTGTGACTCGAGCAGAGCCATCAAAGTGACGCTCCCATGACGTGAAGTCAACCTTCTTTGGAGAATGTTATGAAGTTGATCCCGCGGAAGGATTGGGTTGTTTTATCTCTCATTATAGTTTTTCACGTTTGCGTTATCGTTCGCCCGAGCGCTGCGGAGCCAACTGAGTCGAGAACCAACTTTCTCTTTGTCATTGCTGATGATTGTACATTCCGTGATATTGGTTGCTACGGTGGGCAGGCGCTGACTCCAAACATTGATTCTTTGGCAAAACAGGGCATGCGGTTCACGCAGTGCTTCCAGCAAGCACCAATGTGTTCACCGACGAGACATGCGATTTACACAGGTATGTATCCTGTGAAGAGCGGTGCCTATCCCAATCACACCTTCGTCAAAGAAGGCACGAAGAGTATCGCTCACTATTTACAATCGCTCGGCTATCGAGTTCATCTCAGTGGTAAGACACATATTGGTCCCAAGAGCTCTTTTCCTTTTGAATATTCGGGAGGAAAGAATCCTGATTTGAGTGCGATTGATCAGTTGTTCGCCGAATCAAATCGTGAAGGCAAGCCATTCTGTCTTTTCGCATGTTCGAACGAGCCCCATTCGCCATGGAATAAAGGTGACTCCTCGCAATACGACGCATCGACAGTTGCGTTGCCACCCTACTTCGTGGATACCAAAGAAACTCGTGAGAACATGGTTGACTACCTTGCTGAGATCACCTATTTCGATGGGCAGGTAGGTGCATTACTCGGGTTGTTGGACAAACATGAACTTGCCGCAGACACGATGGTTGTAGTGGTGAGCGAGCAGGGTTCGAGTTTTCCGTTTGGTAAATGGACCTGCTATGACACTGGCTTGCAGAGTGCATGTATCGTTCGCTGGCCGGGCCGGGTGAAGGCAGGAACAGTCACGGATGCGATGATTGAGTATGTGGATCTGGCACCGACTTTTATCGATGCGGCGGGAGGAAGTCAACAGACTGCTATCGACGGCAGAAGCTTTGTTCCTGTGTTAACGGGTAAAACAAACACGCATAAGCATTTTGTGTTCGGTGAAATGACGACACGAGGAATAAATAAAGGGTCTCCTTATTTTGGTATCCGTTCTATTCGGTCAGAGAAATACAAATATATTGTGAACTTCACGCCCGAAGTTACTTTTCAAAATGCGTGTACCAACTCAACTATTTTTAAATCTTGGCGTCAAAAAGCATCCGATGGTGATGCCACTGCTGCTGAAAAAATAATTCGTTACGAAAAGCGGCCGGCGGAAGAGTTGTACGCGATCATAGAAGACCCATATGAATGGCATAATCTCGCAAATGATCCTGCGTATTCAGAGCATAAGGAAGAGCTGAAGAAAGAATTATCACGTTGGATGGAAAGCTGTGGTGACAAAGGTCAACAAACCGAAATGGCGGCGTTGGAGCATCAGGGGCGAGCCCTGAAGAAAAAAAAGTCTTGAAGATTTGAGAGGTTTGAGGAGGTGCCGTTTCTTTTTAGTGAGGACAATTGCCTGCTTTTTAGAACAAGAAGACGTTAGTTTGAAATGGAGGCATCTTGTTTTATGCTTGATCGAGGGTGCCGAAGACATAATCTCTTGCTTTAGCAAAGTCGGAATCAAATGCTTCCCCGACTTTGTATGTATCTGCCGCTGTCCTCAACCAACCATCGAGGGATCGCCCATTGCTTAAACCAGTGTCAAGGTATTGCTGAAGAGCACTCAGTGGGTTATCAACGTGCTCCAAGGCGAGGTCTGGATTTGTTGCGAGGTAGACGAAGGCAAGATCAACAGCACGATCATAATAGGTTGATGCATTTGGTGCATGCGTGTCTGCCCATAAGTCGATGTTTACTAGTGCAGCGGGATTAGAAATAATCGCAGGATTATCCTCGAGATATCTCAAGGCATCGACGTTACCAGCGATATCGCCAACCGTAATATTCTGATGCAGCGATGATGAAATTTCTGACAGCGTCGTATTTTGACTGGCAGTACTCATTGGTGTTGCAGAAAGAATCATTATGCCAATCTGGGAATCCTGACGAATAATGTCGAGATCGAGCGCAAACTGCTGACTGGTTGGGAATGACACATCCGCTGAGTAATGTGTTGTCATAACCATTCCAGGCATCGAGTTGCTCGACATGGCAAGTGGGTTAAACCGGGCGAGTGCCAGGTTGTTCATGGTGCTGATTGAATGGTGTCGGTCCATTTCTACGTCAGCGAGATTGGTGAGGGAAAACCCTTCACCGGGATCAAATACGCCATCACGATTGCCGGTTCCACCATCTTTGTTCCAGCTATCCCAGTAGCTCTGAATTTGAGTCGCATTCTTGGCCAGAAAGTCTTTCGCTCCGACGGCAACACCAATATTCTCCGAAACATTCATCGGAGTGTTCAGGACCATTTCAATGGCGACACGAATATTCTCTGGGTCTGTTTGAGGAGTGGTGAGTTCGTTGATCAAGCCTGCCGACAAAGGGAGTTCAAGATCAATAACCTGGAACGCGAGATCGGTAATAGTGTTCTGGTCGCCCGGAGTGGAGGTGTCGGCATCCGGGTGGATGACGTTCAATTTAGGAGAAAAAGCCGGGTTTTCGAGCAGCGCAAGCGCCCCATTTGATGTCTTTGGAAGCGGTACTCGGTCAACGTTCGTTGGTATGACTGAGTCATACACATAGGAGGGATAGTAGCATGCTTGGAGAACTTTGTTCGATGTGATATTTGCTTCACCCTCTGCAAGGTAGTCAGCATTTTTCCAGGTTGAATAGGTGGTGAGGGCAGGTTCACCATTGCTATCAGGTTCCCAGAACGTGAAGTTCCAGCCGGCGATATCAAGAATGCTTTCCTGCAAATACGCAGATGTCGGCAGGCTGTTGTATTCGGTCCACAATTTATCGACATAACCATGGTGGAGGAAGAAAATGGGATCAAGCCCAGCTGTTGGCACCCAGCCAATCAGTGAAGGTGCAATACTGGACTTCACTCCAAAGAATTGTTGGAGGTACTCCGATTTGTCAATAAGGTCAGTAATCGCTGATGGATCTGTCTGATGCTTGTCAATAATAAAGTCATAAACGTTGGCATAGTTGCCTTCTGTGATGGCATTGGTGAGCTCGGGACCTGCATTTGACGGGATGGTGTGACTGTTCCAGAGATTTAAGACATTATCGTCTCGAGCGAGATCCACCATTCTGATCCAATTTGAGATCCGAGGTAGAGCCTCGTCAGACATCCCACCAATGACATCATGTGCTACTGCGTGAGGGGAAAGCTCAGCTAGAGAATTAAATTGTGTGAATAAAGTTTGCGCCTGTTGAAGAGCAACACTCTGATTGAAGTATGCAGAGACGTCTATGCCTTCCTCAAAATTATTTCCAGGGACCGGAACAATCCCGAGGTCTCCATCAGGCATGCGTGTTTCACTCAGTGGCACACCGGCATTAATGTCAGCCCCACGAATGTCTGTGTAGAGTGCATTGGGTCGTTCGTTATGAGACGGATCGCGAAATCCTTGGGGAAGAGCACTCGATGCAGGAGTGCGATAGTCCCAGTAGGGGAGGGCCCAGGTTTCAACATTTGCGTTAGCAAGTTCGGTGGCAAATATAGAATCAGGTTTTGCCTTTTCGTTAATGAGTATCTGTCGGACAACCTTTTCAAAAGATTGAATATAAAGTCGATGCCATGCAATGAATACAACGCTAAAGTTTGGCGTTGGCGTGCTGGGATCTGTTCCCTGAGCATCGGACCACAGCTTAACCCAATGGTTGCAGTTGTTCAGAACAACCTCCCAGGAAGCAAATGCCTCGTCTGCTTCTTCTACCGTCATGAAGCCCTTGTCAATCATTCCCTGTTTAAGTTGCAGGACAGTAGTCCAGAAAGTTCCGTGAATGCCTGCCTGAACACGCCAACTAAAGGGATGGCTATTCGGAAGATCTTTCATAACATCTACAGCGATACGGTAGAGATCGATGGCGGCTGCTCCCGCTTCAGTATGCGCGCCATGCCGAACAAAAGTTGGATCACCTTGCTCAAGTGAAACATTCCGAAAAGCCTGCACATAGCTAGAAAACGTGAGCAGCGATTGTGTAGCTGTGGTTTCTGGACCACGGCCTTGGTCATTTATAGCGCTTACATTAAAGGTGTAGTCACCACTGTCGAGATTGGAAAAATCGATTGCTGTATCTGTCGTGATGGTGATATTTGTGGTGCTTCCATTTTCAGTTGTCACCGAGTAACGAGATGGTGCTTCGCCAGAAGTTGGCGGATTCCATGAGACGGTGAGTTCACTATCGGCATGAGAGGCGACGCGTAGATCTTCAACGGCACCAGGTAGCAATGCAGGGTTTGGTGGTGGGGTGAAGCTGCCATCATCCCAGCCAATAACTTCAAAGAAACTCTGCGATTGGCTGCTTACTGAACTCGGCTTCCATCGTAGCTGATCGCCACTTTGAATTAATCTATTTTGAAGAAGTTGTAGAAGTTGTCTCGGGTTACTTGTTGTTGGTGGAGTTGATACATCGTGCCAGCTTGAAGTGGCCTGGTTCCATTTTTCAACAACTGAGCCATCTGCTACCTGTGTAATAACAAAACTGTTCGTCTGTTGGCCAACCAGTTCTGATTTTGAGAAAGTAATTGGATTCGGTCCAAGAGAATTGTCAATACGAATGACCGTCGCCTGTTCTAGCTGTGGCCGGGTAAGACCGTCACCATCTAGTGCTAGCCGTGGTTCAAGAACCTCCAGGTCAATTCCATTGTGAACTGGGTTAGCTTTTTGATGAAAAAGCAGATCGAAAGGTCTCAGTAGTCGTTCGCATAATCTCATTTCTGCCGCCTTCAGGTCAGGAGTTTGCTTTCTAGCAAGATTACCTCCCAATTCAGGCGTATTCCAGAAAATGTTTTCAAGAATGCTGAAAGTTCCTGTGGTTTAATTCAGTTCTTACGATGTTCCGACTGAATAGCAGCAGCCCATTCATTAAATTCTTCAGCCATCCTCTCAACGAGAGCTTGTTTGCTGCCGGCAAGATTGTGCTCTTCAAATGGGTCCTGGACTAGGTTGTAGAGTTCCCAATCCAAGTTCTCGTTTTTTTTGTTCTTGAGGGAACGAACAATTTTGTAGGGTGTACTCGTCCATGCTTCCATGCCATTACAATGAAATCCAATTGGTGGACGTAGAAAATTATTTTCTTGTTCGATGACTGGCAGTAAATTTATTCCGTCGTACGTGCGATCATCCGGTAGTGGTAGCCCTGCTGCTGCTAGAGCGGTCGGAAAGTAATCACTTGTTACGGCCGGAAAATTTGTGTGCCTAGATTCCTTTATGCCGTCGGGCCATTCGAGAATTCCAGGGACGCGGAGTCCACCTTCATAGCAATCTCGTTTCCAACCACGATACGCTCCTGTAGACCCAAGTGCTGTATAGACGAACTTGCCATCTTGAGCGACGCCTGACTTCGGGTTCTTTTTACCCTTCAGGTTTGGTCCATTGTCGCTTGTGAACCATAGCATTGTGTTATCGGCAAGATCACATTCTCGCAGGGTCGTCCGAAGTCGACCAATCTGACTGTCAATTGCAGTAATGTTGCTGAAGTAAATCTGTTCCTGCTCGTTACAGCCGCTGTAGAGAGCCATAAGGTCTGGGTTTTTACCGAGTGGAGTATGCACATTATGAAACCAAATAAAAGCGAGGAAAGGCTTGTTAGATTGCTGTTGCTGCTGAATAAAGCTGATGGCTTTGGTCATGACAATCGCGGCGTCGTCACCGTGCAGTGTTATGTCTTGCTGGGCCTCGGAAAGGGGGATATTACGTCCGTTATGCCAGTAGCAAGCCTTGATGCCACCTTTCCCTAACTTCTTGTATGGGTTAAATGTGCGTAGAACGTTGTGGGTTGAAAAGCACTCTTGGAAGCCTGCATGCCATGGTGGCATGACATGAGGACCAGCAGTATCAGTATCAAAGCCACCAACATGCCACTTTCCGAAATGACCAGTGGCGTAACCGTGTTCTGCAAGAACTTCTGCAAGCGTGATTTCGCTTCTTGGGAGATGTCCCTCATCAGCGGCCAGCGGGCCATTGATGCCCATCCTCCAGTTGTTGCGTCCGGTGAGGCACGTTGCGCGTGTCGGGCTACATACCGAAGCACCGGCGTAGAAACGATCAAAACAAATCCCAGATGACGCCATTTCATCGAGATTGGGCGTTTTCAAAATGGGATGCCCGTTGTAGGCAACATCACCCCAGCCCTGATCGTCACTCATGACGAAGATCATGTTTGGACAATCATCACCTTTCGTAACTTCTACACAAACCAATGCTGCCACGAAAGCTGCAAAAAAATGTACTGTTTGCATAGCAGGAATTGACTCAGTCAGTCTCATCGTAAAACGAATAATCAGCGTGATTGTAGAGCTGTTTCTTGGCAGTTTCCTCAATGTCGTTTGAGTGAAGCCACCGTGTTCCAAGTTTCGAAGTCCAGAACGGATGATCTTCTTCGAGGTGAGAAGGCAGGTTTGCAAGAACTTTCTCTAATCGTTCACGGTGTTGAGCCTGTGAAGCCTCGTTGTCAACACGTTTGTAGTTACGGCCGAAGCGGAAATTGCTTGTAAAGTAAAAACGCCCATCTGGTTTTCCGTAGAACGGTGAGACCGCTTCAAGAAGATGGGTCTTGGTCCGAACAACTTGAACCGGTCCCGTGTAGGCATAGATCCACTCACGGTGGGTATCTGTTTTTGCTATTAAGAACGGCAAAAGGCTTACTCCATCAAATACCGTATTTGTTGGTGGGGCAACGCCTGCCATGTCGAGAAGTGTCGGGGCAATGTCAGCAAAATCTGTCAACTCATCTGTAAGTCCTCGCTTTTTGATGCCAGGCCCTTGAACGACAAATGGGACATGGACGCCACGCTCCACTCCTCGGTCCTTCGCAGTCACTGCTGTCCCATTGTCAGCGCAGAAAATAAAGTACGTGTTGTCATAGATTCCTAGGTTCTTTGTGTGGGCAACTAATTTACCAACGAGTTTGTCAAGATACTCAATGAGATGGATAAATCTTTGCTGATGCTCTTGTTCATATTGATTCATAACCCTGAGTTTCTCATCGCGCTGCATTCCCGCCGTATCAGGTTTCTCTTGTTCAATATCCAAGACCTCGCCATGGTCAGGCGTTGTCGAATAAGGGCCGTGTGGAATCACTGTTGGCCAATAGGCCACGAAAGGCTGCTTCTCTTGCGTCTTCCGCTCAATAAAGTCGAGTAGAAAGTCAACTCGCTTATCCGGTCCAAAATCATTTTTATCAACGGGAACATAGTGTCCGTTTTGCACCATTGATGGATACCAATACCGAGTGTCCGGTAGCGTAATATTGTCACGCGTGCCTGCTGCCGTTGGATTTGTGCCGAAGTGAGACGCAATCTTTTCGGGGCTCTCCCAGAGGCAATATTCATCAAAGCCGACAACATCTTCCCACGCCTCTTTTGCTCCGCAGTGCCATTTGCCTGCGATAGCGGTTGCATAACCCGCATCGCGAATCAATTTTGCCCAGCTTGGTTGCGCTGTGAAAAGTGTTCCGCGCGAATCAAATGCCCACATGTCATTTCGAAAAACCCCTGTTCTGTTGCCGTAGATTCCAGTCATCAAGCAGGCGCGGGACGGTGCGCAGATGGCAGGGGCAAAGCACGTACGAAAACAAACTCCGTTCGTCGCAATTTGATCAATATGTGGTGTGTGTGCTGAGCCAGCTTGTCCGTAGCACGAAAACATATCCGCGCTCACATCGTCTGCCAGAATCAAGACAATATTAGGAAGTTCCGAGTAGGCGATCGAATGGGAACTAAGCAAAAACAAGAGTATGCTAAACAGGTTTTTCATTTTTTGATTGCGCCGAAGAATTGATTCGTGATGGGTCTCAGTGAAGAGACATCATTAGCATTTATGTCTATTGTCAGCGTTTATTTCTAGGGTGAGTCTGCGTTGCTGTTGTGTCCGACTAAAGCACAAGGCATTTTTTTCTGGTTCGTCGCGATACGATCTGGAATCGGTTGCAGTGTTATTGATGATCCGTTCCAACATATGTTTTTGGTGTCCTATCGCCACGAGCGAGTTCGCCGACGCGGCGGTTAAGAAAGTCATGGGAAATTTCAACCGCCTTGCTCCGTGCTGTTTCATCGTAGTCCCAGAATTCTTTCAGGATCTTTTCGCACGCTGGGTAATGAGAGCCGTCATCACCGATGTTCTGCCTTAAATTAGCGAGCTGGGCTTTTAACGTTGTAACAAGATCTTTGTTTTCTGGGTTGTCGTAGATATTGACAGTTTCGTTGGGGTCCTTGACGAGGTCATAGAGTTCCCAGCCTGGGGGTGTACGATAACCGCCGTCGTAGTTGCAGCCATAATAAAAGATGAGTTTATGATTCTTTGTTCGAAGACCAACATGAGCTGGGTTGTCATGATGAGCCATGTGCATCCAATAGCGATAGTATGTTGCTTTCTTCCAGTCGTCTGGCTCTTCTCCGGTTTCTAGAAGTGAACGAAAAGAACGGCCTTGGACTGTTGATGGAATGGCAGCGCCTGCAAAATCCAATAATGTAGGTCCAAAGTCAACGTTTTCAACAAGAGT
Source organism: Pirellulales bacterium (assembly GCA_028066355.1). Lineage (GTDB taxonomy): Bacteria > Planctomycetota > Planctomycetia > Pirellulales > UBA1268 > UBA1268. Next base: position 46,664 of record JALCBP010000009.1, read on the forward strand.
ATCAAACCGCTGTCCAGCCTCGATTCGTTTTGGGTAACGAATCATGAGTGGCATTCGCTGAGACTGTTCGAGCATCCAGCGTTTGTCCTGGTAGTCATGCTCCCCAAGCATGAAACCCTGATCGGCTGTGTATACGATAATGGTGTTTTCAAGTTGGCCTGATGTCTCGAGGTAGTGGAAAAGCCGGCCAATATTGTCATCAATGCCCTTTACGCACCGAAGGAATTTTCTGAGGTAGGCGTTGTAGGCAAATTTTTTATTTTCATCATCCGAGTAGTTAGTTGGATCAAAGTTTTTCGGAAACTCTTCAGGATACCGTGTTGGTAAGTCGCGGAGGTACGATCTCCGCGGGTTTCTTCCGCCAATTGATGTGCCAATGTGGGGTACAAGTTCATCCTTGTCGCCACGGGTAGCAATCGACCCATACTTGGGGTTCATTTCCCAGAGCGATTCCGGAGAAGGGATGTCAGCGTTCGCTAGGTATGACTCATACCGAGGTGCATTATCAAAGTAGTCGTGCGGTGCCTTGTAATGGTGCATCAGGAAAAACGGTTTCGATTGATCGCGTCCATTTTCAAGCCAATCAAGAGAGAGATCGGTGATGACATCCGTAACATGCTTGCCCTCAAATTGAATCGTATTCTTGCCCCATGGCTTCGGTCCACGAATCCTGAATTCGGGATCATGGTATTTGCCTTGCCCTGGCAGGACACAGTAGTAGTCAAAGTCAGCCGGTTCATTTTTGAGATGCCATTTTCCAATCATGGCCGTCTCATAACCCGCCTTTCCCATTTGAATAGGCAGCATCTGTCTGCCTGGCGGGATTCGCCCTCCAAGATCAAAAACACCATTTGTGTGGTTGTATTGTCCTGTGATCACGCAGGCTCGTGACGGTGAGCAGATAGAATTCGTGCAGAACGCATTAGAAAACAAGGCGCCCTCATGCGCGATTCGATCGAGATTTGGTGTCGGAGCAATTTCAGCGAGTCGGCCTTGGTATGCAGAGATTGCATGAGCGGCGTGGTCGTCCGACATGATGTAGAGAATGTTGGGACTATCCGCACCACGTGCAGCAGTTGCCAGGAAAAACACCGCGACGCCAAAAGATCGAAGAAAAGCCATGGCAGATTGAGACCTGTTGTTTTGGAAATAAATATTCATTGTTCAGTCGATAGTGACCCAAGACGGGCAGAATCTGCGTGAACACACACCAAAAGACCCGACCCTTGCAGTATATCGACGGTTTGTGGTTGCATGATAGGGAACGGTCTCATGATACGAAAAAAGCTAGGGGGATCTGCATGTTCCGACGAGTTTTTCCGAACTCCGCTTTGTGTACTGTGGTGGCTGTTGTGTTCGTTGCCTTTCAGGTGGTTGTGTTGCCGGTCTGGGTGTATGCAGAAGCGAAAAATCTGGTTGGGGAGTCGCATCCGAATATTATCCTCATATTGGCAGATGATCTCGGTTGGGCTGATCCGGGGTTTCATGGTGGTGACAAGAAACTTACGCCGAACATTGATCAACTCGCCCAGCAGGGCATGCGACTGAGTCAGTTCTGTATGACACCGGTGTGTGCCACATCACGGAGCGCATTGTTAACCGGCCGGTACCCATTCCGCCAATGGATGGACTGGCGCAGTGAGGATTTCGGCAAGCCAGATTATCTTGCTCTCCTCAATATTCCATTGGCCACGCTTTCAGATGGAACACCTACTCGACGGATCCACGGGCTTAGCCCAAATGAACGAACGCTCGGCAATGCCTTGCAGGAGGCTGGTTATACAACTGCCATGATCGGGAAATGGCATCTTGGTGAGTGGTTGCCAGAACATCTTCCGCTGGCTCGGGGCTTCGACCATCAATATGGACATTACGGCTGGGGTATCGACTACAACTCACACCTCATTCCACATAATGCACCACAGCCTTTTTGTGTCTTTGATTGGCACCGTGATCAGCAACCCGTATTAGAGGTAGGTTATTCAACAGATCTGATTGCTGATGAAGCAATTCGTCTCATGAAGATTCATGGAGCTCAAGATGCTCCCTTTTTTCATTACGTGGCATTTAACGCGATTCATGGACCACTTGAGGAGATACCGCGCCATCGAGACGTCTTTGATAAACGCAATGCAGCTATTAAGTGTCTTGATGACGCCGTTGGCCGCATAGTGGAAACAGTCGACGACCTAGGCATTTCAGAAAAGACATTGGTTTTTTTTACCAATGATAATGGCGGACTCACTGAAGAAGTAAATCGACCTTGGCGAGGTACGAAAAATACAACCTTCGAGGGTGGGATTCGGGTTCCCTGTGTTCTTCGTTGGCCAGGATTTATCGAGCAGGGCTCAGTCTGCAATGAACTGATACACGTTACGGATATCTTTCCAACACTTGTGACCATTGGGGGAGGCTCACTAGAACAAACCCATCCGCTCGATGGTTCGGATATGAGCCCGGTTATTCTTGATGGGAAGAAAAGTTCGAGAACAGAGATTCTCATTGAAGCTACAGGTAGCGTACGGCTTCCCTCGTTCCGCAGTGGCCGGTGGAAGCTTATTGGTGATGCGCTATTCGATCTGGAACGTGATCCAGGTGAACGCCATGATGTGTCAGAAATGAATCCTGAAATTGTCATCAAACTGCGAAATAGAATGCTCGCGTTGTCAGCAGAGAGACCTCCACTTGGTGAACTTTCTGAAGTGATGAATCCAGCTCTTCCATATGTGTACGGGCAGGCCGAAGATAATTCCGTGTCAGAAAAGATTCGACACCATGTGGAGCATGCGCGGCGAAGTCAGCAGCAGATTTGGGAGGCTGGAAAATACCCGTGGCCAGCACCCCCTCGAAATGGGCAGATTACTTATGAGGGTGATGGTCGGTAATATTGTACCTAGTGCGATTCACTCAGACGTTGGTACTTTTTCCAACGTATTTCTCGCTGCTGAACGGTCTGCGACCAGGGGGCACGGAAGCGGCTGTTAACGTTTTACGCAGCTGCGGAGTGTACTTTCAGGTAATAGAGTTTTTCAAAGCACATGGCAGACGACTACTTCGCTGAGCTTCTCGCTTCTGAACAAAATCGACTGCGTCGTGTCATTCGATCTATTGTTTTTTGCAGTGCAGCAACGGCAGACATTCTTCAGCGTGTAAACCTCATCGCTTGGGAAAAACAAAAAGAATTTGAACAAGGGACAAATTTTCGCAACTGGATCAATGCAATTGTGCGATATGAAATTCTCGCTCATCGTCGTGATCGGGCGAGAGCAAAAGAGATCATGTTATCGGAGGAAACTGCAGAACTAATGTTCCTGAGCAATGACGACGTTGAAGATGATCGAGAAGGAGAGGCAGAGGCGCTAAAAGAATGCATCAAGACATTGCGAGAAGAGGATCGTGCGTTGTTGAGAGAACGATATTCGAGTACGGGGACATTAAAGGTATATGCCGAGAAGACAGGCCGCTCTGAGGCAGGTTTACGAGTGACTTTGCATCGGCTGCGACAAGCACTGAGAAAATGTGTGAAGTCACGATTGAGTATGAACCAGGATGGTTAGAAAGCTGTTTTTATGTGGAACTGACGGGAAAGACAAAATGTCAGAAGAGCAAAAGATCAAAAGAGAACAGAGATTCGAAGGCCTGATTAGTTGTGCGCTCGATGGAAATGCACAAGCAGATGAGGTGCGTGCTCTGGACGACTTGTTGATGGAGAGTGCGGCCAATAGAAAGAAACTCATCGAGTCTGCGGCGTTTGAGTGTGCCCTGGCCGACGCAGCGAAGAGAGATGTTCCGCTGGGCGCTGTTTACCCTGCGACTGAAGAGTCAGTATTCATGCGACTAACTAAGGAAGAAAAAGGAGGCGGGCTGTGGAGTTCACGAAGTGTTCAAGCACTTATTGCTACAGCGGCATTGGTCGTTGTCGCCATCATGCTCACTCGCGGCCTCACTTCGAAACAACAAGGATCTGGCACACGAGTCGCGTCATCACTGAGTGGATTTGCAGTTGTTGCTAGTCAGGCAGACGTTGATTGGGAGTCTCCGGTGGTGTCCTCGGGCGACATCCTGCCGCAGGGAACGCATCACATGCGCTCGGGTGTTATCCGCCTTGAACTTTTTAGTGGTGTACAACTTGTGGTGGAAGGAGAAGCAAAATTTGTCATTGATTCACCTTTGTCTGTAACACTGAATCAGGGTGCAGTGCGTGCCTATGTTCCTGATGTAGCACATGGCTTCCGTGTTGTGACTGAAGCTGGGAAGATTATCGACTACGGCACGGAGTTCAGCGTGCGTGTGGATGGAGATACAACTGATGTCACTGTCCTTGATGGTGAGGTAGGTGTCGTTCAGAATGAACGTCCCGAAATTCGTTTTGCACGTGGCGATTCGTTACGTGTGCGAAACGCGGTAGCAAAGCCTGAGGTGCTGAATACGCCAGTTCGTGTGATGAGTTCTACTAGTGTGACGCAGGCTGCAAGGCAGAGCCTCGCCGTCCAAGAGGAAATCTGGGAGACGGCGCTCCAAGAATGGTTGAAAGATCCTCGCCTCGTTGCCTGCTACCGTGGTCCAACTGAACAGCATGGCCGTGTGCTTGAAAACCTTGTCGGCGAGGGGGCATCAGCGACGCAAGCAATAGTTGTTGGAGCAACTGCCTGTGTTAATCGATGGGGGCGGGACAGTCAGGCGTTTGACTATACACGTTTTGGTAGCCGCTCACGAGTCGCTGTACAAGAAGAAATGGATAACATTTCGCTTGTTTGTTGGGTGAAAATAAATAGTTTGAATAATCTTTTTAATTCTCTTTTTCTTACAGATGGGCATGAAGAAGGTGAGCCACACTGGCAGATTCTTAAAGACGGGAGAATTTTTTTCTCAGTGAAACATCCACATCGGAAGGGAACAAGTTGGCGACAGACGGTTTTTTATTCACCGCCAATCTGGCGAGACACAATGAGCGGGGGTTGGAATATGCTCGCGGTAACATATGACCGGCAAGCTGGTGAGGTAGCGCATTATTTAAATGGAAAGCAGATTAGCCTGGAGCCGATACCAGAGCATGCGAGAGTGTCCCATATAAATATCAATGCAGCCTCTATTGCCAACTGGGCGGAACCGAATCCATCGTATCGGACAGATGAGGAGTTCACGTGTCGAAACCTCAATGGTGCAGTTGATGAAGTGTTTATTTTTGATGGTGCGTTGAATGCTGATGAAATTACGGAAATCTATTCGCAGAGTTCTGGTGGAGAATAAGGATGAAAAGTGATAAGTCGGCTGGAATAGTGCGAGTTTGGCAAATGGGAATGGCGTGGCTGCTTCTTGTGGGGGCGGTAACAGTTGCGGTATGCCGTGATGCGATAGCCGAGCCGGCTAAAGTTAAAACTGGTAGTGATAGCCCTGGAACTCACGCAGAAGAATTGTTCACTCTGGAGGTGCTGCCGTTATTACGTACAAAGTGTTTTGGGTGCCACGGGGAAGGTGATGAGCTCCGCGGGGAATATTACATGACATCGCGTGATGCGTTACTGCGTGGTGGTGAGTCAGGTGAAGCTGCAGTCGTTCCAGGGAAGATACATACTGGGTCATTGCTTGGGGCCATTCGGTGGGATGATCTCGAGATGCCTCCTAAGAAGAGTGAGCGACTTTCTCCGGAAGAGATTGCACTCGTTGAGGATTGGGTGCAAAGTGGTGCGGTTTGGCCTTCTTTGGAGAAGCAACTCGCAATTCAGGAAGCAGCAAAAGGTCAAGCGTTAGATGCAGGGTTTGTGCGGTGGAAGACCAGTGGTGGAACAAGTCAGGAGTGGACTGACCGAAAATATCTAGAGAAAGATCTGTGGGCATTTGTGGATTTGCCTCCCATGGAGAAGGTGCTGCCTAAAGGTGTATCTCATGCCGGTGCGATTGATTTTTTTGTGGATAGAAAGATCGAGGAGAAAGCACTTGTCGCTTCACCACCGGCTCACCCCGTTGAGTTGCTTCGTCGGGTGTCATATGACCTTACGGGCTTACCGCCGACGGCAGAACAGACCACTGCGTTCGTTGAGGCCTTCGCGCACGATAGTGGATTGGCGTACGAGGAGTTGATTGACCAACTGCTCAGTAGTCCTAGGTATGGAGAGCGGTGGGCGAGACATTGGCTCGATATCACTCGGTATGCTGATACCGGAGGGATGAGTAACGATTATGAACGTTCAAACATGTGGCGTTACCGCGATTATGTCATTCGCTGCTTCAACAACGACAAGCCGTACAACGAGTTCATCAAGGAGCAGATAGCAGGAGATGAGCTTGCAAAGACGTCTGTTAGAAAGCGGCTTATGGCAGCAGGCCTCGAAGGGGAGCAACTCTATGCAGCTGTCCGCAAAACCGAAACGGACGGGGAGTACACGGAGAGGGAAGCAGAGCTTCTTGTTGCGAGTGGGTTCCTTCGGCTTGGGCCGTGGGATAATGCCATGGTTGATGAAGATCAGGCACGTCAGATTTATCTAGACGATGTTGTGAATATCACAGGCCAGACATTTCTCTCACAAACCCTTCGCTGTTGTAAGTGTCATGATCATAAGTTTGATCCAATCCCTACTCGAGACTATTACGGGTTCTATGCGGCGTTTGCGACAACCTTTCCGGTGGAGCGTCCAGCACCTTTCTTGAGCGTTGAATCGCGTGAGCGCTTCGATTCGGAAAAAAAGTTTGTTGAAGAGATGCTGTCTTTTGCTAGAGCGGAGAAGAAAAAGCTTATTGATAAGCGTGAGTCAGCAGCACGAGTATGGTATGCAGAGCATGATCTGCCATATAAGGAAGAAAGTAAACGTAGAGCCGACCCTGATGATCAAAAGCCACCTCGGCATGTTGGTCTTGATCATGTTGAATCTGGAATGCTGAAGGTGCGAGAGCAGGATGAATGGATCTGGGAGCGGCGATTGGAGCGGTTTGAGCCGCTTGTTCAGAGTGTGTTTAGTGCTCGTGACATGCCGAAAAAAACACAGAACGCCAGAAAGCTGCGACGTTTTACTGTGTTCCGCGAAGATGATGGCTTAGTGGAAACCTGCATCCTCACAGGAGGTAGTCTTGATGCTCCGGGTGCGAAAGTGTCGCCCGGGGTGCTAAGCGCAGTGTCACTTCGGACGCAGTCAAAAGGACCGGCACATGTGTTGCCTGATGACGTGGGCGGAAGGAGAACGGCATTGGCACATTGGATTGCCGATGCTGGTAATCCATTAACGGTGCGTAGTATTGTAAACCGTATTTGGCAGTATCATTTCGGTAGTGGGCTTGCTGCGAACTCAAACAATTTTGGCGCAAAGGGTGGAAAGCCGACTCACCCTGACCTGCTTGATTATCTCTCAAGGCGGTTTCTTCAGGGAAATTGGAGTATCAAGAAATTACACAAGGCAATTATGCTTTCCGAGACGTACCGGCGATCGGTTGTTCCGGTAGATGAAACCAATCTTGCGTTGGTCGATCCAGGGAATAGCCTGTTGACTCACTTTAATCGCCGCCGATTGACGGCCGAGGAAATTCGAGATTCTCTGCTGTCAGTAAGTGGAGAACTCGTGCACACAGATGGCGGAATTCCCGTTTTTCCTGAAATGAATATGGAGGTTGCTCTGCAGCCGAGAATGATTCAGTTTTCTCTTGCTCCCGCGTACCAACCCTCGGTGCGTCGCGATGAGCGGAACAGGCGAACAATTTTTGCCTATCACTGTCGTGGACTGGCTGATCCATTCCTTGAATTGTTCAACCAGCCAAATCCTAATGAGTCTTGTGAGTTACGTGATGATGCATCGGTGACTCCTCAGGCGTTGACGCTGCTAAATAGTGAATTTATGTCAGACCGTGCCGTCGCACTGGCCGATGAACTCATTAGGACATCAGGAGATGATGCGATAGCCATCAAGAAAGCGTTCCACCGGATTCTTGGAAGAGAACCAGTCGACGTTGAAATTCAGCAACTTCTAAAGTTTTTGCGAGACACTGTTGAGAATCACGAGAGGGAACTCACAGCACGTGCGGAATATCCAACGGAGATCACGCGATCACTCGTAGAGGAGTTTAGTGGTCTGCCTTTTGAGTATCGTGAGATATTACCGAAATTCATAAATTATGAGGCCGATCTCAAGATTGAGGATCTATCGGTGGAGGGCAGGGGGCTGGCAGATATATGCTTGCTCTTGATGAATACAAATGAATTTCTTTTTGTGGACTAAATGGTGACACAATGTTTTTGACAAGTCGACGTAATTTACTTTTAAGTCTCGGTGCCGGGCTTGGGCCGGTCGCTCTCAGCAATCTTCTCCAAGCCGATGACAGCCGGAGTTCTCCACTTGCACTCCAGCCACCTATGTTTGCGCCGCGAGCAAAACGGGTCATCATGCTGTTCATGGAAGGTGGGCCAGGCCATATGGATACATTTGATCCAAAGCCTGAACTTACCAGCCGACATAAGGAAGAGTCCAAACTTCCCGGGGGGCTGGCGAAGGGCTACAAGTTTTTTGTAGGGAGTCCCTTTGGATTTCAGCATGCGGGTGACAATGGCATTCAGATGTGTGACCAATGGAAATATATGGCAGACCCGTATGTGGCAAACGAGCTGTGTAACTATCGGGGTTGTCAGGCGGAATCATTGAATCATCCCGAAGCGCTCTTTCATATGAATACGGGCAGTCGATTGGGGGGCGATCCAGCAATCGGTTCGTGGGTCACGTACGGATTGGGTACAGAAAATGAAAATCTACCTGCATTTGTCGTAATGACCGAGTTGGCGCTTCCGCAGGGTGGCTCGACAAACTGGTCGAACGGGTTTCTTCCACCATATTATCAAGGAACCCGATTGCGTCCGGAGGGATCGCCTCTGCTTGATCTCAAAACACCAGCGCACCGAATGCCAGCGCAACAGAAAAGAATGATCGAAGAGTTAACGAAACTCAATCAACGTCATCTAGAAACGCTCACCGCTGAGGATGAAAGGCTTCAGGCTCGTATTGCAAACTATGAACTTGCTTTCAGGATGCAGACAGAAATTCCAGATGTTATTGATTGTGACTCTGAGTCAGAACAAACACTCAAAATGTATGGTGTCGATGAGCCTGAAACAAACGCTTTTGGTAGACAGTGTCTTCTCGCTCGTAGGCTCGTTGAAAATGGTGTCCGATTTGTACAAATCTTTAGCGGTGGATGGGACAGCCACGATTATCTGAAGCAAGGCCATACGTCTCGGATAAAAAGCGTTGATAAACCGATGGCTGGTCTTATTCGAGATTTGAAACAACGTGGACTCCTTGAAGATACGCTTGTTGTTTGGACAGGTGAATTTGGCAGAACACCAGACAACAATAAGCGGGGTGGTGTTTATTCACTTGGAAGAGGCCACAACAACAAGGCGATGACAATGTTATTTGCTGGGGGCGGCGTAAGGCCAGGTGTTGTTGGGGCAACGGATGAACTTGGCGCTTCTGCTGCAGAATGCGTTCACCCTATTCGAGACGTGCACGTAACGATGCTTCATCTTCTGGGCCTTGATGACAATAAGTTGACATATTTGCATGCCGGGCGACATAAACAGCTTTCTCAGTTTGGTGGCGAGGTGATTCAGGACCTCATAGCCTGACGCCGCGGGATTTGAATGGAAAAGCATCTGTGTATATGTACATTGATTAGATGGATATCAACCCTGAGTCGACGCCACATCAGAGGCAGTCTTCTGTTGAAAAGGTAGCTTTTCTTGCCACAGAATTCGGATTTCTGTCAGTTCTTGGGTTCTTGGGGGGGGCAGCATGGGTTGGTGTTGCCGTCCCGGCGATACTCGTCGAAATCTACTGCGGCAGTCATCCGCGTTCCCTTGCAACGCTCATGCCGGCCGGCCTCTGGCTCGTGTTCTCCAGGTTTACAGGAAACCGAGAGCTTTTTTTTCCATATGCCATGTACGTCGCGGCATTTGTAATCAGCCGAATTTGGGACAAAAGCCCTACCGTGGCAGCTACAGCGGGGCTTGCTAGTGGATGCCTGTTTCTCTCCATTCGTTGGTTCCAGGACGCAACCACGAGTGTACTTCTGGTCGAGGGCGTTGTCGCTGTTGGAATTGTCCTTGCTACGAGCATGTTTTGTTGGCATGGACTGAACCGCGGCTGGATGCAATGTATCGGTTTGATAGCTGTTTCGCTGTTGGCCTATGCTGGTCTTGCCTTGTAACCGTGTGCGTCCTGCCTACCAAACGCTTAGCACCCAGCCGAGCGCAAGGATGAGGCAAATTATTGCTGTCAATATGACCCAGAGCGGTTGTGACGTTACCGGAAGATCTTCGGCAGAAATATAATTTCCACAGCTAGGGCACTGTGGGCTATCCTCCAGCATCTCTTCACCACAGTACGGGCATGGAATAACTGGCTCATCAAGGTTTTCTTCATCAAATTCCTCATCCCAGTCGTCGTCGTCAAGTATGTTCATATAGTTCGAATTCTTGTGGCGTCAGGCTGTCTTCTGTTGGCGCACGGTTCTGGTACCGAGGACATGTGAGGGTTCAAAGGGACAGTGCCTGCAGCCGGAACCACAGCAGATCCCGCGCTTCAGGTGATAAGCAGCCGTGAAAACCAGAAGCCCGTTTTCGAAGTAGAAGTCCTTAGCGGTGGGTCCTGACGGCGTAGGTCTGCCAACTGAAGTAGTTCTGTTAGAATTCGCTTGTGGATCTTGTTGTTCATTCATGTTTTTTACGCGTGTGTTGTCTATGCAACGAGTTGTAGTGTTATCAGGGGCTGGTGTCAGCGCTGAAAGCGGGCTACGAACTTTTCGGGGAGATGGCGGCCTGTGGGAGGGTCAACGTGTAGAGGAGGTAGCAACACCAGCGGCTTGGGAAGCTAATCCAGCTCGAGTGCTGAGATTCTACAATGAGCGTCGAAAACAGGTGCGATCTGCCCAACCAAATGCAGCGCATAAAGCACTTTCAGCTCTTGAAAGGTGCTTTGAGGTCGACGTTGTCACACAGAATGTTGACGACTTACATGAGCGGGCTGGTTCAACTCGGGTGCTCCATTTGCATGGTGAAGTGATGATGGCTCGGAGCACAAGGAACCCGGAGTATCTTGTTGAGTTGGGAGAAGACGATATTGCAATTGGAGACACATGCCCGTCTGGAAGTCAATTGCGACCACACATTGTTTGGTTTGGTGAAGAAGTGCCAGCGATGGCAGTTGCAGCTGATCTCGTCTCGCACGCGGATATTCTGCTCTGCATTGGAACATCGTTGCAGGTATATCCGGCCGCATCGCTCGTGTTCCTTGCTCCAGATGAGGCACGTCGGATTGTTATTGATCCGCACATACCAGAATCGATCGTGCGGACCGCGTTTGAATGTATTGCCAAGCCAGCCAGTGTAGGTGTTCCTGGTATCGTGCGTGAGTTATTGCAAGATGCGTGTAGCAACCTAAATGACCACGAGGATAAATGAGGAAGTCTTGATGGGGCGAAACTACAGCTCGCGTCCTTAGGAGCAATAACAATTAGATAAAGATCATGCGAATGGCTGCAATCGCAGTGAATGCAAGAAGAACAGTGTCAAAGACTTTCTGTGGAAGTCGTCGTACAACCATTAGGCCGAATATGAGTCCGCCAACGACGCATGGTGCCAAGATGAGATCAATAAGAAGGCTCTCAGCAGAAATAAACCCAAGGTTCGCGCTAAATGGGAGTTTTGAAATATTTAAAACAAAGAAAAACCAGGCGCCTGTTGCTACAAGACGAAGTTTTGGTAAAGAAACTGCCAGCAGATAGAGTGCAATCACGGGGCCTGCTGCGTTGGCTAGCATCGTTGTGATTCCGCCGAGGATGCCCATGGCCCACGCAAATGGCTTTGTATGGGGAATTGTTGTGAATATGTTTGGCTGCCACATTCTGAGAAGTTGGCCACAACAAAGCGCAATAATGATACTACCGATAAGTGGTTTAAAAGTGGCTTCGTCAAGTCGACCTAGAAGACTCCAGCCGATGACAACTCCCACAAACGCTGGTGGAAGAAGACGAACCACGTATCGCCAATCCACCTCTCGTCCAATAAGCCACACTGCGCAGCAGTCACCCACAATCAGAAGTGGTAGCAGAGCCCCTGTTGAGGCTTTCGCACCGAAGACTTGGGCAAATACAATCACATGAATGAGGCTGACGCCAGCCAGCCCACTTTTTGAGATGCCGACGCCAGTGGCACCCAGCACAAGTAAAAACCAAGAGAATGGAGAAAGTTCTGGCATGAAATAGAGTTTTGTAATTGTGTGTGGGAAAGCATGCTGACTAAGATTGACGCCTAGTGTGCCTCACTGCTCGTCTCTTACAAGGTCAAAAATTTCTCTTTAGGTTAATTCATGATTCAACAATTATTTCATTTTGTCTTCCAAACTTCTAGCAGCGGCCATCGAGGCCTGATCATACTTTTCTGTTTTGTCCTCTGTGGTGTTGCAAACCCGGCAAAGTGTGCTGATGGAGAACAAGGTGTTACGGGTGTTGTGCCAACAAGAGAAGAACTTCGCCTGCAGTTGCGTCCACTCACCGGTGAAGAAATCGCAAAAGAGGCAGATGCGTGGCAACTTCGCGTTCAGAAGAAAGTAGCCGAAGTAAGTCAGCTTCAACTCAAAGAAAAATCGAGTTCAACTAATAAAGAGATTGTCAGACTGCAGGAACAACAGGATCAGTTACTTAGTCGTTTTCGTGTTGTCTTGGATGAGTGGGAGCGAAAAGGCGGGGATGCAAAAAAATATAGAGCCTATGCATCTGCCGTGAGCGGGATAGAGTTCGATTTCTATAACTTGCAAGCAACCTTTCTCGTTCTGAAAAACTGGGTGCTTTCTCCACAAGGTGGCATGCGATGGGTCGGGCGTTTGGTTTTATTCGGTTGTATTCTTTTTGCTTCATGGATGCTGTCTCGTGTTCTCAGTAGGATTTCCGGTGAAGCTCTTTCCCGAGTTGAAGGAGCGTCGTCTCTTCTGCGAACATTCTTGGTGAATTTCGTGCGGCAGGCGATTTTGGTGCTCGGGTTTGTGGTGTCTCTTTCTGTGCTTGGTATCAATACGAGTCCCATACTTGCGATTATCGGAGGTGCAGCTTTTGTTATCGGGCTGGCCCTGCAGGGGACTCTTTCAAACTTTGCCCACGGGTTACTTATTCTTGCGTATCGGCCATTCGATGTAGGCGATGTTATTGACGCTGGCGGTGTGAGCGGAATTGTGGACTCAATGAATATGTTGTCTACGACAATCCGGACGTTTGATAACAAAAAAATGATTGTCCCAAACGGAAAGATCGGTGGTGACACTATTACCAACGCAACGGCTAGTAGCACGCGACGAATCGATATGACATTTGGCATTGGATACAACGATGATGTTGCCAAGGCACAGGCAATTCTTGAACAGATTATCAATGAGCATCCACTCGTGATGAAGGATCCCGCTCCGCTTATCAAGATGAACGAGCTGGGAGACTCTGCAATTAATTTCATAGCCCGGCCATGGGCGAAGACCGGGGACTATTGGACAGTATTCTGGGAAGTAACAGCGTCTGTAAAAGAGGCATTCGACTCTGCTGGCATTTCGTTCCCCTATCCGCAGCAGGACGTCCACCTCTATCAGGTAAAGAGTGAGTAGTTGAAAAGGCTCAATTTCGTGGCTTCGTTTTCGCGTGGATTGAAATGATGCAGATAAGGATGCAGTTGCCCAGATGAGTCCATTAGAAATTGGGTTGGTACTTGCGGGTTCTTTTTTTGGTGGTTTCGTTAATGCCATAGCGGGCGGCGGGGGACTCGTTTCACTCCCTGTTATGCTCGGCGTCTTTCCTGAAGCGTCGCTCCCGAGCATTTTTGGTACGACAAAGTCCGCGATGGTTTGGGGAACCGCGTGGTCGGCACGATCATACGCAGCACATGTCAAAGTTGCATGGATGCGACTCGTGCCAGCGATGGTAATGGCGGTGTTCGGTGGTTTGATCGGTGCATGGCTTTTGACTTATTTTGAGTCAGAGTGGTTGCGAAAGGTACTTCCCGTGCTGCTTGCGTTTGTGTTTTGGTACACCCTGGCGAGTCGTCATTTCGGGCGGGACCATCTCCCCAATTATCATCCCCGAAATGAGGCAGCTTTTGCATGTGTGATTGCTTTCTGCCTTGGACTCTATGATGGATTTTTTGGACCCGGGACAGGAAGCTTCTTCGTTTTCTTTTTCGTAAGGTTTTTGGGGTACGATTTCCTTCATGCTTCTGCCGCTGCAAAAGCGCTTAACGCTGCGACGAATGCGGCTGCCATTGTTGTTTTTGCATCGAGCGGAGTGATCTGGTGGTCACTTGTTTTACCAATGGCGACTGTGAACATCGTGGGGGCAGGTCTGGGAACAGCGGTGGCATTTAGACGGGGGAGTGGATTCGTTCGGAATATTTTTCTTCTGGTGATAGCTGGGCTGATTGTGAAGACCGCGATTGATGCGTACTGGTTTTGAGTAACAGCCAATCAATCAGCCATCTAAACGAACACAACCAAATTAAGAACAGCAACGAACGATCCGAAATGTCCTATAAAAAATTTCTGAGTCGATGCCCATACTTAGGGATAAATTAGATAGTGGTCTCAAGACCTTCCGCAATTTGAAGAGGCTCCAGAGAGTTACTAGGTTTTCCAGTTCAAGCTTTATGCTGTTCCCAGAAGCCCTGATTGTGACCGAGCGACCTTGAAGTTTCCCGTTGAGGTGGCCGGTCAAGGTTATTTTGGGTCGTTGCTGGTATCCCTCGTCGTGATTTTAATGCATCCATCGAGAATCCATTCCGCATGTTGTGCATTTTCGGTCGTGTCACTTGGGATTTTAACGTGGAGGTTGTCAAATTCGTACGCTATTTCTGCATGCCTGCCCGTAAGCCTATCGTAAAGGCCAATCGCTAAATCAGGCCAGGAAATCGGTTGTGAATCGGCCATGGTCTTGTCTCTTGTTGGGGGTGATTGAAAATACCGTTACCAAAAACTATAGGCTTCAAGTTTATGGAAACAAGTTACTTAAACGGGATCCAAATATTTGGACGTGCTGCCGATGGTATCATGGCGGCCAGTTCTCTATCAGGAAATGGAAAAAATAAAGTGATATTCAAACCTTTTTATCTTAGTGGTTTGTTCATGTTGGGCTGTGCCGGAGTGCTACATGCATCTGATGACACCAAAATTGACAGAACAGATTCGACAGAATTGGCGACGAAGGCTTGGGCTGCACTTCAATCCAGTGATCACAGAAAAGTGCAAAAACTTACGATACATTGTTTTAAGGAATTTGGCGATGAGGCCATGAAACAGCAAAAAGCATCAGGGGAAGAAATCACAAATGACAACGCGTCTTCCTTCCCGGAACTCAATAGTGTTGGTACATGCCTCTTTATTCTTGCAAAATCACTTGCGGAACAGGGAAGAGAAGAGAAAAGTATGGCAACACTTAAGAAACTGATCGATGATTTCCCGGGTTGTCGTTGCAAAAGCAAGGAGGGCTACTACTGGAAACCGGCTGTTGTAGCCGAGAAGCGACTTGCCGAGGCTTCTGCAAAATTCTAGCTAGCTCGTGGCGACTGCTTCCGTAACTGCTTGAACGGCTTTGCAAATATCTGCGTCGGTATGCCCGCAGGTAATAAAAAATCGAATGCGAGCGGCAGATTCTCGGACGGCAGGGTACAAAATAGGGCGTGCATTAATGCCCATTTCTA
>JALCBP010000052.1:0-18831 GCA_028066355.1 Pirellulales bacterium
CTCAAACTGTTTCTGTCGCTCAGCAAACCGTGCCTTCTGATCACCTGACGTCTGCTCATAACACCGAGAGCAACTCACGCCTTCTTGAAAGTACTTTGACTGCTTTTCTGATGGGCGCAGAGGAAAGCGACATGCCCGACAGAGTTCATAATCTGTCAACTTGAGACCATGTCCCACAGCAACCCGCTGATCGAATACGAAGCATTCCCCTTCCCACAAGCTTTCATCTTCAGGGACTTCTTCAAGATATTTCAAAATGCCACCCTCGAGGTGATACACCTCTTTCACACCTGCTTGCTTGAGAAACGCGGTCGATTTTTCACATCGGATCCCGCCAGTGCAGAACATGGCAACCCGTGGCTGCTCACCCGACTTAATCTTCTTCTCTAGCCACGCCGGCAATTGACTAAACGAGTCGAGGCCGGGGTCTACTGCACCTTTAAATGTACCGATTTCAGTTTCGTAGTGGTTTCGCGTATCAATTACAAATACGTCCGGATCACTAATAAGTGCATTCCACTCCGACGGCTTTATATATGTACCGACAAGCTGGTTCGGATCAACTCCCGGGATCCCGAGTGTTACGATTTCTTTCTTGAGTCGTACTCGTAATTTCCGAAAAGGCTGTTTCGTGGCACATGACTCCTTCCACTGAAGATCTGCAAACCGGGAATCTTGGCGAATGAATTCAAGAACTTTGCCTACACCTTCTCGAGTACCAGCTATCGTCGAATTAATGCCTTCATGTGCAAGCAAAACAATGCCAAAGACATTATTTTCTTGGCAGCATGACTCGATTCGTTCTTGCAGTGATTCGAGGTCATCAAGCTGTATAAACTTATAAAAAGCAGCTACTAAAAGGGGATCCACTATTTGATCCTTCGTTTTCTACATGTGTTGGTACCCAGATGCAGTGCTTTATTTTCACTGCTTTCTGCATGGCCATATCTCAATACCATTGCTGTCCGGCGCCTTCACCAGCATGATTTTAAAATATATCAGTGGTGTAGGAAAAGAAGCATCGAATATCAGCGGCGTTTCGCCGCACAGTCACTATGCCAACAACTTTTTAGGATGCCTAACCCCAAAGTTCTATGTCTTATCCTAATCCAACTGTTTGTTATATGCTTGTAAA
Organism: Pirellulales bacterium; assembly: GCA_028066355.1. GTDB lineage: Bacteria > Planctomycetota > Planctomycetia > Pirellulales > UBA1268 > UBA1268. Next base: position 1,136 of record JALCBP010000052.1, read on the forward strand.
AGCCCGGGGGCACTGCAACAACGACACTTCTTTTACCTGAGTTTAATCCGATGACTTCTTTACGCTTACTTTTTCTCCCGATTCTTATCTATCTATGCCCAACAATATTACTGCTGGCAGAAGAGCCTGTTGTCGAAGATCCCGTTGCAATAACAACGACTCCTGCCCACCGCATGAATGAGAACAACAAGAGAAGAGGGCCATGGTGGAAAGATCGACATGAAGAAAAACAAACTCTTGCACAACAAGGTGACTGGGAACTTGTTTTCATCGGTGACTCGATAACACACGGTTGGGAGCGAAACGGAAAAGCAGCCTGGGATCAATACTACGGTGACCGCAAAGCTCTCAACCTGGGGTTTGGTGGAGACCGCACTGAACACGTTCTTTGGAGACTCGATCATGGCGAGTTTGACGGATATAAACCACGTGTCGCTGTCATCATGATTGGAACAAACAACACGGGCCATGACATGCATCCACCAGAGTCCATCGCGGCTGGAATTCAAAAGATTGTTGCCACAATCCAAAAGAAATCTCCGGATACAAAAATTTTATTACTTGGTATCTTCCCTCGTGGGGCCACAACCGATGATCCGAAGCGAGTCAACAATGATAAAACAAATGACATCATAAGCACGATGGCTGATGAAAAGAGAGTTTTCTTTCTTAATATCAATGATGAGTTTTTGACTGAAGATGGAGTACTAACAAGAGAAATCATGCCAGACCTGCTTCACCCAAAAGAAAAGGGCTATGCCATTTGGGCTGAGGCAATAGAACCGACGCTAGCACGACTTTATGATATGAAATAGATATCGATTGAGAAAACTCATGCGGGTACTGTGAACAGCTGATCTTTGTAAACTCATCAAACATTTTTGAGCTAACCGCTCTATGGATTTGTATTTTCTAGTGATCCCCTATTAGCAACGAGTGAGTCCTGATTGGCTTCACACCACTCCAAACATATGTGCTCTTTGACTCTTGAATGGCTGTTCGCTTTGAAAACAAGCAAAGTGTCTCTGTCAAAAAAAAGCGTCTGACATGACACGCTCACTACTTTTCTACTGGTTTTTGTGAGCAGCTTGTGTTCCAGCAGAACTTCTCGTCATCAGACATCTCCAATGAGATAAAATCTCGGCAGACAACTCTTCATGTACTGAACTATTCGAATGGTTCTGGATCTCTCCACCACTGGAGGATTGAACATGACAATTTTGCTAAAGGTTGTAGTGCTTGCAGCCGTACTGCTATCGGGATGTAGCATCACTCCCTCTCGATCATCACTTGCGATTAACAAGACTATCGATCTCGATAAACAACCACTTGATGGGGCTCGGATCGAATTCCGAATGGATTGGATTCGATAGGCCCCCACCCCGTCCGCTCTTAACTTACCTGTTGGAACAAGGCAACTGTCTGAACAGGGCTACTTCTGGCCCCATGAAGGAAGGCCCAATTCTTCTCTTCTTCTTTTCATTGCAGAAAAATATTCACCAAATTTAGCCCGTTGTTCGGGTGTTGTTCGGTCGATCATTTTTTTTCGCCACGCATTTCGCTCATCTTCTGAACGATTTTTCGTCCACGGGGGGCCGTCTTTCTCTCCACCATTTTTTGCCACAGCAGAAGTTTTTGAAGATTCTCCATCTGGCTTTTTCTTCGACCATCCTATAGCACCCATTACACTCTTGCCCGCCTCAAATGCCTGTCGCATAAACTCCATTTGACGGATTTGATTATCTAGATAGGCCTCCCTCTCGGATTGAGGCAATTCAAAGTAGTTATTAACTGTTGCCTCCATTGATTCCATCATTATTTTCTTGCCGGGTTGCATCGCTTCTGATCTCAGATCCTCTGGTAACGCAGCAACTTTTGTCATGACAGTCGTGATTGCGGTAACACGCTCAACTGCGTCTGACATGCTCGAAGGCCCCTGCGTCGGCTTGAATTTCTTTGCCAAATCTTGCTGGAGATTTTTTATTTCAGTGACACGAGGATCTTCGGCAGTGCCAAACATACCCAGTGACCAGCTCAGGGTCACGACAGTAACAACGCATGCCGTTCCTCCGACAATCCATCGCAAACGACTCGTTCCCTTCGTCTTCGCTTCTACTTTTTTTGTTTTCTTCATAATTAAAAAGGGTTTGTTGAAGATTGTCTGAGTATCCACCATTCACTATCAGCATGATCCTGAAACACATACGACCAAACCCATTTCAAGATCCGATAGAGCATATGGCCTTGGCACAATTCCATAAATTTTACCAGACACATTATCTTTTTGCTGCATTATGATCCGAAAGGATACACGTTCACGCACATATGGCATACCAGTCGCACTAAGAGTGTTATATTGAACGCTCGAGAGACCCAAAAGTTTTGAAGGACCAGTAAAAAGAGGATGAACATGCCTGCACGCTGCCCGGTCATTGGACCAGTTGCTCCTTCCAAAGCTCGGCATACCGCGGCCGGTTCGCTATCGAATGCCGACTGGTGGCCAGACCAGCTGAATCTACGAATACTCAAATCACATGCGGGAGCACCTCCACCGATCGGACACGAGTTCGATTATGCAGAAGCATTTAAAAGTCTTGATTTCCAAGCAATTAAAAACGATCTGCAAACCGCTATGACAGCTTCCCAAGAATGGTGGCCTGCTGACTATGGTCATTATGGACCACTGTTCATACGCATGGCTTGGCATAGCGCCGGAACCTATCGAACAGCAGATGGACGTGGCGGTGCTGGAAACGGCACACAACGGTTTGCCCCACTCAATAGTTGGCCAGACAATACAAATCTTGATAAAGCTCGTCGATTGCTGTGGCCCATAAAGCAAAAGTATGGGAAGAAAATCTCGTGGGCTGATCTGATGATTCTTGCTGCAAACGTTGCCCTTGAATCAATGGGATTTTCAACCTTTGGGTTCGCCGGTGGTCGTGAGGACGCATGGGAACCGCCGGAAGATATCTACTGGGGCCCTGAGAGTGAGTGGCTCGGAGATACGCGGTACAGCGGCGAACGGCAACTTGAAAATCCTCTTGCCGCAGTACAGATGGGACTTATCTATGTGAATCCAGAAGGTCCAAATGGCAAACCAGATCCGCTGGCAGCAGCAATCGATATCCGAGAAACTTTTTATCGCATGGCAATGAATGATGAAGAAACAGTAGCACTCATCGCGGGTGGCCATACTTTTGGAAAGTCGCACGGTGCAGCACCCGCAGATCATCTCGGACCACCCCCGGAAGGCGCATCAATTGAGGAGCAGGGACTTGGGTGGAAAAACAGTTTTGGTTCCGGTAACGCCGGTGACACAATTACCAGTGGGCTTGAAGGTGCATGGACCTCAACACCAGCCCGTTGGTCACATGGATATTTCAAGAATTTGTTTCAATACGAATGGGAATTAACAAAAAGCCCAGCTGGTGCCTGGCAGTGGAAGCCTAAGGAAACATCAGCGCAGAACACTGTGCCTGATGCGCATGACCCCAAGCGTTCTCATACACCCATGATGTTTACAACAGATCTAGCTCTCCGAGTTGATCCCGATTATGAATTGATTTCTCGCCGGTTCCTTGAAGATCCAACTGCATTTGCTGACGCATTTGCAAAAGCCTGGTACAAACTGACGCATAGAGACATGGGGCCTGTCACACGGCTTCTTGGACCAGAGGTTCCTGAAGCCCAACTCTGGCAAGACCCCGTGCCAACTGTTGACTTTGAGTTGATAGACAAATCTGACGTTTCAGTTTTAAAGAAACACATTCTATCAGCCGGCATATCCATCTCTGACCTTGTACGAACGGCATGGGCAGCCGCATCGACATTTCGTGGAAGCGACAAACGAGGGGGTGCCAACGGTGCGCGTATTCGGCTTTCACCACAAAAAGACTGGGAAGTGAATGACCCACCTCGCCTGGCAAAGGTTCTCACTACGCTTGAAGATATCCAGAAGGAATTCAACAACACGGCTCACAATAATAAACAGGTCTCACTCGCAGATCTTATTGTTCTCGGAGGCTGCACAGCAGTTGAAGAAGCTGCCCGTCGGGCTGGATGTGAGACCTCTGTTTCCTTTCATCCCGGACGGACTGATGCAACTGATGAAATGACTGATATCGAGTCCTTCGCTGTGCTCGAACCGAAGACTGACGGGTTTCGGAATTACGTTGCTGAACATATCGATCGTCCTGCTGAGGAAATCTTGCTTGACAAAGCCGACCTTTTGACACTCACTGCCAAAGAAATGACGGTTCTTGTTGGAGGCCTTCGAGTGCTTGGGGCGAACAGCGGAGGAGATAGCCAATCTAGTCTTGGTGTCTTCACAAATCGGCGTGAAACCTTATCAAATGATTTCTTTACAACCCTACTTCGACAAGATATCGAGTGGAACAAATCAGCAGAGTGCAGCAGCATTTTCGCAGGAAAAAATACCACTACAGGCACTATCGAATGGCATGCGACACGTGTTGATTTAATTTTTGGATCAAATGCTCAACTTCGTGCCATAAGTGAACTGTACGCAAGTGCAGATGGCCAACAACAGTTCATTACTGATTTTATAGATGCCTGGGTCAAAGTCATGAACCTTGATCGATTTGATTTGTGATGCGTTGTTCGTCAATCAAAGTTCTTTTCGGCATGCACGCATACCGCAGATTATCATTCCTCTTTTGCTAAATCCTCTACAATATTCTCGAAATGGCAGAACAGGTGTGTGTACCCATTCAGAATAGCCAGTATTACCGAGGTGATTGCAGGAGACACATCGGCATTTGAAAGTTGTTCAAGTTGATTGGACCTTATTTGTTTGACTTGGGTTTGGACATGCTCTTTGGCAGAGACAAACTCTTTGAGAAACTCATGGTCATTTGTACGAAACGCTGTGTTTATGCCTGCCAACACTGATTTAGTTTTCTCGCTTAATCCTGTGATGCCTTGATGAAATTTTGATGGCTGCCAGTCTTCAGTCTGCCTCATTTTTTCTTCTAATCGTTCAAGATTATCTATACAATCACTGACTGATTCATATTCATGCGCTATTCGCAATTGCCGACGCACTTCATCTGCGGTATCAGTTGGCAAGGCACTCGTAAAGAGTTTTGTCATGAACGATGCTATTTCTTCCTGAATCGTGTCCAGAGACATTTCATATTGTCTTAACTTGCTACTGAGCATGCTTGCTGGAGCACTTTTTTGTCTTAGTTCAGACAAAATATCAAGCATCTTTTCACAACTGTCTCCCATTCGCTCTATTTCTTTTTTTGATTGCTCAATGGCTAACACTGGATTCTCCAGCATCCGCATATCTAATCCTGTAAGGCGCTGTTTCTCTTTGATTTCTCTCGATGGCACAATCTGCTCAAGGACACGCACGAGCATGCCAACAAATGGAATAAATAATAGGACGTTGACGATGTTAAAAATACTGTGAGTCGCAGCAATTGCTGGTGTTGTATTTGGAAACGTAGCGAAACCATCTACCACCACCTCTTTTAAAACATCTACATGAATAATCCACTGAACAAGCTGGATATACCAGTGAAAAACAAGAGTGATCCAGAATACTCCGGTGAGGTTAAACAGAACATGAAAATAGGCTGCTCTGCGGGCGTTTGTCGTTGCACCTAATGATGCTAGTAACGCGGTAATTGTTGTGCCGACATTTTCACCGATAACAAGTGCAGCAGCGGTCTCATAAGATATGACCCCTTGGTAAGCAAGGGATATCGTAATCCCCAAGGTTGCCGATGAAGACTGCACCAAGGTCGTGAGTATACATCCCACCATGCAACACTTGAGTACACCGAGATAACTATCGGCCTGAAAGGCTTGGAACCACGTTGCAAATTCAGGTGTCTCTTTAATGATGCCACATGCATTTTTCATGAGCTCTAAACCGAAAAACACCATTCCGGTTCCCATGAGTCCCATCGCGTAGTACCGCCATCGTTCTTTTCCTGAAAACAGGTAGACAAAAGCCGAACAACCAAGAAGTGGTAAGCCATATTTACCGATTTTAAGGACCAGTATCCATCCAGTGATTGTTGTCCCAATATTCGCTCCCATGATGACGCCTACTGCCTGGGCAAGACTCATCACACCACTATTCACAAAGCCAACAACCATTACTGTGGTAATTGAACTTGACTGAACAACACAGGTCACAACTACCCCAACGATAATCGCAAAAAAACGATTACCAGTCACGGCACTGATAAGCCGGCGCAAACTATTTCCGGCAACAGCCTGCATGCCTTCAGACATGAACTTCATGCCGAGCAGAAAGATTCCCAGACCTCCAATGAGTTCGCCAACAAGGTGTACTAATGATGTGAGATTCACAGGAGCAGTCCAGATGGCTATTTAGTGATCTTAATGGGAGTATACTGAAGCCATACAGTTTAAAGACAAAGACAACTTTTCATAGTTGCATTTACCGAGACGATTTTTGGTGTATTTCATGAAATGGGAATCTCACGATCTTGTTGTCTACAGCAAGCAGAAACATAGTGTTTCTCCTGGCCCACGAGCTCGTGAAGTTGATGCAGCGGCACGTGGAGAAACCTACTCATATACGGTAGACAAGTTTTGGATCATAAAACAACATCTCAAAGATGGACAACTGCTTCTGATTACACGTACCGGAAAGCAACATGCCATAGACAAAAATGATCCAAATCTCCGGAAAGCGACCCTCTGGGAAAAGTGGTATTACCGCCGACGATACCGTGAAATCAAACGACTTCTTTCAAATAAAAAATAATTCTCATTCTTTTACGTCTCCACAAATGAATGATCCCGGAGAAGAAATGGAGATACTCATGAAAATCACACACAAATGAGTATGTTAAATGATTGATGGAGACAGAGGCTTTCTCATTTTCCAATGATTCCTTTCAAGGGGACGTCTAAATGGACTTTCTTACCCACAAACCATTTGTCCCCATCGTTTTGCTCTTTCTTCTGTTTGTCTTCCCCATCGGCAGACTTCAATCTATTGCTTCCTCGAAAACACTTGCTCATGGACTTGATCCTGAGTTACAGCCTTATCACTCCGTCCGTGGTGAAGTCGCCGGCGCGCTGAAGCATGTTGGATCCGATACGATGAACAATTTAGTTGCCTTATGGACGGAGGGTTTCAAGAAATTTTACCCAAGTGTTCGCGAGGGGATCGAGGGCAAGGGCTCTTCGTCTGCGCCTCCAGCTCTTATGGAAGGCACTGGCACTTTTGGCCCCATGAGTCGGCCTTGGAAATCGCATGAAATTGATTCTTTCAAAGACCAGTTTGGGTATGCACCAACTGTCATCCCAACAGCAATTGACATGCTCACTGTGTACGTCCATAAAGATAACCCCATCAACGGCCTTTCTCTCCAGCAAGTCGATGCAATTTTCTCAAAGAATCGTAACGGCGGAATGCAGAAAGATATTGTGAGCTGGGGGCAACTGGGGCTTACCGGCATTTGGCAAGGCAAACCGATACGGTTGTACGGCCGAAATTCTGCAAGCGGAACATACGGATATTTCAAAGAACATGCTCTTTTCAGAGGAGACTTTAAATCAAGTGTTCAAGAACAGCCGGGAAGTTCTTCTGTCATTCAGTCAATTGCAAATGATCGTTTTGGGATTGGCTACAGCGGTATTGGTTATAAAACTGCCGCTGTCAGAGCGATCCCCTTAAGCTCAACCGAACGTGGCAAACTGGTTACTCCGAACGCAGAAAATGCGTACTCTGGAAAATATCCCCTTATTCACTTTCTTTATCTAAGTGTGAACTACAAGCCTGGGAGTGAGCTTGAACCACTTCGTCGAGAGTTCTTGAGGTATGTTCTGAGTGCGAATGGTCAAGCAGATGTTTTGGAAGTCGGCTACCTCCCCGTGACATATAAAATATCCCAGAGGAGCCTTCGGCGTATTGGCCTGAAATAAATGAGAGCATCTGTTTTGATGAAAGTTTGCAAATATAGTAGACCGTCTGCAAGCAGACCATTAGAAACAGTTGTAATAAAAGACATGTGTCCTCAGTTTTCTACGTCTGTCTTTCTGGAAAACTGCTTTGTTCTAATTGGCTTCAATTAATCCCCGTACCAGCCGTGATCCATGAATCAACCGGCAACATATACTGGCCGTAAGAAACACACTACGACCCACGCAACAGTTCTACTCAGCGACAAAATCGCCCGCCTCATTATTACACTAGGTGGTCTTGCAACGATCGCTGCAGTCCTCCTTGTTGGCGTTTTCCTTTTCGTCGTAGCGATGCCACTATTTCAATCTGCCAGTACGGAACTCAAGCAATCTATTCCATTCCAACTATCAAGTGATCAGGTACTTGCTTCTGGCCTTGATGAATCTGGTTCTATAGCGTGGTTTTGTACTACAGATGAAATTGCTGTTATTGAAATTAACACTGGCAACAAGCTTTTTTCACGTTCCACAAAGAGCTGTGGACTTCAACGAGTTTCCTCTATTTGCCACTCGCAAGGCAATCTGCGATCAGCTTTTGGTTTTAAGAACGGAACCATTTGCACTGGACGACTTGGCCTTATTACTTCTTATGTTCCTTTAGCACAAATTCCACAGGGTGCTAAATCACTAGCTGTTGGGGACCTAACCACTATCGACGATGTGATTTATCTTCATTCGTCAAAAGAAATAACAAAAAAAATCGAGCTTCGCACTGACTTGGCTGAACCCATATCAACAAGTCTCAATCAACCAATCATAGATATTGACCTGGCATTAAGTGCAAGTGGTTTTTGTGTTGCAGCACTCGATAATCAAAGAAACATACACATCGAAAAAAAATCGTTTCAAAAAAATCTGGTCACTGATGAAAAATCAGCGGTCGGATCAGGAACTACTATCAACCTCAAACAAACCGAATCAGACTTTCGTTTTGTTCGAGTTTCCGGGCTGGGAGATCAACTTTTTGTATTTACTCCGTCTGGAGCTTTCAAACGTTTTGTGATTCGAGATCTAGCACGTCCTGTAGAAATTGAAGAACGCCAGTTACTTCAGAAGAACCAAGAAATAACTCATATCACACGACTTTTCGGTGGGTCTTCTTTCGTGCTCGGTGACGACAGTGGAGGAATCAGAATACTATTTACCTCAAGAGACCCCAAACCCGCGACGAAGGATGGTTTGGTAACAAAAATCACGGGGACGTTTGACTTTCGACCAAACGAGGTGCACCAAGAAAAAAAAGAATCAAGAATTACAGCGATTTCGGCTTCACCAAAATCGCGACTTTTTGCCGTTGCGCAAGCTGACGGCATCATTCGACTTTTACAGCCTACGAATCACTCAATAGTTACTGAAATCCGTTCAAAAAAAGAATTGGCTCTCACCCAAGGAACCCGCATTCTTCTGCTTGGTTCACGAGAACACAATCTTGTTGCGTATGACGGAAAGAACCTAGCGTCCTGGGATGTTACCACTGGCTATCCAGAGGTTTCTTTCAGTGCACTCTTCGGAAAACTATGGTACGAAAACTATCCCAGCAGTAACTATGCTTGGGAAACAACCGGACATGAATCCTTCGAGCCAAAATACAGCCTGGTACCACTTCTGTTTGGGACTATCAAAGCAACTATCTACTCCATGTTATTTGCGACACCAATTGCCATTTTTGCAGCAATCTATGTAAGTCAATTCATGACTCTGACGTGGAAGTCCCGAATAAAACCAACTATTGAAATGATGGCTAGTTTCCCCAGTGTTGTTCTCGGATTTATTGCCGGTCTCATTCTTGCTCCGCTTATCGAACGTAGAGCTATGATTTTCATTACCAGTCTTTTTACAATCCCGATTACGCTTTTGATTGGTGCCTTTTTGTGGCAATTATGGCCACCTGGATTACGCAATCGACTATCAAACTGGCGATTTCCTGTCGTGCTTGTTGTTGCACTTCCTCTTGGCGTTCTCCTAGGGCTGGTGGGTGCAAGGCCGACCGAATCACTACTTTTTGATGGTGATCTTTTTGCATGGCTGAATGGTCAAGGTGCAAGTGGTTGGGGAGGTTGGGTGCTTGCTTTATTTCCAATGTCAGCGATGGTAGCAGCATTTACAATCAGTCGATTTATAAATCCGTGGCTCCGCCAACGAAGCAGAAAATGGGGACACTGGCAGACTGTTCTTGTAGCCCTCCTGCTTTTTATTGTTGGATTTTTTCTTACTGGCATAATCTCAACAGCCGCTGCAATGTTTCTCGATGCCTTACGATGGGAAACTCGGAGTGGAATCTTTGGCACCTATGTGCAACGTAATACGATGATTGTTGCTATTGGTATGAGTTTTACGATCATACCGCTGATATTCACAATTGCTGAAGATGCCTTATCTAGCGTCCCTGATCACCTTCGAAATGGTTCGCTCGGGACAGGTGCGACCCCATGGCAGACAACCACCCGGATCATTTTGCCAACCGCAGCAAGCGGACTTTTTTCAGCTATCTTGATTGGTCTCGGAAGAGCTGTTGGGGAAACAATGATTGTTCTGATGGCGGCAGGAAATACACCACTGATGGACTGGAATATTTTCAGCGGGTTTCAAACATTATCTGCCACGATAGCAACAGAACTGCCGAAAGCAACACAGGGTTCTACCCATTTTCGCATCTTGTTTTTAGCAGCAGTCCTTTTATTTGTACTAACATTTTTTATTAATACAGTCGCTGAGCTTGTGCGACAAAGATTCCGAAGGAGATCGAATGAACTCTAGTCGGTTTCAGAGGCACAACATCCGATCACCATTTTCGGGACTTATGGCGCATGGTGAACCATGGGTCTGGTTAATGTCGGGATCTCTTGCTGTTGCTGTGGTGATGATTGTCGGACTCTTGTTACTCATCACAGTGCGAGGCTCTCTTCACTTTTGGCCACGCCCACTCTATGAAATTACGCTGCGCGATGGTGAGACTTTTCTTGGTGAAGAAATGTCACGAGAGGGACACATGAATAGTTATCAGGCAGATGAAACATTTACTGATCGTCGCCTTGTGCATACTGCTAACTTTGAATTGACGGGGGCCCACTACAGATGGATTGAAGAAGGCGATATTGTTACTACGCGACGACCCAAATTTGCAACTGTGGTTGAACGCCTCGATGGTGGCCGGTTCCATGGCTTTCCTGCCTGTGTCTTAAAAAACGGCATTGCAATGAGCAATAGTCCAGAAGCGGCATGGAGAAAATACATAGAAATTGCTCCAACGGTTCGCCGACAATTTCTTGATGCAAACTATATAGACAGACATGAACGTGGGAAATTACAACAACGACTCCGAAATGCTCGGCTTGCTACATTTGACGCTTCCATCAGGCATGGCACCGAGGCACACGCAATCTTACAAGCGGCCCGAGAAAAAGAAGAACAAATTTCAAAAGAAGTTGCAGTGCTATCAAGTTCTCTTGATAGCGAGTTGGCTTCCCTGCGAAAGGCGACTCAAGAGTGGGATTTTGAATTCAAAACTGCTGAAGGTCTTTCTATCATCCTGCCAGTAGAAGAGATCGTTCAAGCCTGGCAACCTAACAACCTTGGGTTTTTTGGATCTTTTCGTATTTATGGTGCACGTTGGTGGGAGTTTCTTTCTGACGATCCCCGTGAAGCAAATAGTGCGGGTGGGGTTTTCCCTGCCATCTGTGGAACAGTCAGCATGACTTTCTTCATGGCACTTCTCGTTGCGCCATTGGGGGTTCTTGCAGCCCTCTACTTGCGCGAATATGCCACCGATGGACCCATTACTGCTACGGTGAGAATTGCAATAAATAACTTAGCCGGTGTTCCAAGTATTGTTTATGGTGCTTTTGGTCTTGGTTTTTTCTGTTACGGCATAGGTGGAGGGATTGATGAATTATTCTTTAGTGCAAGTTTGCTTGCAGACAATCAGCCAACATACGGTACCGGTGGTCTTTTGTGGGCTTCACTGACATTAGCATTATTAACGCTACCAGTCGTTATTGTTGCAACTGAAGAAGCTCTGGTCGCTGTACCAAATTCGATGAGAGAAGGATCTTACGCATGCGGTGCCAGCAAGTGGCAAACAATCTACCGGATCGTGCTGCCAAGAGCATTGCCGGGGATAATGACGGGCCTTATTTTAGCAATGGCTCGTGCAGCTGGCGAAGTTGCACCGCTCATGCTTGTGGGAGTGAAAAAGGTTGCACTGGATCTTCCTTTCGATACATCGTTTCCCTACTTTCATCCCGAACGTGAATTCATGAACCTTGCCTACCTGGTATACGATGTTGGCTTCCAAAGCCCAAACAGTCAGGCGGCAAAACCTGTGGTCTTCACGATTACACTATTGCTTGTGGTTCTGATTGCAACGCTCAACATTACTGCAATTTACATTCGATCACACCTGAAGCGACGCTACGCACCTCAACACTTTTAGACCGAGCTTAGTAAAGACTTTATTCTAGCCAACATTTAATACAATACGATCATGCCTGTACAAAAAGAAAGTACATCTCAAAATATTGTAGGCGATGGAAAATCGGGAGTTTCTTCCGACCGTCTTCAAGCTGTCGCTCGGGGTGACAACGTTCCCGCTGAAGTACATCAAAGTGTCTTTGACACTACACCAGTTCTTAAAATTAATGCCTTCAGTCTCTGGTACGGAACGAAAAAGGTCATTCATGACATCTCAATGCCTATTCCTAGAAATCAGGTTACGGCACTAGTTGGACCAAGTGGCTGTGGGAAATCAACACTTCTGAGAAGTGTCAACCGAATGAACGATCTTATTCAAAATGTGCAAGTCACCGGTGACATGCAGCTCAACGGAGATTCAATTTATGACTCTCGCATGGATGTTATCGACCTTCGTAAAAGAATGGGAATGGTTTTTCAAAAACCTAATCCTTTTCCAATGAGTATCTTTGAAAATGTTGTTTATCCACTGAGAATTGACGGTGAGAAAAATCATAGTGTGCTCGAAGAAGTTTGTGAAATCAGTCTTCGTGGGGCTGCTTTATGGGATGAGGTTAAAGACTGCTTGAACGAAAGCGCCCTAAAACTTTCTGGAGGCCAACAACAACGCCTTTGCATCGCTCGAGCAGTAGCCGCTGAACCAGAAGTTCTTTTGCTCGACGAACCATGCTCTGCTCTTGACCCCATTGCAACTGGAAAAATTGAAGATCTCATTCAAAGATTACGTGGTCGATACTCGGTCCTCATGGTGACGCATAACATGCAGCAGGCCGGTCGCACGAGTGATTACACAGCTTTCCTATATCTAGGACGGCTGATCGAGTATGGTCCAACATCTGAAATCTTTACCAATCCTGTACTGCAGGAGACGGAATCCTACGTTACTGGTAGATTTGGGTAATTTACAGTCATAATAACGCAAGTTGGCTTTAGAATTCCGTTATGGCACGTCATATTGAACACCAGATTGCTCAACTGAAGAATTCGATTCTCCAATTTGGAACGATTGTTGAAGAATCTATTAGCCGTTCTAATACTGCGCTTTTTAAACAAGATGTCGAGCTCGCCCAGAAAGTCATAGCCGACGACACCGAGATCGATCGTCTTGAGGTCGAATTGGAAGAAGAATGCCTCAAAGTCCTTGCGCTGTATCAACCTGTAGCGGCTGATCTACGATTTGTTGTTGCAGTACTGAAAATCAACAACGATTTAGAACGAATTGGAGATCTTGCGAGCAACATCGCGAAAACAGTCTCACAACTTACGATAACAGGCCCACTTGAATTACCTGAAGAGATTTCAAGTATGGCCAAGCAAGTTGAGGAGATGGTCAAAAACAGCCTCGATGCTGTGGTTAAAGCCAACCCAGACTTGGCCAGACAAGTACGAAAAGAAGATGACATCGTTGACGCTGGCAGACATACAGTACGTAAATTAGTCATACAGCAAATTAAGAAAGATCCAGAAAAAGTTGAAGGCCTACTTCAAATAAACTCTATATCGAAACACCTTGAGCGGATAGCCGATATGGCAACAAATATTGCAGAGGATGTCATTTACATGGTCGAGGGAGAAATTGTTCGGCATCGACATAGAGATGACGTGACGTCTACATGACTACTTTTTCTATGCTTAGGAGTGTCACATTTACTGCTCCTCCGAAGTCTTGACCAAGAGAGAAACAATTCTGTTCACAAGCGGGGATACAACCAAGATTGTTGGCCAAGCAATAATCCATGAAAGCCCCCACGCCTTCAGCCAGTCTGAAAACACTCCAGGTCTAAAACCAACATGGAGAAGCGTTATGACCAGCGACATAAGCGCCGACATCAAAATGGACATCACAAGCGAGAACACAAGTCCGTAAAATCTTTTTGGGAGCATAAGCCTGTCGGAATATTTAATTTGCCGATCTCGACGAATTCTAATTCGATTTTTTTCACTATAACACGATGCAGTTACAAGCTTCTACGTTCCACAAAACGTACAGTATGGCTTGCTTCCCGGTGACGCCCCTTTTCGATACGGCTCATTTTCTTTTGTTTTTGTAAAAGGTGATCTGAGTGCCTCAAGCAGACGATGCGTTGGCTCAAGATCTCCTAAATCTGCCGCGATAAGAGCTTCTTCAACTTTCAAATTTCTCGGAATGATGACTGGGTTTACAGTTTGCATCCGTTTTGCAGCATCAGCTACAGAACCAGGCTCCCGAGTTAGTCGTTGCGACCATCGCTTGATCCAATCACTCAATCCGGCAACCTTGGAAAACTCCGGATCCACCTCAGCCGGATCCGCTTCAGATTGCTCGAGTCCATCAGCTAATGTGACGAATGTTTCCGTGAAATCTAATTGTGATTCTTCCATGATTTTGAGTAAATCACTATAGATTGCAGAGTCTTCGTTCTCCATGGTTGTAAGACCAAGCTTTGCATTTGCACCAGTCTGAAAGTACTTCTCGTAACAAGAGGGGAATGTTTCCAGAATTTCGACAAACTTTCCAACCGCATCCTCTGGATTTCCTGGTACGACCTGCACAAGACTCTCTGCTAACCGTGCCAAATTCCACTGAGTGATTGCCGGTTGATTCTGAAAAGCATATCGACCTTGATGATCAATTGAGCTAAACACCGTCTCCGGATGATAAACATCAAGAAATGCACAAGGTCCATAATCGATGGTTTCGCCAGCAATCGAAACGTTGTCAGTATTCATTACACCATGCACAAAACCGACAAGCATCCACCGCGACACCAGATCTGCCTGTCGATCGAGTACAGCCTGAAAGAATGCGTAGGGCAAATCATCTGCGTTCCGTAATTCTGGATAATGCCGGTCAACTGTGTACACAAACAGTTGTGAAAGATTCTCTTTATCACCCAGCGCCGCAGCATATTGGAATGTACCAACACGAATATGACTCTTTGCTGTACGTGTCAAAATTGCTCCAGGCAACGGCGTACTTCTCAATACACTTTCACCAGTAGCTGTAACTGACAAGCTTCGTGTCGTCGGTATCCCCAACGACTCCATGCCTTCACTGATGACGTATTCTCTGATCATTGGACCAAGTGCTGCTCGACCATCACCACTACGCGAATAAGGTGTACGGCCCGATCCCTTGAGTTGAACATCTACTCGTTGCTTGTCAGGAGTCAGATGCTCACCGAGCAAAATGGCCCGGCCATCACCGAGATTCGTAAAGTGCCCAAACTGATGCCCGGCATACGCTTGAGCTAGTGGCATTGCCCCAGATGGTATTTCATTGCCTGCAAAGACCTGCGGACCATCTAATCGAAGAATCTCGACATTGAGGCCAAGATCCTTTGCTAGCTTTTCATTCAAGAGAATCTGACCAGCATGTCGTACCGGCTCAGGTTTTACTGGTGAGAAGAAAACTTCTGGAAGGTGAGCAAAAGAATTATCAAAGCACCATCCTGCATCAGAATTTTTTTTGATCGTCACGATATTTTCTAAAAACAGTGAGGTGCTGTAAAAATGAATGACTCTCCCTGATCAGAAACTGAGCCTGAGCAGGGATTGAAGCATTGTTCGCATTATTTTGAACCACAGGCGATCAAAAGGTCCAACCATTGGGCTATTCATCCAAAAACTCGAAACGCGCCTTGGACTCACCAGATATCTCAACCATCTCTAAAAACATTGCCAAGGGTCGCACCCAAAGCCCCCGATCTCCATAGTCTGCTCGATATACAACAAGTTTTTCAAGGGTTTCGCTATGTGAAGCAACCCCAAGTACGACATACTCTTTTCCCTTGTAATGTCGATAACGGCCACACTTCAAGTCAAACATTTTCTAGCCAATCTGATGCTTTGTTATCGACAAAGTAGATGCTTCTCTGGCTTTCCAAAATTGGATATCTTCCAAACTACGTCGCTATTAAATAGCTTTGTTCTACCATAGCGATTCTGAGTGTGTTGTGCTGATTAACCACTCCCTATTCGCTTATGTTAAACGATCAGTCTACTGCAACAATGTATGCCTATAAATTCTTTTCATTGAGTACAAGATGAAGACTCAATATCTTTTTGTTTATGGAACTCTCCGGCCACAGTTAGCCCATGGTGAGGCGAAAAACCTTATTGCTGAACTTGAAATAATTGGATCAGCTACTGTTCAGGGCAAGTTATATGACTTTGGTGCCTATCCTGGAGTCATAAACGAGAAGGGCATTGTGTACGGAGATTTACTTCGCATCACGAATGCTGAACAATTGATTTCGCTTGATGCGTATGAGGAGTGTACCGGTTGTTCACCGCTCTTTACTCGTTCGATTACTACTGCCCAGTTATGTGAAGGCAATTCGATTGCAGCCTGGATCTACCTGTTCTGTGGTCAAACAAAGTCGGGTGTCTTAATTGCAAGCGGAGACTATCGAGAATACTTTCGGAGCCATAAATTCGAAGCCGGAAATACGAAGCCGACTCGTCCGCTCGATACAACTGAGTCATCGTAGATACGAAGTACTATTTGCCATTTTTTTTAGCAATGACTACTGTCGAATGCTAACTTTTCGGGCGTCTAGCACAGGTGAGTTGCAGAAGGAAGCCCAGTTTTTAAGATATTATTTGTGTTTCTGGATGGCATGTTATTTGCTCCTATCGGTATGTAGGTCTGAGACTATTTTCGACACCGACCAGGCGGCTGCATTCAAACGGAACTCCTCGGCTTTTCTCGGCCCTGCCGGAGATGCAGATCGATGTCGCGTCGTCCTGCAGTCGTCAGGCTTCAATGTTTTCTAAATCCCTCCTCAAAACTAAGGACGAACTTCAGTTATGAGCACGAAATCGAAACTGGAATACATCTGGCTTGATGGTTACAAGCCAACTCAAAGCCTTCGATCAAAAACTCGGATCGAATCGGATTTTGGTGGCACTCTCGAAGAGTGTCCAATGTGGTCTTTTGATGGTAGCAGCACCGAGCAGGCAACTGGTGGTGATTCTGATTGCCTTCTGAAACCTGTAGCAATTTTCCCAGATCCAGGTCGGAAGAATGGATTCCTTGTCATGACTGAGGTACTCAACGCTGATGGCTCACCTCACGAATCGAACGGTCGGGCAACTATTGCAGATGATGATGAAGACTTTTGGTTTGGCTTTGAGCAAGAGTACTTCCTGTGGTGCACAGCCAACAACAACCCACCTGGATTTCCACTCGGTGGTTATCCCTCACCTCAAGGACCGTACTACTGCTCCGTGGGTGCCTCGAATGCTCATGGCAGAGCCTGTGTTGA
>JALCBP010000176.1:0-2931 GCA_028066355.1 Pirellulales bacterium
CTGCCCCGATTGAAACCATTGCACAAAGCTTCCCATCATCAGGAACGACGCCTCCTGTTAGAAACTCAGCAGCAGCAGGATCACCGAGACGATAGATATATTCACTAATTGGTTGACCATTCTCCGAATTGCATCCAAGAAGTCGCACATTTCCTGAACGCTCAGCTGCTTCATTATCAAATGGGCTCTGCATCAAAGCCCAGATTGTGGATTCATCAGGACTCAGTGCCAATGATTCAAAACCTCTATTGGCTCGGCGCTTTGCGTAATGCGCCGGAAGATTTTCAATAACCTGGATATCACTCGACGGAAGTTTTACACCTTTTGGAATAAATCGCTTGGTAACTGTGCCATCATTCTCACAACATAAAATTGATGGTCGATATTCTTCACATAGCCAGAAGGTTCCATCAGCGAGAAGAGCACATCCTTCAGGATCAATCCCGTTGACATCGGGAGCAAGCAATTCTTCACCAGACGGATTTGCAATGCTATCGTCACCCTCAAGACCGTTTGAACGACCAGTAATCACTTTTCCTGGAGGGGTTTGAAGTGAAAACTGAGACTGGAGGTTTATTTTAAGTTTCTTTGATTCACCACGGCTCTCGTCAAGTGAACACCCTGAAATCCCAAAGACAAGTACTGTTGGAACAAAAGAGGGATTGAGAAATACTCGTTGTTTCCCACGGGGTGTCTCAATCTTGCGTGAGGGACCTCTGTCGGTTAGCAGTCGTATGACAAACTCGCCGTTATCATCAATCGCTTTCTCAACAGTAACATCACTTATTCCGCCCAGCACTACAGGGACATCTTGTGACACAGATGGATCTTCTTGCGCAAGGATTATCTCGGGAAATACGCCGCTTGCAACAACCTGACACTGCAACGATTTACCACTCTCAAGCAGTGGCTCTTCTGCCTCCCCGTTTCCCGTCGAGGAAATAAAAAAAACTACGACCACGCCACAGAAATGTAGCGCGGCCGCAGCCTTGGATAGTAATCGTGATTGATGACTATGTGCCATAAACCAATCTGTTTTCTTTTTAGAAAACTACCACGCAATATTTGGTTCACGTACACCGTTGGAAGCGGTGTATGCACCACCACCACGCGTAATCATCGACCCGAAGAGAACAACGTCCATTGATTCTGAGAGTGTGTGTGTTGCTCCATCCATACTACTAACAACGCAAATACCGGGATGGAAGCTATAGGCTTCTCCGTCATTCACAGCATTGAATGGAACATTTCCACTGTCTCTCTTCCGCTTCGTTCCAGTGGCTGGATCAATACCATGCAACTTTGCTGGCCCAAGCGAATCAAGTGCGGCAATTGTCTGATTAGTTTCACCCGTTGGTGAAAGGTTACCCCTGCCGCGATAAACATCAGGAGCACTCGCTTTTTCAACAAACATCAGAGTATTGCTTAATCCATCAACAATTTGTGCAACTTTTGTTTCAGCGTCTTTAATGAGACCACCATCACATTCGTCGCCATCGTCAATCCAAGGATTGCTTCCATCAGGAACAATGTATTCCTTGACACCAGTTAAAGCTTCGTAGTCACGTTGCCCAAAAATATTTGGATCAAGTGACGGAGCCGCTGAGTCATTATCTCTGCTGGGTCCGTCAATACTCGGATGCCCTCCTGAAGGCGGTAAAGCTGATGGACACTTAAAAACACTCGGCTGAATAGTTGCAGCAGCACGATTTTCAGTCTCCCACCAATGCTTCGTAAAGTCATAATTGACGTTACCTTGCTCAAGATTAGTAAGGACAAATGCTGTCCATGAGGTCTCTTTACCAGCTGGATTACCCTTTGTTGGTGCAGTTGCTGAATCAACGGTGTAACATGCAGCTGGGAAATACTTATGAGCATTTTCATAGTTATGCATTGCGAGGCCATGCTGCCTCATATTATTTGAACATGAAGCCCGACGTGCAGCTTCACGAGCTTGCTGAACGGCTGGCAAAAGAAGACCGACAAGAACACCAATAATGGCAATAACAACAAGAAGCTCAATCAGCGTAAAGCCGCGATTTCGACTTCCGGTTGGCTGAGAAAAATGAGCAGTGTGTAGCACGTCTAACTCCTTAGTAAGGCTATGTAAAAATTTTTATGGAAGACTATTTGGCTTCCACCAATTGCAAAGAGTGTCGACATCTTTCATGAGTGAATTGTGAGACAAATATGAGGATTTGATGAGTTTTCTCAGGCCCTATTTTTAAGGCAAAAATACATACTTCCAAGTTCGTGTCAGGGCTAGATAGTCTTAGAATCTGGTGCTCAGCGGGTTGAACAAATTCGGCTCCTGTTATCTGCTTCAGGTTCCTCCGATAAGCAATAAAGAAGAAAGCCCCGGTTGGGGTGCATGTCGACCAGCCCTCAAGGTGAATCAGAGCCGTTTCTTGCTTGTTTTTCCGATACCTGGATTGAATGTGTTAGTCGGATCAAGCTGCTGATGGAACTCCTTGACGACCGGCTCTGCTTCGTACAGATGGCCGACGTTGTGCTCTGCCGGAAACTTGGCTCCTCGAGCCGTGAGCCGCTCGAGCATGAGCGTCTTGATCCGTTCCATATCGGTTCCCTTACGATACACGTAGATATTGTGAAACACGTGGCACAGATAGTGTCCATAGGACAGATCCAACACCAAGTCCTTGGTGAGTTCATCAGGGAGATCTTCAATCCACTCTGGGTCATTGCTGAGCAGTGCAATGTCGAGTGACAGCACCTCTTCAGTGGTGCGCTGGTGCAGGTTCTGATACCGGAGCCCTGCTCCGGCAGCACTAAAGCGGTGAAGGAGCGCCGCTTCTTGTTCACTTTCTGAACACTCGAAAAATCCAACTTCGCCAGTTTGGTTCCAATTTTTTTCAAGGTATCGCCTCGCCTCATCAATCGCTTCGTCTGCCGTGACAAGAATGAGGAGAT
>JALCBP010000053.1:0-18760 GCA_028066355.1 Pirellulales bacterium
GTCTGAAACCCATCTGTCAGTTCGCCAGCTGGTGCTTCTGGAGTGAGTAATGCTGAACGACTCACCATCGTCAACTGCTCTACTGTAAATCCAAATGGAACCTCGAGCTGATCCTCCACCATTTGATCATGGTGAAATTCAATGTTGCTAGGAACTAAATCACTTTTTGCAACACCAACAAGCAAGACGCTTTGTCCGGTTGGCTCAACGGAGATAAGCAAACCTTCATCGGTATCATCAACCGACAGTCTTTCTCTTGTGCCGAAGTAAAGGAAACTCAGCTTAGTTGTTGCAGGATCAAAATCTTCAATGCGTTCCTGCACGCCATATTCATGCGAACGAACGTACACGGTATTCGCATCACGGGGACCAACACCCAACTCCCAAGAAAGGACCCCACCAATATCTTGGCGAAGGTGTTCGTTGACAATCACGCCGAAATTTTCAGTCGTCAAGTCGCTATAGGCTACTCCTGAAACAACTTGATACTCTGGCGACCAAGCCCATGGATTTATAATCGCCACTTCACCAGCTTCAGTCTTTCCAATGATCAGGTTGTGGACCGACACATCTCCAAATTCCAGCCTGTCTGTCGAAGGGTTGAAGCCCACGATATCTGGACTCGATGGAGAGATCGTGAATACATTCCCTTGGCCATCAACCGGATCAGCTACTGGGGTCGGTGCAGGCATTGGAAGTGGCGCAGGCTGCGTTGGGCTTGGAGCGATTGGCTGCGGTGCGTCGTGAATTCCCATCACAGCAAAGTTTTCAAGAACGGCCTGTGAGCCCCCTGGTGTACCATTGAAACCAAAAGTGACAGTACCACCGGGAGATACATCTGGATTCCATAATGCCCCTCGTACTGTGTACCGAGAACCAGACTGATTGACAATCTGACCATTCCAGATGGAATTAATGTCACCAGCGAAATCAAACGATGCTTCCCAGCCTTTAAGTGTTTCAGAACTAAGGTTCTGGACTGCTACTTCGCCGGTGAAGCCAGAACCCCAATCAGAAATTACATTAAAGACTGTGTTGTACTCGCCAGGCGATGCCACTGGGTCTGCTACAACTGGTTCGGTTGGCCCTGGATCTGTAGCAACAGGATCTGTTGGTGATGGTGCAATAGGAGCAGGCGATGGAGACACACCCACATCATCAATAGGATCACCATTCACTGAATAATTGGCCGGCGGTGCGACGTTTGCCCCTGAAACATCTGCTGATCCAATAAATCCAAAGGCTACTGAACGTCCCGCCTCAAGATCGGCATTCCATCCAGCGTTTGCAATTGTGTATCGGTCTCCCTCACGTGCAACGATTGTTGCATCCCAGATGGAAGTAATATCAGCGCCGTAATCGAACGAAATCGTCCAGTCATTAACGGCCTCTACGTCCAGATTTTGAAGTTCAATTCCTGCCTGAAAGCCACTGCCCCAGTCTTGGCATACTTCATAAGCAGGGGCAACAACCGCCATCATGGCACGTTGCTCAAGCGATTCCGGATTATATTGTTCTCGAGCAGCCCTTCGCTTACGCCACTGTTTGTCCCGATGACGTCGCAGCCGATTGTTTTTTCCTGTATTTCTTTCTCCACTAACTCCGAAAAGAGAACGCAACGTCCAAGTGGTCATGACGACCTGCCTTTCTGCTGCGGTAACGGATGTCAGGATTTTTCAGACACCAAACCTGAGTTCCTAACACCTGCCACCGACCCTTCGCGCCCTGCCTACTTTTAACTTCCGCAAACGAGGGCAACGATTTCAAGAATTAATCTGGCACCGCTGTGCCAACGCCTCATCACTACGGCTTCTGAAACACATTAGTTCGCTTGTTTCAGGGAAAAAAATACTGCCAGCACAAGTGACCGAAAGTGTGTCTAAAAAATCCAGTGGGACATTTTGGAACTATTATGAAATCGCTTAAAAGAAAGGAAAAACATCTCGCATAACTACCGTCATGAGTGGTGATAACACTTGGTCAAAAAAACAGGTCTTAGAAACTTAAACACAGCAAACGAACATGCACACACGCAACTTCGTAGGACTTCTTAAGTGGGTTATTCGTAACAGCAACCATGATATTCTCATGCAACTTTGAGTCTCGCAGCCGTTGAATTGGGTACTTATCAAAAGAAAATGAGACCCAATACTTTCAAATCGGATAGCCAGACTTGGCGCTGACTAATCAAACCATAATTTGGCAAGCGAGCAGTTACGGATTTCTTTGATTGAACCAGAAAAAATGCATGGGTAATATTTTGAAAAAGGCCATGCCCGGAGGAGGTCCAGTGGCAGCATCCGTGCTGTAGTGGCCCGTTCCGTGGCTGTGTCATGTACCTGCAGGATTCTTTCCAAAACAGGTCAACCCGCCCCTCTCATCCGGGCATGGCCAGTATATTTATTTCCCGTGTCACACTGTTAGTTCATCTAATTGCCGACGAAAGTCTGGCATCTCAGTCGTAATGAATTCACTCCACGCGTTTGGATTCCAAAGCTCAACACACACTGCAGCTCCGACGACAAGCAAATCACCTCCGGGTTCAACACCAAGGAACTCTCTGAACCCATCTGGAACAACCAAGCGGCCCCTGCCAGCGAGTGAGATCGTTCGATGACGCGTCGACAGCAAACGACCTACGCCTTGGACCTGGTCGACTCGCTGAGCCAACACGCCCGCAGTCAACTTGCTCCGAAGAACATCGACTGCTGCATCGATCCGCGGCTTCCAGATCACCGCATTCCATAGCGATAAGCAGCCCACCCTCTCCTTCGCAAGCACCAACTCCTGCCCTTGGGATGCCAAAACTTCGAATAATTCTGATGGCAATCCAAGTCGATAACGCTCGTCGAGCGTTCGAGAAAATTCTCCGAGCAATAAATCGGTTTCCGTTGTCATATCGCAATCGCAGACTTCGAACGCACCGGGAAGCTTCTGTCTTGACGAAAAGATGAAGCAACTGAAACACCACAAACCTCGTTAAAAATGGCTATAAACCCACAAAAAAATATCTATTCGAATCATTTACGGGTTGATTTCCCACAAAATAATACAAAAAGATTTGAAACATGCAAGCATTTGTTCTGCGCATGATTCAAAGTTTCATGAAAACACGGCAATCACTCTGAAATTCGCCTAGCGAGCAGGCCTCAAAGGACGTTTTAACGGTGGGTTCGGACTGCTCGTGCCCTCACATCAGAATGAAATCGAAAACCATTCGCATGAAAAAACGACAAAATCAGAATCGAATCAACGACAGGTATCACAATTCGTTGGTGCATCTCCACCGTTCTGATCTTTGTACGCTTTGAGTGCTGCTGCCTCTTTGGACAATTTAAATTCTGGCCCGGCGGGGAAATACTGTATGTCATCCTGCAAGTAATAAGCACTCGGCAGAGTTTGACCACTTACATCCACCTGGCATCCGACAAGGGAAGCCCCACCAAAGACGACCACAATTAATACAAAAAACCTTTGCATGGCGTTTTGTCCAAAGGATTTCCGAGAGTTGCAAAACATGGCCAATGACCTCCAGTTCCGATGCAATCATCTTCGACCGTTGCAACCGATAAACTTTCGATAATTCAAATTTTCAGCAGAACCGTTGGATTTAACCTGCCGGACTTACCTATTCAACCGAGTGTTACATCCCCGAGCGAACCAAATACCCTACTCTTCGTATTCGCGGCGGATCGGTTTTGCCCCCCATCACACTCAACCATTACTTTATTTGGGGCCATACTCGTATCACTCTGCGAGTGATTGGCGTGTGTAATCACCCTCCTTTACAGAAATATAATCCGTGACCCGTTCAATTCATGCTGTATTCATAGCCTTGGCAGGACTCGGTATATACGGACCTTTGACGAGTACGTGCTTGAGCCAAGGCATTCCTCTCCTTGGTACAGGAGGCCGAACTGTTCCAAGCCAAGCATACGACCTTGCACAGAACGCCCTCGCATCTGGAAATTTTTCTGACGCCCTCGAACTTGCGGAACAGGAGTACAAGGGATGTATGAAATTCGGAGCGGACCGGTGGATTGATTCGACTGCTGCGGCTGCAATCGTTGGTGAATGTTGTTTTGAACAAGGTCGATATCGTGATGCGATTGGTTTTTATAATGAAGCAATTATTCGGGCAGCTTCGCACGGAAACTGGCTAGAAGACATTCGCTTTCCAAGCCAACCACTTCGCATTAAAAACAGCCGCCCTCAGCAACTCTGGGGACAATCGCCCCGTGCGATCAAAATTTCTGATCTTCCTGATCGAATGTCAATTCGTCTGGGCACTTCTGATCCGCAAAGTGTTTTGCAGAGTGGTGGCGTACTGGCAGCACCAATTGACTATCCCATACGCCCACAAGAGGTCATGCGGTCACTCGCCATCAGCCTTTATCGTCGTGCTGATCTCCTTGGGCCAATGGCTCGAGATGGAAACGTGTTAGAAGCCATATCAGCTTGGCTGCAAAAACGACCAGCACCTCAAAATCACTTTTCTCAGGCTTGGATTGATGTCTGCCTAGGCATCGTCTACTGGTCGCAAGCAAGAAATGAGCAGGCCTTGCCGTTGTTGAAGCGTGGCCTACTCCTAGAAGGTCAATTTGATCACCCTTTGACACCATGGGCACTTCTTGTTGGTGGAAGAATAGCACTTGATGCAGGTCAGTATGAAACTGCCAAAACAACGCTCGAACAGGCAACTTTTGCGGCGGCAGCTCAAGGTGATGCTCGTGCACTAGAGGAATCTTTTCGTTGGTCTACACATGCTCATCTCGCTTTTGATAACACACTGCCTAAGTCAGTCCTACCAGCTATTAGCTGGTCAGAAAAACAACTCCGAAGCCTTTCTATCAGGCTCCTTTCAACCACTGCATCTGTACGTGCGGAACAAGGGAACATTCAAGAAGCGGCTCGATCTTTGGTCAAATTGAACCAAAGCCTGTCAAGTAGTGAACTTGCGTTGGGGCGATGTGGAGCATATTCGAGATATACAGCGGCATTAATTGCATACGCCGCGGGAAACGATGGCCGAGGAGATGCTGAATATGCAAAAGCGCTGACCCTTGCCCGAGGATGCTCGGCGAGACTGTTTCAAACCCAGCTTTTTACAGAATCACTCGTCCGCGGAGAATCAACCTATTCTGACAGAGAGGCGAGCGATCTTTTCAAGGTTTTGCTTGCGGACCCTCTCCCATTTGCGATTCAGACAGACCCCCTTGATGCCATTGCCGTCATTTCAACCGATCGGACATCTGCTTTCTCAGCGTGGCTTGCGGTAACACAAAAAATTTTTCTTACAAATAGTCGTGGCGACGAAGCCTGGCTTAATGCGATTGAAAATCAACGACGCAATAGCTGGCTCACTCATCAGCCATTAGGTGGCCGACGGAACAACCTCCTAAAGCTACTTACAACAACTACTGGAAACAGTGATGAACTCACAGCACTTCGCAAACGGGTATTAGCTCGCTACCCAGACGTGGCAACAAACTTGAGTGAAATAAATGTGATACGTTTGTTATTGCAGAAGTCGTTGTGGGAGTGTCGGCACATGCCTCGTGACACTCCGGTTCCGGACGATTCAGAGACATGGAAAGATTTTGCAGCAAGAAGCCAGACGTTAGAAAATCAAATTGATTTTATCGCTGCTGGTAGAAATGTTATTCCACTTGAATTTCCACCACTCTTTGAGACTACAGAAATCCGGAATCGCCTCGTCGGCAAACAACGCCTGCTCTCATTTACATGGACGAACTTCGGGTTGTTTGCAAGCCTAGAGGCACCAAAACAAGCTGCTTCCTGGAAAGTGAAGCGACCTGACGAAGTTCGCAAAAAAATTATTGAGATGACACGGTCGCTTAGCCTCTATCACCCTCTTCGGCCCGTTGAAACTGGCCGGCTAGATAGCCAGGAATGGCGGACTCATGCTGCAGCGCTAACCACTTTGTTATTTGAAGATTCAGGTGTTTCACTGGAGCGTCATCATGAGTTTGATGAACTTATCATCGTGCCGGATGGATTGCTATGGTACCTTCCGTTCGAATTACTTCCGATAACAACCAAAGAAAAAAACCTTCATGGTGCAACACATCTACGGCTAAAGGATACCTGCCAGATCCGATACTCACCAACGCGAAGTCTTGCTGTTGGAAATCGTCACAAGGCAACTGCTCCTCACATCATCGCAGTGCAGGCAAGCTTGACATACCGAAACAATTCGCCTGAACAATCTTCTGCGTTACTCGAACGTATTGATACTGCAATCGAAAACGCCGTTTTCCTGAACTCTCAGACACCAAAAATTCCTATAGGCATCTCAGCCTCCTTAGCAGACACGCTGGTAATTTTTGACGAACTTTCAGCAAATGGAAAAATTACTGACCGACCTCTCATTGCGGCAGATGCTGGACGGCCAGGGATGTCTTTCAACGATTGGCTCGCTGCTCCTCAAAAGGCAGCACGATGTGCTGTACTGACAGGCTTGCAAACACAGGCCTCAGAAGGCCTTAATAAAGCTACCGATCGGCCGGGCAATGATCTTTTCATGACTGCTATGGATCTTCTAGCAACTGGGACTGAAACCGCAGTCATAAGCCGTTGGAACGTTGGGGGCCGCATAGGAATAGACCTGGGTATTGAATTTATAAAAGACCGGCAACGCGAGAGATTGGGTGACAACCTACTGCCCGCCGCGGTGAGTTGGCAACGAGCGGTAGACCTCGTTACTGCGGAGCAACCAGATTTTAATCAAGAACCGCGAATCAAAATAACAAGTTCTGTGATTCCTCAAGATGCAACACACCCCTTCTTCTGGGCCGGCTATGCATTGATTGACTGCGGAATTTTAAACGCTCCCGAAGCCCCCACCGACAGCAAAGTGGAACAAGTCGAATGATCTCCGTTGCGTTTTGCTTTTTGGTCACTGAATTGTCTTCTACGCTAGCGTCATTCACGTTTATAGCCGGAGTTACGCTAGTAGCTGCGGCAATTAATTCTGTAGCCGGTGGTGGCAGGATTCTAACTTTTTCAGCACTCGCTGCGATCCTGCCTGCTGATGCATCACGGCTTGTGATCGCCAATGCCACAAGCACTGTAGGACTTTGGCCCGGAACCTTGTCAGCGGCCTGGGATTATCGTCACGAACGAAACGGCCAACCAAAGTGGTCCCTTTGGCTTCTTATTCCGAGTATTGCAGGGAGTGTCCTAGGTACGGCCCTTATTCTTATTCTGCCAACAACGTACTTCGACTCAGTTGTGCCTCTACTGATTTTCCTGGCAGCGACTCTCTTCGCCGTTCAGCCATATGTGTCAAACTACTTTTCAACACGAATTGGTCTTGAGAAACAGCCATCCACTGAGAACCCTGACACCAAAACACTGCTCTGCGCAGCAACACTTCAGTTTTTTATTGGCATGTACGGTGGTTACTTTGGTGCTGGTAACGGGATACTCATGCTTGCCTCACTAAGCGGTCTTGGCCTTGGAGACACCCATCGTCTTAATGCATTCAAAAACCTTCTTGCAATGGTTATTAACGCGTGTGCCGCACTTACTTTTGTCATAACAAGTTTTACAAGTCATCCACTTGTAGCATGGCCTGAGGCTGGAATTATGGCTATTGCGGCTGTAATTGGAGGCATAGCCGGAGGTCGACTCGCTCGCCAGTACCATCCGAATGCGGTTCGAAACTGCGTTGCAGTGATCGGTTATGGCCTGGCTGGCTATTATTTCTTAACGTAAGACGCAGCAATCACTCAGCCCAGATCAACATAATAATTCAAATGATTGTTTCTTCCGAAAATCTTTCAAAGTCCTACGGTACTTTTCATGCATTATCAGATTGCAACATATGTGTGCAATCGGGTGAAGTTTTCGGACTACTGGGTCCAAACGGTGCCGGCAAAACAACTTTCCTACGAACACTTTTAGGGTTCATAAAACCAACCTCAGGGCGGGCCAGCATTGCAGGTTTTGACTGCGTTACACAATCAGTTCAAACTCGGCAAAAAACGGCCTACCTTCCTGGTGAAGCACGGCTGTTTCGTCGAATGCGAGGACACCATGTACTTGATTTTTTTTCCCGCCTGCGACTCGATTGCGACCGAAGCACATGCTCCAAAATTGCTGAAAGGCTACAACTCGACTGCCAGAGACAGGTTTCACGCATGAGTACCGGCATGCGCCAAAAGCTTGCTCTGTCGATGGTTTTGGCAATTGATTGTCCGTTAGTCATTCTAGACGAGCCAACAGCCAATCTTGATCCGTCTGCCAGAGCCGAAGTTCTTGAATTAGTCGTAGAGGCTCGCAACATGGGCAGGACAATAATTTTTTCTTCACATGTGCTCTCGGAAATCGAGTCGACGTGCGATCGAGTCGTTATTATGCGGACTGGCCACATTGCTCACGAACAATCCATTGCGACTCTTCGAAGAAGTCATCGCATCTACGCACAGCTTACTGGCCCACTTCCTTCGATACCAGAAAGTCTGGCCAGTAGCATCTCGATTGTTAAAAAATCTGCTGGCGACGTTGTTATGGAATCGACTGACTCTCTGACCAGAGTACTGGACTGGCTGTCTGGCTTACCACTTAGTGAACTTAAAATTGAACCAGTTGGACTTGCAGCTGTCTACGACCGTTATCATCGAGAAAATTTTCGGCACCGCGATACGCCCTCGCTTCCTCACCGCATCTCAATTCCCTCGCAAGGAGCATAATTTTTCGTCATGTGGAATACCGCAATATGGAGGAAAACATGGGGAGATCAATCACTGCTTGGATTAGCATTTGCTGTATTGTGGGCTGCCTTCCCATGGCTCTACATTGGTCTTTCTTCACAGATTGAAATGAATGCTTTTCAGGATGTTCTGCTGCGAGCGATTCCTGAGGATTGGCAGAAAATGTCTGGCGTTCCTTTTTCTGAAGTGGCCACTCATGTGGGAAGAGTCGCGTTGGCTTTCGTCGACCCAGTTGTCGTGCTCACCGCAACAGTCTGGGGAGTAACACGTGGTAGCGATGCTGTTTCTGGCCAACTCGAACGTGGGACTCTTGAAATGATCCTGGCACAACCCGTTCGTCGACGGGCACTCTATTCAACACAAGCATTTGCAACTATCTGTGGTGGGTTTTGTCTTTGCGTGGTCTTATATGCATCAGTCTTCACTGCTATTCAATTTGGTCCTTGGTCGGGCAAAGTGAATCCCCTTCATTTCCTGCCTGCTGCATTCAACGTCTTCGGGCTCATGGTATGCATGAGTGGTTTGGCCACATGTGTGTCGTCTTGGGATAGCTACCGATGGAGAACGATTGGGATCCTCTGCGCCTTTTATGTAACATCGCTTCTGACAAAACTCATTGGCCGTCTCAGTGAAACATTGAATTGGGTTGGGTATTTCTCAGTCTTCAATGCCTATGAACCTCAGAGGCTTGTTGGAGGAGACGTGTCTGACTGGAAACTCCTGCTTCAATACAACGGAATTCTCCTAGGAATTGGTATTACCGGCTACTTCATTGGGGGGTATATCTTTAGCCGTCGTGACCTTCCTGCCCCGCTCTAGATGGACAATAGCATGATCCCAAAAAAATTAACCTTCGGGTGAAATAAAGGAATCAGCTACATTTTTAGTCACTACTATTGGTTTTCATTGATCCCCGACCTTAGATTAAGAACTCTGTTTTCAAGGAAAATCTGAATGCAAACGCCTCGTTGCCACATGATATTGATTTGGTTAACAAT
Source organism: Pirellulales bacterium (assembly GCA_028066355.1). Classification (GTDB taxonomy): domain Bacteria; phylum Planctomycetota; class Planctomycetia; order Pirellulales; family UBA1268; genus UBA1268. Next base: position 9,737 of record JALCBP010000053.1, read on the forward strand.
GTTCTTTTCCTGCTGCTCAGCAGGTCTCTCTCCTGACATGCTCCGCCTTTGCATCGCGGGGGAATTCGAGGCTGTCGACACAGACAATAAAGCCCCAAATGCTAATGAGGGGCAGGCTGATTTGGATGCTGCAATAGAGCAGAAACTATCGGCCCAAAGCCTCGACGATTTTGAGCGTGTTATTGACCTCTGCCGTCGCGCGATACGCAAAGGACTGCCAGAAGACTCAAAAGACTTCGCCAACAACCTCATCGTAGGAACCCTTATTGACCGCTCTGCGATGCTCGTTGATGCCATATTTGATGCTCCACGACCAACTCCAGACTGGCCACGCATGCGATCTTTTGCAATGCGTGACCTCAGCGAATTAGTTAAGCGTGATCCCAAGCTTGGTATTGCGCATCTCATGATTGCTCGACTTCAAGCCCTGCCAGGAGGAAATCCTGATGAAGCAAAAAAGTCTGCTGACAAGGCAATACAATTTCTTTCTCCGGATCAAAGTCCAATTGAACTAGCAGAAGCGCATATTGTTCAAGGCAACTTGCTGGAAAATGGCCCCGAGCGAGCCGCTCATTACGACAAAGCCGTAGCACTTGCACCCACCGATGCCCGATTTCGTCGAACGCGCGGGCTTTTCAGGCTTCTCCGAAATGAATTTGGACTAGCACGCAAAGATTTTATAGCTGCCTTGAAACATGACCCTAATGAGTCTGGTGTGTACGAAGCTCTTGGTATGTCTTACATGATGGACAATGAACTCGATGACGAAGACAGACTAGAGGGTGCAAAGAATGCATTCGATAAAGCAATCGAAATCACTCCTGATTCTGTCGCTCCACGTCTTCAAAGAGCCCGTGTGCTGGCGATGCTGGGAGAACAACCAGGGGCTCTTGCCGACCTCGATAAAGCTATTGAGATATCACCTCAAAATGCTGTACCACTTGTTCTACGGGCGCGAATCCAACAGCAATCTGGAAATCTTAAAGCTGCTGCGAATGACTTGGCAAAAGTGCTTAAGGCTCAGCCCGGCAATGTAGCTGCACTAGAACTTCGTGGTCTCATGGCTGCTGATGCAGGAGAGTACTCCGCAGCGATTCGTGACTTCACAAGCATTGCAAAGCAGGACCCACCCGATCCACTTGTCCTTGGACAACTCGGAATGTTGCATCTTGCTGCAAAACAACCTCGGGCTGCCATAGCATGGTTTGAAAAGTCATTGAGTATTGACAAAACACTGTTTCTAAGTCTGCGTGGAAGAAGTGACGCTCTTATTTCCATAGGTGAACACAAAGAAGCGGCTCGAGATTTAAAGGCTGCACTGACATTACATCCAGACGATTCCGGCGTACTCAATAATCTCGCATGGCTTTTTGCAACATCACCAGATAATGATCTTCGCGACGCAGCACAAGCTGTCGAACTGGCCACCAAAGCGTGTGAAGAAACAGAGTGGAAAGCCGCACATATAATAAGCACACTAGCAGCCGGATACGCGGAAAGCGGTGACTTCGAAAAAGCTTGTGAATTCAGCAAAAAGGCTCTTGATGTCGACGCTGGAAACGGTGGTATTGATGAACAATTAAGAAAAGAATTGAAAAGCTACAAAGCAAAAAAGCCCTGGCGAGAAAAGCAAAGCATGCCGGAGGCAAAACTTTCAAATGACGAAGCATCCTCTGACAGCCCAGGTGCAGGTTCTCCTGATAAAATTATCACGACCAGAAACAAACAGCCAGATGGCCAAGGAAAACCACGCAGGCCATTTGACTAGCGTTTAGCTTTTTCCTTGTGATCAAAAAAACGCTTGACGAAAGCGGAGTAATCTGCAGCTGTATCAATGCCACTGGCTACTTGATCAATTGCTACTGCAATCATTGGTTCGCCAGCCTCAATGAGCCGTAATTGTTCTAGACTCTCTAGTTCACTCAAGGGTGACTCTGGGAGGTGGTGCCAATTTTTCAACACAGACCTTCTGTAGGCATAGACACCAATATGCTGCCAAAATAAGGGCGGTATTTTTTCCAGTAAACTATCTTGCCATTCTCTCGCTGCCGGTATCGCTGCCCGGCTAAAAGTAATTGCTCGCCAAGTCTGGTTGAGTGCCCCACTTTCCTGCTTAGAACATTCTCCTACCCAAGGTGTTAACTCTACTTTGACAATGGAAGGATCATGGAGGGCTTCTTTTTCACGGAGCGGCGTTACAAGTGTTGCTACATGTGCTTCAGGATGCTCCTTCAAACACGCAATGGCGGCGTCAATTGCTGAGGGCACCAACTCGGGCTCGTCACCTTGTAGGTTAACAACAATATCGGCATCTGGCAGTGACGGCAGTGCTTCAACGATTCTCGCTGTACCACTCGTAGCGTCGACAGATGTCATAATTGCTTTCCCACCAAATCGCTGCACCTCTTGCTGAATCGTATGGCTGTCGGTGATGACAAAGACATCGATAGCATTTGAAACTTTTGATGCATTTCTCCAGGTATGCTCAATGAGCGTGCGGCCTGTCTCCGCTAAAAGCATTTTGTTCGGCAACCGCTGACTCGCCAGTCGTGCCGGAATAGTGATGATTGCGGAACACTTCATTTTGAAAATCTTTCACGACCGGGCGTTCCAGTTTTTGTTAAGCAAGGAGGCCTAGTGGAACTGCGAAGGCTCGAAACTGTAATTTTAGTTTATAGAAATACGCATATTCCCCGGTTCTGAAAAGACGTATTTCGTCGAACCATGAATCAACTTTAAGGTTCCACGTCCTCAATCAAACCGGAGAGTTTCTTTATGTGTGGAATAGTCGGATACATAGGGTTTCGACGTGCGTGTGAACGTGTTCTCGAAGGGTTACAACGACTTGAATATCGTGGCTATGATTCTTCGGGAGTAGCAGTACTTGACCACGAGGGCCAACTCTCTGTTCAAAAATCTGCCGGACGGCTCACGAATTTAGAAGCACTTGTCGACAAGGATCTGCCCGACAGTTCCATCGGCATTGGGCACACTCGATGGGCAACGCATGGGCCTCCAACAGATGGGAATGCTCATCCTCACCTCGGCGGCGGCTGCGCAAAAGGACAAGGACACTCTGTGGCTGTAGTCCACAACGGGGTTGTTGAAAACTACCAAAATATTAAAGCCAGACTCGAAGTCGAGGGTTACGTCTTTCAATCTGAAACTGATTCCGAGGTTATAGCTCATTTGATCGACAGTTGTCTGAAACAGATCCTCTCGGCGGGCCCTCACCTGACTGACGACATTACTGATTCTCCTTATGTCCTTGCAGTTCGTGAAGCTATTGGTCATCTGCGTGGCACATATGGCCTACTTGTACTTTTCCGAGATCAGCCCGATCTCTTGGTGGCTGGACGATTAGGGAGCCCGCTCGTGATTGGAGTAGGGGATGATGAGTTCTTTGTTGCCAGTGACGCAAGCCCCCTAGCTGGTCATACCGACAGAATTGTCTATCTGGCTGACCATGAAATTGCTGTCATAAAACGCGAACAACTTCGAGTTGTTCACCGAGATGCCGGCAGAATTGAACCGACTGTTCAAGCTCTTTCACTTGATGCAAATGATGTTGCTATGGGCGACTACTCCCACTTCATGCATAAGGAAATCCATGAACAGCCCGACACGATAACAGCAGCGATGAGAGGTCGAATTGATCGGGATGATGCAACTTCAATTTTCGGTGGTCTTAACCTCACTCCTTCCCAACTACAGAATATCAATCGAATTGTCCTCACAGGATGCGGCACGAGTTGGCACTCTGCCCTTGTGGGTGAATACCTGATAGAAGAATTCGCGAGGCTTCCTGTTGAAGTGGAATATGCGAGTGAGCTTCGATATCGCAATCCACCACTGGATAAGGGAACATTGCTTTTTGCAATTACGCAATCTGGAGAAACAGCCGACACCCTTGCCGCGCTTCGGGAGATGAAACGAAAAGGTCATTCAACTCTCGCCATTTGCAATGCAATAGGAAGCACGATTGCTACAGAGGCTGACGGCGGAATCTATTTACATGCAGGGCCAGAAATCGGTGTAGCAAGTACAAAAGCCTTTACGAGCCAGTGCATTGTTCTTGCAATGCTAGCGTTATACTTCGGACGATTGCGTCACATGAGCTACGAGCAAGGCTTGGAGTTTATTAATGCACTCGAACAGCTCCCCGAACTCATTCGAAAGGCCTTGGCAGCAGAATCGACTATTCGTGATATTGCTGAACGATACCGAAACGCAAATACATTTCTCTATCTGGGACGACAGTATAATTTTCCACTTGCTCTAGAAGGGGCACTCAAACTTAAGGAAATTAGTTACATACACGCCGAGGGTTATCCGGCAGCAGAGATGAAGCATGGTCCGATCGCCCTTGTTGACCCACTGACACCGAGCGTTTTCCTCATCCCCAAGGACGCTGTTTACGAAAAAGTCCTCCTTAACCTTGAGGAGACCAAGGCCAGAAAAGGACCGATTATTGCAGTAGTCAGCGAGGGAGACGATCGTGTTCAGCACCTTGCTGATGAAATAATTGAGCTCCCTGAATGCCCCGACTTTCTGAATCCGATTGTTGCATCGATTCCCCTTCAACTCCTTGCTTATCATATTGCCGTCTTCCGAGGATGCGATGTTGATAAACCCAGAAATCTCGCCAAAAGTGTTACGGTGGAATGAATTGCAAGGCGATCGCTACCACCTTTCTCTAAAGAAGCTTCTTTTCTGCGAGAAGTACAATCCGGCGACCGGGCGAAGTCATGGGTAGTTTTCGAATCTCAGGCAGTGACAACCATCGCTGATGTCGACGAGCTGCTGGACGTTGCAAGGCAAGTATTGACGAAACCTGACAGGTTATCTTGTGATTCGTAACGGTGTAGTCAATGACACCGAGACTACGAGGACGACCACGTACAGTAATTTGTTTTGGGATCCCACGTGGAAAATCCCAAAGCCCTTGCCACCATTCTCCTGGCTGCCGACGTACTACAAGGAATTTGTTTTTATGTACTACAACAAAGGCTTTCTCATGAACTTTTTTTGTTGATCTCCGAACTGCAACATTCGGTATTCGATCCACAACGCCAAGTTGATAGGCTTCACACTGATTCGCCAATGGACACTTCTCACAACACGGACTCACTGGCGTACAGACGATAGAACCTAAATCCATCAGTGCTTGATTAAACTCACCTGCCCCGCCGTTACGCGGCACGAGAGCCGCGGCAACATCCCAGAGCGGCTCGTCACTCTTATTTCCCAGCAAAGGCCTGTCATACTGGACCAACCGTGCTAAAACGCGACGAGAGTTTGCCTCAAGAATTGGCTCAGGTAGATCAAATGAAATCGATGCAATAGCACCAGCTGTGTACCGCCCAATACCGGGGAGTTGACGCAAAGCATCTGCCTCTTGGGGAAATTTTCCTTGATGCTCGGACACAATCAGTTTTGCAGTTGCATGTAATTGGCGAGCTCGTCTGTAATATCCAAGACCTTCCCAATGCCTTAAAACAACTGATTCATCTGCGTCAGCAAGATCAAACACTGAAGGAAATCTTGTGACAAAACGTTGAAAATAATCTTTGACTCTCTCTGCCTGCGTTTGTTGGAGCATAATTTCACTGACCCAGACGCGGTATGGATCCGGAGTGTGCCGCCAAGGAAGATCTCGTGCGATACTGTGGTACCACCTAATTAGTACTTGGGAAATAGATTTTCTTCTTGCTGCCCACTGCGCTGGATCAAAGCAAGCCGGTGTTTGCTTACGTTTTTTGTTCATAGAGTTCATTCAATACTCTGCACACTCGAATTAGCTTCCATTGCAGACAAATACGAAGCATCGCGCAACGACTACGACCAGACGATGATTGATGCCATGAGTGTGTTAAATACGTAGGGTCTTCACAATATCTTTGATAACGTGACCGACATTGAAGCACTGATTGGCATCAATACACTAGGATCAGATATATGAGCACGACTCGAGGAACAAGGTAAAATTTCTGTATCATGGGACACAGTCAGTTCGCTTAGTACACCCCATGGAGAAGAGCTGATTTAAAAAACAGTCATCCAGCTGTTCTGAGAGTATCTAACCTCACTCATACACACCGGAATCAGCAAGTAACCTACGCTTCATGCAATCTGCACCTCTTTTGAAAAAGTTTTTATTGAAGCACAGAATGGATCTGTACACTATGCGATGCTCAAGGACTTCAGTGGAACAACTGCCTGTACATTCATTGTGTTTATTATCAAAGTAATTTTTTGAGACTACCTCGACTTTCTGGAGAAGTTGCATGAAATCAGGGAAGTTCATTGTACTTGAGGGAGCAGATGGATCTGGGAAGTCCTCTCAGTCAAAGGCCCTTGCTGAGTGGTTACAACACGTTGGGTGCCGGGTTGTCTGCTGTCATGATCCTGGTTCAACGCCCTTGGGAGATTCTGTACGGGACGTTTTACTTCACCGCAAAGAGGTTCGACTGGATCCCGAGGCTGAAATGTTTCTCTATATGGCATCTCGGGCTCAATTAGTGCGAGAAGTCATACAGCCTGCTTTACGAAATGGCGACTGGGTAATATCTGATCGGTTCCTTATGAGTAATATTGTTTATCAAGGACACGCTGGGGGGCTCGATATCAAAGCCATTCGAAAGACTGGAGAAATTGCAACATGCGGCATTCATCCTGACCTCACCCTTGTTCTTGATATTGATCTCGATACAGCATCAACGAGGATGAATCGTCCTCTGGATCGGCTTGAAAGCCGAGGGGATGAGTACCACAGAAAAGTACAGAGTGGTTATCGCATTGAGGCTCAGTCTGAGAGAACGATTTTAATTGACGCGACAGTAGACAAAGAAAAAGTGCACACAGAGATAATTACCGCGACCCAGTCTGTATTTCCAGACATTCTCAATGACTCTTAAGATTTTTGATATGTCTAACACTGCAGAATAAAAAAGAAGGAAGAGAGAGTTGTTCAATGTCTTGGGAAGGAATCGAGGGCCACGATCGAATAGCCAATCGTTTCGCCTTGGCGGAGGCAACAGGGCGCGTAGCCGGAAGTTATCTATTTATTGGACCAGAGGGCATTGGGAAAGCTACGTTCGCAAAATCTCTCGCCATGGCTCTTGCGTGTGAAGATCCGGAGAACGGTCTTATCGCCTGCCACAAATGCAACTCTTGCATTCAAGCACTTGCCGGAACGCATCCAGATATCGATATTGTCCAAAAGCCTACTGAACGGACTACGATCCCAATCGAGTTTTTGATTGGTACTCCCGACCAACGGCTCCGTGCAGGCTTATGTTGGCGAATTCTTTTACGGCCACAACTTGCGTCGAGAAAATTCGCAATAATCCTAGACGCCGATAATCTTTCAGAAGAAGCTGCAAACTGCCTTCTCAAAACACTCGAGGAACCGCCACCAGGAGCTGTCATTATTCTTGTAGGAACAACTCTTGAAAGACAATTACCCACTATCCAATCTCGTTGCCAAGTTATTCGTTTTTCATCTCTCAGTGATAAGATCATCAGGCAGGTTATCCAAAAAGAACAACAGCAAAATGGTCAAGAATTAAAAAGCTCAACGCTAGATGAAATTGCCCATCTTGCCCAAGGAAGTCTTTCAAAAGCGAGACTCTTTCTTGACGAAGAACTTGCATTATTTAGAAAAAAGCTTTTCAAAATGCTTTCAGAAAAGCCCCTTCGTGGTGTTGATCTCACCCGTGAAACGATCGGTATAGTGGAAGCTGTTGGAAAAGAACCGGCTGTTCGACGAACTAGACTGCGGCTTGTCCTGGACTTATCAGTCGATTTCTTTCGGACTAAGTTGCATGTGGTTCATGGCCTTTCTTGCCTACCAGACAACGTTCTTGAATCGACGATTGATGCCTACAGTGACTCACCAGAAGAAATTGTACAAAAATTGGAATACTCGTTAGACGCACGCCAAAGCGTAGATAGAAATGCAAACTTAGGTATTTTGGTCGATGCGTGGACTGCAAAGCTTGAGCGTGCATGACCGACAACAACGGCTTCCTTCCCTACCTGAACTGCCTGATTTCACTCAAGATTGTCTTTTGATGTAAAAAGTTTCTGATTTTCCAAGTGTTAATCATTTTTCCGATCGTTTCTGTCGATCCACTCCTACAGGCGGTGGCCTAAGCGCTACTGATATTTGGGTTGTCACTCTGGACCACGCGTGGTGCCGGTGATTTGAGGATTGACAGGTATGTCACAGAAGCAAGCTTTAGCTATTTTCGCGACGTCGTTCTTGGCTGGACTTCTTGTCACGGCGGTGGTTTTTGAACCGTTCAGCATCACCCCAACAACAAGCCCCTACTTTGGATTTCCTGGTGAGTCAGAGGATCTAGGCGCTCAAAATATTCCAGTTTTTTTGGAACCGGGTATAGCCTCCAAAAGTTCAACACCACCAGTTGCTGAGATATTCGATCTTCCCAACTCACCAAACGAACTAGCAGAGTCTTTTAGTAAAACGATCCAAGAACATCTTCGACCGCCGAGTGAAATATCCACAAACACTATCAGCTTTCCTCAAGCAGTGATGCTTTCCACTGAAGAGATTCTCTCTCTGGAGAATCTTGCAAAACGGGCTGATAATGGTTCTGTCTCTGTTACCGCATTCAATGGAACTCCTGTTTCTGAAACAAAAGATCTGGCAACAAATTCACCCGAACCACACGCAATTGATAAACCGGCAGACGGCTCCAGAGAAGAACTCGTGCAATCACCAGTAATGGAAGATCCGAGCAAAAAAACTCATCCCGTTCTGAATAGCATAGCGGGAAGATCTGAAGCTAATACGAGTAACATTGCGACGTCAGCCACTGCTGAAAAACCAAAATCATTGGCTGCAGATGATGATTCAACACATCTGGAAACAAAACATCAGCATTCCACTCCACAGGCTCCTACTGACCGTCTAACTCAGATGCCGACGGCAGCACAAGGTCATGTGAGTACTACAACGTCTGTTGAATCACCAGACTCACTACGATCACTTGTTTCGCG
>JALCBP010000177.1:0-2891 GCA_028066355.1 Pirellulales bacterium
TCGATATTGGCAAGAAACTTTCTGTAGCTGTTGCCTCCCGTCCATGTCTGTGCCCGATTCAGCCACGTGAAATAGGCTTTGCGATCTGCGACAGTCCAGAGTTCTTTTTCATTAACTGTTCGGAGGACGTAAGCGTAGTGAATCTGTAGAAGATCGGTTCGATTGTTAAGCACTCCCGTGACCGCACGACCATAGCCAGCATTCCGCTTTGCAATCCGTTCAAGGTCGGCCTCGTTCGGTGCCAGGTTCGTTTCACCAGAGGTCTGAGTTGATAAAAGCCCAGTTAATTTTGAGACAATCCCTGGTGCTCGAACAGCAACAAGCAAACTTGATAGCGCTCTATTGAGTTCTCGGTAGTCGTCTTTCACTTCTGCAAATTGAATATGTTTTACGAATGCAGAATCTGTTTGAGACCAGGTATTCTGTGAACGCGTTACTGCTGCCTGTTTCCATTGATGATCATGTGATGATGCCCCTTCGATTCGCCCCGATGTCCATTCCCAGGAATCGTCAGAATCGATCACAGTTTCATGACCATCTTCATGTTGTACTCGGAGACATACTTTCAGGGCGGCAGGCCCCCCAATATTTTTGAGAGCAACCCGTATCGTATTGGTACCCTCGTTGAACGGTACCTTCACAGGTTCACTGACTGGGTACATCCAGTCCTTACACGATGTAACTTTTTCTCCGTTGAGAAAAATATCACCACCATTGTCTGTGGATGCGACGATATGTGCAGCAGCAACTGGTTCAGGTAGTGAGAACGTTTTCTGAAAAGTCAGTTCTTCACCAGCTGAAGATTCTGCCTGTGCGTTCGACCAGATCCACCGTGCAACTGATTGCTTGGTTGGGTGTGATTGGGTTGCCTGGTGTCCAGCTGGAAACAACGGTGCAAACTTCTTTGCAACCTGTTGTTTGACACGTTCTGTTGGTTCACCAAGACGAATGAAGGCAAGCTCATACGCTCGTATCAGATCAAGCAGCGTATCTTTGTCGAGACTTTCAACAGATATTCGATCGAGTGCAGCAAGAACGTCTGGCTGAGCTGACTGTTCTGCCTGTCGTGCGACAGCAAGAGCGGCGTTGATGCATGCCGCTGGTTCAGACAATGCGAGGGCTTGTGCTTGCCATGCTTCAACTGGCTGATGTTCAAGCGCAATACGAGCTGCATATCGAATAAAGCGATCGGTATGCCCAAGGTGTTTCAGTGCCAGGTCAATGGCACTGGTTGGATTTTTCTGTGGTGCATGAAAGGCTTCGAGCTGTCGACGAATGTTTCGTTCAGCCGCACCGGCAGCATCTTTTGCATTAACAGGATCAGTTGATTCAGTTCCGGTGTACGTAACACGATAGAGTTCACTCTGACCACCACGTCCACCAACGGCAAAATAGATTGCACCATCCTTACCGATGGTCATATCTGTCAAAGGAAGTGCGTTCCGTGCAACAAATTCCTCTTTCTCTGCTGTATATGTTGAACCAGAGGGTGTCAGGTGAATGGCGTACATGGTCCCAAAGGTCCAGTCGCAGATATAAAAAGCTTTCTGATACTTTGCAGGGATCTTTGCACCGTATCCAAATGCAGCACCAACTGGTGAACCTGGCCCAATATCGACCATTGCCGGCAGACTATCAGGATAAGCGGCCGGCCACTTCGCTGTTCCACTTCGCCATCCAAGTTCACTTCCACTTGTTGCGTGGTTGACTCGTGTTGGTCGATACCATGGCATGCCGAAGTCCCATTCCATATCGGCGTCGTAGGCAAAGATTTCTCCATCCGCATTGAACCCAAAGTCATATGGGTTCCGGTATCCGGCACTCCAGAGTTCCCATGTCTTTCCATCCGGGTCCGTGCTCACGATATAGCCGCCGGGTGCGAGTCTGCCTGTTGCATGACCATTGCCATCCCACATTCTGGGAATGATCTGATCTTCATCCCAGTTGGCTGGTAATCGACTTGATCCATCAGCAGCCACTGACACACGACGCTGGTTCGGTCGAATACCGGCCATTGTCTGTGGCTCAGTCACATCCGTTACAGCAAAAGGTAGTTTTGTATGGTTGCCGCAGATGATGAAGAGTTTTTTTCCATCCGGTGCGAGCAGAATGTTATGGGCACCATGTTCACCACCTGCTGCTATGTCATGCAGCTTTTCAACCTGATCGGGCAGACTATCACCGTCTGAGTCGGTGAGTCGGAACAGGCCATGAAAACCACCACCATTGCAGACGGCGTAGAGACTATCGAATGCCCAAAGCAGGCCTTGTGCACCGGAGAGTTCTGCTGGCACTTTCTCGACTACTGTTTCCGTTGATCCATCAAGTGCGGCTGGAGTAATTCGAACAAGTCCTTTTTCCTGTTGATCGCATGCGTAGAGTCGACCTTGCGGATCAGTTGTGAGCGATACCCACGACCCAAGATCATCTCGCGGAACGTCAAAAAGTTTTTCAACCTGATATCCATCAAGCACATGAAATGCGTCTTGCTTACCATCATCTGACTGTTCTGCTGTGACAGCCGGCATGACCTCACGGTTTTGCTTCCATGTCTGATCAGCTGCGTGAGTTTCGTGAACACTCATGCAAACAGAGAAACAGAAGAAGGCAGGAAAGAATCTTTGGAAACTTCGTGACGACATAACGATTCCTTGAGATGACAGGTGTTTTGATGTTTTGTGTCTGTGGTGTTTTATAAATCCAGATCAAAGTCGGAGCGTTTCTGTATGAAACACACGCACTACGTTCATGATAGGCAATACGAATCGTCACTCATAGAAAATCAGCTAGTGTGACGGGCTAAAAATACCTGAAGATGACTCAAAAGTACCGGAACCGGATATTTCTCGTACAAAATGAAAGCACATCATCACGTCAATGCATGAGTGCAT
>JALCBP010000178.1:0-2882 GCA_028066355.1 Pirellulales bacterium
CTTGCCACAATTGATGGTCGAGATTGGCTGGTGGACTCACATGGCAATCCATTCTTTGCTCATGGCATCACACATGCCAGCAACAATCGCAATGCGTTTGATTTCACAGAGTTTTCCACTGCCTGTAAGCGGCTTGGTTTCAACGCCTATGGATACGGCTGTCCTCCTCAGCTGCGGGGTGACATGCCCTACGTTGAAAGCTGGAACCATCTTGTTCCTATTTCGACCTATCGAGATGTCGGAAGCTTTCATTTCATTGATATTTTTGATCCAAAAGAACAAAAGCGGCTCGAGGTTGGGGTGAAGGCTAGTTGCGAAAAGAGCCTTCAAAATCCTGAAAACGTTATTGGCTATTGTTGGACTGACCTCGGTGCCTGGCCTCTCGATAATTCGACCGGCAACAACTGGGTTGATTTCATAAAGTCACTCCCTCCAGATACACCTGGGCAACAGGTGTACCAAGAATTTGTAACGGCATGGAATGATGACGGAACCACATCACAGGACGAAGCTTTTCTTCGTGTAATCGCACGCGAATACTTTCGTATCGTTGGCACAGCGAACAGAAAGTACGACCCCGATCATCTGATCTTTGGCGATCGTTTTTCATTCCAAACATTCAATCCTGCTATCGTCGAGGAAATGCTTCCATATGTGGATGCCATAGCCGTGCAGCCGTACTTCATGGAATCATTTCCGCAACAGAAACTTGATGAAATTCATCGATATACTGGCAAGCCAATCCTCTTATGTGACTTTGCCATCCGATTTAAGGATGGTGACAAGAATATTTCTGCATGGAAGCTTGCCGAGGATTCTGTGGCTGCCGGAAAAGCGTACGCTGAATATATAAAAGCTGCCCTCAACACGAGCTACATACTTGGTGTTTTCTGGTGTAACCCCGTCGACACACCAAAAGGCTTTGGGAAAGCAGGAGTGAAGCAAGGATTCTTTGCAGATGGGCTCTTAAGCCGACCTGGTCTGCATGACACCGTACAAGAACTCAATGACTACCGAAAAAAACAGACACCACAATCCACCGAGTAACGGCAAAGCAGACACGACTGTATCCAACAGACTGATCATTCAACCAGTTGTTTATTCAAACAAACAACACAAATGACGTAGCAACCACTAGTTTGACGTGTGATGCTGCTCGATATGCTGCCGCAAAAGATCTTTGCCGTAATCATTTCCGTTTGGTGTCCGTAGCACCGCATGAATATGATCTCGTGACGGCTTCTCTGATCGAAACGGTGCAACCCGTCTCTGGTGATCAAATTCAATTAAAAGCACTGGACTATGGATTCTGTAATAGAAGACGCTGTCGTCTGCTGTTCCACCAACCCATGCAAACCAGGTCTTATCAAGATGATCTTCAACTTCACGCATTTTGATCGCAGCATGCCCCTCATCCATTGTCCCGACATATGCATGCACAACATCGAGAAGCAAATCCTTTTGATCATTTGATAATGTCGCTGCGTTCAAACCCGCATACTCGAGATCAATGTTGTCTCGATACGCCTGTGCGACCGCATTGTTCTGCTCTTTGAGTGGGCTGAGAATAGCTTTCTTTTGCTGGGGCTCATCAAGTGATCTCATGAAGGCAAGGCCCTTATCCTGTTCGTCTTGCATAACAACAGTTCCTTTAAATTTTCCTGAAACTGCATGGACTGGTTCACTCCCAATAAAGACTGGAGACATGACAACCTGATCACCCAAAACAAAATAATTGATGATGAGATGATGACCGTCGATCTGCCATCCCCATGGCTCTGATGATGAAGGGTCTCCCATGACCGTAATCCAATAGAGCCACTCTCCGTATTCATCAAAGTTGTTAGCAAGTTCAGCGAGGGTTCCATTGAGCTTCATAATGTCTTTCGACAATGTAAGGCCCTTGGCACTAAGGCTCGCGCTGAGAAGTGCGAAAGCATGTTTCCTCTGCTGCTCATCCATTTCGTCAAAGCCAACGCCACGTCGCTTATAAAAGTGCCTGTTATCCCAACTCCGCCACTCGATATCATCGACAGGAAATGTCGTGCGATTCCGTTGTTCGTCGTTGAGTCCATTCAAAAACGTAACTGCTGCATCAACAACAGGCTGCGTGGAAACGCCTGTAGACTCAATTCGAAAGAGGCCCTCTTCAAGTGTGCCACCTGAACGAATGCCGCGATATGGCTCTGAAAGAGATGCCTCTGAACGCCCGCGAGAACCTCGACGCCCACCGGGCCGCTGAGCAAATGAGAAACTGCATGAAGCTGAAATCAAAAATAGAACGGCAACCAAGACGTTCAGATTTCTTGAAATGTTTCTCGTGCTGGGGTTCACAACATCATTAGGCAGAAACATCATACGCATGGAGTTCTCTCTTCCTATTTCAGGCACTGAATATGTGGCAATGTGCACCAACTATGTTGACACAATTTTGATCTCGTGTCTCACCAGGAGAGAAAATGTCATCACTGGCTTAATACTAGGGTTACACAATACAAGTGTGATATGACAACTATCATTTATTTATCGAACAAGTGAATCATTCCAACATTTGATGGTTCTGCCTCGCCGATGTGATCACTATCGAGAAGCATCAGGTACTTTTCATCACCGTACGGAATAACCCATTCGCAGGCATTGTGCCCGCTTTCCGGTTGGTGAAACACATACGTCCAGCATGGCTTTCCAAGAGAATCAGTTTTCAGCAAACATGCAGCCCATAGGTTGTCAGGTGAGTCTTCATCAGAAACCTGATCTGGCTCGATACCAGAACCACAGGCGAGCACGAATCCACCATCAGATGTCTGCTTCACTCCATAGCACTCATCAAAAATGTTTTTACTTGTTCCATTCGACAACTGGTCATAGGTTTGCTCCCAGAG
>JALCBP010000054.1:0-17722 GCA_028066355.1 Pirellulales bacterium
TAGCTGAATCAGAATCGCTCGCCGAGCGGTTGGCTGGCCTTGAGGCGCAACTTGGTGACGTTACCGATGCAAAGCATTCTGTAGAAAAATTAATCGAGCGGATTGACGAAGAAAGCCGTCGGTTGCTCGGCGAGACGATCGAAAAGGTAAGAGCCGAGTTTTCTGGTCTTTTTGAGCAACTGTTCGGAGGTGGGCAAGCGGATATCATTCTTGATCCAGAGATCGATCTGCTGGAAACCACAGTTGAAATTATGGCTCGGCCGCCCGGTAAGGAGCCTCGGAATATTTCATTGTTATCTGGTGGCGAGAAGACAATGACCTGCGTCGCACTCCTTCTTGCTATTTTTCGTTCTCGTCCAAGTCCCTTCTGCGTGCTTGATGAGGTGGACGCCGCTCTTGATGAAGCCAATGTTGATCGTTTTGTCGGCGTGCTTAGAGATTTTCTTTCATCCACCCAGTTTATCGTGGTTACGCATTCGAAAAAAACAATGGCAACCGCTACGACTTTATATGGCGTCACCATGGAGGAATCAGGTGTTTCAAAGCGTGTGGCTGTTCAATTTGAGTCAAATTCATCTTCGGTAAAGCCAAAAGCAGCCTGATCGGTGGCCTCACCGAAATCTTCCAAAAGAACGGCTCAAGTCTCATGACACGTTCTTTCGATCTAATCTCTTGGATGGTCATGTTTGCTGGAACTGTTTCACTGTGAACCGGTTCTTTCAAATATGAAGCAGGGGGGCCTGCAAGTCATAAGATTCACGAAACTGAGAATAAAAGTTTTTAGTTCGTGAGGCGGAATGCTTTGGCTTGCTTTCTCTTTGTTTTCACCACCCCTGTCGGAGAGTGGCGACGCGGCCAAACCGACAGATATGCCGCGTCGGGGGGGCCGTGTCTCAATACTCCTTGTGGGTAGCGAGCTGGCCAAAATGAGTTCAGACACGAAGACAAAATGGAGTCTAGTAATGAAGGTGTTTACGACAGGCCAGGTCGCGAAGATCTGTAAAGTTGCTCCCCGAACCGTGAGTAAATGGTTCGACTCGGGAAGGCTAAAAGGCTATCGCATTCCAGGATCACAAGATCGCCGCATTCCACGCGAATATCTTATTAAATTTTTGAAAGAGCATGGCATGCCACTTGGTGATCTAGAAGATGAAGCCATGGCTAAAGTACTGCTTGTCGGACAAGATCAATTACTTATTGAAAATCTCAAGCGACATTTGCCAGCGGAAAATTCATTCAAGATCCAAGTCGCCGCTAGTGGATTCGAAGCTGGGATACAGGCAGAAAGCTTTCACCCTGACTGTATTGTTGTTGATTATGCTATTGGCCGAATTGATGCTCAACAAATTTGTCAGAATCTTCGGAGAAATGCTGAATATTCAGAAACAATTGTCATAGCTTTACTTCCCGACGATGGCTCACAGATAACAGTAGACCGGAATCATGTTAATGAGAGCTTCAAGAAGCCGTTTGATGTGGCTTTACTTGCTGAGCGACTCAGGACACTTATCGGTTCACGAAAAGAATTAGTGTAAGTAGATCAAAACGATGACTCCATGCAGGGGGTCGGTGGCCTAGAGTGGCTACCGACCCCCTCGTGTGTTTATTAGCGTGAATGGGTATGCTTAGATTCATGAGTAAGCAAATAAATCCCATCAAGATGATTAATGTTGGTCACAAATCAGTCACTCTACGCACAGCAGAAGCTTCAGGTTCCCTTCTGTTACGACCAATGACGCTCGAACACATTCGTTCCGGTAAACTTGCAAAAGGTGATGCCATCAATACGGCACAGGTGGCCGGAATTATGGCTGCGAAACGCACAGCCGACTTTGTGCCACTTTGTCATCCCTTGCCACTTGATAGCGTTGATGTTGATGTTCATTTTGTAACAAGTAGTACTAGTTGCCAGGCTGCAGTAAAAGTGTCTGTAAAAGTGACAACGAACGCAAAAACCGGTGTCGAGATGGAAGCGTTGGTGGCCGTGACAGCATCGCTTACGTCACTCTACGATATGGCAAAATCAATCGATCAGGATATGGTGATCAGCGACATCAAATTAGATAAGAAAACGGGTGGTCGCGGAGGCTGTTATGTGAGGTCTGATGGATTATCGATGTCTTCGGAATGAGAAGATTTTACCGTCTGTTGATGTCGATGGGATTCCGCAAGAATAGGTTCTAGTTCGTCTACAAAATCCCGAACATCCTTAAATTCCCGATAAACGCTGGCGAAACGTACGTATGCCACCTGATCAAGATGCCGGAGAAGTTCCATAAGACGCGCACCGAGAATGCCACTGGGAACCTCGCTTTCGTATGCACCATAGAGTTCAGTTTCGAGAGTGGTAAGTACGCTCTCGATATCCTCTTCTGTGACGGGCCGCTTCCAGCAGGCTTTTGCAAGACCTCTCTTGATTTTATCCCGATCGAAAGGCTCTTTTTCACCATCTTTTTTCACAACAGCAAGAAATTGTCGTTCAAATCGCTCATATGTTGTGAATCTCTTTTTGCAACTCAGGCATTCTCGACGTCTGCGAATGCTCGCTCCGTCATCACCAGCTCTTGAATCAATGACGCGGTCATTGTCTGTGCGGCAAAATGGACAACGCATTTGAATTCCTGGTAAGGCAAGGTGTTTCGAGGTATTTGACGTAAATGAAACGTAACTGCTTTATTCGGCAACTGGTTTAGTTCTCGGAGTATCTCGTATTTGTCTTGAAAGTTTCCAGTCACGTCTTTGTCGTGAGCTTGGGATATTCATCGCCTTCCGATATTTGGTGACTGTTCTTCGTGCGACGGTGATTCCCTGCTTGGCAAGTTCCTCAACCAGTTCATCATCACTGAATGGCTTCTCTTTAGATTCTTCAAGGACGATCTCCTGAAGTTTTTTGCGAACTGCATCCCAAGCAACTTCGTCACCATCAGCACTTACAGTACCGCCAACAAAGAATTTTCGGAGTGGGAAAAGACCCCGTGGTGTCTGCAGCCATTTGTCGTCTACGGCACGGCTAACTGTGGTGACATGCATGCCTATACGATCAGCTATTTGTTGCATTTTTAATGGCTCGATTGCCTCAGGACCTTCGTTGAAAAAGCGAGTTTGGTGATCAACAATTGCCTGTGCTGTCTTGAGAAGTGTACCTCGTCTTTGTTCGATTGCCTCAATAAGCCACTGCGCAGAATTGATTTTTCGCTTGATATATTCTCTGGTCTGAGGATCTGTGTCAGCAGACTGAAGAATTCGTCTGTAGGTGGGGCTTATGCGAAGACTTGGCAGATCAACATCGTCTAACCGAACGTTCCATGTGCCATCAGCTTGCTGCTCTGCAAAAACATCAGGTTTGACCGGCGGAACAAGAGGCATAGAAAAAATTGCACCGGGCTTTGGGTCAAGGCTGTGCAAAATGTCACGTAACTTTTCAATTTCTTCGATCGTGAGTCCCGTTTTCCGCTCAATCAGTGGAAGTCGGTTGGCAGCAAGATCTTCAAGATGGTCCTGAATCAGTTGTCGGATGTGTCCCGCGTATGCTGCATCACCCGGAACCTGGAGGAGCAGACACTCTTTAAGATCACGGCCACCGACACCAGGTGGATCCATGCTTTGAACAATATGAAGACCCGATTCGAGGAGGGATTTCTGTTTGTTAAGGAAAGCTTCCTTGTCATCAACTAAGAGCTGGCCTGTTGAGTCTGTTGGCGGGGCGTCCACAAGCTCATCAAGAGGCATTGGAAGGTAGCCATTAGCGTCCAGATTAAAGATAACTTTATCTGCAGCTTTAAGAATGTCAGGCGAAGTCTCGTAATTAGCCAATTGGTCATGAAGATGATTAAAAAGGGTCACAGGGCGATCTTCCATGTTCGCAATTGTGTCGAAATAGCGATCAGATGTCTCCTCACTCCGACCTGCTGATGACCTGCGTCTATCTTCGTCAGTATCAGGGTATTCGTTTGACCAATCGTAGGAACGTTCAAAATCGTCTTTGTTTGCATGTTCTTGATCAACGAGAAGAGGTTGTTCGGAACTTGTCGTTGCTGTGGACTCTGCCTGAGGCTCAACTGGTGCGTTGTTGTCTATTTCCGGCTCGACCAATTCAAGTGTCTCATTATTTTGTATTTCCTGTTCGATTCGCTCTTCCAGAGCCAGAAGGGGAAGTTGGAGGATTTCCATGGACTGAATCATGCGGGGCGCAAGCACTTGCTTCTGCGCCATTCGCATCTCCTGACCAAAAGACATCCGCATCGACATTGAGACTACCGCTTGTTAGGGAAATAGATGTTCAATCGCACCAGCAACTAACACACACCCTCAGCATACCATTCTCGACGTTTTTCAGAACTAAGCAATTGACTAGTTGCGTCTTAGAACGGTTGTCGGCTCGCCATTGCATCGGCCAGCATGTCTCGATTTGCTTGCTCTAGAGAGGCTCCCACAGTCAGGCCTCGGGCGAGACGTGTAATTGTTACGGGAAGGCCTGCGAGGCGAGCCGCGATGGCTAGTGCCGTCCCATCCCCCTCAACATTTGGGGTAGTACCCATGATGACTTCACGAATTACACCCTCATTGATCCTGGCAACAAGCGTATTGATCGATAATTTTTCCGGTCCAATCCCGTCGAGCGGTGAGAGTCTTCCTTGCAAAACATGGTAAAGCCCACGAAAGCTACCCGCTTGCTCTATGGCAAGCAGGTCTCGGACCTGTTCGACAACACATAGGATGGTTTGATCGCGGCGTGGATCTTTGCAAATATCACATTCTTCGTTCTCAGAGAGGTTGAAGCACGTTTTGCAAGGCCTGAGGTTTTCTTTGACAGCCCGAATGCTCTCAGCAAATTCAATTGCTTCCTCGTTCGGCATTTTGAGGACATGGTAGGCGAGTCGCTCAGCACTCTTTTTTCCAATGCTTGGAAGATTGGAAAAAGCATCAATTAATCGACTTATTGGTGAACTCGATTCAGCCATTATGGTTATTCGTTTTCTTCTGTGTAGTGCTTTTCAGTTTCACCCATTGTTCGATTTGATCGATCCTGTTTTCTTGGTGGATCAACTTTTCGTATAGCCGCATCAAAAGTTTCAAGAGCATGGCTCACAAGTGGGTTCTGAACCGCTTCTTTGAGAAGCCCAGCGGAAGACACAACGGTTGCCTTAGGGGGTGGTTTTGATGGTTTGTTTAATTCCCCATCCCGAGATGTCTTAGATCCCGACGGTGTCGTTGCGGCTCCTCGTTCCTGAAGAAGAACCGAATATCGGCAGGATTGACCTGTGAGGTTTTCAAGTGCGGTTTGAAACTGTTTGGTGATCTCATTGCGATTTAGGAAAGCAGTTGCAGATGCTGCTGTTGCCGGGAACTCAATCTTGAAATGATTTGCGTCCTGCGTAGCAGATGCTGCCATGGCTGCAAAGTCACTGGCAATCCCTCCAACTATTTCACCAGCATTTTTCCAAATCACGAGCGGATCAGTATCTGCACTTGTGATATTCTTGCCCGGGGTATTCTTCTGTATTGGTGTCTGAGTCGCAGGTCTTTTTGTTTCAACGCTGGGCATGGTCCGAGGAATTGAATGATCTGCTTTTTCTGGCTGTTGATTACTCTCTGGTGTCAGCTTTTTTTTTTCGTGTCGATGGGGTGTTTTTTTTTCTTCAGTTTGTTTTATTCCGGAAATGATTTCGCTGAGATTATCGAGATCATCAAGTGCGGCAAGCCGAATTATTGCCATTTCGGCCAGAACGGCTGTGTGCGTGCTGAGCCGCATTCTTGCTAGCGAATGATCAATGATTTGAAGCATGGCGAGCATGGTCTCAGTACCGGCTTGCTTGCCGAGTTCTGCGAAGTCGATGCCGAAGGAGTTGCTCCCAATAAACGTTTCGGGCCCACAGCCTACGCTAGCAACTAAACAATTACGGAGTGCGATCAGCAGTTGCTCGAGGACACCGCCGGCATCCGCGCCCTGTGTAAGGCAGTCGTGGAGTACAGAAATCGCCAGAGGCGAGTCTCGCTGGATAAGTGCTTGAGCAAGTTCACCTACTTTTTCATCTTTGCTGGTTCCGATGACAGCATGAACATCTGCAACGTCTATGCTTTTCTTGTTACCGGCCGAGATTCCAAAAAGTTGTTCGAGGAGTGATTGGCTGTCTCGCATGCTGCCCGCTGCTCGGCGCGCAATGAGGTCAAGAGCAGTTGGGGTGACCGTTAGACCTTCACTCTCGACTATTTGTTCCAGCCGTCGTGCGATGGCGGCCGTATCAACGGACTGAAAATCAAATCGCTGACATCGAGACAAAATAGTAATAGGTAGTTTCTCTGGCTCGGTAGTACAGAGTACAAATTTGACATGAGGCGGTGGTTCTTCGAGTGTTTTCAGCAGAGCATTGAAGGCCTCTCTGGTAAGCATGTGAACTTCATCAATGATATACGTCTTGTAATTGCCGTTTGCTGGCCTGACAGCAACGTTCTGTCGAAGTTGACGAATTTCATCGATACCGCGGTTACTCGCAGCATCAATCTCGATTACATCGACGTCTTGTCCTGCAGCAATCGACTCGCAGCGATCGCAACGATTGCAGGGTTCACCAGTTTCCCGATTTGTACACTCAAGCGCCTTAGCGTAGATGCGGGCCGCACTTGTTTTCCCAACGCCCCGCGCACCAGTGAAGAGATAGGCGTGCCCAATGCGGCCGGAATCAATTGCCCCGGCAAGTCCACGAGCAACATGTTCTTGACCAACTAAATCAGCAAATCGCTGTGGCCGGTACCGGCGAGCAACAACCTGATAACCAGCCGGATCAGCCATGGTACTCACTGATTTGGTTCATAAGGAAAAAGGTATCGGGCCAGAGTCCCAAGACCCCTATTGCCCGTGATATTCGTGAATTAGAGCGACTGCCGATGAGAGGCCCACCGCACAAAGAGACGTCTGCTTATGGCTGCTGCGGTTAAGCCCTGACCAGGTTCACAGGCCTCCATCGCAGGGGCCCCTCATCGGACTCCGCTCAAATAAAGTTTTACGTCCTTCTCGCAGTTCGGTAAAGACTGCTACATTCCTGACATGGCTTCCCCCATGATGCAACAATTTGAGGCGGCAAAAGCTCGTTGTCCGGGTGCTCTGGTACTGTTCCGGATGGGCGACTTCTATGAACTTTTTGGAGAAGATGCAAAACGGGCATCTGAACTGCTCGATCTCACGCTGACAAGCAGAGACAAGGGGCCAAATGCGATCCCGATGGCAGGCTTTCCGCATCATCAACTCGATCCGCAGTTGGTGAAACTTGTTGCAGCTGGTGAGCATGTCGCAATCTGTGAACAAATAGATGATCCGAAAACAACAAAGGGTCTTCTACGCCGGGAGGTTACACGAATCGTCACTCCCGGAATTGCATCGGATGAATCATTGCTTCAGCCTGATAGTGCAAATCACCTGGTAGCGATTGCGAGGGGGGCTGTTTCGTCACAAGTGAATCTTGATAAAGAGCCTGATGAAAAAAATGTGTCTGTGGGGATTGCATGGATTGATGTGTCTGCTGGTCGCTTTCAGTCAGCGCTCCAGAATATCGAGGAACTAAAAGATCAATTACTGAGGCTTGATGCATCAGAGATACTTTGTAGCGAAAGGGATCAGTCATTTATAGAAAAAATTCTTGCCGAATGTGGAATTAAAACAGTATTAACGGCACGGCCGAATTGGTGGTTTGAGGATAAGCAAGCCGAAACAAAAGTGATGTCAGCGATTGGTAGCGTTCGTTTTGATGGTTTAGGGTTCAATCTTCCGGGAGAACAGTTGGCAATAAGTGCAGCCGGCAGCATCCTTGCATATCTCGAAGAGAATGAGCCAGCAGCAATTGGTCGGATTAAGACTCTCTCGGCTTGGCGATCTGGATCACGGATGGAGATCGATGAAGCAACCCGCCGGAGTTTGGAAATCGTGCGAGGGTCTTCCCAGGCTGGGCGGAGTCGAGATGGTTCATTGGCTGGTGTTTTTGGGAAAACACGTTCAGCTATGGGCAGTCGGCTGCTCGTTGATTGGTTGAGTGCTCCCCTTATTGAAAAAGTTGCAATAGAGGAGCGGTTGGATGCAGTTGCTGTACTAGTCGGTAATCCGGGTGTTGCTAGTCAGCTGACGGCAACGCTTCAAGGGGTCGGTGATATTGAGCGGTTAATCGGACGTGTCATATCTGGTCGAGCAGGACCGCGAGACATTGAACGCATCGGTCATGCCACGGAAATTTTACCGGCGTTTATCAAACTACTTGGTGAAGCAGGGGCACTGGTGGCACCCGACGCACCTAATGGATCCACCCTACTTGCCCGTTTTGGTGAGCAAATCGATCCTTGCCTCGATCTCTCAAAGCAGATTATGGAAACGCTTCGGGACGGCTGTCCAACGTTTGCACGTGACGGAGGTTTTATTCGTCCCGGTTTCGATGCTCGCTACGATGAGTTTGTCGAGCTTGCAACTGGTGGAAAGGCATGGATTACACGGTATCAGGCTTCGGAGAGCGAGCGGACTGGCATTCCAAAGCTGAAAGTTGGGTTTAACCGTGTGTTTGGATTTTTCCTGGAAGTGGGTCGGGGTTATTCAGATAAGGTGCCACCGGAATATGTGCGAAAGCAGACCGTTAAAAATGCTGAACGATACACAACACCAGAGCTTGATGAGCGGCAGCGTCAAGTGCTTGGTGCTCAGGAAGAGGGTGTTCGACGAGAACTGGAACTCTTTGAGAATTTACGAAACTTTGTGTCGCAGCATCGAGAGCGTCTTGATGAGGTTGCCGAGCAGGTAGCGATAATTGATGTACTCCTGACATTCGCCGATGTGGCAAGGTCACATCGATGGGTGCGTGCTGATATTTCCAACGACACGGTGCTAGCTATTGATCAGGGGCGACACCCCGTGCTCGAGCAATTACTGCCCGCAGGTACGTTGGTTCCAAATGATCTTGCACTCGTTGGGAGATCAGAGGAGGTGATTGGGAGTAATTCTCTACCCTCCGTGCTGCTGGTCACCGGACCAAATATGGGGGGTAAGAGTACGTTCATCAGGCAAACTGCGTTACTTGTCGTTCTGGCACAGGCGGGTTCCTTTGTGCCGGCGAAAGCAGCGAGGATCGGGATAGTTGATCGGTTGTTCGCCCGCATTGGGGCTGGCGACGATCTCGCCAGCGGCGCCAGTACATTTCTTGTCGAAATGTCACAGACGGCGCGTATTCTAAACCGAGCTACTGAGAAAAGCCTCGTGATTCTTGATGAGGTTGGCCGGGGGACAAGCACATTTGATGGGCTTGCCTTGGCCCAGTCTGTTGTTGAACACCTCTATAAAAAACTCAATTGCAGAACGTTGTTCGCAACACATTATCTGCAGCTTGCAGCGCTCGAAAAATATGCAGGCATCGCCAATTGCCAGGTGCTTGTAGAACAGCACGAAGGGCAACTGATTTTTCTGCATCAGGTTACTGCTGGTGCTGCAGACAAAAGCTGGGGAGTGCATGTTGCCAGACTTGCTGGTGTTCCGGATGCTGTCATTAATCGAGCCAGAGACCTGTTGCTGGCATACGAAGCCGGTGGCGCACCGAAGTCTGTTAAGGTAAAACGATCGCAAGAATCAGATAATGGGCAGTCGCTCTTATTTGATTAGTGAATTGTTGCTTCCGTGAAATTTTTATTGCAATGGTCTTGGATTGTACTCAATATTGCCGCTGATATGTTTTTATTTGTAACGGTTTGAAGTGCCCTCCAACCGGGAACTGCGTTTACTTCAAGCACCCAAATAGACCCATCTCTACTTGGTAATATGTCAACTCCTGCGATATGAGCCCCAACTGCTTGGGTGGCAGCATGAGCGAGTTGAATCCATTCTGAGGGTGGGGTGAACAATTCAGCTTTCCCGCCGCGTGCGATATTTGTTCGCCATTCTCCATCAGCTGCGATTCGCCTCATTGCAAATGCTTCAGTGCCGACGACAAGAATCCGTGCATCCCACCCATCATTAGCAATGTATTGCTGGGCTACTGCTACACCGGTTTCAGAGAAGAAGGGAGGGAGCGGTTTGGTGTCACCTTCAAGCCGGAAAAGTCCTTGGCCGTTGGAACCGAAAATTGGTTTTAAGACTACATCACCACCAAATTGAACGTTGCATTTTTCTAGGTCAGCAGATGATTGGACAATCGCTGACGGTGGAACTGGTATTCCAGCATCAATAAGACGTGTTGTTGTTACATATTTATCGATAGCAGATTCCAGAGATTTTGGATTGTTGAGGACAACGCTTCCTCGAATGGCAAGTCGTGCAAGGATATCCATACGGCTGATGACCTGCTCAAGTGTTCCAGCCGGCATGGTGCGGACCAGAATAGCATCAGCGGTGTGAAGAGAATTCGGCCAAAATTTTTCTCCTTGGCTGATAGCCAAGGACCCGATTTTCTCCCAATCAATAACAGCCGCACGGATGTTATTGGATGAGGATGCCTTGAGGAGCTCAGCGACATGCCAACTTTTTGCTGACCCCAATATGGTGAGCGACGAGAGCATGGCTGAATCAATGGGTAGCTGAGAAAGACTTTTCGATGACATCAGGCGATATCAACCCAAATCGATGGTAATTACCGGAGTCAAGATTTTTGAATTCGAGTATAGCTGGAGCGAAAAGAGCAGGGTCCAGTGCATAGAAGTCTTGGTTTGCCTGCTTGAATAAATGAGAAAATAAATTGCCGTGCAGATTTGAATAGCTGCTAACAGCATGAGGGCCAATAGCCTCCAGACTACCGTCGTCACCGGTAACCTCCAGTTGTACGATACCACCGTAAAGAATCGCATCGTTTACACAGCCAACTGCGGCAAGTGAATCTTGCATTTCAGGTGGAAGGGGTGCTACCCCCATACCTCGAACAATACGTTCTAGGTCAAAACCATGCTCGTGAAGTTGGTGTAGTGCTGTTTCGAGCGATCGAGCAACAACCTGAACCACTCCGGCAGGACTCTTTGTGGGAGCGACAAGCAAGGTTATATCGCGTGAGGAGAGGCCGGCCAGAGAGGCCAGTTCATGGCAGACAGATTCTGGAGGGAGTTGGTTGGTTTCAAGTAAACCGACTGTTTCATGTGGTTGTTCTCGACGACTAATTTTTTTGAAAATGGGTTCTTTAGCAATTGCTGCACGAATCGGCCCGCTTGCCATTGCTTTGAAGTTCTTGTGATTAATCTGCCATCCTGCATATTGTGAGGCGAGGCATGCCGATACAGGGTCATCTGAGCATACCTGAACAACGGGCCACGGACACTCTGGCCAGATGTTCGAAAGAAAAGACAGTTCCTCAGCAGAAATCAGATCTGTTCTTCCCCGCCCCCCCATTGCGGCGTCAGCCATAATGACACCGAGTTCCGCTGTTCCTTGTGTCTCTACACCGCAGTCGAGTATTCGGGTGCCGGAACAATTCAAAAGAGTAGCCAGGTACTTTTCTGGTGATGAAAAAAGCCCTTGGAGACACATTAAGGCACCGTCGCTTAGTGACGTCGCCCCTGTGGGAGAACTGCGGATTGAGGACTCTGTATTATGCAACACGTGATGATATGTTAAAGGAAGTTGCTGACGACAATTATGAAAGAGTCGGTGGCAGCACTTATGTCGCGACCGGTTGATCATTAAGCCGGTAATTTGCTCCAAGTCTTAGATGAAACGGCAGCGTGCCTTAGAACAGTGTACACCGATTATTGTTATCTTTCCGGAGATTGTTGTGCCAAGTCTTACTGTAGAAAATTACATCAAAGCGATATACCAAATCTCGGTTCAGCAAGATAATAATCCTGTGACTACTGGGCAATTAGCCACAGCTCTTGGGGTGGCACCGGGGACCGTCACGAGCATGTTGAAAACCTTAAATACAGCTGGACTTGCTCGCCACACTCCGTACGAAGGTGTCTCGCTGACAGAAACAGGTCAAGTTCTTGCATTACGAATGATTCGTCGTCATCGGCTTATCGAACAGTTTTTAGTTCAGACGCTTTCAATGAATTGGGATGAGGTACATGAGGAGGCTGAACACATGGAGCATGCTGTTAGTGACCTACTGGTTGACAGAATTGACGAATATCTAGGGAAGCCCGATGTTGATCCTCATGGTGATCCGATTCCTCGGGGCACGAAAGTGCCCATTCCAGAAAAGATGAGTGAATATCACACGCTGTCAAATTTTCCAGTAGGTGTCAGTTTTCAAGTGACTCGAGTTCTTGATCAATCACCGATTTTTTTAAGGTATCTTGCCGAGACTGGACTAGTGCTTGGATCGAGGGGGCATGTTGAGGAGACAGGAAATCCTACAGGTGTTCTTTATATTCGAGTCGATGATTCAATTGTTACCCTTGCACGTGAGGCTGCGAGTAACTTACTTGTTGAAAAAGTAACTATTTCATGAAAATGCTTTTTTTCCAGGTTCCCGACTGGCCAAAGCATTCATCAACCTCGAGCCGGATGCTTTTTATTTTTGAATAGTTGTTTTGTTCTAGAGCATGGATCAGTTTATTACCGATCCATTGTGCCAGTAGTTCGGCAGTTGTGTTGGCAACTGGTAGAAGCCTACATTCGTCAGCTGGGAAAACCCACCGTCGTTCTCCAAACGTTACAAGAACTTCATCTTGTCCTTGTGTGGTTTGAGTAGTGACGTGCAGGAACGAGTTCTCCGTTGGAAGAAGCATGCAGTGATCAAGCTGAGATATAATTTTCGTGAGTGTGTCACGGAGGAAAATAAAATCAATAACCATACCGTGTTTGTCTGGTTCTCCGGATACTAGGCAAGAAACAGTCCAGTTGTGGCCATGTATTGCTTCGCAGACAGTGTCCGTAAGCGTGATAAAGTGGCCAGCTGAAAAAACATGTACGGCCTTTTTTAAAGATACGGAATAGGAATCTGTCATTTCAATGTGTCGTTAAAAAAGGTATGAAAATTTGAATTCCACAGATGAACATATAAAGCAGCGGCAACGAGGTCAGCAGTGGTACCGGGATTTATACGGCAGGGGTGCCGAAGACGCCAGTCAAATTCTTCAATGGCTGCCTGGCGTTTGTCATGAGTCAAGTTTAGTACAGCAGTTGCCTCGGACGAAACCTGAACAGCTTTCGGTCTCCCGTGTCGACGTATGATAAGTGTGTCTGGTGTTCGAGCGAGTTGTGATAATGCAGTCAAAATTATTGTCTGCTCCCACGGCGCGCCATGTGCCTCGTAGTGTTGCAAGTCACACAAAAGGGTATCCCATAGTAATTGATAGCCAGACGCCCATAGGGCAGCGATGCTGTCTGTTGGTTCTGTGGTAGCAGCATATCGCATGGCGTCATGAATTGAGACTGGGGCCGAGCCATAGATGTCGTATGAGTCGCGTTGGCTTAGTGACGCGGCGGTTGAAAGCTTGATTGCATCGTAGATGTCTAGTGAGTCTTTGGCATTGCACTGTTCTATTTCTGTGTCTGCATCGGTGGGTCTCAGGAGAGTACGAGGAGACCTGCTAGCAGCAGCAAGAGGAGAAATCGCAATAATGATGCCCAAGTTTGCATTCGAACGAGTCTTTGATCGTGAACTAGTGACAGCATCCTTGATCATTTTTCCAAGACAAGTTTTCTTTCCTTGGTCTAGAGCTGGCACCATTGCAAGTGCTGCGCTGCAAAGGTCATCGTAAGACAGATCCTCGAAGGATTTGTCGGGGCTAACGTTGCCAGGTTTGCGTGCCGTTGCCTCGAGAATGCTCGCAACGGCGGCGCACCAGCCGGGTGTCAGGTGGTTCGGTCGAGGCAGCAGTTTCCTACTGATTGCCACAGCCGCTTCAAGAAGAGTCAAATGTGGGGATAATTCATCCATTTTGACGGAGTTTTTAGTCACCTGTGCCGTTGGAATATGAAACAATTGGATGGATAGCAGCCGTTTTTGTCGCGTCTCGATGGTGAGAGAACTTTTGGCATGGTGACTCCAGCAGCAGGCTCATAGTTAACTTCCTCGAAAGGATAGTACCGTTGGCTAAAAAATCGGAAATGACGATTGGATCTGAAGCATTTATCAATCGAGAGTTAAGTTGGCTTGAGTTTAACCTTCGTGTTCTGGAGGAAGCAGAAAATGAGGAAAATCCGCTGCTAGAACGCATGAAATTTCTTGCCATTTTCAGTTCCAACCTGGATGAATTTTTTATGGTTCGGGTGGCTGGGGTTAGAGAACAGGCATTTGGTGACGGTGCACCACAGGACTTCGCAGCCGATGGTTTGACAGCTAGTGAGCAGTTACGCGCTATAGCTGATCGAAGTCAGGAACTTGTGGCAAGGCAATATCGGTGTCTCCGGGAAAATATTGGTCCGGCCATGCGTCAGGCAGGATTTCATCTTCTCAGGAATAACGAATTAACACGAGAACAAAAGAAATATGTTGATCGATTTTTTCGTGATCGGGCATTGCCAATCCTCACGCCAATGGCTTGTGATCCGGCACATCCGTCTCCTCGTTACCATAACCGCGGTCTTTATCTTGGCACGATGCTCGAACACGAAAAAGGTTTAGGTCCAAAACAATTATTTGCTGTTGTGCAGGTGCCGCAAGTTTTGCCGAGAGTTATCTTGCTACCCGGGAACAGCAGAAATAACGTTTCCTTCGTACTATTGGAAGAATTGGTGGCAGCAAGGCTGCCGGAACTATTTGGAGGGTTTTCTGTCAAGTCGTGGACTACTTTTCGAATTACACGTGACTGTGATCAAGAACTTCTTGAGCAGGAGTCAGATGACATGCTTAAACTCATCGAAGAGCGACTGAAGGAACGACAGCGTGGGCAAGCTGTACGGCTGGAGATTGCAGCCAAAGCGGATGAGTCAATTGCCCAAAGAATTGTTGACGATGAGGATTTAAGGGGATGGAGTGAGGAGCCAGGGGCAACAACTTACAATGAGGTGTACCGAATCGATGGACCTCTCGATCTCACCGGTCTTTGGGAGCTTTATAAACTGCCTGGTTTTGAAAAATTTCATGACAAGCCATACACGCCGAGAAGGCCACCCGCTTTCCGTCAGCAGCGGGATATTTTTTCAACCGTTTCTCGTGAGGACGTACTCGTTCATCATCCCTATGAATCGTTCGATCCTGTCGTGGATTTTGTCACATCCGCGGCGAGAGATCCCCGAGTGTTGGCAATAAAGCAAACACTATATCGCACGAGTGGTGATTCGCCCATTATTCGTGCTCTTATGGATGCAGCAGAAGCCGGTAAGCACGTAACGGCCCTCGTGGAACTTAAAGCCCGATTCGATGAAGCCAATAATGTCAGTTGGGCCCGTCAATTGGAGAGGGCAGGGGTTCATGTTGTATTTGGATTTCTTGATCTCAAGACGCATTGCAAGGTGTCACTGGTGATTCGCAATGAACGCGAAGGTCTTAAGCGATATGTCCATCTTGGAACAGGTAATTACAATCCTGCGACGGCAACTTCATACACAGATCTTGGTTTATTTACGGCGGATACGGATATTGCCGAAGATGCCTCCGCACTTTTCAATCTACTTACTGGTTATTCACAGGGGCACGAGTGGAAAAAACTAATAGTCGCTCCAAATGACCTCCATAGACGCACACTTGAATTGATAAATTCCCAAGCGGCCCTAGCCTCAGCTGGAAAACCAGCCAGAATTTTTGCAAAAGTAAATTCATTAGCAGATCATCAGATTATCGAAGCTCTTTACCGCGCTAGCCAAGAGGGTGTGCCGATCGAAATTCTATCTCGAGGCATCTGCTGCTTGCGGCCCGGTGTTACTGGGCTAAGTGAAAACATACATGTACGGAGTATTGTCGATCGTTTTCTTGAACATAGCCGGATCTTCGTCTTTGGTGAGGGAGTTAATGCCGAGGTCTACCTGGGAAGTGCAGATTGGATGCCGCGAAACTTCTTCCGAAGAGTTGAAGTAATGTTTCCCGTGCTGGCAGAGCCACTTAAGGAACGGTTGCTTAGAACCATCATTCCAACGTATAGCAATGATACGGCTCGAGCCAGAAGGCTCAGTTCAGACGGTTCATACACGCTAGATACGCCATTAAAAAAGCAAGTGCCGAAACGTAGCCAAATCCTTTTCATGGAAGAAGACTCTGCAGGAAGTGATACGATTACACAACTCCCAAATCAAGGAAGTAGTAAAGATAAAAAGCAGTCTTCAGATTCACTTGCCTCTCGGGTTTCTCCGCGAAGTAATTCGTCGCAGAGGCAGAATCGCTCGAGGCCGAGGAAGAGCCAGCAATAATCTAGAAGTTTTCGAGGAGTTCGTTACTCTAGTATTAAGCGTTTCACGAAACCTGCAGGAACAAGGTGAGTAATTTCTATGTCGGATGATCACTACCAAATACTGGGAGTCTCTCGAACTGCGACATCAGAAGATATTCAGAAGGCGTATCGAGAAATGGCACGGAAATATCATCCGGACCTACATCCCGACGATGACGCTGCAAAGGAACAGTTTAAAAAAGTGCAAACGGCGTTTGATGTATTGAACGATCCGAGCAAACGTGAGATGTATGATCGATACGGCAGCTCATTTGAAGGAGTTAATGCCGGAGGAGGAGGCTGGTCTCCGCAAGGCCATCAAGGTGGTTTTCAGGCCGGTGGCGAGGTTGATTTAGAAAGCCTTTTTGGTGGCGGTTTTGCTGACTTGTTCGGCGGTGGGAAACGAAGGTCAAGTCGCCCAAGGCGCAGCGCGAGCACGCAAGGAGAGGACATTACAGCAAATATCCGTATTCCTTTTCAGCTTGCAATTGACGGTGGCAAGACAGAGGTTCGTTTTGATAGAGATGGTCATAGTGAAACTCTTAGCATAACAATTCCCCAAGGGCTTCCTGATGGAGCTCGCATGCGGTTGCGAGGCCAGGGAAGACCCGGTAGCGGTGGTGGTGCGGCGGGAGACCTTCTTCTGGAAGTAGGCGTTGAGCCACATCCGGTATATCGCCGAGAAGGTGACACACTCGCAGTCAATTTGCCAATAAGTCTTTCAGAGGCACTGGAAGGTGCAAAAGTTGACCTGCCAACTCCTTGGGGAGTGATTAGCCTTCGGCTTCCAGCAGGGACGTCCTCTGGCAAAAAGCTTCGTGCCGCCGGGATGGGAGTTCGGCATACAAATGGTTCGAAGGGAGATCTGATTGCGGAAGTCCAGATCGTGCTACCAGAATTAAAAAATGAGGCCGAATCAAAATCCCTGCTGGATGCCGTGAAGGCCGCTGAGTTGAGCTCACCAAAGGATCCGCGAGCTGCAATCAAGTGGTAATAGAAAACAAAACAGATTGCTGTTTTCCGAAAAAGCTACGCTTGCTTCGCACGACTGAATTTCGTCACGTTTATGCGCAGCGTCAGTCTGTAGCTAACGGGCCGCTTGTCATGTACGGTAGTCGCCAAGTAAATAGGCTTAACCACGTTAGGTTTGGGGTTTCTGTGTCTCGGCGTGTTGGAAATGCAGTTGTGAGAAACCAGTGGAAACGAAAGTTGCGAGAGGCATTCCGAAATGCAAAGGCAGAATTTTTGGAAGACTTCGATGTTGTTATAGTTGTTCGTGCTTCAGGGGCGCCTCCCACGGGTAAGAAGTCTGCCCAGGAGATGACACAACTTCTTCTTTGTTTATTTGGACGGCTTAGGACAAAGATCAGGCATTCTGAAAGAGCATAAAATGTACAGCTATTTTTTTCTCGAAACGAGTTTCCGGAGGCGATAAGTGCTCATCCAGGCATTTCGTGCGAGT
>JALCBP010000179.1:0-2838 GCA_028066355.1 Pirellulales bacterium
TCGAATGCTTATGCCGAGAAACCGCCGAATATTCTTCTTATTCTGACCGATGATCACGGCTGGAGTCAGCTATCGCAGCCGATGGATCCACGGGTGTCGGAATCGAGGTCGGAGTATCTGGAAACCCCGAACATGAATCGGATCATGAACGAGGGAATTCGATTTACCAGTGGCTACTCACCAGCACCATTATGTACACCCACCCGACGCAGCATTCTTTGCGGCACAACAACGGCACGCAGTGGTACCGAATTCAGAAGCCCGTGGGTGCCGGCCGATCACATGACAATTCCCAAGGCTCTCAATCGCGCAAACCCAGACTATAGATGTGCTCATTTTGGGAAATGGGGAGAGCAGATGATCTCAACACCAGAAGAGTGCGGTTACCACGCCAGCGATGGAATGACAGGCAATGGTACGGGTGGTATGCCAAACACGCTTGGTGTGAAAGGTTCGCACGATGACGGGCCGCCACACTTTATTGATAACAAGGATGCTAAACGTACCCCGTCCATGACAGACCGTGCGATTGCGTTTATTAAAGAGCAGGCAGGAACTGATAAGCCCTTCTATGTGCAGACAAGTTACTATGCGCAGCATCTGTCGGTGGTCTGCACTGAAAACACACTGGCCAAATACAAAGCCAAAGGTGTTCCTGATCGGGGGTATCCACAGGCGTGGGCCGCTATGATGGAAGAACTTGACAAAGGTGTTGGCCGCCTGCTGGACACACTCGATGAACTTCAGATTGCTGATAACACGTACGTGTTCTTTACTGCAGACAACGGAGGGCGTGGCACGGTTCCGGGTGGTGACACAAATCGGCTGCCGACCAATTTTCCTCTGACGGGTGCGAAGCACAGTCTGTACGAGGGAGGGATACGTGTTCCCTTCATGGTACGAGGGCCAGGAGTGCATGCGGGTTCGGTGAGTCATGTTCCGGTTGCAGGCTATGACTTCCTATCAACTTTTTTTGATCTTGCGGGTGGGACAGGCTCGCTTAGTGACGAGATTGATGGGGTTAGTTTTCGTCCGGTGCTTCATGATCCAGCAACGAAAGCCGTGCAACGTCCAGGTAACTCTCTCATTTTTCACAGGCCTGGGCGTTACCTGGAATCAGCCATCCGTGAAGGTGAATTTAAATTGTTTATCAAGTGGACGCCCGAGGGAAACATTGAATCGCGTGAACTCTATCAGGTTGATGGTAACCCGACAGAGCACGGCAATGATCTTGCTGGCGACAATCCATCAAAAGTTGCAGCAATGGAAAAGCGGCTGCTCGACTATCTTGCAGCCGTGCATGCCGAAAAGCCAACTCAGAAATCGGCTAAGCGGAAGAAACAAAAAAGAAAAAAATAAAGGTCTGATATGAAACGAACCTGTGCGATTCTAGTGTTTGCCACCATGTGCCTGGCGGTGTCAGTTCAGGCAACTGAGCACCCTAATGTGATCTACATCTTGGCAGACGATCTCGGGTACGGCGATTTGAGTTGTTACGGCCAGACGCATTTCGAAACACCGAACATTGATGCCTTGGCGAAGCAAGGTATGAAGTTTACTCGTCACTATTCTGGAAGCACCGTATGTGCACCGTCTCGTTGTGCACTGATGACAGGAAAGCATGTTGGCCATGCCGTCGTACGCGGGAATTCTGAATTTATGCCGGAAGGCCAGCAGCCAATGCCGGCTGATACCGAAACCATGGCACATGTATTGCAGGAAGCTGGCTACACAACAGGTTTATTCGGTAAGTGGGGCCTGGGCGCGCCGGGTAGTGTCAGTGAGCCGCTCAAGATGGGCTTCGATCGCTTCTATGGCTACAACTGCCAGCGGCAGGCGCACCACTATTACCCATACTTTCTGTGGAACGATGATCGTCGTGACATGTTGTGGGGCAACTTTGGTACAGAAACGCAGGAGTACGCTCCTGACCTGATTCAGAATCAGACGCTGAACTTCATTGAAGCCAACAAAGACAAACCATTTTTTTGCTTCTACGCCATGGTTCAGCCTCATGCTGAAATGTTTGCTCCGGAAGACAAGATGGCGAAGTACCGTGGCAAATTCCTGCCAGAACGGTCATATAAAGGAACCGACTCCGGTCCGAAGTATCGAAAATCTGCCTACGGTTCGCAGCCTGAGGCACATGCCGCGTTTGCTGCAATGGTTGAGGTTCTCGATGACGATGTTGGAGAGCTTGTCGCCAAAGTAAACGAGTTGGGAATTGCCGACAACACGCTGATCATGTTCACTTCTGACAATGGTCCACATCAGGAAGGTGGTCACGACCCGGCCTACTTTAACTCCAACGGTTCACAGCGTGGATTCAAACGAGATCTCTATGAAGGAGGAATTCACGTACCGATGATCGCAATGTGGCCGGGCCATATCCCGGCCGGAACACAAACCGATCATCTTTCGGCATTCTGGGATGTTTTGCCAACGATTGCAGAGCTGGCAGGCCAGTCTGTGCCTGAGAGCATAGATGGTATTTCCTTCGTGCCAACACTACTCGACAAGCCCGGCCAAAAGGAGCATGACTATCTCTATTGGGAATTCCATGAAAAGAAAGGCCGTGTTGCAATGCGTCAGGGCAATTGGAAAGCCGTGCGTTACAACGTTGCTGTCGACCCGGACTCACCTTTGGAACTTTTTGATCTTTCATCTGACCCTGGTGAAACAAAGAATGTTGCTGACCAGTTTCCAGAAGTTGTGGCAAAAATGAATGCACAAATAAAAAATGCACGAACTGCTTCCAATGTGCCCGACTACAATTTTCCTCTCGTTCGTACGAGAGCACAAAATGGAAATGCTCACAAAAAGTAGTATTGAGCGGAT
>JALCBP010000055.1:0-17535 GCA_028066355.1 Pirellulales bacterium
ACGCCAATGATCGCAATGACAACAAGCAGCTCAATGAGCGTGAAGCCACGAGAGCGATGTTTATAGTGTGAATACATGACCGAAACTCCATTTAGTTAGTAAAAGTAAATAAAGAAAAATCCTGCAAAGGCAAGGGGCATTTCATCAATGTTGGATGAAAAATACAAGAATTCTAAGCCCCCGTACAAATGAGACTGTACAGAGAAATGGGCTTTATCACAAGATTCGGTACCTGAATACCTGCAACTTTATGCGAATAGTTGCTTGAAACCCCTTTCAGGGTGGCTTTTGGCTTTTTAGCGGTTTTTGGGAGACGTGATTGGTTTGCTCAGCTTTCATAGAGCTCTCGGCGGGTGCTGGTTTACTCACCGTGCCGATCTTAGGACGATCGATTCTTGAGATGCTCGATGTCCTCTGACCTGTCGAATAGCTCTCTTTCTGTTGCTCATCACACAACTCGTTCATCTCATTCAAAAAAGGGGAGGACCTTATTTGGAAGCGTCTTGAGAAGCGGTCCCATACCTTTGTTGTGTGACGTAACAACAGCGATCACATCTTGCTTCGGAAAGAAAAAGATAAACTGACCGCCAGCCCCGCGACATGTAACGCACTCTTGTTTTGTTTCCCCTATTTCGGCGACGTTCTGCCAAAAAAAGAAACCATACGAGTTTGTCTCTGATGGCGCGCACAAAGCACTGGTTGCCTGCTCGATATAATCAATTGGAATAAGTTGTGCTCCATTGAATTTTCCTTGTTGGCGAACAAGCAATCCCCACTTCATCATATCACGAGAACGCATACTGCTTCCTGCGGCACTCTTCGGCAGGCCGTTGATATCCTCCGGCCATTGGAACTCAGAAATATTCAGTTTTTCGAGAAGTTCTTTTTTTAAAAAGTTTTCAGCTGCTCCGGGTACGACTGCCTCAAGCACCTGCATGGTAATTGCTGGGTCGATACCTTGGTATTTAAATTCGCGCGGCCGATCCGCAATAGGTGCAGTATGTTCGAAGAACTTCTGTACTTGTTGTTCCCCATGATTCTCGGCAGTGTCTGATCTGATTTGTTGCTGAACATTTTGAGGAATTCGAATGCCGGACCGCATTGTCATTACGTCTACTAGCGTGATTGTTGCGGCCCCCTTGGCAAATCGTGATGGGTCAAGATCTGTGAGAAATTCGCACACAGGACGATTGAGGTCATCCATTGTCAGGTAGCCGCACTGAATTGCTCGGCCGATGGCCAGGGCGGTGTAGGACTTGGTAATTGACATCTGGTAGTGAGGATAGTTCACCCGGCCCCTTCTGAAGTAGGATTCAAAGAGAAGCTTTCCTTTGTACGCGATCAGCAAACTATCAACATCGCCGTGCATGCCGGCAGCAATCTCATTCACAAAGTTGAGAATGGGATCCACCTCGCCACCATCAATGCCGAGCGTGCCCACTACAAGACCATCTTCTGCGTTTGGGCTTGCTTCAATGAATGCAGTTGGTAAGTCTTCAAGTTTTTTTTCCTCCGCATACGAGGCCTTTGCCAGTTCAGCCACGGTAGCTTTGGGTGGGTCTATCTCCGCGCTCAGTACAAGATCCGCTCTCAGTGCAAGCGTCGAGCTCAACCACAAAAGACCAATGGGCAATACACGAAAGTAATAAAGAAGAGGTTTTGTGCTCAGCATGTTTTCATTTCTGCTTGGGGAAATGTGATTGCAGTCTCAAGGTGAGGCTATTGTGGTAACTGGTGGTAGGACTGTGGTGATCCGAAGTCAGGCCGCTTTGGTCCGATCCTCGGGTTCCAGCCGGAATTGTTTGGCGGGAGTGAGTTTTTCCAGTTCTCTATTTTTTTACGAAGGCGATTGGCTAGAGTCGGTTTTGACTCAATCAGATTATTTTTTTCACTACCATCGTTTTTCAAATCAAACAGGTGGTACGTCTTGCCGTCGTTACTTACCAATTTGTAGTCAAAGTCACGGATCGCTACGCGGGGGCCGAGGCTCCAGTAGAGTTCGTTGTGAGGACGTTCATCTGGTGCTTTTTCTTGGCAGATGTATGGCAGTAGGTTGACACCATCAAACTCCCAGTCCGGGGTGATCGCTCCACCTGCTGCGGCAATTGCAGTGGGAAGTATGTCAAGCGAACTCACGGGACGGTGATACATGCTTTCAGCAGCAATGACTCCTTGCCACTGCATGCAGAAGGGGACGCGAATGCCGCCCTCCCACATTGTGCCTTTTTTACCACGGAGTGGTGTGTTGGGTGAAAAGTCGTGGCCGCCGTTATCGCTGAGGAAAATGATCAGTGTCTGAGCCATCAGTTTATTGTTTCGCACACACCGAATAACTTTGCCGACATTCTGATCAAGCGAATAGAGCATCGCTTTAACGAGTCTGCGATTCTCGTCTGGCTCATCCGAAAACTTGTTAACAAGACGTTGTGGTGCCTGGAATGGTCCATGAATTGCGTTGAATGGCACATAGCAGAGGAACGAACTCTGTTTGTGACTCTTAATGAAAGACACCGCTGCGTCGCCAATGCTGTCAGTGAGGTACTCGGTGTTCCTTGCATGGATGACGCCGTTGTCGAGCAGATCAGCTCGGGGATTTTTTTGGGTGGCAGCTGAGTGACTCAGGATGTCTCGATTATGGAATATGGGGTTATGGCTACGGTTGAGTTCGATGAGGTAGTTCGAAGCACCGTTATTGAATCCAAAGAATTCGTCCCATCGTGTGAATGCCATCTGTTCTTCCGCCACGCCGTCATGGGTTTTCCCAAATATGCCTGTGACGTAGCCGAGGGTCTGCAGCCTCTCTGCAAGAGTTGGCTGGGACGGAGGTATTCCAACATATGGTGCGCCTACGCGTTGGTAAGGCCCGGGATTATCAGAAAATCCAAATCGTTGCTGGTAGCGACCCGTAAGAAGGCCAGCACGAGATGGCGCGCATACAGGGCAGGTTACATAGCCATCGGTGAACCGAACGCCATTGTGTGCAATTGAATCAATGTGAGGTGTGGGGAGGTCACCACCTTGGTATCCCACATCGCCATAGCCAAGATCATCAGCAAAAAAAATAATGATGTTTGGTGCTGTCGCGTTTGCTTTTCCAGCAAGGCAGCAAAAGATAATAGTAATGAAAATGGTGTGGGAGAGGTGCACGATGTTTTTGGGGGAGTGGGGGAAGAGTGGTGATACGATCGCACGTGCAAATTGTAAAAAAGTTTTCAAAGGGACAAGTTCATCAGTGAACTTTTTCGTTGTGATTACATCTATCTTCCAGAAGTAGTCTACTGGGAAATCGGATTGCCAACGCTGAGGTATACGCAGCAAAATCGCGAGTGAGTACGCTAGAATAAGTAGCGTGTTCCATAGGTTGAAGGTCGTGATGAAACAATATTTATACCGTAGCCGTGACATACAACGATGGTCTCATCGATTCATGTGGTTTTTGGTTCTCTGGGTTTGTGGTTGTTTTGGGGATTCGTTATTAGCATCACGCCCAAACATTGTTTTTATTTTTAGTGATGATCATGCACTTCGTGCTCTGGGTGCCTATGGTAGTGGGCTGAACGAGACGCCACACATTGATCGACTCGCGCACGAGGGGGCGTTGTTCTTGCGGAGTTATTGTGGCAACTCAATTTGCTGCCCGTCTCGCGCAACGATTCTGACCGGTAAGCACAGCCATAAAAATAATGTTCTCAGAAATGGATCGCAGTGGGACGGTGATCAGTTCGTTTTTTCACGTGCGCTTTCAGCTGCAGGATACGCAACGGGGCTTTTCGGGAAGTGGCACCTACGCGGTTGGCCAACGGATGAATTTGATGAGTGGCAGGTGTTGCAGGGAGCTGGTGGCCAGGGGCATTACTACAATCCTGAGTTTCTCTGTTCAGATGGAAGGCATCTTCAGGTTGAAGGGTATTCGACTGACATCATTACAGATGCATCAATTGATTGGATGGACAAGCAGTCGCAGCAAAAGCAACCGTTTCTTTTGATGTGCCAGTTCAAGTCACCGCATATTCATCGTATCCCACCACCGCGGCATATGAAGATGCTCGAGGGGCAACAGGTTGCAGAGCCAGAAACGCTTTTTGATACCTACAAAGGACGTTCTTCCTATGCAGGGAAATGTTGGATGCGCCTGTTTGGTATGTCTGAGCATGTGCTGAATATCACGCCACCGCTGGGTGAATACGATAGTGGAAAGCAGCCGTATCAGTTTTTGGGGCGGATGACACAATCCCAGCGGGCCGCGTTCCATCAGGCGTATGATTCAGAAAATAAAATCTATCGGCGGCGTGTGGCGGATGGTGTGCTGAACGGGCGATCGCTTGATCGGTACAAATACCAGCGTTTCATGAAAGATTATCTCAGGTGTGTCGCTGCTATTGATGACAACGTTGGTCGGATTCTTGAATACCTTGATTCGCATGGGCTTGCTCAAAATACACTTGTGGTATACAGCTCGGACCAAGGCTTCTTCACTGGTGAGCATGGGTGGAATGACAAGCGTTGGATGTATGAGCAGAGTCTTTCGATGCCGTTGCTTATGCGTTGGCCTGCTGTTATCAAGCCTGGTGCTCGTATAGAGCAGATGGTTCAGAATATCGACTACGCCCCAACCTTTCTTGACGTAGCTGGCGTAGCTGTTCCAAATGAGGTGCAGGGGTGTTCACTCGTGCCATTGCTGCAGGGGCAATCGCCACGGTCATGGCGGCGAGAAATCTATTACCACTATTACATGGATAAAGCGTACAACCTGCCGAGGTTCGAAGGAGTACGAACGGAACGATATAAATTGATCAGCTACTACAAGCCAAGCCAAGAGTGGGAGTTGTTTGATCTGCAAAAGGATCCGAATGAACTTCAAAGTGTTTATGGTGATGCTTCTTACAGGAATGTTAGAGCGCGCCTTAAAAAGAAGTTAGCTGAGCTTCGTGCGAAATACGACGTTCCAGAAAATGCAGATGAATAGCCACGGAGAACTAGGGATGAAAGGACGTGTCTTGCTTCGCCATCTCTGGTGTGTGAGCTTCGTTGTGGTTGGCGTCACCTTGTTCGTAGTCTCTGAAGAGAGTGATTATTTTCCTGGAGTCAGCAGGATAATCGCTGCTGATATAGAGCAGATGGAACCGGAGTTTCCTGTTGCCTCTGATCCTCAGCCTCTCACAGAGAGTATGGAGGAAGAGTTGAGGGGCTGTTTTGAGTTTTTCTGGAATGAGTGGGTTCGCGATGAAACGCTCCCTACTCATGGGCTGACCTCGGGAGACTATATTGGGATTCATCGCTATGTGCCGCTGGCTATAGAAAGTCAAGGATTTTACTTTCCGATTATTATTCTCGGTATTGAGAGAGGCTGGATTGACCGCGAAGTGGGTCGCCAACGGGTCCTTGCTTCGCTTGATTCACTTTTGCAGCTTCAGCACTTTCACGGTTTCTACTACCACTTTATTGATATCAAAACCGGTGGCCCCGGGTGGCGTAGCAAGAACGTCGAAGTTTCGAACATGTCAACAGCAACAATGATTGCTGGAGCGATTGTGGCTGCAGAGTATTTCGGTGGCGCTGTCCGTGATCGTGTCGAGAAGCTTTATCGGCGCATTGACTGGAATTGGTTTCTTGATTCCAAAAGGCAGCACTTTTACCTGGCATGTCATCCAGAGCAGGTGCCAGAGGGCAAACGCGTGAACGAACGAGGAATGTTTGGTCACTGGGCGGCCTATTCCGAGCATCTGATTATGTACGTGCTGGCTGCTGGCACGCCAGAAGAGAAGCATGCAATCGATGCACGTGCTTACACCGCTATGCAGACACCCATGGGTGCCTACAAAGGAAAATCATTTATTTATTGTCGCACTGGTTCGGCTTTTGTGTACCAGTGGAGCCACTGCTTTCTTGATTTTCGAAATATGGTTGATGAAAAACAGCACGATTGGTTTGAGAACTCTCGTCAGGCTTCCCTCGCAGCACAGCGATTTGCAATTGATTCATCAGAAACCGTACAAGGGTTGGGAGAGAACTCGTGGGGAATGTCCGCGTGTATGAGTCCAACTGACGGATACTCTGGTCACTATGGCTCGATGCCAGCTGACCCAGATTTTTTGGTAATGGATGGCACCATTGCACCATATGGTGCGTTAGGGTTTCTTGTTTTTACACCGAAACAATCGCTGGCTGCGTTCGAGTATATGAGAACAATCCCTGAGTTGACCGGGAAGTACGGGCTCTACGATGCATATAGTTTTCAGACTAAAGCCAAGAATGGTAGGCCTTGGGTCGCGAAGTCCTATCTCGCAATAGACAAGGGTATTGTCGCCCTGATGTTTGAGAATTACGCCACACAGCTTATATGGAAGCATCTACACTCGAGTCGCCATGTGCAACGGGGCCTGTCGCGTCTGGGTTTTCAATATTCTCCGCAGTTGGAGCGTTTCACGAAGGTAAAATAGGTTGGCCTCATAGCTCTATCAGGCATGCTGTACGGCAGAATCTTGTTCTTGTCTGTTTGAGATGTTTAACTAAACGCGGTGGGGCGACATGTAGAAGCGGTATTCAGTTGTGAAGGAAAATAAATGACACGTCACGATATTCTAAAATGCTGGATATTCTTACTGTGTGTGATCGCCTGTCTTGTACGAGTAAAAGCCAGTCAGCCAAACGTCATTCTCATTTTTGCTGACGATCAGGGGTATGGTGACCTGAGTTGTTTCGGTTCAGAGACGATCAAGACGCCCCATATTGACCGACTCGCAAAAGAGGGTAGGAAATTTACGAACTTCATGGTTGCTTCACCGGTTTGTACGCCCTCACGCGCAGCTTTGATGACCGGTTGTTATCCGAAACGCGTTGGTATGCACGAGCACGTCCTTTTCCCAACGTCGAAAAAAGGACTTAATCCTAGTGAGCATACGATTGCTGATCACTTGAAGGGGCAGGGTTATGCCACCGCTTGCTTTGGGAAATGGCACCTCGGATATCAGCCTGAGGTGCTGCCTCGGGCTCAAGGTTTTGATACGTATTTCGGAATCCCATATTCGAATGATATGAATCATCCAGATAATAAAGGGAAGCCCAAAAGTGGGCCTGATGGTATGGACGAATTGTGGGCTGATCCTGAATCGACACTGACAAAATGGAAGACACCGCTCATTGAAGATGAAGAGATTGTCGAATTGCCCGTTGATCAGCGAACAGTCACACGTCGATATACCCAGAAGGCGATTGATTTCATCACAAAAAACAAATCAAAGCCATTCTTCGTTTACCTTCCGCATTCGATGCCCCACATTCCGCTCTATGTGCCCGATGATATTCGTAATCCAGATCCTTTGTATGCATACATCAACACAATTGAGCACATTGACTCAGAAGTTGGACGCTTGCTCGATACGCTTGATGACTTGGATCTTGCTGACAATACGTATGTTCTCTACACGACCGATAACGGTCCCTGGCTTCGGTTTAAACATCATGGCGGAACGGCTGGCCCTCTTCGGGATGGAAAAGGAACAACGTTCGAGGGGGGGCAGAGAGTGCCGTGTGTTTTACGT
This sequence comes from Pirellulales bacterium, assembly GCA_028066355.1. Classification (GTDB taxonomy): domain Bacteria; phylum Planctomycetota; class Planctomycetia; order Pirellulales; family UBA1268; genus UBA1268. The sequence goes on from JALCBP010000055.1 coordinate 7,542, forward strand.
GGTCCAGGTGTTCCGGCAAATTCGGTCTGTCATGAGCTGACCGGCACAATTGATGTCTTGCCAACACTGGCTACTCTCATCGGGGGTAAATTACCTTCTCAAAATCGTATTGATGGCGTTGATATGTCAGCCCTGTGGTTCGGAAAGGAAGAGGCAACTTCACGCAAAGAATTTCTCTACTATTCGTCCCATGGAGTGCTGGAGGGTATTCGGCAAGGTCCCTGGAAGTTACTCGTAAAATTGCCAAGGCAAAACCGGAACACAAAGAAGCCTCAGCCACCAGAGATTTTGCTTTTTAATCTCGAAGAAGACCTTGGCGAAAAAGAAAACCTCGCAGAAAAATACCCTGAAGTAGTAGCAGAACTTCAGAAGAAAATGAAAGATCTCGATGCGGAAATTACTGCGAGTGCCCGCCAGCCTTGGTTTGAAGACACATAAATGGATCCGTGATAACAAGAGTTGCAAGTACGCACTCACAAAGTTTATCGCTGCTCCTCAGGTGTAATGGTTGCCGGTGTATTGAACCGTCATAGAACCAGTTGGTACATCAATGGATACTCTACGACCTTGCTCGCCACCGCAGGCCTTGGCAACAACAGGAATGTTGTTCTCATGGAGAGAACGCTCTACAGCTGCAATATTCTGACTGCCAATAGTCATTTCATCATGACCAGGAAACATTGCTGCCCCACCGGCAATTCTCGCCGTCCAGTGAGGTTTTCCATCTTTGGGTAGTTGGTTGAGTCGACGCAAAAGTTCAATGATGCCCGTATCGGCAAACCTCCCGGGTTCCTCAGTGACACCATGAGAGTAAGGGAGAAGAATATGGGCAAGGCCAGCAATGTGAAGCCTCGGGTCGCATAATGCAATGCTCACGCACGAGCCGACTAATGTTCGCAGGGTTCCCTCGTGTGATAAGACAGCAATCTGCCCCATTCCAACCGCATTCTGGAAAAAGTTCTTCGGCTGCGCTGGGGCAACGTTGTTGGAGGAGTTCATCACGATGATTCTTTTTCAGTCCTACCGCCACACGGGAGCATCAGTTAACAAACTTGGTCCAGAAGGCTGTGTCACTGAACAAGTCACTGTTTGACTTGGATTCTTTTCGGGATGTTCAAGTCTAGCGGTACAGGATTTTTTTGTCATTCTCTCGCCAATACAGGTGCATCTAACAATCTATGTGCTCAAGGCTGTGGCATTACGTGGATATTCAGAATGCTCTTTTTGGAGTGGACCAAAGCAGGTTTTAGGTCGAAATGCCTGAGGCAGAGAGTCGGTTTGAGCTAGCCGTTCACGCTGGGTCCGCTCTACCAAACTTTTCCTGGTGAAGATCCTGGTGAATATATAGTTGGGTATTGCCGCTAGACCAATTTCTGCTTGGTGGGCATCAACACGGCAATTACTCAGCGATCATTTCCTTTGAGAGATCATCAGCGGCCATAGCTGCCAACTCGATACATGTAGCAGCATCAAGGAGCAGGCAAACGGAACCATCACCGAGGATGCTGGCCCCACCAAGGCCTTTTATGTGTTTGAAGTTTTCATCAAGTGATTTCACAACAATATCTTGTCCTCCGAGTAGACCATCAACTCGAAGTCCCAGTGATTTATTTGCGGCATGCAAAATGACGACATGATTATCTGAATCCAAGGCCTGCTTCCTTAATTCTTTCCCGTCGCTGCCGGTCAGTACGTGAAAGTCAAAGAGATCATCAATTGAAACAAGAGGAAGGAATTCACCGCGGACATCACACATCTGGCGGCCATTGGCAGTGGTACTCTGAAAGCCAGAGACAGAGACTATCTCTCGCACATTCTCGATGGGTACGGCTAGAACTCCGTGTGAAAGCCGGAAAAGCATGCATCGAGTGATCGTCAGGGTGAGCGGTAAACGAATAATGAATTTAGTGCCAACGCCGGCCTTTGAGGAGACCTCAACCGTTCCGTTGAGTTGGGCAATTTTTGTCCTGACAATATCCATTCCAACACCACGCCCAGAAATGTCTGAAATTTCTTCAGCTGTGCTGAACCCAGGCTGGAAGATAAGTTCTGCTACTTCATCTTCACTGAGTTGATCGGCTGACCCTTGAGAGATGACTCCTCTTGTAATCGCGGTCTGTTTCACACGGCTCATATCGATGCCTCTGCCATCATCCTCAACGGTGATAAAAACATTGTTCCCACGATGAGAGGCAGCAAGTGAGACTGTGGCGACTTTGGGCTTCCCTTTTTGTATCCGCATATCGGCTGACTCGATGCCGTGGTCAACGCAGTTGCGAATAAGGTGGTTGAGGGGATCTCCTATTTCATCGATCATCCGTTTATCAAGTTCTGTTTTTTCACCTTCGATTTCGAGATTCACCTGCTTGCCGAGTTCTTGCGTGATGTCGCGTATTGAGCGTTTAAAACGATTAAACAGTGGGCCAACAGGCACCATTCGCGTATTGAGGACACCTCGCTGGAGACTATTTGAGACGCGGGTGAGTTGATCAATGGCAGTGCTCAATTCGGAAAAGCTTTGACGGTTGTGTTCCCAGTCGTGGAGCTGTTCTTGGACCTTGTCGACTTGTTCGTTCAAGTCTTGAAGTTCATGGTCCACTTTTTCACCAAGTTGTTCAGCGACCCGTGCCGTGAGCTTTCGAAAAGCCTCGAGAAGGTTTGTAGTGTGGGCACTTAAGCCAAGTTTGTGAAAGGCGGGCGCAACATTCTCAGCCAGTTGTGTAAGTCTCGCCCGGTTAACAACCAGTTCACCTGCGAGGTTTAAGAGCACATCGAGTCGGTCAACGTCAACACGCACTGTTTTCGCGAGTGCTGCAGTTTTTGCGGGCGTCGCTGGCGAAGGGTCGTGGGCGGCTTGTTGTGAAGAATCATTCGTTATCTGTGTTTCAGTTGTGGGTAGTGTGGTTCCTATGGGAACCTGTTCGACAGAGAATATTGTGAAATTGTTTGCCTGAATCGTTTGGATTATTTCCGACTCTGGAGCAAACGTTTTGAGAAGAAGTACAAAATGAGTGAAATCCGAATCGTTCTCTAGAGATTTCTGGTGCGGCTGGCTAGCGATGAGTTCGCCGAGCGATGCTAAGCTCTGAAAGACTGCCAAAGCTGCATGTGCTGGTGACGGATTGTCGTGGTCCTTTGAGATGGAAATCTTCCACCACGGCTCTTCCGTCTCTTGAATAGAAGGTTCGGGTAGTTGTTCCGTGACAGAACGAGTGTTTTCCTGATCGTCTTCTGTTTGCTGAGTATGCTCTTTTTTCTGTGTTTCTTGTTTCTCTAAGGCTGGGGTAATCTGCCCTAGCAATTTGACCTGATCCAAAAGGTCTCCCGCTGTTTCAATTGGCTCCCCGTCTTGTAGATGCTGATTACTTTCTCGAAGAAAATCAATACAACGAAGGACAATATCTATCGTTGGAGTGTTCAGTTCCTGCTTGCCCGACCGGAGTCTCTCGAAGTGTGTTTCGAGATGGTGAGTAAGTGACGTAATTCGGTCTAGCCCGAGAAGTGCAGATGAACCTTTGATCGAATGGATCAGGCGAAAAGCCTCGTTGAGGTCATCGGGAGTTGGCGGCTTTTTTTCAAGCTGCAAAAAGATTTCCACCAGGCTATCAAGCTGCTCATTTGTTTCATCGAGATAAAGTCGGAGATAGTCTCCCATCTCGTCAGCTGGCAGGTCGTCAGGAAAGGATTGATTGTTCATGATTAATAGTGTTCGAGAGGTGTCTTCTTGAGGCGAGCGACTGCTATTGGGGTTTTTCGTACAAAAAAATTGTCTTTTTGTTGAGCTCGCCGAGGAGGTCGTAGATGCCATCTGCGGGTCCAACGACAAGAGCACCTCCCGGTGCCAACGCGTCGATCAGGTTTTTCACCGCAGTCTGCTTCGATTCACGATCGAAATAAATGAGTACATTACGTATGAAAATGCAGTCAAATCTTTCACCCGGCATCGAGGTGAGTAAATTGTGGCGTCGAAACTCGCACGTGTTGATCAGGCGAGGGCGAATTGACCACCCGGTTTTGTCGGGAAGTTGTGAGAAATATCGTGCTCGTCGCTCATCTGAAATTTGGTCGAGTGAACGATTGAGGAATACACCCTGTCGTGCAGCTGCAATCATTGTTTCACTGATATCGGTACCAATAAGAGATATGTTCCAGCCTGCAAACTGGTGACGAACCTCATCAAGACAGATGGCGAGCGTATAAAGTTCTTCTCCCGAACTACAGGCTGCTGACCAGATTCGCAGTGACTTGGGGCGTTTCTTTTCTGCTGCTTGAGTGCGGATTGTTGGCAGGAAAGAATCGGAAAACCATTCAAAGTGGCCTCCAGTTCTAAAGAAATGAGTCTCGTTTGTGGTGACAGCGTCGATGAAGTGCTCAAGTTCTCGAGGCAATTTTTTCTGAGTGAGGAGAGTATAGTACTCCTCGAACGATGCTATCTCGAGTTGACGAAGACGGCGTCGAATCCTGTTTGAAAGAAGCGTGATCTTTCCGTCGGCCAGGCGTATGCCGGTTTCGGCATAAATGAATGTGCGAAACCGATCAAATTCTTCTTGTGTCAGTTTTGTCAAATCCACTGGCGTCCACCTGACTCCGTTATGGTTTCTACACCCTCATGCAGTGTTTTTGAATGAACTATCGAAATGTTATTTTGCAAAGAGGCAATGGGTTGAACACGCCTGGTTATCTAGGACTCTTGTGGGGTTTTGGACTTTTCGTTGTGCGTGTTGTCTCAGTGCAGTGCCAGCCAAGCAGCCCGCTGCTCGTGGTCACGTGCGGGTTCTTAATGAAGTTCTGCTTGCAGGTTTTTTGATGAATCATAGTTATTTGTTTTTTTCAAATTGAATACTCGCTTGATGTACCTGTTCAAGATTAGCAGGTTCAAGAAGTTGACTGGCATCAAGCAGAATGAAAAGTTCATCCTCCACACGGGTGAATCCTTCAATAAATCGTCGTCCGCTTCCGTTTACGGAATCTGGGGCCGGTTGAATCGTCTCTTCGGGAACCCGCATCACGCGCAGAACAGAGTCAACTGTACAGCCAATGGTACGGCTGCCCACATTGACGACAATTATTCTCGTCTCTTCGTCATGAGGCCTGCTGGTGAGATTGAAGAGCGATCGAAGGTTTACGATTGGGATAATCATTCCACGGAGATTGCTGACGCCGTCCACGTATGCAGGGACTTCTGGTATCTTCGCGACTCTCGAGGGCATGACGATTTCTTGAATCGATTCAATCCGGAAAATATAATTTTGATTTGCCAGTCGAAATCCAACGAATTGAGGGGAAGCAGAATTCGGTTGATTGCTATGAATGGTTGTATGCGGGGACTGCAGTTGTGTTGGAGGTGTAATGCTCATGTAAGCCTCTGACGTGTCGGAGCCCATTGTTGGAACTCTCGTGTGCGGGTTCCCAATAAACAGGATATAGTCAGGGAACGGATCACGAGCAAATTCGCGGTAGGAAAAGACGGTTCTGGTAAGCCTTTGTTCGGTATAGTCGTTGTGAACGGACCGAGAATACAGTGTTTTGGCTGTCTTGCAGGGCTGTTTGCATGACCTTAAGGTTGTGGGCAGATGGTCGGCTGTAGTGGGTGGATTAGTGAGAGTTGAAAGTTTTTTACGCGTTCTTGTAGTTGATGACTCAAGTCTCTATCGACAAATGCTCATGCGCGCTCTTGCCGAAGTTGATGGAGTCGAGGTGATCGATGTTGCCTGTGACGGGGTTGAGGCGCTTGAGAAAATTGAACGACTGCAGCCCGATCTTGTCACGCTCGACGTGCAGATGCCAAAGCTCGATGGCCTTGGTGTCCTGCGTGAAGTCAGCCGGCGGTCTCTCAAGACAACCATCTTGATGGTAAGTAGTGTGACTGCTGAAGGTGCTCCAGCTACAGTTGATGCATTACTCAACGGTGCTATGGATTGTATCTTAAAGCCGTCTGGGGTGGATGCAAAAGAAGAGAGGCACGAGCTTCGTAACGCCCTTGCGGATCGGGTCGAAGCGATTCTGCTTACTATGTCTGAGGCGGAGCCTCGCTATAACGTTCCTCAGAGTACTGTCCCCAAAGGGCGGCCTGTAACAATTACGAAATTGGAAGACGTGATTGTTGTTGGTGCATCAACGGGTGGCCCGCAGGCGTTGAGAACTGTGTTGCGATCGTTGCCCGATAAACCAGATGTGCCTGTCTTCATCGTGCAACACATGCCATCTGCCTTCACTGCATCATTAGCGAAGCGACTCAACGAGATTGTTGCGTTCCCGGTCAGGCTTGCATCTACAGGAATGCCAATCGAGCCCGGTACGGCCTATCTGGCACCGGGTAAATTTCATCTGACAGTGATGAAGCGGGGGACAGGATTGACATGTCGACTTACAGAGGACCCACCGAGGCAGGGCTGTAGGCCTTCCCTCGACTGCCTGCTCGAGTCCCTCGTTCCTGTATATGGTAGCAAAGTTGTTGCTGCTGTTCTCACAGGCATGGGTTCAGATGGACTCGAGGGGTGTCGCAGTTTGAAAGCGGCAGGTGGCGTTGTGATTGCACAGGATCGTCAAGGTTGTACCGTTTATGGCATGCCCAAAGCGGTGATCGATGCAGGGCTTGCAGATGTCGTTCTGCCGCTCGATCAAATTGGTGAAGCAATTAGTGGGAATCAGTATCGGAAGCCGTAAGTCTTGTCATAGTACGTAGGGTCTTGTCCTAGTGCATAGTAATTAGTGCATAGTAACTAGTGCATAGTAACTAGTGTCTCCTCTCATCATGAAAGACGCCACAATGAACGTTGTTATTTTGGATGGGTATACAACCAACCCAGGTGATTGCTCATGGGACTCAATTGCAAAGTTTGGCAGCCTTGATGTCTATGAACGTTCAGCTGTTTCCGAGATTCAGCAACGGGCAGTAAATGCGGATGTTGTACTCACCAATAAGACGCCGCTGTCAGCTGAGATTATCGCCAACCTTCCAAAACTCAAGCTCATTTGTGTACTCGCAACTGGAGTGAATGTGGTCGATCTTGAGGCAGCTCAGGCTCGTGGAATCACCGTCTGTAATGTTCCTGGCTATAGCACACCAAACGTTGCTCAAGCGGTTTTTGCCTTATTGCTCGAACTCACCAATCAGACGGCTGTTCATGCTGCCGAGGTTCGATCCGGTGCCTGGTCTTCTTGTCCTGACTTTTGCTTCTGGCGGGGTGAGTTAGTTGAGCTTGATGGTCGGACGCTTGGACTTATCGGGTACGGTGCTATTGGTCAGGCCGTCGCTGCGGTCGGTCGGGCTTTTGGGATGACGGTGATGGCTGCTCGTCGGAAGAAGAGTAGTGATTCCGACGGTGTGACTTATGTTGATACCGACACTATTTTTCGCGAAAGCGATGTTGTTTCTTTGCATTGTCCACTCACGCCGGAGACTCAGGAACTTGTCAATGCGCGACGGCTTGAAGCAATGAAATCAACTGCGTATCTCATTAACACGTCGCGAGGTGGTGTCATTCATGAACAGGATCTTGCTGACGCATTGAATGAGGGGAGAATTGCAGGGGCTGGTCTTGATGTACTCTCAGCGGAACCGCCTCCCGTATCGAATCCGCTTCTGACAGCAAAGAATTGTCTCATTACTCCTCACATCGCTTGGGCGAGCCGTGCCGCTCGTCAACGTCTTATTGCGGCGACTTCAGAAAATATTGGCGGATTCTTGGATGGTTCGCCTCAGAATGTTGTGGCGTAAGACCTCAAAAGGATTTATTAGTCACCAATGATCTTGACGAGAACACGCTTCCTTCGGCGACCATCGAATTCCCCATAGAAAATCTGTTCCCATGGTCCAAAGTCAAGTTCACCCTCCGTTATAGCAACAACGACTTCTCGCCCCATGACTTGTCGTTTCATGTGCGCATCTGCGTTGTCTTCACCGGTTCGGTTGTGAGAATAAACCTCTGGGCTAGCGTCAAATGGGGCAAGATGTTCGAGCCATTTTTTGTAGTCATCATGCAAGCCAGCTTCGTCATCGTTAATAAAGACACTTGCCGTAATGTGCATTGCATTGACTAGGCAGAGTCCTTCCTTGATTCCTGATTCAGTGACAAGATCAGCGATTGTTGAAGTGATGTTCTCAAATCCCATTCTGGCTGGAATGGTAAAGGTAAGGTGGCGGGTAAGTGATTTCATGACAGTCTCTGGAGGGGAAGAGATGGTTGGTTGTGTGATTCATCCGATGAATGTATCGGTTTGTCTAGTCAGATGGTGAAGGTGGTGATCTGAAGGAGGTGATGCGTTTCTGGGCCGGTGTCGAGATGGCAATTCGTTTTGGCGAACAGATCAATAATGGTATCTTTTGCAGTGCGGTTTGTGTAAGAGTCCCAGTCTGTGTGAAGCCCGAGGAGGAGAGAGATGAAGGTTGAGCGTGTGAAATATTTGATCTGGGCTGCTGACGTGGATCGTGCCGTGCACTTTTATGAAGCACTCTTTGGGGCAAAGGTGACGCGGAAAAACCCTGCCGTTACAGATCTGGACATTTGTGGAGCTACTGTTGGTATTCACAGTGGAGGGGAAGGGAAACGCACGTGGACCGGCCTAAGTTTTCAGGTAGCTGACGTTGTCGTCGGAGCAGCTGAAGTTACGTCCGCAGGCGGTATTCTGACGCATGAACCGCGTGAAGAAAACGGTGAGCCACCTCATCTTGCGATGTGTGCTGATACCGAAGGCAATGAATTTATGCTTTCAAGAAAGCGCAGTTAACGGCTGATGTCGAGGCAGACAAGAGTGTCGTTGTTACGGATAAAAAGTTTTCCCTGCGAGAGTGCAGGCAGAGCCCGTAGTGTGCCCGGGAGGGGTTGGGTTTCCCCGAGTATTGTCATGCCCTGAGCTGAAGCTTTGAATAAAACGATGTCTCCATTTGTTTTAACCGCGAGTAATTTATTATCTGCTGCGAGAAGTGTGCCATAGCCGAAATTTTCTTCCCGCCAGACAGCTTTTCCTGTCGCAACGTCAATACAAGTCATCGCACCGGGCGGTCCATCGTCTCGTCCATCAATACAGTACAGATGATCTTCAGAGAGAATTGGTGTGCAGTATTGACTGGCAAGACTGTCTGTGCCGGACCACTCTGGGGTAATTTCCGTTTTTGTAAACGTTGAGCAAACTGATCCGATGCCATACGACGCTGTGACAAAAAGATGATACGTGTTGTCTGGTGTTTTCCATGTAATTGGTGTAGCGGCATTAACTGTGGGACCTCGCATTCCAAAAGGAGAAGACCAGCCAATGGCTCCATCGGTAGGATTCATGAGCAAGCATTGGTAGCGAGTAATAACAACCGCATGCCATTCACCATTCAGCATGACTGATGACGGGGCAGCGTAGCTAGCCGGCTGATCCGTCGTTTTCCAGGCAACATCGCCGGTGGTCAAGTCGAAGCCGACGACACCTGCTCCGTTTCGGCCGCCTATGTTCACAACAACATGGTTGCCTATCACCAGCGGGCTCGATCCAGATCCAAAATATCCCTCACCCGCATCAAATTCTTCGTGCGTTTGATGCTGCCACAAGACTTTACCTGTTTGTGCACTGAGACATGTCAGCATTCCTTGTGTTCCAAAGGTAATTACCTTGTTATTGAAAACTGTGGGTGTACATAGCGGGCCGTCCCCACCACCTACCTGTGGTTGAAAACGCGTCGGATGATCACTCTTCCAGATAACTTTTCCGGAAGTCGCGTCAAGAGCTTCAGTGATTTCACGGTCATCGATTCTGTGGAACAGGAAGGCTTTTTCGTCTACTACCGCGACACCGGCGTATCCACTGCCAACCTCGCGACGCCAGGCCTCTCGTGGGCCAGCTGCTGGCCATGCGTCAGCTAGTTGTTCATCAGGATCGGCGATGCCAGTCCGATGTGGGCCGAGAATCTGTGGCCAATCACCAGCGATAACGCCTTGCGAAGACAAGCAGAGAACCAGAGTGGCTGTCGTTGAGATCACTGCTGTTGAAAAAATAGTGTCAAAGA
>JALCBP010000010.1:0-60333 GCA_028066355.1 Pirellulales bacterium
ACCAAAGGAAGATCCCCAAAACCAGGAGGTAACCTTTCACTGCTGGAAGAAACGCTTTTTACCCTATCAGCAACTGAAACAATTTTAATCCTTTCTAGCAAAGAACTGTTGCGTTGTGACGAGATTAATTCTTCAGAGTACGACCAGAGATCAATTGCCAAGCCAACATTGGGGCAGCCAGAGACTTCAAGTATTGATAGGGCGTCACTTAACGATGTCAAAAAACCAGCTTCGGCCTGTGTTGCCTTTATAACAAGACTAACTCCAACTGCTTCAGCTGCAGGAGCAAGTTCGGCAAGAGCTAGCTGAATGAGGCGACGAGCATGCGAGAGCGTATGCCCGGCACGTGCTCCCGTCCTCAAGACAACGAACGGGCAGTGTAGTTGCTCTGCAATGTCGATAGCCTCATACGCATCCTCAAGGCTTTCTTGAAACGTCTGGCCTTCACTACCCGTAAAGCCTCCAGGCCACTGAATGGAAGAAACCCGTACGCCAGCACTATCAAGAAGCTCTCTCGCTTCAAAAAGATGCAGATCTGATAATTTTGGCCACCACAATGAGATCGCGTCAAAACCATGCTCCGTGTAATGGCAAAGTTCTTCAGCAAGGCCCCATCGCAGCGTCGCTAGTTGACTCACTGCAATCCGCAACGATGTCGAGGAAAGCATTGGGGGATATTCTCCAAAATTGGGCATGCCGATTTATTTATGAATTAATTATTCGGCCGCCCGTGACGGCACGGAGAGCCGAGCTGGATAACAAACGGTCAGACAGCCTCAATTTGGCACGCCAATAAATTAATAACTCATCAAACCGAAGCGAAAAGTATGGTCACCTGAGGGCCGAACTGTCTATAGAAAATTCAAGCACCAGCTCAATGTTTCCAGGAGTCGATTTTTCTTGCGTAAACAGCCGCTTACAACTCTTTTTGTGAAGTCATGAAAGCACTCCAGCTATTTATTTTTTTCCTGCCCTGCCCTTGACAAGGGTATGCGCCGATCCACTGAAGTCTCGTAGCGAGTATTGGCCGACAAATTTATTTATGCATAAGATCAAGGCACACAAGCTTTCCGGCACCACGAACAAAAAGATATCCATGAGCCACAACCGGCGAAGCCCAGCACGGCGGATTCAACAATGTGTTTCCAGATTGCCTGTCCCGAAGTTCACAGCGGCTAATAATTTCACACTCATTCTTGGAAGCTTTGATGAGAAGTAATTCACCAAACTCACTCAGAACAATCAACATGTCGTTAACAAGCACACAACCTGCTCGGCCAAGGCCCGGCTCAACCCAATACAACTCTCCCGTCTTCCAATCAGCACAAGCGAACAATGCATCACCGGAATTTCGGCCGGTCGTACCATAGAGACAGCCCTTGTGCAGCACTGGAGTTGCCCAATGGCACCGCAATGAATTCCTGTGACGGCTACGAGGAGGATCATGCCGACGTTCTATAAACGAATCATTTTCAACACCAAGGAGCACACTCCCCGGGCCGTACGTTTCAGACAGGAGTACCTCGACATCACGAACGACTGGGGTGGCAGCAACAACGCTAAACAGTTCTTTTGCCCGCCAAAAAAATGAATCTTTCACATCCCCGGTTTCAGGATCAATCAGTAGCAAATGATCGCGCATCCAGGCTAGGAGCCGAACTTCTTTCCCAAAGGAATGTAACAACGGAGTACTATAACTCGCCAACTCACTACTTGTCCGCCAGACTTCTCTTCCATTGTCAATATCAAACGCAACTAAACCACTATCAAGGCCCTTCACGAGATCAAGCCTCTGCGGGTTTGCTGGAGTTTCACCAGGGGCACTTCCACCAACCTGAGCAATAACAAGTTTGCCCTGCAACCCTGATGCTTTCTTATAGACAACAGGTGACGCGCCCACACCAAAGAAATTTGGGACAACGTGGAACTCTTTTCCTGTCTCAACTTTCCACTTGAGTGCTCCATCACGTAACCGCCGGCATGCCAGCAAGCCCTCTACACCGTAAGTAATCACACAATCATCACAGACTACTGGCGATGCCCGTGGACCACCATCGTAACCGAACATATCGACATAGCCCGTTGGAGTTGTTTTCTCCCACAGCAAGTGACCCGTTTCTGCTTCAATACATCGTAGTCTTTCCTCACCAACCAACCGATCAAAAACAAACACGCGACCTTTTGAAACAGAGGGACCACAATACCCCTCACCAAGTTCGATTGCCCAACACACTTCAGGCCCCGTCTTTACCCATGGCACGACAAGACCACGCAGTTCACTCCGCCCATTGCCAGTAGGCCCCAAAAACAATGGCCAGTCTTCACCTGGCCTCGACCACAACGATCGCTGCTCACTTATGCTCGGCTTGCTGCTACTAGGACTACCCTGAGAGAATCCGATCCTACATAAACTGCCACACACCAGAGCAGTGACCAGGCACGTTACACTTCCTCTTGATAACATCATCTGATGTCCTTTACTTATCCTGAATCAACCAAGCAAACTGAATCGATCGAAACCGCTGCCCTAAATATGTCAACAAAATAATAAAAATTTCAATGCATCGTAACGAAAAATCAATCCGCATCGGTAAGACTGTTATTCCCGCTCATGCAATCCACTGGCAATTCTCACGCAGCCAAGGACCAGGGGGTCAGCACGTCAACAAAACGAATTCACGCGCGGAACTTCGCATTGATATTCAACATTCTAATTTCCTTTCGCCAGCAGTTGCCCAGCGACTCCGTTCCGAAGCCGGCAACCGTGTAACGACAGCCGGCGAGTTAATCCTCACAAGCCAGAGGTTCAGAGAACAAAATCGCAATGTTAATGACTGCCTCGCAAAACTCTCCGCCTTACTCACAAAATCACTCAGTCTTCCAAAAACTCGTCGCGCAACCCAACCAACTCGTGCATCAAAAACCAGGCGTCTCGAGAAAAAGAAGCATCGAAGTGCAACAAAAAAACTTAGGCGAAAAATAATGGACTAGGACATTTCAAACCGACAATTCACCGACAAATGTTATACTTCTATTGGAACGCTCAACTATTTATTAGAAAATCAATCTGTTGTGATTACGATGTCATGACGTACCATCATAAATAGTTTTATTAGAGATATTTATTATGTCATCACCGCAAGATATTGATTCTGCACTCGAGGGCTGGGACTATGTTCCTGGCGAAGTGAACGCACGCCGAGTAAAGGCAGATGATGGCAGAGAACTTCTGCAGATGCGGGTTGACATGGGGCTCCTACAAATGGAGACCAAACTTCGTCCCGATGGCACACGGCCACATGGAGCAGAAACCTATTTTGATTATCTTGTGAGTGAAGTTGTACGAGACGGTGAAGAATTTGAACTTTCCCAAGATCAATGCGCGGAAGCGGACCGTGAATTCGTCCAGTACTATCACCGACGACTTTGCTGGCTGTCACTGAGAGAATACGGGAAGGCTGCGAAAGACGCCGACCACAGTCTTGCTTTCATGGATTTTGTTCGAGAACATTCACCCGATGAGGAGTGGATTCTTTCTCACGAGCAATATAGACCGTTTGTGCTCTTTCACCGCGTGCAGGCAAGTGCTCTCGCTGCTCTGGATGATGATGGACCCGAACTTGCTATAGCTGAGGTTAATAAAGGGCTCGAAGCCTTTCATGACTTATTTCTTCAATATGACGCAGAAGACCAATTTGAAAATGATGAACTTGTTGTGCGTCTTCGGGATATGCGGGAAAGCGTTCGTAAACGGTTCGAAATAGGCGACACCCTTGATGAGCAACTTGCGGAAGCCGTCAAGTCTGAAAACTATGAGTTGGCTGCTGAGTTGCGAGACAAAATGCACGAGAAGCAGGCGCCTGGGCCAAGTACGTCGGGGCGATCAGAATCGACGCATCGAAACTCGCCGCGTGAAAACAGGGGTTGCTAAAGCTCCTGCGATTGAAATGTTTTTTGAAAAATTTTCAAAAAACATTTCAATGAACCGCTTCTATTGGGTCAAAATAGAGAGGCCGTACAAGTACTCCAGCCTCACGGACGTTAAGGTGGGTTGATTAGAACGATGATGATGCCTACTCCAGCATCTTCATTTTTGTCTTCAGATTGGCACGCTATCTGCATACCTCCTTCACCAGACTCGTTTTCCATTTATGGAAAGCAAGAGGCACAGTTCATATGAGCACCAGTGTGCTACACATGGAGAATTGACACAAATGGCAAACAAACCACACAGCACTCCCCTGAAAACCATTGGCCATCAACTCAATCATCTCAAGACGTTTGATTGCAAGCAACCTGTATCCGAAAACTATGAAATAAATGTCAGCAACAACCGATGCATCGTTCGTGCTCTTACTGTTGAAGCGATTGATGAACTGTTCAGTGATTGCGAGCAATTCGAAAACTGCGTAAACGAACAGAATGAATTAGTGGAGCCGCTTCTCAATTGTATTGATGATCGCCAGTTGCAATTTCACGGTCAACTCGCCACCTTGCCAAAATCTCAACGAAGGCAACGGCTCGTTTCGTCAAGAGCAGCATTATATGACAATTCTCATTCGTCATAAAACATCAGCCCATCCTGCATCCATCTCTGCACAGACCACCTGTCTTCTCAATCATGATCTCATTTTACATTCTGTTTCAATGAGGATCTCACTAGTGCAAGTGATCAGCATTTTCGATCTTTGTACAGGTCTAAATACGGCTCAAGATAGACAGTTCACCGGCAGCTCGACCACATATTTCCAGTAGCCTGATGCAAGAACTGGGGCGTTTTCTAAAATTGTTTGACGCATCTCCTATTACAGTTAGCCAGAAAATACACACAACGAATCCCTTCGAGTGGATCTGAAGACACTTGCCCACAGGCGGCATTCCGGACCCGCTAATTGACTGTGGGCGGTCAATCGTTAGGGTAGGGAAAAGGGAGAATACTAGGAATCCAATAAAAGTCCCTTTCTGATTACGTGCGTACGGGTTACTATCCTGCACATGCTCTAGGCTATGGAAAGGAATCTCATGACAGGTAGCTTTGAAACAAACTCCGCTTCACGCTGGCACAATATGGCAACCGGGGTGCTCGCGGACCGTCTTCTTGAAAAAGAAGAGGCTCGTTCAATCCTGCATTCTTCAGATGAAGAACTCCTCGACCTGCTTGCCGCAACATATCGGGTACGACGTCATTTTTTTGGCAACACCGTCCAGCTTTTCTTTCTCATGAATGCAAAAAGCGGGCTCTGCCCAGAGGACTGCGGATATTGCTCGCAGTCAAAAGTGTCTGATGCCGAAATCCCTCGATACAACTTATTATCAGTGCCGAAGCTCCTTGAAGCGGCCCGCCTCGCGAGTGAGCGTCAGTCCAAAACATTCTGCATCGTTATCTCAGCCCGAGGTCCATCAGAACGTGAGGTAGATTTTGTTTGCTCTATCGTCCCTCAAATTAAGGAAAAGTACAGCCTTAACGTGTGCGCGTGCCTTGGCTTATTAACACCTGACCAGGCTAAGAAACTTGCCGCTGCCGGAGTTGATAAGGTCAATCACAATCTTAATACAAGCGAAAGACACTACGAAGAAGTATGTAGCACACATACATACGCCGATCGTGTCGCAACCCTGGAAGCATGTCGCTCAGCCGGCCTCCAACTCTGCAGTGGTGGCATCATGGGAATGGGTGAGACTCCTGATGATCTCATTGATATGGCATTTGCTCTTCGAGAAATGAATGTCGAGTCTATTCCTCTCAATTTTTTAAACTCAATTGACGGAACACCCCTCGAGGGAATCAATAATATCTCACCTCGTGACTGCTTACGGGGACTCGCAATGATGAGACTAGTAAACCCTGCTGCCGAAATTCGGATTGCTGGTGGCAGAGAGATTCATCTTGGAAGCCTTCAACCCCTCGGTTTATATGCCGCCAATTCCATTTTTGTTGGCGACTATCTTACTACAGAAGGACAATTGCCAGAGGCCGATTATAAGATGATTAAAGAGATGGGCTTTGTTATCACCAAAGGATCGGAAGCTGCAGAGCCAGTGCCCGTGCCAGTATTTGAGGAAACAACCGGCTAGTGAGGCTTACGCGTCACCAATAGAGACGAGTAATTCTGACATCTCACCGGCAGCATGAGTAAGATCTTGGCGACGGGCTTCTTCAATTCCTTCGCGAAGTGCTCGACGAGCATCGTCGGGTTTTCCATATTTGATAAGGTGCTGGGCCGCCATTTGGTACGCAGGCACATACGGTGGGGCACCTCTCGCAAGTTCTTGCAGGATGTCAAGCGAGGCCTCCCATTCACCATCCGCCTCCATAAGAAGCGCCAAACTGTAGCGAAGAAAAACATCATCAGGCTCATCTTGCAACATGGCCTCAATTTTTTGACGTCGCGAATGCATCATTCGGGATCAGCCCCTCAGTAAATATCCGAAATCCTAATCGTGTCAATCAACTTAATTTTCTTAGCCAGAAACCGCAGGAGGCAGTCCATGTGCTTTTTCCCAGGCACTGATTTGGTCTGTGTGCTGCAATGACAAAGAAATGTTATCAAGACCCTCAAGAAGCATGCGCCTCAGAAATGGCTCTACTTCGAATTGCCGCTGAAAACCATCGCCATCAGAAAGCGTGCATTCGTTGAGGTCAATTCTCAATTCACACTTCCCTGCAGTACCGTTTGTCGCCGCCTCTACTAGCCCAAATAACTCTTCAACATCTTTTTCCGAGAGCCGAATAGGCAAGATGCCATTAGAAAAACAGTTAGAGTAGAAAATATCTGCGAACGTAGGTGCGATAATACATCGAAATCCGTAATCAGCCAAAGCCCAAGGAGCATGCTCTCGACTCGAACCACACCCAAAATTACGCCTGGCAAGAAGAACTGTGGCTCCCTCTGCTTCGGGACAATTGAGTTCGAACTGTGGGTTCAGCGTACCGTCTTCCAAAAACCTCCAGTCATTAAACAAAAACTGACCAAAACCAGTGCGCTCAATCCGCTTCAAAAACTGCTTAGGAATTATTTGATCCGTGTCAACATTTGCACGGTCCATTGCAACCACAACACCTGAATGTAAAGTAAACGACTGCACGAAAAATCCTTCCGATTAAGAGACCAAGTTTATCTGCTGCGTTATTGGTATTTCCATTCTCGGATATCCACAAAATGCCCCTCAACTGCGGCGGCTGCTGCCATTGCCGGTGAAACAAGGTGGGTGCGACCTCCCTTTCCTTGCCTACCCTCGAAATTGCGGTTACTGGTCGAGGCGCATCGTTGGCCCGGCGAGAGCGTGTCAGGATTCATTCCAAGACACATGCTACAACCTGCTTCACGCCACTCGAATCCAGCACCTGTGAAGACGCTATCAAGCCCTTCCTCCTCAGCCTGACGCTTCACCCGACCACTACCAGGCACAACCATGGCGTGCACATTTCCCGAAACACGGTACCCACGAACGACATCAGCAGCTGCACGCAAATCCTCGATTCGGCTATTGGTACACGATCCAATGAAAACTCGCTCTAGAGTTATATCTGTTATTTTAGTGCCCGAAGAAAGACCCATGTACTCGAGCGCGCTTTCTCCCGATGTTCGTTCATTGGGATCACTTAACTCATTAATATCCGGAACAGCTGCATCAACACCTACAACCTGAGCTGGATTCGTTCCCCAGGTGACTTGTGGCACGATATCGGCAGAATCAAACACCTCCACTCGGTCGTACGTTGCACCTTCATCGGAGGGAAGTTTTTGCCATTCCTGAACAGCTTTCTCAAAGTCTTTTGGCGCAAAGTCGCGACCACGCAGATAATCAAAGGTTACTGCGTCAGGTGCAATCATACCTGCGCGGGCACCAGCCTCGATTGACATATTACACACTGTCATTCGCTGCTCCATCCCAAACCCACGAATACAGTCACCTGTGTATTCGATGACGTAACCAGTCCCTCCCTCGGTTGTCAACTTGCCAATAATGTAAAGCACAAGGTCTTTTGCAGTCACACCATTGGGCAAGTGCCCCTGCACTCGTACTTCCAATGATTTTGGTTTCACTTGTCGTAATGTCTGCGTTGCCAGAACATGCTCTACCTCACTTGTGCCAATACCAAAGGCAAGCGCCCCCAAAGCCCCATGTGTTGCAGTATGGCTGTCACCACAAACGATTGTCATTCCGGGTTGAGTAATACCTAATTCGGGACCAATAACATGCACAATACCTTGATCTGCATCACCAAGATCAAAAAGTCGAACACCAAATTCTTCACAATTATTCCGCAGCGTATCAATCTGTTGCTTCGAAATTGGATCCGCAATTGGCAATCGACGATCAGTTGTTGGCACATTATGGTCAGGTGTTGCAAAAGTCGCCTCAGGCCTTCGGACACGACGACTTGCCAGCCGCAGCCCTTCAAATGCTTGCGGACTGGTTACCTCATGAACGAGGTGACGGTCAATATAAAGCAACGGATTCTCACCAGCCGGCGTACAGACAATGTGATTGTCCCAGATTTTGTCAAGAAGTGTTTTAGGACTTGGCATACTTCAACTACTATTGAGGAGCAAAACGAAACCTTTAATGTAGCCGGGAGCGAGGGCTGCCGCTACTAGGAGACCCTAAGCCACTGTATGCACGCAGCTACAGGCTAACCAACCTTGCGAAGAATCTGCTGACTTGCTCGGTCATCAATGTATTGATGACCTACTGGTTCCCACGCATCTTTGCTTACTTCTTGAAGGACAACCGTGTGCGATTGGGTTAAACGCTGTAAAAAAAACCAGCAACGAGACACAGTTTCCGCATCGACATCTGCAGAAACTAAAATGAGATCAAACCCGCCGAGGTGATTACAAAGACGTGCAAGTGCCGAATCTGGATTGCCTGGAACAAGCTGTATTCGCCCAAAGTTTCTCAAACAGCTGTGAGCTTCCTTGAGCGTCACGCCAGGAGGGTCTTCCGGCCGCCTTGCTTCAAAACGATCAAGACCAACATAGTGAATCGAATCATCAGAAACTTGTGACGCGAGGGAAAGCATATTTGGAGTACGGGACAGTTCACCAAGACCGAGCTCCAGAATCTTCTTCGGCCGCCTTTCGAGTATGCTACGGATAAGGGGTCTCTCTCCCACGGAACGAGAACATCGAAGAAGCCACAGTTTTTTAAATATTCCTATCCGACCCATTTACTTCAACCATAATTGACGCAACGAGAGATCACGAGACAGGTGACGCCAAAATCACTCTTAAATGTGAATCGACGAAAGCCTGATAAGGGTGATATCGACGAAAGTTGGATCATTTCTTGACTACGTGCCAACCAGTACGATTAGAACGGTCAGCCAGACCCATAGATGGTATTTTGGCCGTAGCTTCAATTAATTAGCTTGAATTTTCTCAAGTGCCTGTTGTGCCGCCAAACGGATCGTCCGAACTGGATCATCCTCACTTACAAGTTCGATAGCAGGTACAGCATCCCTTGCCGACGGACCTAAATCACCTAGTGCTATTGTCGCCTCAAGACGAACCGCCTGCACGTCTGAACTCAATGCTTCTGTGAGTAGGGGAACTGCATTTTTAAATTGCTCTTCATCATCTGGAGTGATTTGCAGAACTGCCCAAATCGCAACGGTTGCCTGCATGGGATCTGAGGAACCACTCAGTTCCTTCAAAAGCGGAAGGGCCTTCCTAGCAGCAGGAGAGCCAATGCGTCCGAGACAATACGCAACAGCGTAATGCAGTCGAGATTCTACTTCACTCTGATTTTGCACTGATTCATCAAGGATTGTGACGAGTCTGTCCGAGGCAATAGACGATGCAGAACCTATTGCAGCAAGGGCAAGAATGGCCTCATGAAGAATCTCGTCGTTTTTTAAATCAAGTAATCCAACAATATGAGGGACTGCTTCGGCTGCAGATTCACCTATTGCCGAGACAATCCCAAGAGCAATAAGTTGCGTTTCGTTATCTTTCAAGAGAGAAACAAGTGCTGGAACAGCGTCGCTGCCAAGCCTAACAAGTGCTGCTGCTGCTGCTTCTTGAACCGGCTCTGATGCATTCGCCAACATGCCCCCGAGGAAGGCTCCCAAATTTTGCCGCTGTGTTGCATCCAAATAAGGAGACAAGTCTGACAAAGCTGAAACTGCCGCTGCTTGCTCAAAAACACTTTCACTTTGGCACTGAGCCCTCATCCTTTCCACCGCATCTTCAACCAGCACGGACTCATCTGGGTTAATCTTGGCTAGAGCCCAGGCTGCCGTAGCAGAGAGCGGCGACTCCTTAGCCACCGTTTGCGAGAGAAACGACTCGGCCTCTTTATATTTCAACTTTCCGATTGCATAAAGGATTGGACCGTGTAGCGACGAATCTCCATCACCGTATAATTGAACCAGTGCTTCCCCTGCGTCTTGGGCGCCCTCACCTATTGCAGCCAACGCGAACACCTCGTGAAGTTGCTCGTCTAAACCACTCTCTGGCAAAGCTTCAATGAGTGCTTGCGTGGCACCTGCAGCACCCGGACCAATCTCAGTAATAGCAACACTTGCCCAAAACCGTCCTTGAGGAAGCTTGAGTCGCTCCACCAAAAATGGTACCGCCTCTGATCCCATATCAGCGATACTTTGCAATGCAGGTAGTATGACGGCAGGATCCTGTGAAGCAAAAACAGTATCCACAACCGGCATGAGCTGGTCTGCAGATGGATCAAGCGTACGAAGTGAACGCAAACATGCACGGCGGACGCGAGCATCGTTATGAACAAGTGCTCCAACGAGCTGCGTTACCGCATCTGCATATAAATCCTTGTCCGCATCAGAAAGATTCTTGAGATCATCGTCTGCCCGTATATGGCCAATTGCTGCTGCTGCCTGTGTGGCAACGACTGGGTCGGCATCTTGCAGCAATGCGAGAAGTGTAGGAATAGATGAAACTGCATCTTCACCAATGAGGCCAATCGAACGGGCAGCGTGCCACCGTACTATTGGATCAGCGTCTGCTGTCAACTTGAGCAAGTCAGGTAAAGCTGCTCGCCCCTGCCCTCGAAGCCTGCCGATTGCATCAGTTGCTTTAACGACAGCATCTGGGTTTGTTGCGGCCGAAAGCTGCTCACGAAGTTGATTTATGTTCAGCGGACGTGTTTCAATTTGTTCAGTTGACGATGAAGCGGCAGCTGGCTTGCCTTCCGCCGACAATATCGCCGCTTCCTGTGAACCATCTGCATCTTCTTCAACATCAACCGGCTCATCGGAGGTGGTACTCATATCTTTGGTTCCCGGGGAGGTCGCAACCTTTTGGGTGGCAACAACGTCGTTCCCCTCAACTACATCAGTTCGAATGACAGGAGTCGTATCTGATTCTTGTTTGGGTTGAGAGCAGCCAGAAGTAAAACTGAACATGACCAAAAAAGCCCATAAAGAGCCAAGAATCCGAAAAGAATCCATAATGTTATTCCGATTTGCGTGGGTTTTCATTTTTCCAGAAGCACTTCAACGACACCTTCATTCAGCGCCTAAAAACAACGTCATGTTTCCCGCAAAGAACTCACATCGCGAGATTTCAATCTTCGAAGTATACTAACTTCAACAGATTTTCGCTGAAACTATACTGCTACGATTTAATCAATATTTGACTGATTATTCACCGAGGTCCATATACATGAAGTTTCGAACCATGCTGCTGTTGCCATCATGTCTGAAAAAACGTGGTTTTCTATATGGGATCCTTTGCTGGGGCACTTTGGTTCTACCACTCACAGCACAGATGGGTGGCATGGGCCGACGAGGGTGGGGCGGAGGCAATTTTGCATCGACCGCGCAACAGGGCGCAGACTATGGAATGGCGTCTATGATGAGAGCTCAGGGTTATCAAAACTTACAGAACTCAGAAGCTGCCAAGAATTACCAGTCAGCGCAGTCTCAACTAATTGACAACCGGAAGAAATGGACTGAAACCTATTTCGATATGCGAAAGACGAATCGACAGGCACGTGCTGAAGAGGCTCCCGCACGGATCTCTCACGAAGATGCAATTCGGCTTGCAAAATCAGTCGCACCTCCTCGCCTGAGTTCTACCCAACTTGATCCGGTCACCGGTCATATTCAATACCCTCTCGTTCTTCAGGACAGCATCTTTACTCCTTATCGTTCGGAACTCGATTCACTTTTTGCTGGACGTGCTTCATCTGGAAGTGGACTTCAGCTTCAAGAGTTTCAAGCTATCCGTAAGACAGTCAATAAGTTCATGGAGGTCCTTAAAGAACATGTAAAGGACTACCCAGCTAGTGAATACGGGAAAGCACGAGTTTTCCTAAACAGCCTCTCAAACGAAGCCAACTTTCCGGCTGGCTGAGAAGTGTTCCATTTCGCGGCTGTTTGTTACTGTCAACAAAATGGCAAATACGCCTAACTTTCCGCGATCGGGCGACTATGATACGTGAAGTATTGGAACCTAGATACCACAAAGGCAGGTCTCTTCAATGAAAGCTCTTGTTACCGGTGGCACTGGCTTTGTCGGCCCACGCCTCTTGCGACTCCTTGACAAACCAACGTTGCTCACCCGAAATCCTGAACGGACAACTGAAAAATTTGGCCATCTTGCTGGAGACGTTATCGGTTGGAATCCACTGGAAGGACCACCACCACCTCAGGCTTTTGATGGCGTTGACTGTGTTTTCCATCTTGCTGGTGAGTCCGTTGCTGAAGGGCGCTGGACAGCTGCACAGAAAGCCAGAATAAGAGACAGTCGTGTACTCGGAACAAAAAACCTTGTTACTGGCATCACACAAAATAAAGCTACTGTTAAAACACTTATTTCAAGCAGCGCAGTTGGCTACTACGGTGATCGAGGCGATGAAGATTTGACCGAATCGTCATTACCCGGCGATGACTTCCTCGCTGATGTATGCATTGCTTGGGAACGAGAAGCAGATAATGCGCGTGAACAAGATATCCGCGTTGTTACGATGCGTACCGGGATAGTTCTCGGGGCTGGTGGTGGAGCGCTAGCCAAAATGCTAACCCCTTTCAAGCTAGGCGCTGGTGGCCCGCTTGGCAACGGACGGCAGTGGATGCCATGGATACACGTTGCGGATCTAGCACGACTCTATACACACGCTAGCGAAACCTCTTCGATCAACGGGCCATTGAATGCCGTTGCGCCCAATCCAGTGCGGAATAGTGAATTTACAAAAGCACTTGCGGCACAAGTGAAACGACCCGCTTTTATGCCTGCACCGTACCTAGGGCTACGACTGCTTTTTGGTGAATTCGCCAAAGTACTTTTCGCCTCCCAAAAAGTCATACCACAAGTCGCTCTCGAGACAGGATTTGCATATCAATTCCCGTTCATTAAAGAAGCTTTAGCAGACATCCTGTCCGTTTAAGTCATCTTTACCAAACCCTAATGGGAAGAACTCGTTATCCGCTTGATTTCATTGCTCGCCAAAGAGCCTGAACGCCTCCAGCCAGCACAAAGCCAACAAGGCCGACAAGTAATGAGCGATAACTCAAGCCTTCACCGAATGAAAACTCGACACCGGCAAATGACAGACCAACAACGAAGGCAACGACAAAAGACCATACTACAAGTTGTATCAACTCCGCAGGAACTTTTGATTGGCTATGCTCAAGACCACGTCCTGGTTGCTCAAAAACATTATCTTCATTGATCTCTTCAAGAATATCCTCTCCAGAGAGCACCCATTCATCATGAGAATGAGCCTCAGGTGATGAGCCCATCCAATTCATGACTGTCTGCTGTGGATTCGGTGGAAGCCAGTTACCAAGTGCATCGATTATCTCGTCCATGGACTGGTACCTATCGCTCGGCTCCTTTAAGAGCATGCCGTGAAGCACATCACAAAAACCAGGACTACTGTGCTTCGCATTTGCTTGAATTTCACGTTTACTGATCGACTTTGGGTCGAGATGACGCCGTGCTTTATCCCCACGATCTCCTCCAGAGTATGGCGGCTTCCCCGTCACTGTGTAGTAGAGCGTACAGCCGAGACCATACACGTCAGCGGGTGGACCGACTGCTTCTGCACTTTTTCTATCCAACTGTTCTGGTGAAATGTAATCAATTGTGCCAACTACACCGCTGTATGAACTGGCCTCCCCCTCTGCCTCCGATCGAGCCAGGCCAAGGTCAAGAAGTTTCACGCAGCCATCAGAACCAACGAAAATGTTCCCAGGCTTGACGTCACGATGTATGATTTTGTTTGCGTGCGCATACCCTAGAGCCCGCGCTGTTTGTGAGATAATCGATGCAGCAACATCGTCAGTCAAACACCCATACTTCTTGACAAAACGGTTGAGATCAAGGCCATCGATAAACTCTGTAACCATATAAAACACATTGCCATCAAATCCAGCATCGATCGCCCGAACCAGGTTCACATGATCAAGGCGACCGAGCATACGTATCTCACGACGAAAAGCCTCTTCAGACTGATCCGTCACCTTCTTACGCGGCAACACCTTGATTGCTACTTTTCGACCCATGAGTTCATGTTCCGCAAGAAACACGAGCCCCATCCCACCCTTGCCGATTTGTGAAAGAATTCGGTAATGCCCTAACTGAAATTTTTTCCGGCCCATGAGAAGCTGAGATGCCTGAAACTGTGTAAGAAGTTCCTGCTCAACAAGGAGATCAGCTACGGCTTTTGCAATTACCGCTTCATCAGCTGATTTATTCTCAGGCAACGATCGTACAACACGTTCTGCATCATCGATTATCTGCAAGTTCACACCAAGACCGCTTGCTAGCGATGCTTCACGAAATAAGTCAAGTTTCGTGAATATTGCCTCAACGACACCTGCAGCATCGGCCTCACTGAAATGGCCTTTTGCTATGAGTGAGTTAAGCGTCGCACGAATGATTGCAGTTTCATCAGACGCGTTTATCCCAGGAGATGTTCGAACTGACGACTCTGCAGCGTTGAGTACTGATTTTTCTAATGATCCCGCATCAAGTACCGCTTGACGAAAGCGTTGAATCAAGGAAGTTTCATGAGGCATAACAAATGATAGCTATAAAACCACTGACCGAGAAAATGAAATGGAGAAGCACTTAATTCTTGTTTAAAGAAACTACCAAATCAGCTGGCAGCCCTACAGATTATTTTTGAAGTTGAAGCAAAGGACAATCTGACCTTTTTCCGGTGCTTCAGATAACGGAACGTTAGATTCTAATAAAATCTGATACAGGAGCCATCACCCCCCTCGGTTACCGCATGATTTTTTTAGAACAGGAACTCATAACGCAACGTCCAGAGTTTCGGTATCTGCGCTTCAAATGCTGTCTCACGGCCCGTCTTCGGGTGTTCAATCGTAAGCTTCCGAGCATGAAGAGCTACAGCCCGTTCATCTTCGAAACTCAATGGAAGCCGACTGCCGTACATCCGGTCACCGACAATAGGACATCCTCGAAAAGCTAACTGGGCACGCAGTTGATGTCGTCGACCGGTTTTTGGCTGTAACTCAACAAGCGAAACTTCTCCTGCCCGTTTGACTACACGTGCTGAAGTTTCTGCAGAATCGCTCTTCGACTCCTCGTTTTGCGATTCTGTTAGGGTGCCACTCTGACTTCTTAAGCCATCGATAACAGCACGACGCGACGAATCGTCCCAGTAAATACGATCCTGCCAAGTCACCCATTGTCCAAGGGCCGAGGGAAAGCGTCTTTCGACAATTGCAACATAGTCTTTTTTAACCGTTCGGTAACGAAACTGCTCAGCTAAATTGGCTGTGGCTGATTTATTCTTACCAAAAATAACTACACCTGACACAGGTTTGTCTAATCTGCTCACAATCCCGACAAAACACCCTGCCCCGAACCTTTCTGTGAGTTCCACATAAAGGCTATTCTCTCCCCTCGGGCTGTTGGCCGTCGCAAGGCCAACAGGCTTGTCAAGAACAATGATTTCTGAATCATCAAAGAGAATCTTCATATGTTTACTTTAATTGATCGCCTAGTCGTTCCACGAGCCACCCGGTCATGACACGTCGTTTGCCACTCCGCCTGATCCTAGCAAGCCAATCTAGCCGTCGCCGTGAACTGGCAATTTCTGCTGGCTGGGAGATTGCTATTATTCCTCCTCCTGAGCAGGCTGAAGCATCGGCATTACCACGCCAGCCTAGTGAAACCGTATGTGATTTTGTAACTCGTTTGGCACGTGTCAAAGCCTCTGCGGTAGCGAGCTCCCTGTCTCGATCTGATAAACGAGCTATTCTTGCATGCGATACTGTTGGTGAAATCGGGGACTCGATACTGGGTAAACCAAGCGATGCTCATGATGCTCAACGGATGATAGAAACACTTTCTGGAAAAAAACACAATGTTTTTACCGGCGTGAGCATCTGGTTTCCAGAAACTCTTAGTAAAAACAAAGCAGACGAGAAACAGCTGCGGCACTCAATAGTAGAGGGCTGTGCGTCGAGTTCGGTTTTCATGGACCCACTCAACCAAGAAGCGATTGACTCGTACATGGCAACCAACGAATGGCGTGGCAAGGCAGGCGCATGCGGTTTTCAAGATAAACTGTTACCACTCCATTTGCTGAAGGGATCTGCCAACAACGTTGTTGGACTGCCGGTTGAATTTATTGAACAACTAATCCATCAACATATTAACGGACTATAAGAAGCAAAAACCCCTTGGGTACCAAAAGGCGCCCAAGGGGTTCGTAAAAAATTTCCGGCAATACCTACTCTCGCACTTTTGGCACTACCATCGGCTTTGAAAGCTTAACTACCGTGTTCGGGATGGGAACGGGTGTGACCTTTCAAATATGTTCACCGGAAAATATTGCATCACCGCTTTCACGGCGAAGATGTTGTGGTAATTGACACTCTCATGCTTTTGCACGAGAGCAATAGAGTGAGCACTCGATACGAGTGGTCAAGCAATCGTCCGTTAGTACCGGTTAGCTGAGTGCATTACTGCACGTACACATCCGGCCTATTAACCTGATCGTCTTTCAGGGGACTTTCGGGTTAAACCCTACGAAACCTGATCTTGAGGCGGGCTTCACGCTTATATGCTTTCAGCGTTTATCCTTTCCGTTCTTAGCTATCCAGCCGTGCCGCTAGCGCGACAACTGGTACACCAGAGGAACGTCCTTCCAAATCCTCTCGTACTAAAGAAGAATCCTCGCAAGTTTCGTACGCCCACAGCAGATAGGGACCGACCTGTCTCACGACGGTCTGAACCCAGCTCACGTACCACTTTCATTGGCGAACAGCCAAACCCTTGGGAGCTTCTCCACCCCCAGGATGTGATGAGCCGACATCGAGGTGCCAAACCGCTTCGCCGCTATGGACGCTCGGAAGCGATAAGCCTGTTATCCCCGGAGTACCTTTTATCTGATGAGCGATGGCCCTTCCATTCAGAACCACCGGATCACTAAGTCCTACTTTCGTATCTGCTCGACTTATGAGTCTCGCAGTCAAGCACCCTTCTACCTTTGCGCTCAATGCCTGATTGCCAACCAGGCTGAGGGTACCTTTGAACTCCTCCGTTACTCTTTGGGAGGAGACCGCCCCAGTCAAACTGCCCAACTGAAACTGTCCGCTGCCCGGATTCACGGGAATCAGCGTTAGAACTCAAACGAATCCAGGGTGGTATTTCAACGTTGGCTCCACAATGACTAGCGTCACTGCTTCAAAGCCTCCCACCTATCCTACACAGAACACGTCCAAGACCAATATCAGCCTACAGTAAAGGTTCACGGGGTCTTTCCGTCATACTGCGGGTACGTGGCATCTTCACCACGGCTACAATTTCACCGGGTCACTGGTTGAGACAGTGCATCAGTCGTTACGCCTTTCATGCAGGTCGGAACTTACCCGACAAGGAACTTCGCTACCTTAGGACCGTCATAGTTACGGCCGCCGTTTACTGGGGCTTCGGTCGCGGGCTTCACCTTACGGCTAACCCTCTTCCTTAACCTACCAGCACCGGGCAGGCGTCAGACTCTATACATCCTCTTGCGAGTTAGCAGAGTCCTGTGTTTTTGATAAACAGTCGCTGATGCCGATTTACTGTGACCCTCCTCAGCGTAAACCAAAGAGGGCACCCCTTATCGCGAACTTACGGGGCCATTTTGCAGAGTTCCTTAACCAGTGTTCTCCCGAGCGCCTAGGACTTCTCGTCCCGCCTACCTGTGTCAGTTTTAGTACGGTCACATGCCATCAACCCTAGAAGCTTTTCTTGGACGTCTTTCGGATGACTATCGAAACATAAACGTCTTTGTCCCATGCTTCAGGATATCGCTGCGGATTTGCCTACAGCTACCCTCCACACAGGCGAGGGACATTTCTATCCGTCCCCTCACCTTTCAGACGCCGTCCCTCCATCAGTCCGGCATGTGGCGCAGGAATGTTGACCTGCTATCCATCGTCTACGCCTTTCGGCCTCGACTAAGGAACCGGCTAACCCTGGGCGGATTTACCTTCCCCAGGAAACCTTAGGCTTTCGGCGAGCAGGATTCTCACCTGCTTTATCGTTACTCATTCCGGCATAATCACCTGTACGCCCCACCATCGCTCCTTTCGGTGCGACTTGTATCTGACGTACAGCGCTCTCCTACCGATCCACAAAGTGGATCCCACTGCTTCGGTGTAAAACTTAACTCCCGTTCATTATCGGCGCAAAATTGCTCGACCAGTAAGCTGTTACGCACTTTTTAAATGGTGGCTGCTTCTAAGCCAACATCCTGGCTGTCATAGCAAAATCACTTCCTTAGTGACTGAGTTTTACTTGGGGACCTTAGCAGGTGGTCTGGGTTGTTTCCCTCTCGACCGCGAAGCTTATCCCTCGCGGACTGACTCCCGGGGTACGGATAATGGTATTCGGAGTTTGGTTCGGTGAGGTACCCGGGAAGGGCCCCCATCCAATTCAGTCTCTCTACCCCCACTATCTATTGCCCGAGGCTAGCCCTAAAGCTATTTCGGAGAGAACGAGCTATCTCTGCGCTTGATTAGACTTTCACTCCTCCCCACAAGTCATCCCCTCGGTTTTCAACCCAAGTGGGTTCGGTCCTCCACGCGGTTTTACCCGCGATTCAACCTGCTCATGGGTAGTTCGTGCAGTTTCGCGTCTACCACCAACGACCAATAGTCGCCCTATTCAGACTCGGTTTCCCTATGGCTTCGGCCCGAAAGGCCTTAACCGAGCCGCTGACGGTAACTCGCCGGATCATTATGCAAAAGGCACGCCGTCACGCATTGCCAAAAGGCCATAGCGCTCCGACCGCTTGTAGGCACATGGTTTCAGGTTCACATTCCTCCCCTAACAGGGGTTCTTCTCATCTTTCGATCGCTCTACTTGTTTACTATCGGTCATTAGGGAGTATTTAGCCTTACGGGATGGTCCCCGCAGATTCAGTCGAGGTTTCACGTGCCTCGACCTACTCAGGGTACCCTCCAGAGACAATTAACTTTCGCGTACGGGTCTGTCACCCTCTGTGGACGACCTTTCCAGATCGTTCTGCTAGCCAATTGTTTGGTAACTCCGGTGGAGGGCCCTACAACCCCGCAGTGGAAACCACCGCGGTTTGGGCTATTTCCCTTTCGCTCGCCGCTACTCAGGAAATCGATTTTTCTTTCTATTCCTACGGATACTTAGATGTTTCAGTTCTCCGCGTTGGCCACTGCAACCTATGTATTCAGTTACAGCCAGTTCGGGAATCCCGGGATCATCACCTGTTTGACGGTTACCCCAGGCTTTTCGCAGCCTTCCGCGCCCTTCAAAGCCTCCTAATGCCAAGACATCCCCCATGCGCCCTTGGTAGCTTGACCACCCGAATCGAATGCTCGCATAGCGAACTTTTCGGGCATCACGCAACCAGATGAACCAATACAACAAAGCTGGCTGGCTCATCTTTTGTAACGTTATTTTCTCGCTCTTCAATTTAGTGAAATTCATAATGAATCTCACGAAATTGTTTGCCTTGGGAGAACGCAAAAGAATCAATGATGAATCAGAGAAACATCATAACTCTTCGACATTCTATCAAGATGCCAATTACCACAACCAAATTGTCAACGAACCAAGCGAGCAAATGTGGCTTGAGCTTGTAAACAGCCCAAGAAAAATGACCGCAACGAATCCCCGGGGGTTAGCCTCAAAGGAACCGCTTTTGACGGAAAATATAGAAACTTCATGACGAGAGCGTCACATTACAAGCACATATTTTCCAGATTCGGAAAGGTAGTCGGCAACGGCGTCCGGGTCAAGCGGCGACAGAAAACGCCGTGATTTCGAGATATTTTTTTCTGCATCTGCCTGCTTCTACTATCAACCTCGAGACTCATGATGAAAAACAGTAATAAAAATCAATTGTATTTCTCAGCATTCCGAGTGGCATCCCGACCACCACAAATGAGATCTTCTATGGCTCGAAAAAAGTAAGGACGTAAATACGTTCTTTGAGTACCATGAACAAAGTTTTGCGATACGAACACTCACGTAATCTCACTCAAGGATGATCCCCAATGGCCTCAAAATCGTTGACTCCGCATTCGTCAGCACTCGGTTTGGACGCTGAGATAACGCCACTCCTGACTCAACCGCTTCCTCACGATCGCTTCCCCAACAACACAAGCAACCCAGATATTATTTATCAAATTCTTAGTGAAGAGTTGCTACTCGATGGCAACAGCAAGCAAAACCTCGCAACATTTTGTCAAACGTGGGAGAGTCCCCAAGTCCACAAACTCATGGATCTGGCGATTGATAAAAACCTGATTGATAAAGACGAATATCCCCAGACAGCTGCAATTGAACAACGATGCATCAATCTTCTAGCAGACCTCTGGCACGCTCCAGGGAAGCCGGTTGGATGCTCGACAATCGGGTCAAGCGAAGCCTCGATGCTTGGCGGCATGGCAGCCAAGTGGCGATGGAAAACCCGTCAAGAAGCCGCTGGCAAACCAACTAACCGGCCAAACATGGTATGTGGAAGTGTTCAGATTTGCTGGAAGAAATTCGCTCGCTACTGGGACATCGAACTTCGAGAAATTGAAATGTCTCCTGGCGACCTTTGCATGACACCGGATGCTGTGCTCGAACAGGTTGATGAAAATACAATTTTTGTGGTACCTACGATGGGTGTGACGTACCATGGTCTTTACGAAGACGTTGCCGGTATCAGTCGTGCACTGGATGACTTTCAAGCCCGTACCGGAATTGATATCCCCATCCATGTCGATGGAGCAAGTGGCGGTTTCTTGGCACCATTCACCTCTCCAGACCACGAGCCTTGGGACTTTCGGCTCGAGCGGGTAAAGTCAATCAATGCTTCTGGGCATAAGTTTGGTCTCGCTCCGCTCGGAGTCGGCTGGGTGCTGTGGAGAGATGTTGCTGACTTACCGGAAGAACTTGTTTTTCACGTCAGCTATCTGGGAGGCGACATGCCTACCTTCCAGATAAACTTTTCACGACCGGCGGGCCAGGTCATCGCACAATACTTTGACTTTGTGCGATTCGGTAGGGCGGGCTATACAGCCGTTCATGGCAGTTCTCATGAGATTGCTCAATACTGCGCAAAAGAGATTGGGACTGTTGATGGTTTTGAAATAATTCATGACGGAGATCCATCGCATGGCATTCCTGCTGTAGTCTGGACTCAAGCCGAGGGGTCAGCACATAGCTTTACTCTGTACGATCTGGCAGACCGACTAAGGATGCGCGGATGGCAAGTTCCGGCCTACCCATTCACCGGGAAACTCGCCCATAAAGCATTCCAGCGTATTCTCGTAAAACGCGGTTTTACGAGAGAGATGGCAGATCTTTTACTCACTGACATTAAAGATGCGATCGCTTACCTGAGCCTTCACCCTCAAAAGGCAGAGTCATCACCTGCTCAACAAGGATCGTACAACCATCTTTGAAGCTAACCTTCCCCATTCCTGCTTTGCATAGCAAGCAAGATCTCTTCGACTGCTTCAGTCAAAGGACAGTTGTTGATGTTATTCATCAGATTCTGACTTACGAATGAGAGAATCAACGAGCGACAACAGTGTCTCTGCTTTAAATGGAATAAGAAGAACTTTCCGTCGTTCGTCTGTCTTTGCTTCATCAATAAAAAACTGTTTACGTTGTCTACTTCCGATCATAAGAACAGGCACTCGTTCCAAATAACGGTCCTTCGAAAATGAATTGAAGAGCTTAATTGCAGGCTCTAGCATAATTTGCGCACTTACAAGGAGCAGGTCTGGTCGTGGCCACGTCTTGAATCGCATCAACGCCCGCTCAGGATCCTGTGTGATGAGAGCACGGTACCCCTGATCCATAAAAAACTTTTGGAGTGACTCCTGACTTTTACCAGCAGCTTCAACGATCATGATGGTGCGCTTTGACACCTTTGACTCATTGGAATGAGATGCAGCCATCTTTCCCAACCCCTTGCGGACAACACCACTGGGAAAACACATTTCTGCAAAAATGAAAAGAGGCGCCGGTCGGAGTCGAACCGACGATGGCGGATTTGCAATCCGCTGCCTTAGCCACTTGGCTACGGCGCCTTATCATGTGTAACGCTATTGCAAGAGTGACGATGAGGTCAAGACTGCTGGAAAAATCGATCATTTGTTCAACGCGAGTCAGTCGCATGGAAACGAATGTGTCGATCATCCACACCCTCGGCATTGGTTATCGGCAGCCTCACGGAAGTTCTTGATGATGTTTTCCCCGAACATTGACCTATGGGTGTGGTTTGATCACCTTTTTCACGCTATGATCTGCGGGAAAGGGTGGCTGACTGATTTCTTCCAGGAAAGCGGTGGCTTTCTCTCTTTTTGTCCATTTTTCTTAACTTTTCAAGAAAGTTTTCATGACTGAAGCGACATGTGATATTGGCCTGATCGGCCTGGCAGTGATGGGGGAAAATCTGGCACTCAATATTGCGAGCCGGGGATTTCATATTGCTGTATACAACCGAACAGCGAGTGTCACGGACGCTTTTGTTGCGGGACGAGGCAATCAGGAACAAGTTGTTGGCTGCCATTCACTTGAAGACCTTGTTGCTGCCCTAAAGCCACCCCGCAAAATCATGCTGATGGTAAAAGCAGGACCAGCGGTCGATCACATTATCGAGACGCTCATTCCTATGCTCAATTCCGGTGATGTCATCATTGATGGAGGAAACACCCAATACAGCGACACGGAGCGGAGAACTAAACAAGTCGAAGCAGCTGGGCTTCTCTACGTTGGGACCGGTGTTTCCGGTGGTGAGGAAGGGGCGCTCAAGGGCCCAAGTCTCATGCCTGGTGGTTCAACAAAGGCATGGCCTCTGATCAAGCCGATCTTCCAATCCATTTCAGCCCACGTTGGGCCCAACCATGATGTTCCCTGCTGTGAGTGGGTTGGCCCGAGAGGCGCTGGGCATTATGTAAAAATGGTGCACAACGGGATCGAATACGGCGACATGCAACTGATCTGTGAAGCTTACTGGCTCCTCAAACATGCCGCAGGGCTAGATAATGCAGCTCTAGCACGGGTCTTCGACCAGTGGAACCAAGGTGAGCTCGATAGCTACCTGATTGAAATCACTCGGGATATTTTCACTGCACATGACCCTGATGGTGAACCGGGGAGCTTTCTCGTAGACCATATCCTTGATCGAGCCGGGGCCAAGGGCACAGGCAAGTGGATGAGCCAGCTTGCATTGGACCTCGGAGTCCCAAGCACACTCGTGACTGAAGCGGTTTATGCTCGCTGTCTATCTGCTGAGAAAGATGCTCGAGGGCGAGCCAGCAGTATACTGCGTGGACCAAAACCACCCCCTCTCGAAAACCCAGATCTGTTTATCGAACAGGTTCGTCAAGCACTCTACGCGTCAAAAATAGCAAGTTACGCACAGGGATTTGCTCAACTCGCAGCTGCAGCGAAAGAACACGACTGGGAACTTGATTACAAGTCAATTGCCATGCTCTGGCGAGGTGGATGTATTATCCGTGCACAATTTTTGGACCGAATAGCTGCGGCCTACGGCGAGGATGCAACGCTTGAGAACCTCATGCTTGCTCCTTACTTCTCTGAAGCTCTTAAGGAAAGTCAAACCGCATGGCGGACAGTTGTCTCAACAGCTGCAGCACACGGCATACCTGCACCTGCTCTCATGACAGCACTGGCATACTACGATGGGTATCGCAGTTCTCACTTGCCAGCAAATCTACTCCAGGCACAACGAGATTACTTTGGTGCACACACATATGAGCGAACCGACAAAAAAGGTTCATTTCACAGCGAATGGCTTGAACTCCGCAGGCCGGTGTCGTAGTTCCCGTTAATACTCTCTTACCAGAAGCACGTAATGAAACACGAATATCTTGATACACTCTTTGGTCTTTCCGGTCAGACAGCGATTGTTGTTGGTGGCACTGGAGTACTTGGCGGCGCTCTCGCTGATGGGCTCGCTGCGGCTGGTGCGTTTGTTGTTGTCGCGGGCCGCAATGCAGAACGTGGAGAAGCTCGAGTATCTGCTATTCGTGAAGCCGGTGGAGATGCTTGCTTTATCGCTGTTGATGCTGTTGAAAGAAAAAGCATCGAAAACCTTTTATCAACAACCCTTGACACCCGCAGCCGCGCCGACATTCTCGTGAACTGTGCTGGAGTCAACTCATCGATTCCTTACGAAGAAATACCTGATGACGACTGGGACCGCGTCCTGAACACCAACTTAAAGAGTACGCATATCGGCTGCCAAATTTTCGGTGGTCACATGGCAACTACTGGCGGTGGGGCAATTCTCAACATAGGTAGTGTTTCAGCAGACAAGCCACTCTCAAAGGTCTTCGCTTATTCGGCGTCCAAAGCGGCCGTCGTCAACTACACGCAAAACGTAGCGAGAGAATTTGCCACAAAAGGCGTCCGCGTGAATGTCCTGTGCCCCGGTTTTTTCCCAGCTGAACAAAATCGAAAAATTCTTTCCCCTGAAAGAATTTCACAGATCATGGGGCAAACACCGATGGATCGCTTTGGGAACCCTGACGAACTCATCGGCGCTGCCATTCTCCTTTGCAGCAAGAACGCAGGCAGCTTCATTACAGGCACAAGCATCTACGTAGACGGTGGTTTCACCGGGATGCGAATCTGATAGAAACACCGTTTTCACTGAGGCTCCCGGCGAAAACTCTGGTGAAACCTTTTTTCGAATACACTGTGTGTACAGCCTCAGGTCCAACCCTCCTCAGGCCCAACCCTTTTGCACCCTTCCAGAACTCAGACTGATGCCGCACACCTTTGTAATCTTCGGCGCATCTGGTGACCTCACAAGTCGTAAATTGGTCCCCGCTCTCTACAACCTGATGCGGGCAGGACTCTTGCCGAAAGAAACAGAAATCGTTGGATTTTCACGGACAAAAATGTCTGACAACGAATGGCGAGCAAGTCTTCGCGAGTCAACCGAGAAACACGCTGGCGGAGAACCATTCTCATCGGAGGCGTGGACCACATTCGAGCAGTTTATTCACTATCAACCTGGAGATATTGAAAGTACAGAAGACTTTGAAAAACTTGACCAGAGGCTTCGTTCACTCGAAAAAGGAAATCCCACCCCACGGGTTTACTACCTTGCCACAGCGCCACGATTCTACACCCCTGCGATTGCTGCACTCGGCAACCTCAATATGGCCATGGAGAATCACGGTGATCGTCGCATCGTCATTGAAAAACCATTCGGGACTGATCTCGCTACCGCCAAGGCACTGAATAAGTACATCCACACCGTGTTTGACGAATCTCAGGTGTACCGTATCGACCACTACCTCGGAAAAGAATCTGTCCAGAACATTCTCGCACTACGGTTTGCGAACACGATCTTTGAACCTATCTGGAACCGCCGCTATATCGATCATGTTCAGATTACGGTCGCGGAGGAAGTGCCTGTTGGTCGACGGGGTAGTTATTACGATTCAGCCGGTGTACTCCGTGACATGTTCCAGAACCACCTCCTGCAACTGCTGATGGTCACTGCTATGGAGGCGCCGGTGCGGTTTAATGCCGATGCGGTCCGTAACGAAAAGGTGAAAGTACTCGACGCCATCCGGCCTCTCACGCGTGAACAGGTAGCGAACGCCAGTATTCGCGGACAATATTCTGGCTACCTGGAAGAACCTGGCGTGCGTCCCGGCAGTAATACAGCGACATTTGGTGCAGTGCGACTCGAAGTAGACAACTGGCGGTGGCAGGGAGTCCCCTTCTACCTACGAAGCGGAAAGGCAATGAGTTGCCGGACAACACAAATTGTCATTGGTTTTCGGCAGCCGCCACTTGAGCTCTTCGCATGTGACAACAGTCAAGCACAACGTGAAGCCAATCGTCTCGTTATCCAGATTCAACCAGCAGAGGGCATTCAACTTCACTTTCATACAAAAGTGCCTGGTGATGGCATGCGACTCAGACTCACTGACCTTGAATTCAGCTATTCTCGTGAATTTGCAGGGAGGCTCCCCGAGGCGTACGAACCACTTCTTCTGGATTGCATGATGGGCGACGCCAGCCTATTTGCCCGCTCTGACGAAGTGGAGAAGTCCTGGGGGATTATTGATCCGTTCGTACAAGCTTGGAGCAGCGACACCATGCCTCCCATCCCCAACTATCACCCAGGAGACTGGGGACCAGCTGCCAGTAATACCTGGATGCATGAACAGGGACAAAGCTGGTTCGACCTCTGCCCTGTTCTGAGATAAATGAAATGGTGTTGAGCGAAATGGTTTTGAGCCGTCCAGAAAACCGACCAGGCCAACAAAAACTCACGCTTGGCTCATTGTCTCTTGATTCACAGATTGTCCAAGCGGCACTTTCTGGATACAGCGACCTACCGATGAGAGTGATGGCGCGACGCTTTGGAGCATCATACACACTATGCGAAGTAATGCTCGACCAGTTTCTCGCAAAAGTGGGCACCAGCAGTAGAAATCTTGCCCGACTTGCAATTGCTGATGAGGAACACCCTGTCGGTGGGCAACTCATGGGCGCAAACCCAGATGACTTTGCACCAGCCGCCCGCCGACTTGTTGAAGCTGGCTTTGACTGTATCGACATCAACTTTGGATGCCCTGTCAAAAAAGTCCTCGGTCGCTGCCGCGGTGGCTTCCTCCTGAGCACGCCAGACACGGCGCTCGAAATTGTTTCTCGTGTACGAGAAGCTGTGCCACCAAGTCTCCCAGTCACCCTCAAAATGCGTCGGGGCATTGACGACTCACAAGATAGCCAAGACAAATTTTTTACGATTTTTGATGGCGCATTTTCTCGCGGAGTCGCCGCAATCACAGTACATGGCCGAAGTGTTGTGCAGCGTTACAACGGCCCCAGCGACTGGGATTTTCTAACCACCGTAAAACGTCACGCAGGTGACCGCATTGTGCTCGGGTCAGGAGATCTTTTTTCAGCATCTGCATGCCTGTCCATGCTTACCCGCACCGGTGTCGATGGTGTCACGATTGCTCGTGGAGCAATTGGAAACCCTTGGATCTTTCAGCAAACACAGGACTTACTCAATGGACAATCCCCAGAAAACATTCGGCCACCGAGGATTCTGTCCCAAAGGGATGTGCTTTCGGAACACTTCCGGCTAGCAGTTGAGCTTCATGGTGAACAACTCGCCGGGAGAACAATGAGAAAGTTCGCGATCAAGTACGCCAAACTTCATCCAGATTCGCTCTCAGTAAGAAATGCATTCATCGCTGCAAAAAACCTGGACGACTGGCGGGCAGTCTTATTGAAATACTACAGCCACGACGGCCCAGGCAGGGATCATTCAGAAGATATCGACGAGACAGTAGAACAGTGACGACGAAAAAGTTCGTGAATTGCAAATGATCCAGCGACACGCCCCTTAGGCTGGCTGCTAGCGTGAATCCGCCACTCGAGATACTCTCTTGCCAACGGCGGGCAAACTCTCGACTCACCGCCGGTCATCAGAGAGAGGAGCGTAGCAATGAGTCGCACGGTGGATTGTTATCGTCAAGTGGTGTTGGTTGGGCTGACGTGTCTTATGGCCTCCACCATATTTGCTTCAGAGCATGAAGACGAATGGAAACTTCGCCCCCTCTGTTACAACAATCCTGGCCTGAAGGTCGATCTTGGAGTTGGGCTCTGGGCGTGGCCGCTACCAATGGATTTTGATAGAGACGGTGACCTTGACCTTGTCGTCTCTTGTCCTGACAAGCCATCCAATGGGCTCTGGTTTTTTGAGAATCCGTCGCAGGACCCGACTATTGCAATGCCTGTATTCAAGCCTGCTGTACGTATTGGGCCAACCGGCCAGAACGTGCAGATGAGCATGGTCGATACGGAGCCGCGCGTCCTCCGTGAAAATATCGAATACCCAGACTTTCGAACAACAGGAACAGCTGGTAAGGGAGGGAGGGTGATCTATCCAGACGCCCGTTTTCATCCTGGTAATACGCGGGGACGAATGTGGCGATATGTCGACTGGGAGGGAGATGGTGACCAAGATCTGATTGTTGGTATTGGTGACTGGAGTGACTACGGATGGGATCAGGCTTACGACGCGGAGGGCCGGTGGCAAAACGGTCCCCTTCATGGATGGGTATATCTGATCGAGAACATCGACGGAGTGTTCACCAATAACCCACGAAAGATTCTTGCAGGTGGTTCACCGATTGATGTCTACGGCTGGCCAAGTCCTAACTTTGCAGACTTCGATGCCGACGGCGACCTTGACCTGATCTGCGGAGAGTTTCTCGACGGATTCACCTACTTCCCCAATGTTGGCACACGGCAAAAGCCGCATTACGGCTCGGGCTTCAAACTGATTGCCGATAATGGAGAGCCGCTCTCGATGCATCTGCAGATGATCACGCCTACTGCAATTGATTGGGATGCTGACGGTGACGTGGATCTTATCGTAGGCGACGAGGATGGTCGGGTGGCCTTTGTGGAAAATGTGACTTTTTCATCGCAGAAGGCACCATTGTTTCGGCAGCCAGTCTACTTCAAGCAGCTTGCTGACCAGCTCAAGTTTGGAGCACTTTCAACACCATACGCTCATGACTGGGATAGCGATGGTGATGAAGATCTCCTCTGCGGAAACACCGCGGGCAACATTGCAATATTCACCAACCTTGATGGGACAGGTACAAAGTGGTCAGCACCAGAGCTCCTAAAAGCCAATGGACGCACATTTCGCGTAATGGCTGGACCATCTGGTTCTATTCAGGGGCCAGCAGAGGCGAAGTGGGGCTACACGACGCTTTCGGTAGCCGACTGGGACGGCGATGGTCGCGATGACATTATCTACAATTCGATCTGGCCGCAGATCCAGCTGCTACGCAACACCGCTAATGGGCTACGAGAAGAGCCACTGCCCTTCTGGACGTGCAAGCGGCCACCAGTCTGGTACTGGTGGCAAACAGAAGCCGCCAATTTACAGACACAGTGGCGAACCACGCCGCTGGCTACTGACTTTGACAACGACGGCCAGCTCGACCTCGTGATCCTCGATCAAGAGGGCTATCTCACCTGCCAAAGCCGAGCCTCAGCGGAACCACGCATCTTTATCGATGAGGATAGCCACCCCATCCGACTCAACGCACGCAGTGCTGGCCGCAGTGGACGAGTGAAGCTTGACGTTGTTGACTGGGACAGTGATGGCAGACTCGATCTGCTTGTGAACTCAGAGAACGCCACGTGGTATCGCAACGTAGCAGACCGAGACGGAAAGGTAGTACTCAAGAAAATCGGCAACCTCGCCCGTCGCAATGTCTCCAGTCACACGACCAGCCCCACCGCCTGTGACTTCGATCAAGATGGCAAGCCTGATTTGGTACTTGGGGCAGAGAACGGCCTGCTGTACTTCATTGAGCATGACAACTGTATTCATTATTCCAAAAAAGAAATACAGGCTCGGCCTCCAAAGGCTGCGAGCAGGACAAGATTTCCTGGCCTATTACACGAGGAGTTTGTATTCGAGAAAGCGAACTTTCCTCAGTGTCATGCCTCAACTCTCTGTGAGACACCACGAGGGCTTGTCGTCGCCTGGTTTGGTGGCACGCGAGAACGGAATCCTGATGTTGGCATCTGGTCAAGCTACTACGACGGTGGAGGCTGGTCGGCACCACAAGAACAGGCTAATGGAATTCAGCATGAAGGATTACGGTATCCCTGCTGGAACCCGGTGCTCTACAAGCCACCAGGTGACGGGGCGACGATGCTGTTCTTCAAAGTTGGCCCAACCCCTTCACGCTGGTGGGGTGAACTTGTCGTTAGCTACGATGGAGGACGTTCCTTTCGCGACCGTCGACGACTGCCTGAAGGCATCGATGGACCAGTGCGCGGGAAGCCATCACTGCTGGCGGATGGTAGCTTGCTCTGCCCGGCGTCGACGGAGCATGATGATGACTGGCGGTTTCACTTCGAGCGGCTGATTGATCTTAAGCGGCCTGAACTTGGCGTATCATGGCAACGATTTGAGCCGGTAGAACAGTCGTTTCAGGTCATCCAGCCAACACTTCTTCAACTAGCAGATGGTCATTTGCAAGCGATGTTCCGCTCGAAGGAAGAGCGAATAATACAGGCATTCTCAAGCGATCATGGACAGACCTGGACCGAGCTTCAAGCATCAAGTCTGCCAAATAACAACTCTGGCATTGAAGCACTCACGCTTGCCGACAAACGTCACCTTCTACTTTATAATCACCTCAGTGGTGAAGGCCACGAGGATGGCTGGGGCAAACGCAACATGCTACATCTCGCGATTAGTGACGATGGCCAGCAGTGGAAGGCAGCGGCAGTTATTGAGCGTGAAGATTCCGGTGAGTTTTCTTATCCGGCGATGATCCAGACAACTGATGGCCTTGTGCATATGACATACACCTGGAATCGACGTCGCATTAAACATGTCGTTGTTGACCCAGCGAGGCTCGAGGCCAGCAGTATTATTGGCCTTGAGCCGTGGGGAGACCCCTGAGGCCAACTCGGTACCATTGCATGGCTCGCGATGGGAAAAGTATGGCCGAAGGCCCTGCTTCTCTCGATCCTGCTCGATTGGAGCAGCCGAACAGCTAGCCCAATGCATCAGTTTGACCAGATAAACGCTTTCTCGCTACTATTCGATCCATGAACACCAACACTTCACAAACCACCCCACTGTGGTCAGTAATCTTTGCTGCCGTTTTAGCCGTAAGTCCTTGGTTTGCTGAGCAATCCCATGCCGCCGATCGGCCCAACGTTGTCTGGATCGTGTCGGAAGACAATTCGCACCATTATTTGAAACATTTCTTTGAGAGCGGAGCACCTGCTCCGAATATCGAAGCAATGGCGGCTCACGGAATCACCTTCGATCATGCATTTTCGAACGCTCCAGTCTGCTCAGTCGCTCGGTCGACGCTGGCGACCGGATGCCTGGGGCCTCGAATCGGCACGCAGTTTCATCGCAAGCATACCATCGCGACACTTCCGCAGGGCCTACGAATGTTCTCGGAACTTCTCCGGGACGCCGGCTACTACACATCAAACAATTCCAAAACGGACTATAACGCAACGCCCTCGAAAGAAGCGTGGGACGAATCTTCGCGAACAGCGAGTTGGAGAAAACGGAGGAGTCCAAACCAACCCTTCTTCCACATGGAGTCGCACGCTCAGTCACACGAAAGTTCGCTGCACTTTAGCCAGGAAGTTTTCGAGAACGAGGAGACAACCACCGATCCAGAGTCGGTCAAACTGGCAGACTACTTTCCGAACACAGCGAAATTTCGCTACACGCATGCCCGTTATCATGATCGCATGGCAGTGATAGACGAGATCGTCGGCTCCACAATTTCAAAACTGAAAGAAGACGGCCTGCTCGAGGACACATTTGTTTTTTACTTTGGCGACCACGGTGGGGTGCTGCCGCGAGGCAAAGGCTACATCTATGAATCTGGTCTGCACGTGCCACTCGTGGTTCGAGTTCCTGACAAATGGCAGCACCTGATTGATCGCAAGAACGGCTCCCGAGCCCCGGGCTTTGTTAGCTTCATCGATTTTGGCCCGACGGTGCTAAATCTTGCCGAAGTCAAAGTACCCGAGCAAATGGACGGTATCCCTTTTCTCGGCAAGGGCAT
Organism: Pirellulales bacterium; assembly: GCA_028066355.1. GTDB lineage: Bacteria > Planctomycetota > Planctomycetia > Pirellulales > UBA1268 > UBA1268. The sequence goes on from JALCBP010000010.1 coordinate 32,060, forward strand.
CACGGCAGTCGAAGTTGATGCACGCGACGAGTGCTACGGCTATGCCGACCGTTTCGACGAAAAGTATGAATTCATCCGCTCGCTTAGAAAAGGTAAGTACCAATACATCCGATACTTCCAGCCTTTTCTACCGGACGGACTTCAGAACAACTACCGCTACCGCATGCTCGCATTCACGGAATGGCGAGACCTCTACAAAGACGGGAAGCTAACTGGCTCACAACTCCAGTTCTTCCAGAGTAAGCCCGTCGAGCAACTCTTCGACGCCGAAGCTGATCCACACGAAATTAATAACCTCGCAAGTGATCCGAGATATGCGAACGTTCTGAAAGACCTGCGAACGCGGCTGGCCACGCAAATGCGAGCACTCCCTGACCTGAGCTTCTACCCGGAAAGCAAACTGGTCAGCGTTATGGGTGACCCGGTTGGCTTCGGGCAGAAACATAAAGCAGAAATCGCTCAGATGGCCGACATTCACGACCTTGCCTTGCTGCCATTTTCAGCCGCGGAGGCAAGGCTTATAGCCGCTCTTGAGTCAGACAACGTCTGGCTTCGATACTCCGCAGCCATGACCTGCAGCGAGATTGGTGCCGAAGCGACTAGTCTCGCAGAAAAAGTTATTCCGCTCATTCATGACAACTCACTTGTGGTTCGAATCCGAGCCGCTGAGTTCCTCGGTTTAATCAACACAATCGATCCACAACCGATACTGGCAGATATCGTTAACCGAACCTCAAACCCCGTCGAAGCAGGTGAAGCGTTGAACTCGATTGTCTATTTTCGAGATTGTCACCAACCGGCCTATCCGATCGACGCAGTTCTGCTCAAACCTGTAACTACAAGCGATATCATCACGCGCCGCATCGACTACCTGAATGGCGAACCATACAAAAGTACGAAGCGAAAACCGAAGAAAAAGAAATAATTAGTTCGTGAAATACGCGCTCGAACAGACGTCGTTGCTGGCATTGACACCGGCTTTCACTCTTGTTGGGCCGGCGGGCTATTCCTGTTCCAACACCCGATCACCAAAGAGACCGTACCAGTTCACCATAAATGCCGTGTGGCAATCAGCTCCTTGAGTGTTTATCTCTGAGCTATCCCCTATCCGCTCTAGCCATGACGTATCATCCTGACTTCTTCTGACCGATGCCTGAAAGAATCTCCTGACGAACTGTTTCGTCACGCTCGTCTGCGAGCCGGGCTTCTAAAGCATCAATAATTGTGGTTTCGATCTCAGGCATGCGATAAAGCCATTGACCCAGCGCCCATGCCGCTGCACCACGAATAACAGGCTCGTCATCTCGGAGCACACGGCAAAGAGACGTTAGGCCGGCCGAAATATCGCCGCTGGCTGATGGATGATTTCCTAACGCGATAGCAGCGGACCGCAGCAACCCGACTCGTTTGGCACGCAGGATCGGTGAATCATGAAACTTTTTCCGGAACGCTACCTGATCAAGTTGCAATAGATCGACGAGGGATGGCATCTCCTCATTTTCTATAGCTTGGAGTTCAGGGTCTTCAGTTCCGGGGGCATGCCGATTCCAGGGGCACACCTCCTGGCACAGATCACAACCGAATATCCAGTTTCCAAATTGGGAGCGGAGAGAAATTTCAACAGACCCTCGATCTTCAATGGTCAAAGCACTGATGCAACGAGTCGCATCGAGCACATGGGGCTCAGGTAAAGCATCTGTCGGACAGATATCGAGACAGGCAGTACACGTCCCACAATGATCAACCTCTGTGGGTTGATTCGTGGGAAGTACAACTGTTGTAAGAAGCCCTGAAAGGAAAAAATAACTTCCTGCACCTTGGTCAATTAACATCGTGTTCTTACCAAACCAGCCAAGTCCTGCACGGGCAGCAAACTCTCGCTCTGCCAATGGTGCGGAATCAACGACACCTCGAGTTTTGCAGCCCGGCACTGTTTGTTCTAGCCACGCTCCAAGTTGATTCAGCCTTGACCGTAAGACATCGTGATAGTCACGTCCAACGGCATATCGAGCAATCTGACCTCGGCTCGGGCTTTTCCTTGAATCGACAGTCTTCGCCTCGTAGTCGGTCGCAAGCATAATTACGCTTTGCGTACCGGGCAGCAGACTCTCGGGACTACTGCGCAGGGGCAGATGTCGTCGCAACCACTTCTCCATGACACCGGCAAACCCCTGATCGAGCCATTGAGCAAACCGTTCGTGCCTTGGCGGTGGTTCCGCTGAGGTAATGCCGACTCTTGAGAATCCAAGGCGATAGGCCTCTTGTTCAAGTCCATCGACTACAACCCTGCCCTGATTGGATATTTCTGCTGGCATGACCTTGAAAATAGAGAGGCTACGGGCTCTGGCTGCTTTAGTGTTTAGGTTCACACCACAAGTGTCAGCCCCTGATACTTAATTCGATAGCTTTCCTGCGGAACTGCTATGGCTTCGTACAGCATAGACAGTATTGTCCTGAAACAGCACTGTCGTACAAAAATTTTCCGTCGTTAGTTTTTTATTTGGCTAGCTTGGTCTTAGCCACTCCAAGGGCTTTCAACCGCCATGCAAAAAAATCACAAAGCACCTAGGCAACGTACAAACGGCATCATCGCTGCCAAAGCCGAGCAAAACAGCTCGCAGCATATTATGCGGAAACACGTAACGGTTCATCGTGCCTATCTTGCATTTGCGACTGTTTCGTTGGGAGCGTTACTTTTACTCTCATTGGCTGGGTGTCAGACGCCAACGCAACCAACTTATGGCGGTGCCATGGTTCCGCCACCGCCAACCGGTGCAATCGGCCAGCCAGCTCCATATGGACCAGTTGGTGCACCACAGGTTTCCTACGCGCAAACCCCGATGCCGGGCCCCGCTTCAACGTGGCAAGGCGCAACGCCCCCGCCTGCCGCACCGGCACAACCGGTAACACCAGCAACCCAGCCGCCTCCAGCAGCTGCGTCAACGTGGAACTGGTCACAGAGTCAACCACCAGCGGGAACACCTGCACCCACCGGTCAACCCCCAATAGCTCCATCCAACGGATCCACTGCACCAGCAACCACAACACAACAACCACCACCGACCTATAACCAAGGCTACGGCACACCCCCACCAACCGGCTACCAACAGCCCCCAGCAGGACAGCCCCAGCCGTGGACAGGACAATATCCGCAGGGGACTCCACAGGCACCTCAACAGCAGACAACAAATGGGAGCTGGTGGCCTTTCTCTGACCCCAACGCCGTTCCGCCCGCTCGTGCAACTCCAGCACCTGTACCGAAATACTAGAAGTTTGAACGCACGACGATTATTTCCTTGACTTGGCTTCCGTCGTAATCTCAATCTTGCTTGTGTTTCACAAAAGACGCAGAACCAAAGTATCTTAGAGTCTTCAGCTCGTAGTCTTTGGGCAACGTAAGGCTCTACTCCGCTTGGAATCAAGCGACAGAACCACATCGTATCGGTTGGACCAGTGTGCTCTGTTACCATAACAGCTTAAAGGGTTTTGAAACTCAACGTAAAGTTTTCTGATGTTCTGGAACTGGCAACCAATACTTCCACAACGACTCCGTTCATCAATTAATGCATCTACCTACACCATGGTTGATCGCATTGAGAGCCTCGAAGAGAGCATGAAGGCTCTTGATGACACGAGGCTGCGTCGACTTGGCAGGTCGCTTTCCTATCGTGCGAGAGCGGGCGAACCAACTGATGACTTGCTTATCGAAACCTTTGCGGCAACCCGTGAAGCTGGTCGCCGTACTCTTGGAATGAGGCATTACGACGTGCAGCTTCTAGCAGGAATTGCACTTGTTAACGGATCAATTGTAGAAATGCAGACGGGTGAAGGAAAAACACTCGTCGCCACATTACCGCTGGTTCTTTACGCACTCGCACGACGGGGCGCTCACCTTGCAACGGTGAATGATTATCTCGCGAGACGTGACGCCGAGTGGATGGAACCAATATTCAAAGCACTTGGCTTGAGTGTTGGCATTGTTGAGTCTCAAATGGATTTTGACGCTCGTCGAAAAGCATACGCAGCAGATGTCACCTATGGCACTGCAAAGGAATTTGGCTTCGACTTCCTGAAAGACCGCCTGATGCAGCGAGAACTGAAGGAAGGCCGCGTCAACCTTGGAGCAACACTCACTGGAGAAGCACGTTCCGGCGAGTCGAAACTTCTGCAGCGGCCTTATTGGTTTGCTCTTGTGGACGAAGCAGACAATGTCCTGATTGATGAAGCAAGAACACCTCTCATCATCTCCTCGCCCGATGGGGAAATGGGTGAGCGAGAGCAGCGAAAAGCGGCTCTATTCCAATTCGCTTGTGAATTAGCGGATGGAATGACTGCCGATATTCATTACGAATACGACACTCAAAAACGATCGGCTGAACTCCTTGGAGTTGGTCGCAGTACCGTGCGGGCAGCAAAACGCCCGCGCCTTGTTGATTCCGTCAGTATGCTCGAACTCTACGATGCTGTTGAACTTGCTCTCCGGGCCAAAATTGCTTTCATACGGGATCGTCACTACGTCGTCCGCGACAAAAAGGACGAACCGGGCCAAGAGATCGTCATTATCGATGAATTTACAGGGCGAATCGCCGAAGGCAGGTCATGGCGAGACGGGCTCCATCAAGCAGTTGAAGCCAAAGAAGGGCTCGAAGTAAAAACTGGACGTGGCGGCCATGCTGCTCGAATAACAATTCAAGATCTTTTCGCGAGATGGCCTAATCTAGCGGGCATGACAGGAACTATTGCAACAAGTGCAGCCGAAATTGGTCGCACCTACGACGTCGGTATTGCGATTGTTCCAACCAATAGGCCTGCAATACGCAAACGCCTTAAGCCGAAGGTTTGCGCAAGCTACGATTCGAAACTTCATGAAATCGTTGCTGACATCAAAGAAGTTCATGTTACAGGACGGCCCATACTGATCGGCACCCGTTCAATCGACAAGTCAGAAGATCTCTCCAAGATCCTGACGGCCGAAGGCTTACCTCATACAGTACTAAATGCAAGAAACGTTGCCTCAGAGGCTGAAATTGTTGCTGCAGCAGGTGGTCGTGGCCAGATTACAGTATCAACGAACATGGCAGGACGCGGTACAGATATCAAGCTAGGCGATGGCGTTGAGGAACTCGGTGGGTTGCATGTCATCTGCACTGAACTGCACGACTCAGCTCGAATCGACCGACAGTTGGTTGGACGATGCGGCCGTCAAGGTGATCCCGGAACATGGCGTCAGTTCTTGGCTATTGACGATGACATCTTAATCGAAGGATATGGACCAAAACGTGCAAAACGAATAGGACGACGCCTTCAACGCCAACTCGATGGTCATCCTGAACGACTCGTGGCTTTCTTCCAACGCGCTCAACAGCGGGTCGAGGCTCGACATCGACGGCAACGGAGAGCTCTTGAATACATGGAAAGGCAAAAAGCTGAATCACACATCCAAATGAGCCAGGACCCATATCTGGACGCCGCAAGCTGAATTTCGTGGTTGAAAAGACGCTTCATGTCCCGAGTTTCGGAAACAGACAAACATCGGTAAGCTACGGAGTGTCGGTTAGCCTTGATAACCACGTTGCGACAAAGTCCGGTTGACGGCTCAGACACGTATTTGTGAATGTCTAGGTCTTCTTGATTCAGGAAAAGCACATGGCTCGGAACACACTGAACTCGCTTGCTGATTCACACAGTTCAAATACCTGTCACATGCGTCATAGCGTTAAAGCGTGCCTGTATCTGGTTATTGGTGCAATGATTGGTTCCGTGCCGACTCAGATCTGGTCACAAGAGGATGTTTCGCCACAAGCAGAAACCGAGTCTTTGAACCAGGAGAGTTCAAAAGAGAACACCGCTACGTCGCAAGATACTGGGGTTCAGCCAACCACTCAGCCAACCACTCAGTCCGACAAAAAGAATCTGAACTCGTCTAGTGAAACGACTCCTGAATCGACAGTTGAGCCAGCTCCACCTGCAACCGTTTCAGAAACTTCCTCATCATTAGCACCAACTATGCCAAAAACGGCTGCTGACGGTACCGTGTCGATTGTAATCCAGCCGAACACCAATGCTCCTCAGCCACCTGCCGAATTAACACGTCCGTTGAACCCGATCGAGCCGCAGAGTCCATCGGCAGTGAGTTCTCAAGAAACGATCGCACCTCCAGACAAAACTGCTGCAACGTTGCTACTTGAGCAAATCCTTGAACCACTTGATCTAAGTGAAGTCAACAAGCGTCTTGACCCAGCTCGCAGTGCGACACTTTATGCTAGACCACTACCACTTATCGAGGCGCTTCAGCGGTCTGGAGATCGGAGCCGAAGACTCTGGATAACTCAGGCTTATTGGCAAGTATCACGAGGATATGCTGGTATTCGATTTGCAACTGAAGCCCGAGAGCGGCTTGAGTTCATAGCACCAGGCAGTGACCCTCACGACCAGATGGTTCTTGATGTAGCAAGTGCGGCAGCGGATGCAGATTTAGCAGATGCCCACGCCAAATTGATTGCTGCACAGCAGCAACTCGTTGATCTTGTCAGACTGCCAGTAGGTGAACCAGCTCCATGGCCGGTTGACCGTCCACTCGCAGGATCATATGAAACCCATTTCGCAGCGATATTCGCAACACGGCCGGCTACAGGTCGTATTCGGGCCATCGATCGTATGCTTCCGAGTAAGCATGACGCGGTCGAGGCACGAGCAGTTGCAGTCCTTGCAGCAGAGTCTGCCATGAATCGTGCCGAATCTGATCATGCTCGCGGCAAACGACCGATAGAGGCCGTTGTTGCAGCTCATCGAATGCTTCGCCTACAGCAAGAAGAATTTGCAGAGTCACTCGCAACATACAATCTCGATATCGCGGAATACGCGATGGCAGTCGCAGACACTTCTGTCTCCGACGACAGATATGTATCGATGCTTATTGGAACACCCATCCAATGGAAACCACAACCTGCCTCGAGCGTTATCCCAGCAACTGGACTGCAACCGATTGAACAGGCAACGACACTCTCGAACCCATAACAGTTGAATCACGAAACAATGAATCGAGGCTCATCCCGGCTTGAGCCAGCAGCCCCAGTGAACACCCACTTGGCGACCTGTAGAAGGATGAACTGGTTTCGACAGCAGACATGTCTGGTGTCTCGAGAAAATCAGATCACTGCGACTAGCCTCAGATGAACAAAAGAGCATGCCCGCGACGCTACCTAACCAATCTCCTGACACACCAAAAGATGCGTACCAACCTCTTAAAATCGGTAGCGTAGATGTTGATCCTCCGGTCTTGCAGGCCCCTATGGCTGGCTACACAAACTATGCCTTTCGGCAGGTAGTCAGAGAATTTGGTGGTGCTGGACTTCTTGCAACAGAAATGATTGCGGCCCGTAGCGCCATCTGGCTTGAAACAAATCGAAGCGAACACCCAGATCGCCTGTGGGGTGTGCGGGAAGAGCCCCGGCCGCTTGCTGTGCAGATGTGGGATAATGATGCTAGAAATCTCGCCCAAGTTGGCAAACGACTCGCAGATGATTTTCAGGTAAGTGTCGTTGACCTGAACTTTGGCTGCCCTGTTCGTCAGGTAACTGAAAAAGCCCATAGCGGATCCTGGTTGCTACGCGACCCCGCACGAGTTGGTGAAATTGTTCGCCGCGTTGTCGATGCCTGTGGTGACACTCCTGTTTCAGCAAAAATCCGTCTTGGATGCTCTGAGAATTGCCAAACAGCTATTGAAGTTGCTCAACGTGTTGAAGAAGCCGGTGCAAGTTGTCTTACAGTTCATGGTCGCGTTGCAGCCCAATACTTTAAAGGCGATGCGGACTGGGACGCTATCCGTCAGGTAAAACAGTGTGTCTCACGCATACCGGTTGTTGGTAACGGCGACATCACCTCCGCCGAGGAGGCTGTTTCACGACTAAAGGATTATGGCGTCGACGGGGTGATGATTGCGCGTGAGTGTCTTTCAAAACCCTGGATTTTCGCACAAGTTGCCGCGATTCTGAGGGGAGAGCCAAAACCGCCTGACCCGACATCTGATGAACAAAAGAGTCTTGTCCTCCATCACTATGATCTTGTGTGCAGCCGTTTTGGTGTAGAGCGAGGTACGCTCCTCATGAGAAAATTCGCATGTTCATACGCGCAAGGCATTCCTGGGGCACGAGATTTCCGAGGCCATGTCTCCCGTGTTACTACTCAGCCAGAATTTCTCGACGTTGTGCGTCGATATTTTCCACAACGCAGTACGAGCTAAAAACGCATTTTGCATCACCCCCCCTTGGCTCCCTGTGACAGCACCCTCATATTCTCATCGCCAAAGTAAGGGGCTGCGTGCGCGAACAAGGGTGGCCTGTCATCCCGGGTCACCTGTCGTCCCGAATGCTTTCAAAGGCAACCTAGCTGGACTTGCAACGATTCGTCTGTGGCCAAGATTGAATAATTCGGTGGCAAGAGCGGTTTTCAGTAGATTTCCCGCACATTCAGTTCCCGAACTGTCGAAAGCCTATAATAACCGTATAGTAGTATGGTAAAGACATCGTACCAAAACACTCATTTCGAAATGCGATAGTGAGAGCAGTTTACTACGTAGCAATGGAGTTTATCTGAATGACACAGCCCTGGATCGAAGGTCGCTTTGAAGAAAATATGGTTTTGACGACGGTAGAGCAAGCTATCAATTGGGCTCGTCAATCCAGCATCTGGCCAATGACGTTTGGCTTGGCGTGTTGTGCTATCGAAATGATGGCTGCGGGTGCAAGTCGATACGATATGGATCGTTTCGGTGCTGGTGCATTTCGTGCGACACCCAGACAAGCTGATCTGATGGTGGTAGCTGGAACCGTGACTTACAAAATGGCGAGCAGAGTACGGCGTCTTTACAATATGATGCCGGATCCCAAATACGTTATTGCCATGGGTGCATGTACTACAGGTGGTGGGCCTTACTTTAAGTGGGGCTATCACGTTGTGAAGGGAGTTGACCTCGTTGTGCCGGTTGACGTTTATGTTCCTGGCTGCCCGCCACGTCCTGAAAGCCTGCTCGAGGGCTTGATGAGAATTCAAGACAAGATCATGGGACAGAAACTTGCCAAGAAATCAGACGGATCAGGAAAAATCGCGGATGAACTTCCAATACCGCATCACTCTGGTTACGTCGCTTCAGCAGTGAGAGATAGTGGTGAACTTGTTCACAGCCATCAAAAAGTTAAGTCATAGTTCTTCGTTGCGGAACTTTGAGATAGAAAATTTGTAAGAGGAAAGTTTTGGTGAATTGAATGAGTGAGCGACTAGTAATCAAAGATGTCCATGTTGCTGTAGAGGGTCAGGAAATCCTTAAGGGAGTTGACCTGACGATCGGCCGAGGTGAAGTACATGCGCTCATGGGGCCTAATGGATCAGGAAAGAGTACTCTTGGGTACGCTATCATGGGCCACCCTTCATACGAGGTAACAGAAGGAACTGTTGAGTTGATTGATAGTGATGACACAAGTCATGACATTCTTGCCATGGAACCTGATGTACGAGCACGCGCTGGTGTTTTCCTCGCATTTCAACGACCTATGGCCATACCGGGTGTTAGACTTGCCGATTTTCTTCGTCATTCTGTAACGAACGTTCGCAATCCCGACCGAAAAGAGGGTCAGGAACTCATGCCAATGCGAGATTTTCGCAGTGAGCTCAAGAGCAAGATGCAAGAACTATCCATGGACTCTGACTTTGCCCGTCGGTATGTCAATGACGGTTTTTCGGGAGGTGAGATGAAGCGGGCGGAAATTTTGCAACTGGCAATGCTTCGCCCCCGATTCGCTATTCTGGATGAGACAGACAGTGGTCTCGACGCAGATGCAGTACGGCTCGCGAGTGAAAGTATCGCACGAATCGGTGGAGCCGAAATGGGCATCCTGATCATTACTCACCATGAGCAACTTTTAGAACACAATATCCCTCTCCAAACCCACGTCATGCTGGGCGGACGTATTGTTGAATCAGGAGGGCCAGAATTAGCTGCCGAACTGCACAAACAGGGCTATGATCGAATCAGAAAGGCTTACCCCGAGGCTGCCGCGGCTGAAGAGGCCATGGAAGCAGAACGCCGACTTGAAACTACAACATCCTGACACACCCAACACCCTGCAAAGGAAATCACTCAATGTCTACTGACACTGGAGAATCTTCGACGCTCGCACTTGGAGAGATCAATAAATACGATTTCCGAACAGATGCACCTACTGTTTTCAAGGCCCGTCGAGGACTTGATCGGGAAATTGTTTCTCAGATCTCCGAAATGAAGAATGAGCCGACCTGGATGCGCGATTTCCGTCTGAAATCACTCGACATTTTCAACTCGAAACCAATGCCTAACTGGGGCGGAAAGATTGGAATCGATTTTCAAGATATTTTCTATTACCTCAAGCCTGCGGAGCAACAGGGTAAGACCTGGGAAGAAGTCCCAGAGGAAATCAAGAAAACCTTTGATCGTCTTGGAATCCCAGAAGCCGAAAGAAAGTTTCTTTCAGGTGTCAAAGCTCAGTTTGAGAGTGAAGTGGTCTACGGATCACTTCAGGAAGACCTTGCAAAAAAAGGTGTCATCTTCACCGATACTGACACCGCGGTTCGAGAGCATCCAGACCTACTGCGTGAGTACTTCGGCTCCATAATCCCACCAAGTGACAATAAATTTGCGGCACTCAACTCCGCAGTCTGGTCCGGAGGCTCTTTTATATATGTCCCCAAGGGTGTCTCCATCGAGTTTCCCCTTCAAGCATACTTTCGCATCAATGCCGAAAGCATGGGACAATTTGAACGCACATTAATTATTGTTGATGAGGGAGCACATGTGCACTATGTCGAGGGTTGCACTGCCCCCATGTACTCTACCGAGAGTCTACATTCGGCAGTTGTTGAAATTGTCGTTAAGAAACATGGCCGTTGCCGTTATACAACGATCCAAAACTGGGCCAACAATATTTTTAATTTGGTAACAAAGCGTGCACTTGCCTATGAAGGCGGAATGATGGAATGGATTGATGGCAATCTTGGCAGTCAACTTACGATGAAATATCCGGCCGTCTACATGATGGAACCTGGTGCACGTGGCGAAATCCTTTCAATTGCGTTTGCGACAGCTGGTCAGCATCAAGACGCGGGCGCAAAACTTGTTCACGCTGCACCAAATACTTCCGGGCGAATCGTCTCCAAAAGCATCTCGAAAAACGGTGGTCGCTCAAGTTACCGTGGACTCGTCCGTGTTGAACCTGGGGCCAAGAAAAGTCGCTCAAGTGTTGTTTGTGACGCCCTGATTCTTGATGACATGAGTCGTAGTGATACGTATCCATATATCGAAATCGAGGAACAGGACGTCTCAATCGGTCACGAAGCAAGCGTTTCAAAGATTGGAGAAGAACAGTTATTCTACTTAAAGAGTCGTGGTCTCTCCGAGGCTGAAGCCAGCACAATGATCGTAGGTGGTTTTATCGAACCACTTGTTAAAGAACTTCCTATGGAATACGCAGTTGAAATGAACCGTCTGATCGAATTACAGATGGAAGGCTCAGTCGGCTAACTTTCACCTCTCCCCTGATCACACCCATTACGGCTCCATGACGACGACCACAACTCCAGCCTCACTATTCGATCGCGACGCGTTTGACCAATTAATTGCCGAACACCCGCTGCCTGAGTGGGCAAACCAGCAACGACAGTTATGCATGAATCAACTGGAGAAGCTTGCGCTGCCTGACCGTCGGCAAGAACACTGGATGCGGACAGATCTTCGCATGTTTAAGCCTGACCAGTGGGGACTACGGCCCGCATCTTCAGTCAATCTGCCTGCGGGCCTTCTTTCAGCGAAATTCCCTTCGTCAAGCGATCAGTCAAATGACGCCCACGTGATGGGAAGGCCTGACTACGCTGGCCATTTTAAGACAATTAACGGCCATGTTGTTCAGAATGAAATTGATCCACAACTTACTGATCAAGGGGTAATCTTCGGTACTGCTGAAGATGTTCTTGCCAGTGATGGCGATATGCTGAAGACTCATTGGCTTCAAATCATCGACTCGAAGAACGACTATTTTGCTGCCCTGCACGGTGCGTTCCACCAAGGCAGCATGATTCTTTACGTGCCCCCTGGCGTTCGCATTGCAGAGCCAATTCATTGCCTTGCTGCCATTGATGACGGTGGTGTCGACACATCACATGTACTTGTTGTCCTCGGAGAGGGCGCTGAGGCTACCGTTCTTACGGAAACCGCCACATGTGAAACCACTGGATCAGGAACTGGCTTCCACTGCGGTGGCACAGAGATAGTCGTGGGAAAAGATGCTCTCCTGCGAATGGTAAATATTCAGAACTGGGATCGCGGAGTGTGGCACGTAGCTCGTCAAAAGGCAGTTGTTCACGAAAACGCCAAACTACAATGGACACTTGCGGCACTTGGTAGCCGGCTATCTCAGGTAGCCCAAGATGTCGCACTCGTCGGAAAGAATGCAGAGGCTCAGGTTAATGGGGTGATGTTTACCGAGGGAAAGCAACAGCTTGTCTACAACACACTTCAGCACCACGAGGCCCCGTCCTGTCACAGCGACCTCCTCTACAAAGGAGCTCTGCAAGACCGCAGCCGTCTTGTCTGGCGCGGGATGATCAAAGTTGACAAGGTAGCCCAAAAAACAGATGGCTACCAGCGAAACGATAACTTGATGCTTTCTGAAGCCGCACGGTCCGACTCAATCCCTGGTCTTGAAATAGAAGCAGATGATGTCCGCTGCACTCATGGCGCAACCAGTGGTCGGGTTGATGAGGAACAGATCTTTTACGCACAAGCACGAGGACTCTCAGCGGACGAGGCCGCAAGACTCGTTGTTGCTGGTTTTTTCCAGCAGGTCTTCGACCGCATTACAATTGCATCTGTCCGAGAGGCACTGGCAGCAGCTATAGGAAGCCGCATCCGTAGAGTCTCTTAATCCAACAGAATTTTTATTTACAACGCTCACCAAGAAGCATTTCTCTCATGTCAGAATTCATTCATGCCGCCAATGTTGGCGACGTCACAGACCCCGGGAAAATGCTTGTCGAAATTGATGGAGAAATGATCGCCCTGTTTCATGTAGGAGGTTCTTTTTATGCCATCGATGACGTTTGCACACACGACGGAGGCCCTCTTGTTGACGGTGACCTCCAGGACTACACAATCGCATGCCCGCGACACGGTGCAAAATTTGACATACGCACTGGGTCCGCTCTTTCGATGCCTGCTATTCGTCCCACGCTGTCGCATGATGTGAAGGTTGAAGACGGGAGTGTGTTTGTACGAATTCGAGAGACTGGCTCAGGGCCAAACGGAAACCCCATGCCATCAACGACACCACCAGCTACAACTGCACACACAAATCCACCCCAGACGGCAGCCACGAACACGAGATCAAACAATGACGCAGCAACTGAAACTGCAGACAGGCCGCCAGTTGAAGGCCAAAGCCTGACAAGCCAATCCCTGTCGGAAGATCTTGTTCGTGAATTACTGAAGCAAGTCAAGGACCCTGAATTATTTGTGAACATTGTTGACCTTGGTCTTATATACGATGTTTCGTTTAGTCCATCATCTGACGAATCGAAACAACTTGTCTCGATCGACATGACAATGACAAGCCCAGCCTGCCCTGCTGGACCACAACTGATCGCTGACACCAAACGTGTTGTTGGCACGCACGAAAAAGTTGCCGACGTTGAGGTGCGGATTGTGATGGAACCACCGTGGACACCAGACCGTATGACCGATGATGCCCGCGATCAACTGGGGATCTTCTGATCACTCCTATAACTGATCTTCAGCATGCGTCTCTTACTTTACGAATGGTGCTGCTCAGGCGGAATACAAAGTGAACTTGCTCACGACATTCTGCAAGAAGTTTCTATTGAAGACTTCCTGAGGGAAGGCCGCCTCATGCTCGAGGCATTCACGTCAGATGCTGAACAAAATACAGATCTGGATATCACTGTGATGGTTGACTCAACGCTTCCAGTGACAAAAGCCCCTCAGTTTTCGAAAAATGTTACTGTTGAGAAAATAGCTCCCAGCAAGAGCCAACTATCTCTTCTCACCATGGCCGCCGAGGCAGACCTGATCATCCTGATCGCACCAGAAACTCATGGCGTTCTGCTTCAGACCATCAACACTGTCGAGCAAGCAGGCTTTGGAAACAAGCTGATTAATTGCCCAACACCTTTCATCAAGGCTGCGAGCGACAAGGAGATAACCTGCAGAATGCTCTCAGCGGCTGGTATCCCGACACCAGCTGGTCGCACAATAGCCACGGGCGAAAGCTTTCCGCATGGCTTCCGGCTACCTGCTGTCCTCAAAGCTAGAAGAAGTGCTGGATGTGACGGCCTAACAATAATCCATAAACCCACCGATTTCTCTGCGCCACGAACAGACTCACGGCTCGAGTGTCATATTTCAGGCATCCCCGTTAGCGTCTGCTGCCTCTGTGGAACTGACTCAATCGTTCCACTGCTGCCATTCGAACAAGTGTTTACTGAGGAATCGCATCCGGTTTATATAGGCGGTCGCGTCATTCATAATGATTTTCATACTCGAATGCATTCTCTTGCAGTACGATCAATCGAGACTCTCAATAAAACAACACAATCCAAAGCCCGTGGCTGGGTTGGAGTTGATATGATTCTGGGTAGTTGTAACGACGGGCATGACGACCGGGTACTTGAGATCAACCCTCGTCTCACCACCTCTTTTGTTGGCCTGTCAAGAGCCCAAGAGAGAGGCCTGACCCGGCTGCTTCTCGACATTGCAAAAGGCAGAGAAGTACACGTTACACCATGGAACATAGAAGCCTCTGAATTTTCATTGGCGTAACACTGACACTTTTTGATTGATGGTTTTCAAGCATGTCACTAACGTCCACCGATTCATGCCTGGCTTTTGATATTGGAGGAGCCAATATCAAAGCTGCTGACGGCCAAGGGTGGTCATATAGTGAACCTTTTGCCATGTGGCAGGAATGGAAGCGACTTCCTGATGTCATCGCGCATATCATGAACCTGTGCCCTGCGTCCCATTATGCCGCGACCATGACAGGTGAGATTGCCGACTGCTTTGCAGACCGCAAAGATGGCGTCAAGCATATTATTGAATCGTGTTCACTTCCGGCTGGAAGAAAAAACTTTTTATTTTACAGCGTTGATGGTTCACTTCTTAGCGCGACCGAGGCTTCGCAACAGCCGCTCCAAGTTGCTGCTTCAAACTGGCATGCTTTGGCTCGCCTCGCTGGCTCACTTGCCCCTTCGGGACGAAGTTGGCTTATTGATATTGGCTCAACGACTACTGACATTGTTCCACTGGCATGCGGACAGCCAATTCCTCAGGGAATGAATGATTGGGACAGGCTGCTCTGCGGTGAACTTGTCTACACGGGCATGGAACGTACACCGGTACCTGCCCTTAGGCAATCACTTCCCCACCGTGGCACCACTAGACCAATTGCCTGTGAATGCTTTGCGACTTCACAAGACGTCTGGCTACTCCTTGGCAATCTGCCTGAAGACAAGAAATCAAACACCACAGCCGACCACAAGCCGGCCACTAGGGATGCGGCTCGCATCCGAATAGCTCGTTCCATGCTTCTTGAGCCAGCCTCTTTTACTTTTGCGGATGCGATCGAAGCAGCAACGGCTATTGCCGACTCTCAGACTCGTTTAATTCAAAATGCGATAGGGCAAATGATTCAGAATCCAGCTCCAGACGACAGCATCGTACTTAGTGGACAAGGCGAGGTATTAGCAAAAAGGATCCTTGATCACATGGACTGGACTCCGTGCACAGTGTCACTAAAAGACGCGATCGGTGCCGATTTGTCTCGTGTTGCTCCTGCCCATGCCGTAGCAATGATAGCGCAGCGAAGATTATGAATACAATTACACCACAGAAGAATCCATGGGAATGGGAGCATGGCTGGCTTCGTCAATCACATGACAAAAGCAAAAAGGCCAATGTTGTCATCAAAGTCGGTGGCAGTCTTTTCTCCACCTCTGGATGGCAACATGCTGTTCAATCCCTAATTGCAGATGAAGCACTATCCAATCATTCGGTTGTTGTCATTGCGGGTGGAGGTGCTCTCGTAGACGGACTACGACTTATCGACTCAAACAGTTCACTGCCGTCTCCTTTGATGCACGGACTTGCACTTGAAGCCATGGGAATCACAGCACAATTTCTGGCGTCAACATTGAAATTACCACTACGCGAGGAAGTGGGAGCTGACTCTCCTTTCGTACTCAACATGAGAAAGTGGGGCGCAGCAGCAAATGCAATTACCACGCTTCCGCATTCATGGAAAACAACGAGTGACTCTATTGCAGCTGCTGTCGCCTCGGCAACAGGGGCTGGATTACTGCTAGCAAAGAGCATTCCGCCACCGACGCCTGACGTTGAAAGCCTTGCGTTCAACGGATGGGTCGATCAGTATTTCCAGACAGCGTGTATCGCATTAGAAGACATTCGCTGGGCAGCACCGAAACAATAAAAAAGGCCATCAGACTCCCAGAAAACAATCGCTGCCGCATGGAGACGTTTATTCCCAGCAAATACCAGACTCGGGTCGAGATGCCACTGCCAGCTTCCGTTCAGAGCCAATGTCTTGAGCCTCGACAACTTTCTCAAGGAAAGCCCATGGTTGGAACTGCACACCTCCAGAGGCACTGAGAATCCATCGACTCCCTCGCTTCATACCATGCGCGACTGTTGGCACCTGCTTTGGCACTTCATAACTCGAGAGTTGCACCAGAGAAGCGTCCTTCAACAGCGAGAGATCCAATCCCGCCCGATCGGCAAGCTGCCGGCTATCAATTAAAGCTGCAACAATTGCCAGATCAACACAATTTTTTAATTCGTTGAACACAGGTTTACGCGATGCCAGTTCGTCATAACAGGCCGTCATGCGCTCACACCAACGTGAAGCATTTTTATCAGTACGTCCACTCCCTCGCTGCATGCCTTCTCGAACCAGAAGATCGGTTTCAGTCAGACACACCATTTTCCCACCTGTGAGTCTCCAACCAAGTTCATCAGGATCCCGGGCAATGGGGCTATACCGAGCTTCCAACCAGAAACGTGGCAACATTGTCGATCCAGCCGTGGCGGGAACCATGGACAGATAACTTGGCAGTTCAGCAACTCCTGACGATTCAAGCCCCATCCCGATTCGCTTCATCTGATAATCTGCCGCCACAAGAACTTGCGCAAAGTGCGTGTCTGCCGGCACACCGCCGACCGTCACTTGCTGAGGGCCCAGAGCTTCCTCCATTGATCGAAAGATTTCTTGTGGATTTGGCATCTGCTTCGTCGAACTCAGTATTTCCTGCAGGCGGGCAATGCCCTCGGGCGCTGGGTCAATAGAGCAACGCATTCCACCCATACGTGCTGCGTCAATTGACCGAATGGCTACAACTAAATCCTCGAGCAACAAGAGCGGTCGACCACTCGTTGCGCCAACAAAAATACCGTTACCATCAACTGCAACTTCATCACTTGGTCCGGCCAAAATGAGATCGTGTTGCTCCTGGTCAACAAATACGTATTCAATTCGCTCTAGCCCGCCCATTGTTAAGACTTCTGGAGAAACAAGCTCGCGTTGTGTTACCGCCTGCTGAACACCTTCGACAATACGTCTCAGTGAAACTTTTTGAAGCTCACATCGCTGCCCTGTTTTTGGTGGATTTTCACGGAGAATTTTTTTCCGCTGAGCAGCAATACTTTCGAGTACCTGCGGCTCGATCGCACGCACAATACCGTTCGGATCAACTGAAATACCACCAACAGCCTGTGCTCCGAGCCCACCACCAGCAAATTGGCCGAACACGTGGTCAGGAACAAAACCATTCAGGATTACAACCAATACAAGAGCACAACCCCCAGTTGCAAACCTATTCTTGAAGACGGTAAAAATGTTCGTCCGTGTGCAGCTATGCATAAAATCCCTCATCATCACGTTCAACCCTCATCATCACGTTCAAATGGTATTCAAATCAGGCCAACTGCTCGAGCAATGGTACGATCTGGTAATTGCACGACAATGTAGGCGAGATGCTAGCCTTAGTAAGCCCTTGAGGGCAAACCCTCTTTACTAATACAAATATGGCTCAAAACGCCTATTACTCAATGTTTTTAGGAATTATTAGTCTTTTTCCTGCTAAATTAGGCTATTAAACAAACAATGACGTTTGGGCTGTTCTTGATTGCTACTACTGTGTGTTTATCACAAGGAGAGCTTTAACCGACCATGATGCAAGCATGAATAACGACAAATCTACTTCACCAGCCAACGCGCATGTCCTTGTTCGGGATCCTGCCAATGGCCCGATGCTCAATCCACTCACACTCGGAGATATCCTTAGTCTCGGTCGTGCACCCGGAAATACAATTGTGCTGCACGACGAACGGGCAAGCCGTAATCACGCCGAGATACGAGTCAATGAAGACGGAAAATGGGATGTCCGTGATTTGAAAAGCCGAAATGGCACGACGGTGAATGGAAATGAAATTACGTCAGAGCACACGCTTACCGATGGAGACACCATTCAGATCGGATCGACTACAATTCTTTTCTGTGAAGGACCACCTCCATCTCTATCCGAAGCGAAAGAATCTGATACTGATGGCACCGGCATAACTGGTGAAATGTCAGCCGAAATAGCAGAGTGGCACTCAACGATTCGCTATCGTCGAAACCGTAGCCGTTTACTTGATGACATACGTGAATCAGCTCGCACCGCTCCAAAAGTAGGACAAGCGGCTGCAGAATTGTGTCGACTCGCATTTACACTAGGCCGTGCTACGGAAGTTCCATCTGCTGCGAACCGTGCTCTTGAGTCTGCCATGCTCGGATCCAATGCAAGTAAAGGAATGGTTTTACTGCCAACGCCTGAGGCCAGTCATGAAGAAAGAATGACTGTAACTGACTTGTACGGTGTCGCAGCAGTGCCTTCAGACCTTCGTATTGATGACATCCCGACAAACCTCGTTGAAGCAGCCCTTGCGACGGATGAGGCGATATTGGCGGGACCAGAAACGGTTGGCAACCAGCCACCAGCTATAACTATTGCCGCCCCGATACGTGTAAATGAAAAACCTGTTGGTGTCATTTACCTTAGTAGCGAACCGAGCAGTGATGAAAAATCTCCTGATGATCTTGAGTTTGTAATTGCCGTCTGTGATGCGATAGGTCAGGTTTACACAAACCTTGAAGCTCGAGAAACGCTATCGACCAGGCTTGCGACTGCAGCTAGTGAAAACAAACTACTGAAAGAGCGGCTGGGTGAAAAAACACGCATGGTTGGTGGTAGCCCTGCCCTTGCACAAATCACGACACAGGTTGAGCGTGTTGCGAGCACCAAAGCTACAGTTTTAATTCGCGGTGAAAGTGGCGCTGGCAAGGAACTAATTGCACAAGCTATTCATGACGCAAGCGATCGTAGCAGCGGACCTTTTATTTGCCTTAATTGCGCAGCTCTGTCAGAGACACTCTTGGAAAGCGAACTGTTCGGCCATGAGAAAGGTGCCTTCACTGGTGCGACCGATAAAAAAGCAGGTAAATTTGAACTTGCAGATAATGGGACACTTTTTCTCGATGAAATCGGTGAAATGAGCCCCAGCATTCAGGCAAAATTCCTGCGAGTACTTGAGGGACATGCGTTCGAGCGAGTGGGAGGTAGCACTCGACTCAAGGTTGATGTACGAGTCGTAGCAGCTACAAATCGTCACCTCGAAGATGCTGTTGCAAGCGGTGGTTTCCGACGAGACCTTTACTTCCGACTGCGTGTGGTCGAAATAGCGGTGCCTCCACTAAGAAAACGACAAGAGGATATCGAAATACTTGCGAATCACTTTGTAGACGTATTTAGTAGAGAGACTGGGCGAAAGATTGAAGGCTTCAGTTCAGCAGCCATTGCCGCAATGCTGGACTACCATTGGCCGGGCAACATTCGTGAATTGCGAAACTGCATTGAGCGTGCGGTCGTCCTCAGTTCAAGCGACATTATTGATGTGAATGATCTCGCCTTAAGCGCTCTTGCCTCGCCAGGTGATACCGGCAGGTTAGAATCCACAGGCAACAATTTTACTCCAGAGCCGTTAGCCACTATCGAAAAACGCCACATACTGGCGACACTTGAGAGCACCGGTGGCAACAAATCAAAAGCAGCCAAACTCTTAGGCATTGAACGATCTACCCTTGATCGTAAATTTGCTCGATGGGGCCAAACTGACTGAACAAAGTCTGTTTGGTTACAGGCCAAAATAGCGTTTCCATGCTTCAACGTCTCCAGGCCCGGGCTCCGTCGGCTTTGTTTCTTTTTGTCGAACATGTTCGTTCATCGCCCGACGCTTTTCTGTAAGCCATTCGCTACTATCGACGGCAACAGCCCGGCGTCGGCGTGCTGCTGCCTGCACTCGCCGATCACTGGACACGACAACAAGCCCCGATGGCGACTCCTCCTCTACCATTTCCTCAA
Organism: Pirellulales bacterium; assembly: GCA_028066355.1. Lineage (GTDB taxonomy): Bacteria > Planctomycetota > Planctomycetia > Pirellulales > UBA1268 > UBA1268. Next base: position 52,571 of record JALCBP010000010.1, read on the forward strand.
TCAGTGAATCTGCATCTGGATACTCCCGTGCAAACCATACTCGGATAGATCCGTGGACATATCTTGCAGGAAGACCATCAGGAGCATCAGCTGCATCGAAAACGACAATCGTCTGCTCTGCATCATCACCGAGCAACTCCACAAGGTGGTCCAAAAGGGCTCGACGAGACTGCTCGAATCCGAGTGGTCCTCGCGCATCCCCAAATACACCCGAAGCGTGCAATAGGTTGTACCCGTCAATAATGATCATTGCTCTGCAACTAGCTGGAGAGGCGATATTTCACTTTGCCGTGAACAATTGTCGCAACAGCCCGTCCGCGTAACGTCCATCCATGGAATGGTGAATTCACGCTCTTTGAGGAAAAAGAATTAACATCTACTTGCCATTCGCAGGATGGATCAATCAGTGTCACATCGGCAATCGCACCGGGCCGAAGAGTACCTCGGTTAATCCCAAGGATTCTCGACGGCATGAGGCTAATGGCTTCGACAAATCTCGGCCAATCAATACGACCAGACTCAATCAGGCGTGTCACGGAAAGGCCGACTGCTGTTTCCAGCCCAAGAATCCCAAACGGTGCTCGGTCAAGCTCAAGTAATTTCTTTTCTGGTGCATGCGGCGCGTGATCCGTTGCAATACAGTCGAGTGTGCCATCGGCAAGCCCTGCAAGAATACCTTCGACATCTTTTGCCGTTCGTAACGGTGGGCTCATTTTAAAGTTTGAATCAAACCCACGAAGAGATTCGTCTGTCAGTGTAAAATGATGCGGGCAAGCCTCCGCCGTGACCCGAACACCACGCGACTTTGCTTCTCGAATGAGATCCACTCCATGAGCGGTAGAAACATGCATCACATGAAGACGGCCACCCGTCACATCTGCGAGTGCAATATCCCGTCCAATCATTACTTCTTCTGCAGCTGCAGGCATTCCCTTCAGGCCAAGTGACATGGAAACAAGGCCTTCATTCATTACACCGCCGTGAGATAGTTCTAGGACTTCTTCATGAGCCAGAATTGGTTTATCGAACATTCGACAGTACTCAAAAGCCCGTCGCATCAACTCAGCATCGTAAACAGGTGATCCGTCGTCGCTAAAAGCAACGGCTCCAGCTTCAACCAATTGACCAATTTCAGCGAGTTCTTTCCCTTCTCTTTCCTGGCTCACACATGCGACAACAAATACATTACATGTGTCTGCTCTCGCGGCTTTTTGGCGAATAAACTCTACATTAGCCTGAGTATCAATCGCCGGCTCGGTGTTGGGTATACAAGCAACACTTGTGAAACCACCCGCCAGAGCTGCTTTCGTTCCACTCTCGATCGTTTCATCCTCTTCACGACCAGGCTCGCGAAGATGCACATGCATGTCGACCAGCCCTGGCGTAACAATCAGCCCGTGGGCATCAATCGTCTCATCAACTTTTCCAAGCGGCTGACTACCATCATGACCGATGGACATGATCAAGCCATCACGAATCAGTAGATCATCGACTCGATCAATCCCCTGATCTGGATCTACCACCCGCCCGCCACGAATTAGCATGGATGCCATTACTTTTGCCCCTTGTGTTCTAAAGAATCTCTTGCCTGGCCATCTCTCTGCACTCCGCAGATGAGCCAAAGTACCGCCATTCGTACGGCGAGCCCATTAGTAACCTGATCCAAAATGAGTGACTGAGGGCAATCAGCTACATCTGCAGTCACCTCAACACCGCGATTGATTGGGCCGGGAGCTAAAATAACTAGATCATCTTTCGCGCGACGAAGACGATCTCGGTTCATGGCGTATAAGTGGGCGTATTCTCGGACTGAGGGAAATGGTCGTGTTTTTTGTCGCTCGAACTGTATTCGTAAGAGATTGAGAACATCACACCGTGGCAAAATGGCATCGAGGTCGTGAGAAACCTCGACCCCAAACTCTTGCCAACCATCAGAAACAAGAGTGGGTGGGCCGCAAAGAATTACTTTTGCACCAAGTTTAGTTAACCCCCATAGATTCGATCGTGCCGTTCGGCTGTGTGCAATATCACCAACCAAACCAACAGTAAGCCCTTTAAGGTCACCAAGACGTTCCCGGATTGAAAAAATGTCCAACAATCCTTGGGTTGGGTGTGCATGTGGTCCATCTCCAGCATTGATTACACCAACATCGAGATGGGAGGCAAGCAGATGCGGTGTTCCAGGCGTTCCATGCCGGACAACTACTGCATCGACTCCCATGGCCTCAAGATTCTTGGCAGTATCAATGAATGACTCACCTTTTGACAAGCTGCTTGTCGAAGCTGAAAAGTCGATTACATCTGCTCCCAGACGGCGAGCAGCCAAAGAAAAGCTTGTTTTTGTTCGAGTGGAGTTTTCAAAGAACAGGTTCACAATAGAAGCGCCCGAAAGAACATCTATTTTTTTTCGACATCCCTGCGTGGCATCCTTGCACATAACTGCGGTATCAAGAATCAAGCTGATTTCCTCAGCTGAAAGTTCTTCTAAGTCGAGTAGATGGCGATGCGTCCAACCTCTCGGCGGACGATCTCCCTGAATTACCACTGGCGCGACGGTGGATGATTTTGATTGCGACATAAAACAGGCCCTGCACAACAGTTGAAAATAGGCAAAAGAAGCCAGCCAGGCAGAGTCTACCAGCGGTCTGCCACGCCGTCAGTACCCGAGAATGCTGGACTTGCTCCAGAACTGAAAAAAGATCTACCTTCTCATTCAAAATGCCTTTCATCTGCTGCGGCTGTTCCCACAAAACAGTGCGTTGCCGTTGGCAAGGCTGATTGCTCCCTTCGGTACAAAAAACTCCATGCACCGACAATATACAAAGATTCTTATTAGACGCCCTGCTCTGCACGTAGATTCTCCTGCCGATTGCCTGCACGGAATGGGTTTGTACATCACGCTGCTCATTGCCGGTATCGGACTGACAACTGGCTGCAGTTCTGCCATCTCAATGCGGGAAGCACTGCGGGACAGCATCGAGCAAGCCGCTGCTGTATCCCAACTCACTGTTCTCAGTGATATTGACGCTGACGAAACGACTCAAAAAGCTACTGACGAGGCCGCTACTGCTTCGTACGCACCAGAAACTCCCGAGTCACCGACCTATATCGACGAAGGTGAGTTCGGAGTAGATGAGCCACAAGACATTTCTCTTGATATTGAGACAGCGGTCGGTGCACTATCAGAAACGACCAACCTTGATGCTGCATCAAAAGCAGCGCTCGTTGAAGCACTTGAAATGACCCCACAAGCTGATTGGCCAGTTGTTATTGAAGAGTTCACCGCGACACTCACTGCCCTGAGAACGACAGAGACAACGCCTGCCCTGTATCTTGATAACACGGATCTTGATAACACGGACAGTGTATCCAGCACTGAAGACAGTGTGTCAGACCTTCCGGCGGTTGAAGAAAACGATACCAACATGACAGTTCTTCAGGACCCGTTGGAAACAACACAACATGCTGACAACTCTTTAACCACAAGTGAACTGATCGAACAACTCGACAACTCCTATGACAGCGTGGCTACCATCTCTTCGCTACCACAGGAGCATTCTTCCTTCCAAGAAACTGCTACCACAGCACAGCCGGCTGCCAAGTCTGATCCAACACAATCCGCGGAAATACAAGAGGCTTCACCGATTGATTTACCTGATACCACGATGACAGTCACTTCACCAACTGAGCAAATACCTCTGTCTATACACAGGCCATGTCTTGCTCAGAAAGTACTCGGCTGGGGAATGGTTGAAGAGTTTCCCCGCGACCAACTCTGCGCTGGCAGCGAAGTCATCGTATACTTTGAGCTAGCGGGAATTGAATCAAGCGAATCCGAAGAAGGGTTCGAAACCAGCATTGAAACAGCTCTGCGGCTTGATGATGCTGCTGGAAATCGACTCCACACTTGGTCACTTCCTCCCCTTGTGGAGGTCTGTGCCTCTGTTCGTCGAGATTATTTCGCTCGATTTTTCGTGAATCTTCCCAACAATGTTCCGTCTGGTGACAATCAACTTGTTCTCACCGTAACTGATACGCACGCAGGCACCACAGCAGAAACAGTTCTGCCATGTGCAATCGTTCCAAGCGGATTTGTTGCTGAAAATGCTCGGTAAGAGCGTTAGCAAAAAGCTCATGGCTTTATAGCTCGCTGTCGTTTAGGCAGTGGCCATATTTGTGTTCATGGCACCTTCCCAAAGCATCTTATTTCTTGGCAGCCAAGGCCAATTGCTGCAGGTGTCGATCTGATGTGTGCAAAATCTTTCGGCTAAAGCAGGTTGCTGATTCGCCCAACCATAAATCTGCAAAGTTTACCAAAACCGCCATCTCCTCTCCCCTTCCCTCGCCTCGCTGCAAGGAATAGAACACCTCCTCTCATCATTATCATCACCAGATTATTTTATGCCGATTGTCTTCTATATCGCTCAAAGCTTCTCGCAATCGCCCATAGCCAAATACTTTGATGTTTTTGTGTTGTTGTATTCCAAAGTCTGCTCGCTCCCTCTCACTGAATTGGCTTTCTGGCACACTCGTATTTTTCCTATGCGCTGCAGGCCCTTCAGCGTTAGGCCAAGCGCTTGTAGATGAAGGCATCTGGACGGCTTACTTTTCACAGGGTGAATTGAATGGCCCAAGAATCCAAAGCGATAACAGCCTCTGGTGGCTTGATGCCCATTGGCGATACTCTGGTGATGAATTTCTCTTTACTCAAGGAATCATTCGGCCGGGTATTGGAAAGAGACTGAATGATAAAAATTCTATCTGGGCTGGCTATGCGTGGATCGGAGAACAGATTCCTGATTTTGACATTCATGAAAACCGATTCTGGCAGCAATGGATAACAACACGGCAGCGAGGCGATGTTTCGTTCCAATTTCGTAGCCGGCTGGAGCAGCGTTTTGTCTCAGCTGGGGCTCAGGTTGGCTGGCGTTTTCGACAGCTCGTACGAGCACAGAAACCGCTCAAGCATTACCCCGATCTACTCTGGGTAGCCTGGGATGAAATATTTTTTCATCTTCGCGATACCGATTGGGGAGCGGTAACTGGTTACAACCAGAACCGGGTGTTTGTTGGCATGGGACGTATTCCGAATAAACGGAGTCCCTGGAGAACGGAGATCGGATATCTCTACCAGCAAATTGACGTTCCGGAGGACGGGGCTGATCTCAGCAACCACATCCTCTCAGTAAATTTTTATTTCAATCCATAGAGACAGTGTCGATCAGATACCACTGCAAGCGGCAGCACCTTCTAGAGAAACAAGACATTCTCTGCCTAGCGTGCTAAGTCCTTCCGGCTGCTAAAACTTTCAAATGCTTTTCAACTTCAGGCAACAAACCGGCTCTCAATCTCCATTGCGCAGCGGTATTATGCCCAATTGAATCCTGAATCTGCAGGACAATCCATCCCAGAAAAGAAACTGGATCACTTCACCTACATCACGGGTTGGTTACTAGAACACCATCCTTTCGGCTGCAAAGCTTTTCGAATGCTTTTTCCGTATCAGGGTAAAAAGCCGCTCTCAATCTCCATTGCACAGCGGCATTATGCTCAATTGAATCCTGGATCTGCTGGACAGATCCATCACAGAAAAGAAACTGGATTACTCCACCCGCATGATCTGAAGAGTAACCGGAGCGTCCTTCTTCAGTCGCATTCCCGGAAGAATCCGGAGGTGTATTCAATCGCGCATTTGCCGTGCCAAGTGCTTGCTCAATTGTCTGAGCTTCTTTGGATGCATAGTTAAAGAATATAAGGGCAGCCTGACCGCTTGCTGTTGAACGTTCACCAATCATGATCGTGTTTGAAAGACCGTCTGGTATCTGACTGATTTTTAGTTTTGAGCCTCGCCAAAAAATGCCAGTATTAAACGGGGGGTGGACCGTGTATTGATTCTTTTTGTTAGTAGGGGGACCAATAAAGCGCCCATGTTGATACCATCCGAACCACGTATTATTTCCAACGTAGTTCGATCGCGCAGTAGGGATAATATTTACGCCTTGATGTCCCGGTGCTCCGGGCGGTGGTCCCGCGTTTGGATTGGTGATTTGCGGTGCTGGACCTGTTACTCGCACCTGCCTTTCACTCCCAAAGTTCACATCGTCTCCAGCATAGTCTGAAGGACACATGAAACCAGAAATTGGCTTCTGGAGAATATTCAAATCAATTTGATTGATTGCAAAGTAATTCCACGGCGCGACTGCTGTATCAAAATTTCCTCCAGCATCTGCTTCCATGAATGGCAATATGTAACTTCCCCATGACCATGTGGTGATGTCAAATCCAGAATAAATTTCGGCATTATGACTCACACTACCGGTAAGTGCATCCGGAAGTACGTCGTTGTACCCCGGTGGAAAATGCCGATGCGACGTTTCGTAATTATGAACAGCAAGGCCAATCTGCTTGAGGTTGTTCCCACACGACATACGCCTTGCTGCCTCACGAGCCATCTGCACAGCGGGCAGTAAAAGACCAACGAGGACACCGATAATGGCAATCACGACAAGAAGTTCAATAAGAGTAAATCCGCACCGCTTCGAATTTTTCATTTCCTGGAAAACTACCTTCTTGTAAGACGTCAAAACTGCATTGAGTGATAAGTAAAAACTAAATCTATACTGTTAATTTTTCAATGTATTTTGCGCAAAGCAAATTCCCCACTAATGGGCGGGCAGCCTGCTTGCTTCACATAGCGAAGATCACAGTGGAGCCTCATTATTTCCGCTATTTCGTTATTTTCGAAAAACATGGAAGCTCCCGTTCGATTTCGGGCAAACGATAACCAAACCCCATTCCACCCAATGTTGAAAGATCAAGCTCACCATTCCGCCGTTGGTAAATGCCTGGGTGTATTCGTTGCTCCGGAGTTGAAGCAGCTGGATAGAACTGCATACCGTTTGACTCAACTCCTTGAATTGTACCTGCATGTGCGGCGAGTCGAACATGTGGAATCTGTGCGAGCATCGGGTTTGTAAGGTCTTGGACCATTAAAGGCATGTTGTGTGCTTTTGCCCAGCACAAACTTAGTAACGCTCCTGTCTGCGTTTTACAAGTCTTCAGAGCAACACCAGTCCAGCCAAGCTGACGGCCAAGTTCAACAAATTTCCAGTCATGGGCACTCTCATCAAGAAATAATGGCTTTCTTGATGAGACTGAGGAGACATCGATCTGATTCGATTCAATATCATATGGAAAGGGCTGTTCAACGTAAACAATCAGATCAAATATTTGCTTTTGCTCTTCTTTCAACCGGTCTAAAATCGAAGTTACGTAGTCTGGATTTTTGACGGTGCAGTTAAAATCAACCGAAAGAGAATCGACACCAGTAGCTATGGCAATTGCTCCAACTTTTACTATTCGCTCGTAATCCCATTGTGCATCCGTGCCGTTGAGTTTTATCTTCAAGCACTGAAGACCGTCTGACTTAATCCATTCAGTCAAGGCAACGGGGTACCCATCGTTTGGATCGGTCTCTTTTTTGTCACTCGCTTCAAGTGGATCGAGCCCACCAACAAGATGCCAGACGGGCACCTTGACGGGCGGCTGTGATTCTAAAAAGTCATTTGGAAACATTCCCTTGAATCGATCGGCTTCTGGGCTTGAACGAAAATAGTAACTGAGATCGTGAGTCATGTACTCACTGCTGTACGTATCATAGATATCAATCTGATGAAGATTGCCATACGCATCATGAATAGCAATGTCAAAGGCACTCATAACAATCAGTGCCGCGAGATACGGCATGGGTTCTGCTGAATAAT
>JALCBP010000056.1:0-17476 GCA_028066355.1 Pirellulales bacterium
GCCCAATACCATGCGCCCACCGATCGAGACTAGACTTATCTTCAAGGAAGTATTTATCTTTGCTGAAGTTCATTCGATCTGGCATTGGCACTGGGGCCTGATCAGTCAAGCAAATAAATCTAAAGGGATTGGTCGGGCTTGATAGCCATTTACGCCCTCTGTGTACCTTGGGGTGAAGCCTGTCCAGATACCTGAATTTGATGCACCGTTGGACCGGATTGCTCTAGATGATCTAGAGGAATTGCGTTCGCCAAGTCATCGGCTACCTCTCCAGCAAGACTCCAAGCTCCTGCGGAAATAATATCCACATCAACCAATCTACCAATCAAGCGAAGAGGTGCATTAAACACTACAATGCGATCACACATCGTTCTGCCTGTAAGTTGTGCAAGACCATCTGGACCAGGATCCACTGCCTGCCTTTCATCACGAGTTGAAAGCCCTTCCACTAAAACCTGCTGTCGTGATCCAATGAAACGTTCATTCCCTTCAAGACTTGCAACTGCTTGAGCCTCGAGAAGAAGACGATTTCTTTCCTTCTTTACGCTTTCGGGGACATCATCGGCTTGTTTATCAAAAGCTTTTGTTCCCGGCCTCGGGCTATATTTAAAAATAAAGCTATTTTTGAATTTTACTGTTTTTACAAGCTCAAGGCTTAATTCAAATTCCTTATCAGTCTCACCGCAGAATCCGACAATAAAATCACTAGACACAGCCGCGTGAGGAATTGCTTCTCTCAGGCGATCAAGCATTTCCATGTACTGCCCTATTGTATACCCTCGCTTCATGCGGCGAAGAACATCATCGGATCCATGTTGGGCTGGCACATGAATATAATGCGAGACCTTTGAGAGATCACGGACCGCATGAATCAGATCCGTTGTCATGTCACGTGGATAATTTGTGACAAATTTAATGCGATCCAGCCCGTCAATTGCATTTAGTTTAAGCAACAAATCAGATAAACGAGACGTCTTCCCACCATCAGACCAACGATAGCTATTTACTGTCTGCCCAATGAGTGTGATTTCTCTACAGCCTTCTGCAACAAGTTTTTCCGCTTCAGCAGTAATGGCATGTGGTGGCCGAGCTTGCTCTGGCCCTCGCACCCTTGGGACGACACAAAAAGCGCAAAATTTATCGCAACCAGTCTGCGTCCTGACAAACGCCTGAAAAGGCGTTGGCCTCATTGTTGCATCTCGATCAGGATCATAGCTCTCAAAGCTATCTACCACCTCTAGCCTACTGCCTGCCTTACGATCGAGGCTCACTTCAAGCTGAGGCCCTCTTCCCGCCTCAATCAGATCAACAAGAGAAGGCACTCTATGGAGTTGCCCTGGGCCAACAATAAGATCAACCCACGGCGCTCGTGCACGAATCATTTCCTGATCTTTTTGCGCCATACATCCCAAAACACCAATGATTAGTTCTGGAGACTCTTGCTTTTGTTTACGCACTCGGCCAAGAGCTGAATAGATCTTGTCCTCGGCATGCTGACGAACACTACAGGTATTAAAAAAGATTGCATTGGCATCCACCATCGTAGATGTCATCTCCCACCCTTGACGACGTAGTGCAGCAACGACAAGCTCACTGTCCAGAACATTCATCTGACAGCCGACGGTCTCAATAAATAATCGTTTTGGAGATGACATACTTGAGATCTTATCCTAAGGATTGCCGAGTGTCTTCAGGGACAACCGAAACCGGTAATTGGGAGCCTACTCGTAGAGAACTTCCACGAATGAAGTCAGCTGCTGGCATGGCTCGCTTTCCTTCTGGTATCACTCTCAAAACGGCGAGTCTACTTCCTTCTCCACAAGCAATAATCAGACAATCTGCACGAATCTCCACAACAACCCCGGGAGCAACAGAAGAGTCATCTGGTTGAGATGCAACAACTTCTGTTTCCAAACATACAAGCCTACGAAAAGAATTCATATGTGGAACAAATGCCGTTAGTCGTGGCCATGGATCAAAAGCTCTCCGGCGGCGATCAATCTCGATTGCGGCCATCTTCCAATTAATAATACCGTCCTGCTTTGTAATTCTTGGTGCCCGCGTTACTTTTTCCTCATCCTGAGGATTTCCGATGAGGTGTATCGCTCCGTTAGGAACACTTTTCACTGGTTGCAGAATGTCAAGTGACTCTAAAACCGCCTCAGTACCGAGTTGAGCAAGACGTGCCTCTAGCTCAACAGATGTTTCTTTTGCACCAATAAGCGTAGAACGAGTCGCAAGAACCCGACCTGCATCAAGCCTAGGTGTCATGTGAATGACACTTACTCCTGTTTTTTTATCGCCACAAAGAATCGCCCATTGCACTGGGGCAGCACCGCGATGACGGGGAAGAAGTGAACCATGCAAATTGATGCCGCCCAGACGAGTCGTACGGAGAGTGTCACCTGAAAGAATTTGGCCGTAATCACAAACGACCATGATGTCAGCACCAAACGCTCTAATCGTGTTTTGCACCTCTGCGGCGTTCACATCTGGTGGATCAAGCAATGTAAACCCAGCTTTTTCTGCTGCTTCACGCATAGGGTTTACTGGTGGCCGTCTTCCACGAGCGGCGCGACTTGGACGGGTCACCACCGCAACGACTTGATGCCTCGATGACAACAGTGACTCAAATGCTGGCACAACGAAAGGCCCCGTCCCCATGACTACAACAGACAGGCTTTTATTGGCATCGGACGTAATCATGGCTTACAACGCTTGTCTTCGAGCCGATCCAGTTCCGCTATGATTATTTCTTCTGGGGGCAATTCACCGCGGGACTGTTTCCCACGATAGATATCTTCGAGTAATTCGAGATCCCGCTTCACTTCAAGACCTGCCGCATCAGGAAGCCTGTCAGTAAAAAGACGGCCTTCCAGATGATCAAATTCATGCTGAACAACACGGGCCAAGAAACCATCGAGATCAATACGTATCGGCTGACCATCTACGCTCCAGGCATCAATGACCACTCGCTCTGGCCGACGCACGTCAGCTCGCAGTCCAGGAAGACTGAGGCATCCCTCCTCTTGGATCGCTGTACCACGCGGCCGAGACAACGTTGGATTCAGAAACGCCAATTCTTCACCCGAATTTGGATCACCTGTAGTGTTAATCACGAACATTCGATACGGCAAAGCTACTTGGTTTGCAGCTAACCCAACACCGTGGGATTCGTACATGATATTAAACATTTGTTCAACGGCGTCACGGATGCCACCATCAATACGGAGAAGTGGCTTTGACTTCCGAAAGAGTGCCGGGTGCGGATACTCAACCAAACAGAGCGTACCAATTGATTCCTCAGCTGGTGATTGAGAATCAGAATTTTGTGAAGAAGACACGGAAAAACCTGTAGGCTTGAAGCGAAAACATTCGATCCGAGGGATTACTATCTATATGATACCGTTTTCTTAGTCTGCCAACAGGAACAGCACTGTGAATAACGAACCGTCTGATGCAACAAAGCCAGTCGCCTGGGGTCATCCCGCCATATTGCTGGCGACCTGTTTCTGGATTGGCAGACTCCGTCCAGCACCCGGGACGTGGGGATCTGCGGCTGCCTTACCATTTATCGCAGCACTTTCACTTGCCGAGGTTCCTTTTTTTATTGAAGTACAATTATGGCTGACGCTATGCTGCATTGGCGTTCCTATCTGTACGATTGCTTCAAAGCAACTTGGGGGACAAAAAGACCCTTCATCCATCATCCTTGATGAATTTGCCGCTATGCCGCTCGTTCTTCTTGTTGTCCCCGCCCAACAGCGAACATGGTTGATCATGCTCCTCGCGTTTCTGCTTTTTCGGCTATTCGACATCATGAAACCACCTCCGTGTCAACAATTGGAAAATCTTCCGAATGGTGCCGGCATCATGGCCGATGACCTAGCCGCAGCTGGACTTGCCGCCGGCACACTTTTCGTAATTACAACTCTCATGCATGCCTATTATTAGCCAGTTCTTACTTATAGCCGCTTCGGTTTGCCCACTGGCTCCCACCACCAACGAATTACAAAAACTTCATTCATGTCCCATCAGACGATCAATCTCACCGGAACAAAGCGAGTCTACGAATGCTGACACATTTTCGTAGATGACATTGCTGGTGATCTGCACCACCCAATTGCGAACAAGCGGTGTAATCGCAATCACAAACTTCCCATGGGTATATGCCTCCCACATTTCAATAGCTGTGCCCATTGATGCCTCAGGAACATACGCAATCAACACATCGAACTGTTGACACATTCGTATATGCTCGCAAAAAACCTCCCTCGCACGCCCACTGCTATACCCAACTGATTCAGTGTGCTTCGCAAATGGGTCATAGACTTCTGCCTTTGACCAATGGCCCTGTACAATATTATGTAATGAATCACGGTATGATTGGTCATGCACGCAAGCTGACCGGTACGACCCCTGCATTATCCCCGCAAGAAAAATTTTCATGGCACCCTCCACAACAAAAAAACGAAATCCTTGTCGCCCAGCAGCTCAAAAAAAATCTCGTACCCAGAAGAAACATCCGGCACAGTCAGCTGCACAAGACCTGACAAACATACCTGACATTGATTTGGCACGAGCAGAAAAAACCGTTCTTGAACTTTTGAAAATCCCTGGTATTTCAGGCCAGGAAAAACAAGTCGCTGAAATTATTCAAAAAAAATTACTCGACGCTGGTTGCCCAAAAAGTTTTATCTCATTTGACCAAGCACACAAAAAAACACCTATTCAGGGTAACTGTGGAAACTTGATCGTGAAATTCCCAGGCACCTACCGAGGACCACGACGACTCCTTATGGCGCACATGGACACTGTCCCCGTTTGTGAGGGAACCAGACCTGTTGTTCGTGGCGACATTGTACGAAGTGGAAATCCAGAGACAGGGCTTGGCGCCGATGACCGTTCCGGCTGTGGTGTTGTACTCTCAACAGCCCTCGAGATTCTTCGACAAAAGATTGACCACCCACCACTTACATTTTTCTTTGCGATACAGGAAGAAGTTGGGCTGTGGGGTGCTCGTACGGTGAAGGCAACCGACCTTGGAAAACCAAAATTAGCCTTTAACTTTGATGGTGGAGATGTAGACAAATTGACAGTCGGGGCAACAGGTGGTGAGCGGCTCGATATCACCATCGAGGGAATCCCAAGTCATGCCGGTGTCGCGCCAGAACAAGGTGTTTCAGCGATTACAATTGCTTCACTTGCCATTGCTTCATTGCACGAAGATGGCTGGCACGGTTTAGTGGAGAAAAAATCGAAGAGGGGGACAAGCAATATTGGGGTCATTCAGGGCGGCGCTGCTACAAATGTCGTCGCAGAAAGTGTTACTCTGCGGGCTGAGGCAAGAGGACACGACGCCGTCTTTCGAAATAGAATTGTTGGAGCAATTGAAAAAGCCTTTAAAAAAGCAGTAAATCAAGTGAAGTCTTCGAGCGGTCGTAAAGGTACTGTTTCCATATCAAAAAGACTTGACTACGAAGCTTTTCGGCTCAACAAAAATGAACCTTCAGTAAGAACCGCTCACAAAGTACTTGAGACCCTCGGCCACAAACCGTACTACGATATTTCAAACGGTGGTTTAGATGCCAATTGGATGGCTGCCAATGGCATACCAACCGTCACCCTTGGCTGCGGACAGCATGCCATCCATACAACTAATGAATGGCTCGACCTGAAAACCTATAAAGATGCGTGCCGTACTGCGATCATGCTAGCCACAATGGATTAAATCTTTTTTTGTTGGAAACTCGCTTTTGTGACCAAGTACTTACACAAAAAATACAACATTCCCCCGTGCCACGACGTTACATACCATTATGAAAATACCACGGTGGAATATTGGAATTGTCGGTGGAGGGCCGGGTGGTCTCTTCACTGCCTATCTTCTTGAACAATACCACTCCACGCCTCTCAACATCACTATTTTCGAGTCTACCAATCGACTCGGAGGAAAACTGTTAACTGAACGGTTTTCCTCCAGCGACATACACTACGAAGCCGGTGCAGCTGAATTTTATGATTATTCTGTGATTGATGAAGATCCGCTTCGAGAACTCATTGAACAATTCGGCCTTCGAACACAGTCAATGGGAGGTGCATCAATTGTCCGTGGAAAAACGGTCTTAGGCACAATAGAGGACGCGCAAGACAATCTCGGTGAAGTTACTCTTCAAGAGTTCCTGCGATTCAATAACCGCGCGAAATCGGAAGTCTCACCAAGACAATTTTATGACAGCACTTCGACTTCACACATCAACGCGTGGGGCACAAGTCTTCAAGACGAACGTTTTAATCACGCACTCGACCAACTCGCAAACACAACAAAGAATTATATTCAACAGTACATTCATAGTGATCTCGCCACAGAGCCATCTCAGACAAGCCATCGATATGGACTCGACAACTATCTCATGAATGATCCTGCTTATATGCAACTGTACAGCATCACAGGGGGCAATGATCTTCTCATAGATGCTATCGCCTGTCGACTTTCTGCAGATGTTCGATTGAATGCCAACGTAACAGCCATCAAAAAGGGTGTCGGAAACACACTAGAACTTTCTTGGAAAGCTACTGATGGCAGTAAGAGCGAGGGCTTTGATGCCGTTGTTATCGCCCTGCCAATAGAGCCGCTAAAGAAACTCGATTTTCCTGACAGTGATCTAGCATCTGCAATGCAGAGCCACATTGCACACCATGACCATCCTGCTGATTACCTTCGAATCACCATTCTCTTTGAAAAGCCCTTCTGGAAATCGTGGCTTCATGATTCGTACTGCATGCTCGACGCGTTTGATGGTTGCTGTCTCTACGACGAATCGTCACGAATACCGGAGGCAAATCATGGCGTTCTTGGATGGCTACTCGGAGGTGCGGCTGCACAAAAGATGGCTGAATACAGTGACGAGGAACTTATACCAGCAGCAATCAACTCACTTCCTTTTCAAAGGGATGAGGCAAAAGAACTTTTTCGTGAAGCCAAAATTCATCGCTGGCTCGGAGCAGTGAGCGCGCAGCCAGGTGGCTTCCAGCAACGTCAAAATGATGCAAAACATTGTCCTGATATTGCTGCATGCCCACATCTCCTTGTAGTCGGTGACTACCTGTTTGACTCCACATTGAATGGCGTACTAGATTCTGCCGACTATGCTGCAGGCTGGATTACAACAATGGCAGCAGCCCAAGAACAGGTTTGAAATGAATAGAGACATTCCACACAACTTCCAAGGAACTGCCCAAAAAGGACGCGATAAGGCAGTCACCCACTCTTTCCGAGGAGGACATGTAGAAGAAGTTCATTTCCCATCAATCTCCTCAGAAAAAGGAATTGAATTTTTAAAAATTTCTACCGACGATCCTGCTGAAGACCATCTCAATGAATGTCTCGCGTGGGTAGCCAAGGGTCAATCTTGTGGCAAACCGATTGTTCTTGAGCTCTATGGCACGCTGGTGCTTTGGACACCCATTCGAATGGTCTTGGTTACAGCACCTCGGCACTTTGAGAAGGCCCAACAGTCTATTTTAGATTTCACCAAGACAGCATTGGAAATTGGTGTTATTGAAGACGCGCTTCCTTTACATTGGGAACACTACGAGAATGACTTACCAACTGGATTTTCATTTAACCATTCGGACAAAGAATCTGCCTCTGCTCTGGCTAATCAGTACAAGCAAGTAATGTCACTTGCAGGAAAGCTATCCAGACTTTCGCCCCGTATTCATTTAGCACCGGAACACCCACCGACTCTTGCCGGCCAGATTGGAGAGCGGCTCCGAGATCGATCTCGACTGATTGACCGTGAGGAATTCGTCAGTGAGCAGCTTGAAATCATGATCCGTCTCTACGAAACGACAGGGCAACGAGTGAGCGAATACACGTTAGCGCAACGAGAATATGTTCTGATCTGGTCGATTGTTTTCTTACTCACTGCGGAAATTGTTTTGCTACTTGTTGACCTTCTCTCAACTGCTGGAAATTGATCTCGTGCGGCTCTTTTCTATTGATATTCTACGAACTGCGGCGATCGGGATGATGGTGCTGGTTCACTTTGTAGAAAACCTTTCTTCTCATTACGGCACTTCGGGCGCTGGGCCGATGTCACGAGAACACCTCTGGTGGCTTCCCGTTGGTCTGGCTGCACCCATCTTTACGTTGTTGGCCGGCGTGAGTTACTACTCTTGGCTGACCATGCAACGAGACAAAGGAATCGACGATTGCACCATCTCAAAAAGAACTGTTCGTCGTGGTCTTTTTCTTTTTGGACTCGGCTTTGCATTCAACGTGTTCATCTGGCTACCGGAAGACACGTTTAACTGGGATATCCTCACCTTTATTGGATCAGCACTCATATTCTTAAACCTCATTCGCAAGATACCAACAGAAGTACTAATTTTCGGCATTCTTCTTGTGATGATTCTTAGCCCTGCTGTTCAGATAATTAGCGATTACTACGCTTTCTGGATCAATGGGTATTTCGAGCACGACTTGACTCTCTCCGACGTACTTCTTGGATACGTTGCAACTGGATATTTCCCACTCTTCCCTTGGCTCATTTTTCCGGCTATCGGCTTTGTCATCGCGCCCACTTTTCTCCAGCCAGCCTCAATGACCTCTCGAGATCAGAAACACTCAAGACTACTCTTGGTGACTTGCTTGAGCATCGGATGTATTGCAGCATCTCTCTTGCTACAACAACTCACGTTCTTGCCCACTTCTATTTATCAAAGGACAATGTTTCCAGCCTCAACTAGTTATCTTCTTCGGGCAATTGGATTGTCTACTCTTAGCTTGTGTGTACTCTATTTCGTCGTTGACAAAAAGAGAAATGAGAAAACATATTCTCGGACCTACCGGAAACTCATACATTCGTTTGGTGTTATAAGTAAACACTCGTTATCAATCTACCTTTTGCATCACGCAATTCATCTTTGGCCGCTCTGGATGTATGGCCTTTTGACCGCAGGAGAACCCACTGCACATTGGCAAAAACTCACACCCGTCTTTCTCTCAACTGCACTTGCCCTTCTTTTCTGTGCTGTTTGTGTCCCGGCATTTCTAATCATCGATAAATATCGTGTGCCTACTGTCGAGAGTGTCATGCGCTGGATTGGTGACTGATCCAATATTTCAAAACGAGTTATTGATTCCACAATCAAAAACCCTGCACAAACACAACTGGAGATAGACGACAATCCATGTAGCCCGTACATTCCTAAAACATGACGACTAAAAACAGGACATCGGCACGTCAGAAATCATCCTCCAAACGGGTTCAAAGCCGAGTCCGTGAGGGCGACTGTCTTGAATTATTAGATCGTGTTTCAACAGATAGCATTCCCCTCGTATTCGCTGACCCACCATTCAACATCGGTTATTCATACGACACCTATCATGACCGACGCTCAACTGATGACTATCTTGACTGGTCGACACGCTGGATGAGTGCAATCCGTCGGGTTCTTCGACCTGACGGAACATTCTGGCTTGCAATTGGTGATGAATACGCAGCCGAGCTCAAAGTCATTGCTACCAGAGAACTTGGGTTTACGTGCCGCAGCTGGGTGGTTTGGTACTACACGTTTGGAGTGAATTGCCAGCAGAAGTTCAATCGTTCACACGCTCACTTGTTCCACTTTGTCTGTGATCCAAAGTCGTTCACCTTTAACGCTGATGCCATCCGGGTACCATCCGCTCGTGAATTGGTCTACGGCGATCGCAGAGCAAACCCTAAAGGACGTCTGCCAGATGACACTTGGATCTTGCGGCCTCAAGACCTCGCGAACGGCTTCAATACACACGAAGACACGTGGTACTTTCCTCGAGTGTGTGGGACATTTAAGGAGCGATCCGGTTGGCATGGATGCCAGATGCCTGAACAACTTCTTGGAAGAATTATTCGGTCATCAAGCCACCCAGGAGATCTTGTTCTTGATCCTTTTGCTGGAAGTGGAACAACGCTGGCTGTTGCAAAGAAACTGAATCGCCCATACCTCGGATTTGAACTTTCTGCAGATTATGTTGCTCATATCCGAAAACGTCTGGCTTCCGTAAGAAATGGGCAAGCACTTGACGGATCCCCAGAGCCGCTGAAAAGTGTGCCGTCCACGCAACAAGGAAGACCGCTCAAAAAGCCATCTCGCCGCCGTCGAACAAGTTCATAACAACCCCTTTTCTTTCGCACTTGCCTTCTTGTAGCGAACGGTGTTGAATACGTCGTGGATGCGCTCGCATCGGGCCCTGGAACACTCCTCCTTCAGCAAAGCACTTCATAATGAAATACGGAATTAATCTACTTCTTTGGACTGATTCGATGCACGATGGACTCGTACCTACCGTTGAGGCCATCAAAAAAATGGGATACGACGGCGTGGAAATGCCATTGTTTGACCCAAACATAGAGCTTTACACGGAGTGGGGGAAAAAGCTGGATGACATTGGTTTAGAGCGAACAGCCGTCACCATTCGAGGAGTTGAAGATAATCCGATAAGCCCGTCAGCCGGCGTCCGATCTGCGGCAGTTGATGCAATGAAGAAAACTATCGACTGCTGCCATGCCTCGGGTGTGAAACTCTTAGCTGGGCCAACTCACTCCGCTCTTGGTGAGTTCTCTGGATGTGGACCAACCGACGATGAAATTAAGTGGGGGGCCGAAACAATGCGGCAGGTCGCCGAATACGCCGCCACGGCTGATGTCACGATTGTCGTTGAGTATCTCAATCGATTTGAAAACTACTTTCTTACAAGCGTTGCGCAAACTGTTTCTTTTATTGGCAGAGTCGATCATCCAAATGTCAGAA
Organism: Pirellulales bacterium; assembly: GCA_028066355.1. Classification (GTDB taxonomy): domain Bacteria; phylum Planctomycetota; class Planctomycetia; order Pirellulales; family UBA1268; genus UBA1268. The sequence goes on from JALCBP010000056.1 coordinate 10,801, forward strand.
TGATGTACGACACATTTCATGCAAATATTGAAGAAAAAAATCTGTCTGATGCTATTGATGCGGCAATGCCATGGACAAAAATTGTTCATATTTCAGAAAATGATCGGAGCACTCCTGGACAGGGGCACGTTGCATGGGACGAAACATTCGATGCCATCAGGAAAACAAATTGGGATGGCTGGATGGTTGTCGAAGCGTTTGGCCTGGCGCTTCCGGCCATTGTTGCAGCCACAAAAATATGGCGAAAAATGTACTCAACAGAGGAGCAACTTGCCAGTGACGCGTTGACATTCATGAAAAGCAATGTCGAGAAACGCTGGTCCTGACGAGTGTGACGTTAACAGGGCACGGACTCCCAGGCAGACTCGATGAGTCCTGAAAAAGGAATTTAACTTGTGACGAATGAGCCACGGAAGGCAAAAAAAAAATCGGGCGGATTTGAGGGACCTCCGGCCGAAGGGGGACTGTCAATAGATCGGTTAGCACAAGCTTTTGCCGCCATGATGGGTGAGCAGGATCCGTATGAGACGGGAACAAAAAGCGTACAAAAAGTAGTTAGAATAGACTCATCACCAGACCTTGACGAAACGGGCGGTGATGTGGATTCAACGCACACACCAGCATGTCGTGTTAACCCACAATCGATTCTTGAAGCTCTTCTGTTTGTTGGTTTACCCAACGGGCAGCCACTCTCGAGTGAAAAAGTTGCAAGCCTGATGCGTGGGGTTCGTTCAACAGAAATTGATGAATTCGCTCGAGATCTTGCTCAACACTACGAAACGAATGGGTGCCCGTATGAGGTTGTATCTGAGGGAACAGGCTGGATACTTCGACTCCGCAAAGAGTTTCGTCAATATGGGGCAATTCTCGAAGCGAAAACTCGTCGTGTACGACTTGATGCGGCAGCACTCGATGCACTGGCTGTCGTCGCCTGGAACCAGCCAGTGGCTCGAGACGATTTAGGACGACTCGGATGTGATGCCACTCCTGCAATTATGCGACAACTGGTGCGGCGTGGTTTACTTGAATTAGTAAAGCTTCCACGCGAATCCGGCAATGGCGAAGAAGAGATACCCTGCTACCGTACAACATCACGATTCCTGGAGGTTTTCCAACTCCATTCACTGTCTGACCTACCTGATCCGCACGAGCCACCACGATGACAAGTGAATAAGCTTGCAAAAACCTTAATCATTGACACATTGTTGCTCCACCCATTTAATAGCAGCTTCGCGAGATGTGACTTTTTCATCAAGTTGTAAGGCTCGTAGTTGAGTCAAAAGATGCCCTACAAGAGGTCCTGCCGGAACACCAATGTTGAGCAAATCTTTGCCACCAAGCAGGTGTGAAGGATTCAACTCGGAGTCATCCCGCTGCACCTGATTACTTACCCACTCCACATTTTCTGACGGAAAGTAATCAATGATAGAGAGTGCTACCATGAGATCAGCTAAATGGAATCGCCATTCATGGGCAAGCCACGGCTGAAGCAATGACCAGGGAACACCTGAATAATCTGGCAAAAAATTCTTTGAACTCAGAACAGAAAGTGCCTTGACCAGCCAGGAAGCCAGCTTTTTTTCAGAATTTGACAAGCGGAGATGATTACCCATTCCAACCACCGCTTCAATGTCCCCACGACAAAGAATTGCCATGGCAACCGGCAGAGATGGCTCGTGAATTTTATCAAGAACATCCGAAGCACTGGCCCAGAACGCCTCCGTTTTGTCGATTTGGTCACCAAACAACGGATGCACGAGACCCGTGGCTGCCAAAAGCCGTAGCGCCTGGCCGCGCCCCTCTCTGGAAACCATTAGTCGAAGTTCCGCGGCCAAACGTTCCGGGCTGACTAGTTCAAGTTGTTTTGACAGCCGTTCGATAGCATTCCGAGTTTGTGATTCTAATGGAAACCCAAAGTTCGCTGAAAAACGCACTGCTCGTAACATTCGGAGATGATCCTCTCCAAATCTCATGTCTGGATCACCAATTGCACGAATAATTCCTTTCTCCAGATCCTGCTGCCCGCCTACATAATCAACAACGACTCCTTTGACTGGATCAAAGAAGAGGCCATTGATTGTGAAATCACGGCGAAGCGCATCTTCTCGCGCATCACAGAAAGTAACTCCTACAGGATGACGTCCATCAATGTACTCAGCGTCAGAACGATAAGTCGCAACCTCGACATTTCCAGATGCTTTTGAACCAATGACTGTGATGACCCCAAATGCCGCGCCAACAGCAATTGTGCGTCTGTTACCAAAGATTTTTCTGACACTGTCAGGAGGAGCAGATGTTGCGACGTCATAGTCCGTCGGCACTCTATTCAGCAACTGATCTCGGACACATCCCCCGGCCCACAATGATTCATACCCTTGATATCGAAGTTCCTTTACAACCTCGACGGCAAACGCACGGGCAGCACTAGGATCAATGTGGCTGGTTGGCATTCTTGAAATTTGACCTTTCAGTATGTTTTCGCCATTGTGGACACATTGAGACTACAATTTACAGTCCGCACTATCCGTGAAGATCCGTATTTCGATAAATTCCCAATTATGACACTACCAACAGAAATTATTCCGAGCGATGCATCGACCCTGTTTGATACGTCAAAAAGCGATGATTGCCTCTTACTCGACTGTCGAACAGAAGAAGAATATTCGATAGCCAAAATTGCTCAATCCAAGCTCATCCCGATGCAGGAAATCCCGGAGAGGCTGGATGAACTAGAGCCCTGGAAGCAAAAACGTCTTGTTGTACACTGCCACCATGGAATCAGAAGCCTCCGCGTTGCAAAATGGCTCCGGGAACAGGGCTTTAAAAATGCTCAGAGTCTCAAGGGCGGCATTGAAGCATGGAGGAATGAAATTGATTCCTCAATCCCTTCATACTAGGCATGTTTGGTTGCCATCTGTGCAAGTGGCACCCCAACCGGTATCTTTAGGGTCGTGATTACAGGTTGGGGCTGTAAGCCTCGACCAGCACACGACATTTCTTTTCGAATTGCCTTAGAACGAATTTCCCAAGTTAAATATTTTCGCAGGAGACGAACATGTCCAGCAACACACCACACTCAGATAGTTCGCGTTTTTCAAGACGCAATGCCGTAAAAATTGCTACCGTTGCTGGTGGAGCAATTGCTTCCATGCGAGGAGTACATGCTCAAACTCAGTCCACAGAGCTTATTCGTGTAGGACTTGTTGGTTGTGGTGGACGAGGCACGGGAGCCTTAACGCAGGCTCTGAGCGTAAATGGCTCGAACGTTAAAGTGACTGCTGTTGCAGATGCATTTGAAAGTAATATTAGCCGCACGCTTCGAGCAGTTGAAAAAATGAAGGATAAAGTCGATCTTCCGAAAGAAAGACAGTTCTATGGCCTTGATGCATACAAGAAGGTTCTTGATCATTGCGATCTTGTCATTCTCGCTACTCCACCTGGTTTTCGTCCGTACCATTTTGAAGCTGCAATTAACGCGGGTAAGCATGTCTTTATGGAAAAGCCTGTTTGTGTTGACAGCGCTGGAGCACGTCTCGTGCTCGAAGTTGCAAAGAAGGCTGACGAAATGAACAGAAAAGTCGTTGTCGGACTTCAACGCCACTATCAGGCTAGCTATCGGGAAACAATCAAGCGTGTTCGTGACGGCATGGTTGGCGACATCATCGGAGGCCAGGTTTATTGGAACGGCAGTGGCATCTGGTATCGAAAACGAGAAGCCGACATGAATGAGATGCAATTTCAAGTTCACAATTGGTATCACTTCAATTGGCTTTGTGGCGACCACATTTGCGAGCAGCACGTTCATAATATTGACGTTGCCAACTGGTTCCTTGATATGATTCCTGAATCGGCGTATGGCGTCGGAGGAAGGCAAAACAGAGTCGTCGGGCAGCCAAGTGAAATTTACGATCACCATGCAGTGAATTTCAGTTACCCGAATGGTGTCCGTATTGCCAGTCAGTGCCGACAATTTCCAGGCGGCCAGAACCGCGTGAATGAAGAATTCCAAGGAACAAAAGGATTCGTAAAAATCGGTGAGATAACTGATTATTCTGGAAAAGTTCTTTGGAAATATGAAGGACCAACGAAGTCAAAGAGTAAAGATGCCGGTGGTAGTACGAATCCGTATCAGGTTGAACATAACGAACTCCAGGCTGCTATCCGAAACGACACGCCACTCAATAATGCCTACTACGGGGCAACCTCAACTTTTTCGGCAGTTCTCGGCCGAACGGCAACATACAGCGGCAAGCCACAGGAATACGAAAAGCTTCTGGCTGCTGATTACAACCTAATGCCTGACAACCTTACATGGGAGTCCACCCCACCAGTCGTTCCGGATAAAGACGGCAACTATGCATTGCCTATGCCGGCGACATATAAGCTTGCGAAGAAAATGACCTCCTGAGCTAGGGAGGCACGATATATGAAAATTGGTGTCCCAAAGGAGACGAAGAAGGACGAATATCGCGTCGCAATTCTTCCTGTTGGGGTAGAAGAGTTAGTACGATCTGGACACACCGTTACGCTGCAAAAAACAGCTGGGAGTGGTTCTGGCTTGCCTGATGGTTTGTACGAGGAGTGTGGTGCGACCATTGTTGACACCGCCGCTGAAGTTTTCGCTTCATCTGATCTCATTGTTAAAGTCAAGGAACCCCAACCAGACGAAATAGCACTGATTCGGCCAAGGCAGATTGTATTCACCTACTTTCATTTCGCTGCTGATCGAGAATTGACAGAACGCTTCCTCGAAACGGGTGCAACGGCTGTCGCGTATGAAACACTTCGTGACGAACATGGAGGATTACCGCTCTTGAAGCCAATGAGCGAAGTGGCAGGAAGAATGAGCATTCAGGAGGGTGCCAAGTACCTAGAAAAACCCCAAATGGGACGAGGAATTCTTCTAGGGGGTGTCCCCGGAGTACCACCTGCAAATGTGCTCGTTCTTGGAGCAGGTACCGTTGGTGCCAACGCAGCGAAAGTAGCAGCAGGTTTTGGGGCAAACATTGGTCTGCTCGATACAAATCTTGAACGGCTTCGTTATCTCGATGACGTCACACCACCAAATATTGATTGTCTCTACTCCGATCGTCACACCATCCGAGAATGGCTAAGCCGCGCCGACCTCGTAATTGGCAGTGTCCTGATCCCTGGGGCTCGTGCACCACATCTCGTTGAACGCGATGACTTGCGTCTTATGAAACCTGGTTCCGTTATTATTGATGTAGCAATCGACCAAGGAGGCTGTATCGCTACGAGTCACCCAACATCACATGCCGAGCCAACATTTGTTGTCGAAAATGTGGTCCATTATTGCGTGACGAATATGCCAGGGGCTGTTGGGCGAACAAGCACATATGCACTCTGCAATGCAACCCACCCATACGTTCTCTCACTTGCCAACCAAGGTATCATGGCCGCAGCACGCACGGACCCAGCGATTCAAACGGCTGTTAATATCTTCGATGGTAAACTTATCCAGCCCGCGGTAGCGAAATCGTTTAGCATCACCTGCAACACAAATCCATTCAAGTAAGGCAGATTTTCAACGAGCATTCACGACTGGTCACTAGTAACTTATTAATTCAATCGCAATGAATAAATGTATTTCGAATGAAATTAACACTGTCTGCTGGCAAGGCAAAGCCGACGGCTATCTCGAAATTCTAGATCAGACAAAACTGCCAACCCAGATCACTTATATTGTCTGCAAAGATGTTCCAGCAGTCATTGAGTCAATCAAATCATTGAGGGTTCGAGGTGCACCTGCGATCGGTATCGCCGGCGCATATGGGATGGTGCTTGCAGTCCAAAGTGCCACACTAATCAAGGATTCATGGGAAAAGAAACTTGCATACATACGACAACGTGCAGAGGATCTTGCAACAGCAAGGCCGACTGCTGTAAACCTCCGTTGGGCAATCCAACGAATTGAGCGTCTCATTCTGAGTGCCGGGGAAGATCCAGATTTCTCAAAAGTATTGAATGATGTTCTTGACGAGGCACGACGTATCCAAGAAGAAGACCAGCAGCTCTGTAAAAAAATTGGTGAAAATGGTTCGTCAATTCTTCCAGACGGCGACCTCCTGACTCATTGTAATACCGGAGCTTTGGCAACAGGGGGTATAGGCACAGCGCTTGGTGTCATTGTGACTGCCTGGGAACAAGGCCGTCGTTTTCATGTGTATGCCGACGAGACAAGACCTTTGCTACAAGGCGCCCGGCTTACTGCATGGGAACTCACCCAACGAAAAATTCCTGTAACTGTGCTTGCCGATGCAGCTGCAGCCCACCTTTTGAAAACAGGGAAGATAGGCTCTTGTATTGTTGGAGCTGACCGAATTACAGCCAATGGAGACACAGCAAATAAAATTGGAACATATGGCCTAGCTTTATTAGCCAAGGCTCACAATGTTCCATTTTTTGTCGCTGCTCCATCGAGTACATTTGACCTTGCCCTTAAAGCCGGAGATGAAATACCGATCGAACAGCGCGATGAAAATGAAATCCTTCAGCCATTCGGCTTTCAATCTTCACCAGCATCAGCCCGCGGCTATAATCCGGCTTTTGACGTCACGCCAGCACACCTCATTACAGCAATAATCACTGAGCGTGGTATTATAAAAAATGTAACTGCACAAACGATTGCAACTGTACTACGTGAACAGTCCTAGCC
>JALCBP010000180.1:0-2788 GCA_028066355.1 Pirellulales bacterium
GTCTGGCAGGCACTTTGGTATGCAGCCAGATTACGGCTTCCAGCAGATACGACGGATGATGAGATCGAAGCACGAATAAAAGATGTTATTCATTGTCTAGGCCTCGAGGGAACAGAGCACACACGCGTTGGTGATCAACGCAAGAGAGGCATCAGCGGTGGGCAGCGAAAGCGCGTCAATCTGGCGATGGAACTGCTTACGGACCCACCGATCCTTATTCTTGATGAACCGACTTCTGGGCTCTCAAGCACTGATGCACTTGCAGTCATTCAACTCTTACGCAACCTATCAAATGATGGCAAAACTATTATTGTAACAATTCATCAACCGAGTTTGGATTCATACAAATTATTTGATGCGGTTGCCGTCATTGCCCGTGATGTATCGACAAAGCAAATTGGACGTCTCGCATACTTTGGCCGCGCATGGCCAGATGCAATAACTTTCTTTGAGCCGATGCCGCCTGGCAGCGAGCAGCCTCAAAACGTTGATGGTCTTCTTCGAGGTTTAGATACCAAACCAGTTGCTAAGTGGGTAACCCAATGGAAGATGTCAGCATCTCATTCGATTTGGGTTGATGGCCGATCTGGAAAACATCCAGAATCTTTAGGGCACCAGGCACGACTTCGTCCAAAACCAATGGCCCGATTTACGCAGTGGAAAACACTCGTTCAACGCAGCATTGCGGCCAAAATGTCAGACCGCTGGAACACTATTGTTCTCATCGCTCAGGCCCCACTCATTGCTGGCCTTATTGCTGCAGTATTTTCAGGTGTATTGCGTTCGACACCGAGTCTTGAAGATTGGTCACGATCGAGTTTGGATATGGCTACAACAATGTTCGTGATGGCTCTTGCTGCAATTTGGTTTGGCTGTTCCGGTACAGCGAGAGAGATCGTTAACGAGTGGCCCGTCTATAGACGCGAGAGAATGGTTGGACTTTCTGTCTTGTCCTATCTCTTCTCGAAAATTACGGTGCTCGCAATACTCACACTGCTTCAAACTCTGATGCTGACATTGATCGTTGGGTGGGGGTGTGGCCTTCAAGCATCAGCATGGCATCACTGGCTGGTTCTTGAGTTAGCCGCTCTCACTGGTGGAGCCATTGGTCTTGTAGTTTCGGCTTCCCTGAGTACGTCTGAGGCTGCAGCGGGAGTCTTGCCGGTGTTGCTTCTTCCGATGATTGTTCTCGGAGGCATTCTTGTACCTATCAGGAGCCTTCCTTCTTTCGTACAGCCGGCTGCCTACGCCATGCCATCAAGATGGGCTTTCGAAGGACTTGTTGTCCCCGAAGCCTTATCTCGACCTCGAATTCGCCAGTCGAATCAACAGAAGCCCATTGCTGTTTCTCCTGAAAACGAACAGCAATCTAAAAAAAATAAGAAAAGAAGTCCTTTTCACTTTGTATCGTCACGCCGCCCAAACTTTATTCTTCCTGGCCGACGACGTATTGCAGAAGAACTCAAAAAAGCTGCCAGTCAAGCTGAATCAAAAATGGAAAAGGCTCAAGCAGATGCAGATCGCAAGGCAGTAGAGATCGAAAAAAAAATTCGAGCAGATATAAAAATACAAACTGATGCTATGCAAAACAAAGTTGAACAGCTCAAGAATGACCTAACTGCCCAATCAGATGAACTGGGAAAAAAAATCGAGGAGAAAGTAAAGAACCAGGTAGAGGCAGCAAATCAAAAACTTCAAACACAGCTCAAGACAATGCAAGAATCAATGGAACTCAAGCGCAATGAGATGCAAAAAACTCTTGAAAAGCTCAAAAACGCTGCTGGAATGCAACTCGTAGCAGCCACATCAACAATCGGCAAAAATGACAAAGATATGGCGGAACGATTTTTTCCTAAAAACGTGCGACACGTCATCCAAGAGTTCCCTACAATTGTGCTCGGTTGTCTTTTTTGTATCGGGATAACGCTGACAGGTGCCATTTTGTGGCAGCGGGACAGATCTGGAAGATGATATAAAAAGTTTTCAATTCTTTTAGATGTCACGTCTGTACTTCAAAGATCAAGTGAATCATGGAAGAGTCACAAGACAACTTGAACTCAAGCGATGTTCACGGAATTCCACCAACTGTTGTAGCAGTTACAGAAATTCTCATTCATCGTCCACTCGGACGAGGTGGTATTGGTGAAGTCTACGTTGCGAATGACCGAGCTACCGGTCGATCGATGGCCGTAAAGTTCTTGCGTCCAACTGCCGCTGGAGATGAAAGTTGTCGAGAAGCATTCACTTTCGAGGCACAGGTGACAAGCCAGCTAGAACATCCGAACATTGTTCCAGTTTATGTCACTGGTAAAACAGACGATAACAATCCGTTCTACGCAATGAGACTTATTCCGGGCCACACTCTGGGATTAGCGATTGATAAAATTCATCACCGAAAAGCTGGTCAGAATAAGGGTGATCTGCTTTTCCAACAAACGGCACTGTTAGGACAATTCTCTTTAGCATGTAAGGCACTGGCATACGCGCACGACCGAGGGGTTGTTCACCGAGACATCAAGCCTGCCAATATCATGCTGGGACGTTTTGGGGAAGTTGTCGTGCTTGATTGGGGACTTGCAACCCGAGTGGCTCGTGATGAAAAAGCCCGCTCCAGTGGTGAAGAAAGTGTTCTCATGCCTACCGCAGTTCTCGACGCAAAGCCGGAACCAACTCAGTCTTTTTCTGGAACTCCTGCGTATATGAGTCCTGAACAACATGATGGAAGTCGATACGTTGGTGCTTCCAGTGATATTTATGGATTAGGAGCGACGCTTTACCACATCTTGAC
>JALCBP010000057.1:0-17300 GCA_028066355.1 Pirellulales bacterium
AACGCAGAGGTCATCGGAGTGAGTGGTGATACTGCCAAGAACCACCAGGTCTTCAAGAAAGCACACCAACTTAACTTTACGCTACTCGCGGATACTGATGGGAAAATCGCAGAGCTTTTCGGAGTGCCTGTTTCTAAAGGTGAAAAGACGGTGACAAAATCAATTGATGGTGTTGATGTCGATCTTACACGGTCTGCAACGGCCAAGCGCTGGACATTCATCATCGATCGGAACGGCAAGGTTGTTCATCGAGATGATCGTGTGAATGCAAAAGCTGACCCGGATTCTGTTGAGATGTTTCTCAAGGCTGTTGAATGACAAGGCCGCTATGAATCGCAACGGACACCTTTTCATGGTTGTGGTGCTGGGGGCCGTTGGGTGTCTTGGTGGAGTGGTCGCTGAAGACGATTGTCCTCTGTGGCTTTCGCCAAGGGCGAGTCTTGAAAATCTTCTGAAGGAAAGTCCGACGGGTCTTTTTCCTGATTTTTATTCTTCTCCTGTTTTTCCTTTTGTTATCGATCCAACTGAGCAGATAGTCAGGGTCGAGCTCAAGGCGATGACCGTTGCTCAAGCGCAACATATTCTTGATAAAAGCCGAGAGGAGAATCCCGCTGCAGTATTCATTGTGCACGTGAAAGGCGCGATTAGTGTTTCGTCTGTGCCGCTTTCTGTGCATGACAGAACCTGTATGTTTCTTGATAAAGACGGGCAGGTTGTTGCGTCTGCTGGCTGTACTGCAGATTCATTACTTCGCATTGTTGATGGAGAGTATGTCAGTGTCACGGGAAACTACGACCCGAGACGAGGGGGAGTCTCGGAGCAAAAAAGTATGTTCTATGGGAATGGTAGTGTTGATGTCGGTATCCATATCAACAATAGCGGTCGGATTCACTTGGATCGTATTTCAGTTGCCGGGTGCAGAGGTGCCGGTATCTCAATAGTGGGGCGCGGTACTGAACGATATGACCAGGCAGTCTCGCTGACTCGTTCTGTTGTCTGTGACTGTCAGGGAGACGGTGTACGCGTTCAACAATCGCCAGCTTGCATTGTCCTCGACAGCAAGATCACTTCGGTTCCCAAGGCTGCTCTTTTCATTGATTCTCCTTCTTCAGTTGTTGCAAACACGCTTTGTGCTAACAGTGGACAGGGAATCGTTATGTCGTCATCTGATGGAATTCTGACGCGGAACCAAGTGCTGCAAAATGGGACAGGGGTGTATTTGAAGGAACAATCAGAGTATTCGCTGGTTTATGAAAATCTAGTTTCTGAGAATGCCACTGGAATTGTTTTCGAGGGAAAGCAGGCAACGGTTGGGTGGAATGTATTTCGAAACGATGAAGAGGTAGTTGCTGGTGGATCAAAAAATATTTTGTATTCCAATCGTGGTGTTGAACCTGATGCCATACGGCGTGCTGGAGTCGCATATTTTCATCCACCCACGAGGTCTGATTTCCATGACGAGCCTTTTGTCTGGAACGATGGTTCAGCTGATGCAAAGATGTATTCACGCTGCGATATAGTTATTGACTCTGGTAGCCAGTTCCTCGAGATCAAGGAAGTAAACAATCAACTCAGGCAGGAGCGGCTGGATCACCCAGATGCGATTCTTGTCGTTCACATGCGAGGCTCGTTTAGGAATCAATCTGAGGATGGGTTTGTCCTTCCTGATCGTACGTGTGTGATCCTCGAAGGAGAAATTGTGAATGAATACGTGTCAGACAATCCAGAATCGTTTGAATTGATTCACATGAAAGGGAAAGGCTGTAATTCTTTTTCGGGTGGGCGAATAATCTCGGAAAACAAGGTGTTCTCAGCTATCAGTGGAGCCGGTGCCAGTAATGCATTTCTCTTAGATGACGTCTACGTTAATCTCCATTCAGAACATGGAGGCATCGGAAGTAATTCAGTGAATGCCGTGAGCTCAAAAGAGCACTATGGCCCGTTTGTAGTTCGTGGTTGTACAATCCGGGACCCCGGGCATCGAGGTATCTGGATGCATGTTTCAAAACGTGTGTATGCCCTGGGCAATCGATGTCGAGCAGGAGGCTTTTCAATAGATTTTGATGCCTACTGTTTTCATGGTGCGGCACTATTTAACACCGTCTCCGGCAATTCGTATCACTCGGGCATCTTTTTTGAAGAGTGTGTGAAATCAAACACGGCTTTTGGAAATCTCTGTGAAAAAAATCCAGCAAATGGGATTTGCATGTGGACAGAGAATGTTCGAGGGAAAACAGAGAAGAATATTGTGGCCTGTAATGTCATTCGTGGAGGCGTGCAGATGGAAGCCAATCGAAGTGGGCTTTCACTTGGTGGAAGAGCTGCTGATCGCACGACAGAGAACAACTTTTTTTTTAACAACAGGCTTGAAAATCTAAGTGGGCGATCCGCCATACTGATTAAAAAATATGCTCGTGATAATTACATCTCGCAGAGCATTCTTCGAGGGAATGATGTGAAGGTCCGTAACTGGACCATGAAGCCTGAAACAAATGGCTTTCGTGAACAGTCAGGTTTTCACAGTCCGGCTGCTCAGTAGGTAATTTCCTTGCAGCATCGTTCTGTGATACGGTGTGCTTCTAGAGGAATATTCTATTGGTTCGTTTGAGGAGAGGGATTTTTGAAACAGCGCAGTTTTTTTATTTCCGTCGTTACCGTGTTCTTTAGCTTGTTTGGTTTCATTGGACAAAATCAGACGGCTGTTGCTCAGCAGTCGCAGGGCATGCAGTGGGCTCTTAAGCAGATGGACGAGGACGGCGATGGAGCAATCAGTCGTAGTGAAGCAAAGGGGCGAATGCTGGCCAATTTTGATCGGGTTGACCAGGATTCGAGTGGGTTGATTGATAAAAACGAGCTCTCGCAGCTGTTCAAGAGACTGCGCGAAGCAAGGGGGCAGGGAGGAGCAGTTGGCAGTAACTCGGTGCCAGCCAGTGCTTCGGTGCCGGACAGTGTGGAACTACGAGAGAATGTCGCCTATCGAGAAGGCAATGAAAAATGGAAATTAGACCTCATGCTGCCTAAGGAGCATGAAGATGAAACGTGTCCGGTTATTATTTTTATTCATGGTGGAGGATGGCGCAACGGAGACAAGGCTTCAGGAGTGTTTCGAGACTATCCTCTTAAGTACGCCTCTCGTGGTTATGTTTGTGCATCGGTGAACTATCGGCTAATAGATGAGGGTACGATCCTCGACTGTATCGCTGATTGCAAGTGTGCCGTGCGATGGTTACGCGCTCATGCAGAAGAGTTGTCGATTGATGTTAACCACTTTGGGGCGTATGGGAATTCGGCCGGTGCTCATCTGGTGGCGATGCTTGGTCTTTCATTTACGCAAGATGAACTCGAAGGTGATGGCCCGCACCGTGAATGCTCGAGTGCTGTGCAGGCTGTTTGCTGTTCTGCAACGCCGACGAACTTTCGTTTATGGGGAGAAGAAGTGCGGAGTGGTGGTGGCCGTGCTGCAGCGCTCTTTGGTGAGGAAAATACAGAACGGGTCATGGAGTTGGCTTCACCGGTTACGTATGTGACGAGTTCTTCTCCGCCTTTCCTGATGGTACACGGTACCTCTGATACGACGGTGCCAGTGCAGCAGAGCGATGATCTTCATTCACTTTTTCAGGAAAAGAAATCCCAGGATGTTACGTATCTACGGATAGACGGTGCGGGGCATGGTGTCTTTCGGAAGCATGCATCTGAAACAGTGCCAGCAATGCAGGAATTCTTTGATCGCGTGCTTCGTGGAGACGACGAGTAGTTTTAAAAAGCCTTAAATTCCAGTGTTTTTTCGCTATTGCGCCATTGCTTGCTTCCGCGTAGCGTCCTGCCACAATTGTGGATGGAAATACCAATTCCTATGGAAGTTGCTATGTCGTCACAAAAAACTGAAGAATTAGATGTTTTCGAGATGTTCTACGCCTCTGTTGGTCCCTCAATATGGGACGATTTGCGGCAGCCCGTTGAAGAGGATTCACCTGTTGAAGCATCGCACGATCTCTCTGGGGTAGATTGTTTCGAACAAACGTTGTTTGATTAGAACTCAACGTATGGGCTTATTGTCCTAATAATTTTTGGTTAAGGAGTAACTCTATGAAATGGGTAGTTGCTTCAGTGCTTTGTGGGCTGATTGGCAGTTCCATTGCAATAGCTTCCCAGCCGACCAAAGGTGATCAGCCTGTTGAAGACGTTGTGACCCTGTCCTCAATCCAGTTTGCTACTCACTTTGAGCTTATGAAAAAAATGCTCGAGGGCGAGTGGGATGAAAAGGTTTATCAGCAATTTTCATACTACGATGGTCTCGTCTACGAGGTAATAAAAAAGTACGAGACTACCCATCAGGGTGATGCTTTGTGGGGGCCAGCCTTAAAAAAGCGACTTGACGTGCACACGCAGATTTTCAAAGAGATGCAGCCACTCATTAAGAAAAGGCAGGATGGTGAGCGGCTATCAAATAAAGAACAACTTTGGCTGGAATCAGCCGGCCAAAAGATATGGGAAGAATTGGTGAGGTAGAGTGTTCCTAGTTCTGTGAGATAGTCATGCACAAAAGCTTGCTTTTCGTCCGGACTAAAAGAAAGCCGTTCGATACAGCAGGAGTCGCTCGACACTCTTCGTCAAGTTCCCGCCTTCCCGTGACCTCAAACCTCTCATTGTCAGCAAGTGTCACCATCTCTCCGTCACTTGAAATATTAAGAATATTGTCTCCTATCTGTATTGGAGACACCGAGAAGTTGCCGCCGACGCGTTCCTTCCAGATGATTTCTCCACTTGATGCATGAACACACGTTACGACACCTTTGTCTCCCCAGAGATAGAGACGCCCTTTCGAAAACAGCGGAGTTGGAACGTAAGGTGCTGTGCTACGAGGTATCTCGTAGATAATTTCACTGGAGGCATCTTGTGTTGCTGGAGGTTTGATAGCAACAAGAAGATTGCTGCCGCCACCACCACTGCCGCAGGTGCCTACCAGTAAATTTCCGGCAGAGACGGGTGAGGCAACAGTTCGTAGAGGAAAGCATTTGTTTTCCCAGAGGACGATACCTGTTTCAGGACTAATGGCGTACATGCCATGCGCTTTACTTGTGCAGATGACTTGTGGTTCGATGTCCGCGTCTGCCAGAACAAGTGGCGTGGAATAGGCTGCCTTCTCGGCACCGTCACGTGGTAGCTTCCATCGTACCTTTCCGGTGCTGGCATCGATTCCGACGATAGTTCCATCAGTGTTCTGCTCGAGTGGGACAATGACAACGTCTTCCCAGATCACAGGTGATCCACCAAAACCATGTTGGCCGATATATGGGCCAAGTTCAACGCTCCATCGTGACTTTCCGTCATGAGTCAGAGCCTCAAGCCGAACGTTCTGGCTCGTGCCCCAAAGCCAATAGATACCTCGAGAGTCGGCTGTTACTGTACTCGATGCGGAGCTGTTTTGCTTGTGATGGCGTTCTATGTCGCCTGGAAAATCATGGCTCCAAAGGCGGTTCCCTGTATGAAGATCATGGCAAAATAGATGACGAACCTTGCTCTCTTCGTCGGCAGACGTCAGGTAAATTTTTTCATTCCATACGACGGGAGAGGAATGCCCCACTCCCGGTATATCAGCTTGCCACGTCCAGTCCTCAGCAGTCCATGATGCAGGGAGTGTTTCAGTTGTCGCTTTTCCTGTGCCGTCAGGTCCACGGAAACGAGGCCATTGATCAGGAGGCACAACTCCAAGTTCAGCACACTGGGCAGACAAGCCCCATGAAAGAAACAGTAGGAAGAAAACATGAAGCTTCATTGTTCGTGCTGGCTAAAGATTAGAAGTAGTGAAAGGCATGCGAAGTAGCATTTTGTTGTGATACTATGGACATATCGTCCGTTGCTAATGACTAACTGGTCGTGTTCGCCCGTTATCGATTGCGTCCTGTAGTTGTTTCGTAAGAGCCTTAGCCTGCTCGGTCTTTATTTTGTATAGATTGTTCTTCTCTGCTGGATCAACATCGAGATCAAAAAGTTGGTATTCAGGAACGTTTGTGTTTGCAAGTTCCTGTTCAACGATGAGGTTACGTGCTTTGCCGCGTTCGTGTCGGAGTAACTTCCAGTTGCCAACTCGCAGCCCATAGTTTCCGTTATTGCCATTGTCTTGTTGGATGAGGTGGTCGCGTCCTTTTGCTCCTTCTTTACCGAGGAGTGCATCGCTTACATCGAGGCTGTCGAGGCAGTCGTTGTCGTGAATGTGGTGATCGACAAGGTGATTGAGGCTCGTAGCCAGATCGATCGTACAGACCATTTCATCAGATACTCCTGGGCTTATGGTGCCTGGCCAGCATGTAATAAAAGGGGTCCTCGTGCCTCCTTCATAGACGCTGTATTTTCCACCGGAATACGGTCCGGCTGCATGATGGGAGCCATTTTTTTCAATGGCTTGATCTTTGTATCCGTCATCGAGTACCGGTCCATTATCACTACAAAAAACAATCAGCGTGTCGTTCGTGAGGCCTTCATCTGCCAGCGTTTGTGTTAGTTCGCCAACGCACCAATCAAGTTCGAGGATGGCGTCACCCCGTGGCCCTAATTGTGACAAGCCTTGAAATCGTTCGTGCACGATTCGCGGAACATGGCACTCGTGTGCTGCAAAAAACAAGAAGAATGGCTGGTCATCAGGTCGATTTTTTTTAATGAATTGCTTGCTTTGCTTGACCCATGTATCTGCAAGGTCTTCATCACGAAATCGAGCGGCATGTCCACCGGTATAGAAACCAATGCGACTTATTCCGTTGTGAATCGTTTGATTATGCCCGTGCGACCAGTCCATTTTGAGCGTATTGCGTGCAGACACGCCTGTTGGCAGGTCTGCTGAAGGATTCTTTTTGCCAACCCAGAGTGGATCGTCAGGATCAAGGTTCTTGACATGATGATCTTCAACAAATACCTGCGGTACACGATCATTTGTTGTGGGGAGAAGGAAACATGTATCAAAGCCAATCTCGAGTGGACCCGGATTCAGTTCTCCATTCCAATCAGGACCATCTGGTCCGCCTAACCCAAGATGCCATTTTCCAACGACGGCTGTGTTGTATCCGGCGTCACGAAGTAGTGAAGCAATCGTTGCGGTGCCCGGTTGGATGATCGCTGGAGCAGTTGGAGCAGCAATGCCAGTGCCTTTCTTCCGGAACGCATAGCTTCCGGTGAGGAACGAGTAACGTGTGGGTGTGCACGTTGATGCCGAGCAGTATCCGCTGGTGAACCGTAGGCCTTGTTCAGCCAGGGCGTCAATATGTGGGGTTGTGATTGCTGTTGCCCCATTGCAAGAGACGTCACCGTAGCCGACATCATCTCCCATAATCACAATGATGTTTGGTTTTTTTGCAGGTTCTGCAGCTTGCACCAGGGTGAGAGAGAACTGTGCGAGCGACGCCACTACCAGGCAGCATGTTGCCAGAACAGAAAATCGGTTCTGGTATGCCAACAAATAGAATGATTCAGCCAAAGACGAAAGAGACGACTTCATTGATTTTTCCTTACCAAAGACAGCGTATGGGAATGTTTTGTATCTTACCTGTGAATTGCCGAGTTCGCACGCGGTAGCTGCAATGATGCGATCTATTTGCTGCTTTTTGTTGCATCGGACGTTACCCAGCCAGCTTTGTGAGGTGATATCTGTTGTCGTGTCAGGCAGTCCTGCTCTGAATCAATTGGCTGATACGTGGGGTAAAAGCTCGGCAGAAAGAGCTGATTTTCCATGAGTCGTTTGTCGTGATGGCTTCTTGTGAGGTCAGAGTCATCTTTTCACAAAAGTTTTTCACCATCACGACAAGCAAGATAGATGTCTCCGACTCGTCTCTTGCTTTGCCAGAATCATCGAAGAACCTTTTTTTCCGCCAAAGCAGTTGGTCACTCCTATTCACTCCTATTGTCTTTTATAGCAATGCCTTCAAGAAGTTTGTCCAGTGCATGAATAGAAGAAGAGGGGTGCTCGTAACGAACCGTTTCTTTTTTGTTTGTGACATAGCGGACGATATCAACAAACGGAACATGTGATCGCCCTGTAACGTCTACCAGCCCAACCTGATGGTTTTCGCGGTCTCGCCTTCCACCAGCAGATTGATCAATCCACTGAAACCAGTGCACGCCAATGAATTTAGGGTTTGCGAGTGCTGAGCCCAGATAACGCGCGTACGCGAAGCCCCTCTGACGTTGATCCCATACAGAAGTAAGGCCGGGGCTTGGTATGCCTCGGTCGGCTGCGCCAATGTGAAACTCGCTGGCGATTATCGGTATATCAGCGTTGTCAGGGACTTGCCATGAGCGAACTTCATGGTCATAGACGTTAACTGAGAACACGTCTGCGTGCCCAACAGCTGCACGACCGAGTACATTTGGTCCTCGGTGGCATCGGCAGCCAAGAAAGAGTGTGCCAGGTAGTGACTTTTCGATTGCCTCCTTGCTTTTCCTGAAGAACTCTTGCGCAAATTCAAAATAGAGGGGGTCAATATCTTTCGCTGCAGATGCATGGTGTTTAGAGTCACCATGCTGCAGGGCTTGGTTCCAGTTTGAAAAAGATGTACCCCAAGCCTGATTGAGTTGACCTAACGTCGAGTATTTCTGGCGAAGCTGACTTTGAACCCACTGTTTTGTCGTGTCATTATCCGGAAGTTCAAAGACAAGTTGGGAAAAGCGGTCTGGCCATTCAAATTCATTCCCGATGAAGATACCGAGGCAGTACGGGTCATTTTTTGCCCATGCAGAATTCTCGAGTGCTTTACACAGATCATCAACGTAATCGTCTCGGAATGGCGAGGGTGTTTTCTTCCCCGTAAGC
The DNA here is from genome assembly GCA_028066355.1 of Pirellulales bacterium. GTDB lineage: Bacteria > Planctomycetota > Planctomycetia > Pirellulales > UBA1268 > UBA1268. The sequence goes on from JALCBP010000057.1 coordinate 8,801, forward strand.
CACCAGATAGAAGCAAGAAGCGTGTATGGTGTTTTTCTGTCTTGCCTGATTTCTGTGCTACTCCAGGCGGCCAGTGTGTTGAGTCCCCACATTTTCATTCGGTCATGAATCCCATCACGACTCATTTTTTGCCAACGATTGCCTAAAGACTCAAACGCATTCAAAGCAGGAAAATTCACGTACTCTTTTCCCCCACGCTTCAGCATTGTAAGCCAGTAGGAAGGTGCCCCTTTTTTTGGTAGGTATGCAAAGTAGTGCTCCTTAAGACGTGCTTGAGTGACTGGTGTCATAGCCTCGGTGCCAGCAATACATGCACCTGCAGAAAAAAAGAGATAGCCTTCGGGGTCGACAAACCACCAGTGTCCATCAATTTTTTCGGTACGGAACCGTCCAGTTGCTTGCTGCCGTGGGCCATTTTTCCAACCACCGTATTGGCTGATGTCATTGCGTTTGGTCTTTGCCGCATCGGCAAGTTCCTGAGATAGTTCTTTTTTAAGTTGGTCCAGCGAATGAAGTTTCCCTGGCCATTCAACAGCACGTACTTGTCCAAATTGATCCAGGTAAGGTAGCTCATGAAGCGCCTGCTCTCGTTCCGGTGTGGCTTCCCAGGCAGCAAAAAGTTCTGAGATCTCAATGTCAGCGTTGCCGCTTGCTGAGTGCACCTCCAGCACCATGCCGACAACGTCAGCAGGAAAAAACTTTCGCCAGTGATGCCGATGGCCATTTGGTTTGCCAAGTTGGTCTTGGAAGATAGCTGGCCCATTGTACTGAGGTTCTGTTGTCGGAAAGACAAATCCAAGAGTTGTCTTTTCATCTCGTAGAGCCACTGCAGAACCAACACAGTGTCGACCCCATCCAAGAGGCTTGCTGTTATTTAGCCGGGCCGAGATAGTCACGACGCTGTCTTGGTTGTTGCAGACAGGTAGCCCTAGCAGGCGATAGGGAGATGCGTCCCACGATGCACCATTTTTTGGTTTGAAATGAATGGTGAAAGGAGTCTTTCCTCGTACCCGCCATTTCCCCGTGCCATCAGCAATGATCTCAATGCCGTCAGCAACGGTAACCGGCTTCATGGTGAAAGTACGCACGGGTTCAAAGAGTTCTGCTGCAGAGATTGAATCCGACAGGACTGACTTGTTTTTTACTACGGTTTTTCGAGTGACTCGTTTGATTGGTGTGCTTCGTTCACTATCTAGGATACTGTTGAGGTCCCTGAGCATCGTCGCGACGCGGGCCTTCTGCTCGACATTCTCAATAAGGTCATGCTGTTCTGATAAGTCCTCACTCAAATTGAAGAGATGAATCGGCTCTCGATCTTTAGTCGCTATTAACTTCCATTGGTCAAGTCGAAATGCCTTTGCGAGTCGCTGTCCCCAGCCGTCTCCGTCATTTGCTTGCACAAGAAGCCCATGACGCAACTCTGATGAATCCTGCTGGAGGAGGGCAGGTAAAAAAGACTGGCTATCGAGTCCTTCTTCAGCCTGAAGTGTTTGGCTGGTCAGGTCAGCGAGCGTTGCAAAAATATCTTGTAGTCCAACAAGTGCAGATGACGTGGTTCCCGGTATGATCGTCGATCCGGTTTTGGTTCCGTCACCCCAGCGTGCAATCAATGGTACTCGGTGGCCACCTTCCCATATCGTGGCTTTACTTCCCCGAAGCGGTGCGTTCGAATTGTGGCCAAGGAGTTTGTTCCCCGGCTTGCCACGCGCTAGGCCGCCGTTATCACTGGTAAAGACAATAAGTGTATTTTCAAGAATGCCGTATTTCTTTAGGCAATCGACAAGCATGCCCAGTTGAATGTCTGCTTCATGAAGCATATCGAGGTGGGCATCTCCTGTTGCACCTTGGACGGCTTTACCCGCCAACGTTTGAGGGGGTGTGTGAGGAACATGACAGGATTCAGTGCAATAGTGCATGAAGAAAGGCTTGCCGGTGTCTGCCCCTACGTGCCGGTCAATAAACCCAGTCGCCTCACGAATAAGATGTGGGCCTGCAGTGGATGAGTTCCACTGTTTGAAGCCAAACCCGTTCGTCGGGATTACAGAAGTTCCGTACGATCCAGATTCCCACTCGATAAGGTCATCTGGATTGCCGTCAAGTAAACCATCCCGAAAGGCAATGTAGGGAGGCCCCTGAATTCCCTGGGGAAGACTGTAGCTGAAATCAAAACCCAGATCAGATGGTCCATCTTTCCATTTTCTGCTGAAGTCGATGTCACGGTAATCATATTTCCATGAGACGGGTTTCTTGGTTGTCGCACTGAAGACCGTCCCTCCAAGATGTACCTTCCCAAGAAATGCAGTCTCGTACCCTGCACCCCGCATGAGTTGGCCAAGTGTGGTCTGGCCGTCCAGAATCTGAGACCGCTGATGAAACATCCAAGTGCCGTTTTCCAGCCGACCACGCCATGGGTAGTTGCCTGTCATGACGCTGTAACGAGAAGGCGCGCAAACAGCAGAGGGGCTGTGTGCATCCGTAAATCGCATACCTTGTGCTGCGAGGCTTTCAATGTTTGGTAACGCGACCTTGCTCTCTGGGTTATACGCCCGGCAGTCTCCGTAACCCATGTCGTCCATAAAGAAAACAACAACATTCGGTTTGTCGTGAGCAGTTGCAGCAGATACGTGAGTTGCTGAAAGTAAAAAGAGAAATATCACAGGCCGCATTGCAGAATTCCCCAACAAAAGTGAAACGAAGAAAGAGTCTGTTTGCTCTTATGAAAGCAAAACTAGTTGAAAACAAGAGTTAGATAGTGGAGAGCCAGGCTAGTTAATTGAGATCCAGATTAGGCAATCAGGTCGTGGAGCACATGCCCGTGAACGTTTGTAAGTCTTCTTTCCAGGCCGTTGTGATAAAAAGTAAGGCGTTCGTGGTCGAGCCCCATGAGGTGAAGAAGCGTCGCGTTGAAGTCGTAAACGGATGCTGGGTTGTCTGCTGCCTTGAATCCAAATTCATCACTTGTTCCATAACTCGTGGCACGTTTAACACCAGCCCCCGTCAGGAAACATGTAAATGCATCTGGGTTATGGTCTCGCCCTGTCCCGTTTGCCTGCAGGAACGGCATTCGGCCGAACTCTGTTGCCCAGACGACAAGTGTGTGATCAAGCATGCCCCGTTCTCGCATATCGGCCAGAAGCGCGGCGGTGGGCTGGTCCATGATCTCGGCCTGCATGGCGTGAGTTTTTAGAATGTTTTGATGAGAGTCCCAGTTTGTAATTCCATTCCCGCCAGAGGGATCACTACCATTGAACAGTTGGACAACTCGCACGCCTCTTTCCAGTAGTCGTCTGGCAAGAATACAATTTCGAGCGTATGAGCCACGCAATTCACTCCCACCTTCAACACCGTAGGCCGCTAGTGTTGCCGCTGATTCTCCAGCAAGGTTCATGACATCAGGAATAGACATTTGCATACGGCCGGCAAGTTCATAGCTCGCTATCCTACCAGCAAGATCAGCGTCGCCAGGATATTGTTCAAGATGATGTGCATTGAGTCGTTGGATGATGTCACGCGTTTTCGCATCATCTGTTCCAGTTAGTTCTTCTGGTCGTGAAAGGTTTTTTGGAGGATTTGTGGCATTGAAGTCGGTGCCCTGAAACGCTGCTGGCAGGAATCCATTTCCAAAATTATTTTTTCCGCTGCGCGCGAGCCCGCGTGGATCATTAATAGCCACGAATGCCGGAAGATTCTCATTTTCTGTACCGAGCGCGTAGGTTGTCCATGCACCAAAAGATGGGAACCCCTCCATCGTGAACCCAGTGTTCATGAAGTTCTCACCTTGCGGGTGGGCACTGGTTTCTGTGTGCAGAGAGTGGACAAAACAGAATTCATCAGTCTGCTCTGCGAGGTGAGGAAGAAGGTCAGAAACCATCTTGCCGGTCTCTCCCCGCGGACGGAATTTCCAGAATGGCTTCGCGATATTTCCAGTCGGTCCTTCAAACGTGACATCTGGAATCCCTGGTGGCTTCTGTCCATGGAATTTTTCGAGTTCTGGTTTGTAATCAAACGTATCCACATGACTGACAGCACCCGGGCAGTAGATGACAAGGACCTGCTTTGCAGGCATTGAGAAGTGGGGCGGTCGGGCTGCATATGGGTCATTGGGGTCTATCTGCGGACGAATCGGTTCCTTTCCACCGGCAGTACGGACTGTTTCAGCTAGCAGTCCGTCACGTTGGAGCATTTGGAGGAACGCCAGGCTCGATGTCGAAAGGCCTGCTGTTCGTAGGAAACTGCGACGATCAAGAAGATGTCGCCCCTGCGGCTGGAGTTGTTCGGCATTGTTCATGGTGACTTACTCCAGGAAAGTAAATGCATTGGAGTTGAGGATCGCTCGGCAGACGAGAAAAAGTTCTTCTGCTTTTATGTCTTGCACGGCGGTTTTTTCCTGACCGGTTGAGTGGCGGGCAAGAAGAAGTTCAAAGCATCGATCGATCGCTTTTGAGAGATTGTTCCCAGACTCTTTGAGTGCACGTTTGGCAATCAATTTTGACTGCGACATGACAAAGGGACTGTTCATTAGGTTTAGTGCCTGAAGAGGCGTTGTTGAAACCGGTCGCTTGGCACGCACCTGGCCGCAATCAGGAAAGTCGAAAGCTGTGAACATGCAATCGTCTACTCGACGCATCCGTTCCTGATAGATCATCCGTCGCCATGTTTCTTCGCTGTGGTTGTCGAGCACTTGCCATTGTGCATACCGTTTTTTGATGTTGTGAATTCTATAGCTCGGGCCCCCGAGTTCTGGATCTAGTGAATCTGATGCTGTAAGGATCGCGTCCCGAATGACTTCAGCTTCCAATCGTCGTGGCGGGAATCTCCAGAGCAACCTGCTTGTTCCGTCGATGGCAAGAGCCTCCTTATCTGGTCTGCTTTCTTGTGTAAAAGCACGAGAGGTAACCAGCAGTCGGAGAATGTGCTTCGTCGACCATGCCCTCGTTGGCTGATTGCCAATCGGTACTGTGGGTGTGATAAATTCTGAAGCCAGCCAGTCAAGTAGCTCAGGATGCGTAGGTTGAGCGCCAGCAAAGCCGAAGTCGCCGGTCGTCGTGACAATGCCTTGGCCGAACACGTGATGCCATATTCTGTTTACCATGACTCTTGCAGGCAGGGGGTTTTCTGGGCTGGTTAACCACTCGGCAAAGGCTTTCCTGCGATCGCGACCAGATGCGTCAGTTTGGAGTTGCAGATCACCAGCGAGCACAAGAGGAGCAGATGGCGCAACTTCATCTCGTGGGTTCTCAGGACTCCCTCGATGGAAAACATGCGTAGGCCCTGGCTGTTTGAAGCGGCCTATAAAACTTGGCCGAGGCCCTTCGGTGTTAAACCGTGTTATAAAATCTTGCAGTTTGCTCAGTGCGTCGTTTCTGAATGGATACGTCTTGTTGAGTTGAGGTGTGTTTTCAGAATCAGCAACAACGTGCCATGTGCCGTCGTCGGCCTGTGTCTCTATGCGATATTTGGGGAAGTTGAAAGGTTTTAAGTCTGTGAGATAGTCCGTATCAAAAAAGTTTTCTCTGTTATTACTGAGGCGGATGCGATCAACTTCGGTCGCTGTTGGGAAACGAAACTCGAGCCATGGGTTTTGTTTCTTTCCCTGCGGGACTCGAGCCGCCCACCGCTCGGTGCCGTATTCTCCGTCATTGACCTTCCAGAGTTCGTTTCGAAGAACCTCCATTCCCGGTGCTGTTGTCACAGTTGCACCGCTCTCGGTACTCGCAACATTTCTTTCAAGGTCGCCGATCCCAAAAATCTCGAGTTCATCAAGCCCAATGTACCGGCTCAGGAAAGTAATTCTGACAGCTTTGGTGGTTGTGCTAGGGAAGTGAATCTCGCCATAGCCGGTCCAGTCTTCTTGCCATGCGCCGGCTTCTCGCAGTCGGTATCGCTGCTTTGCAATGTCTCTGTAGAGTTGCTGAGCCACCTTACGGCGAGGATGGTGTTCATCAAGTTCCGGGTAGCGGCTCCCAAATTCAACATCCTGAAATACCGCGGAAAGTGAGTAGTAGTCACGAATTGTGATGGGATCAAATTTATGATTGTGGCAGCGGGCGCAGCCAATCGTCACACCGAGCGCAGAAGCACCAACAGTCTGAAGAATTTCATCCATTCGATCCGCTCGTGCTTGTCGACGAGCGGATGGTTCCTGTCCGACTGTTGCAACAGGAACATGCGGACCAGAAACGAGATATCCGGTAGCGTCGCCTTGACCGATGACGTCCCCTGCGATCTGCTCCGTCAAAAAATCGTTATAAGGCGTGTCTTCGTTGAAGGCTCTGATGACGTAATCACGGTATATCCAAGCGTTCTTGCGATACATGTTGCTTTCAGAACCGTTGGTTTCAGCCCAGCGGATCACGTCAAGCCAGTGTTGTGCCCAGCGTTCACCAAAGTGTGGCGATGCAAGAAGCTTTTCTACAAGAGTCAGGTAGGCTCCCTCTGCATCCGTCTTGCAGGCCTCTTCGAACTGATAGACGCTCTCGGGTTTCGGTGGGAGCCCCGTGAGCACAACAGATGCTCGCCGAATCAATGTGGCAGGTGTAGCTGGCCCAGAAAAGCCAAGGCCGTTCTCACGAAGTTTGTGAATAAGAAAAGCATCTACAGGGTTCTTCTCGAGTTCATTCGGTAGGAGTGGGCGCACAACAGGATGAAATGACCACGGGACTTCATCTTCAGAAAAAGTGATCTCATCATTCATCTGCCCAGGCCACTGTGCGCCTTCAGTGATCCACTGACGCAGCAGTTCTATTTGTTGTTCAGGTAGTTTGTCCCCATCTGTTGGCATCGCCATGTCAGGGTCACGGTGTTCCACCACTTCAATGAGATAGCTCTTCTCAGGATGTCCTGGCACAAGCGTGGGGAGTCCGTAGTCGCCGCCTCTGAGCATCATGGCACGTTTGTCGAGACGAAGGCCGGATTCTTGCTCATCTTCTCCATGACAGTGCCAACAGTTTTCCTCAAGAATCGGCCGAATGTCTTTTTCAAAATCAACGGCTGCTTCAGAGCGTTTTGTGCTCTGTACAGAAAAAAGCGCAAGGCAGCAGAGGCATAGTAACCTGACTGCAGCTGAAGTTGAGGCTTTCTTTCTCTTGTTGTGCTCGTTCATGGCAACCAGTTTTTACCAGTGATTGACGTTGATCAGTGATTTCTATTTACACATTCTATAGTAGACAGAGACAACCAAACTGCCTCATTTTGTTGGTTTTCCTGCGGATGGAGTAGCTTTTTTGTGCGCGTGAAACTCTGGCCAGCTCAGCACACCATCGGCGTTTGTGTCAGCTTCAGGGTTTTTTTTGAAATAAAGATCTTTCCAGTATTCGTTACTTTTTGGTTCAGGCTTTCCGGGAGCCTTCCACTGTGGCTGTGGTGGGACAACACCTTTTTCAGGGAGACGCGACGCAAGTGTCTGCCGGAAGCGTTGGATTAGGTCGTTGTATTTTGTTTTGGTTGCAATGTTTTCCCATTCATTTGGATCGGAGGCTGTGTTGTACAGTTCTTCTTTTCCATTTTCGTACCGAATATATCGCCAATCATTACTACGAAGTGAATAGCTTTCTTCGTGCGGGTTGTATTTCATTCGCCATTTGTACAGTGCGGTGAGTGCTTCATCCGGACCGGTCCATGTGCCGTGAACTGGATCTTCTAGCAGTGGGCGAAAACTGTGTCCGTCGAGCGGATGACCTTTTTCATTTTTCATCGTGTCACCTTTTAGTCCACAGCAGTCAGCGAGCGTTGGGTAGATGTCAACGAGTGAAACGGGTTTATCGCAGACAGTGTCCGCCTGAGCGATACGGGGTGCCCTAATAATGAGTGGAATTCGCGTGCTCTCCTGCCAAAGTGAATTTTTATAGAGATAGTCTTTTTCACCCATTCCCCAACCGTGATCACTCGTGAGCACAATGATCGTATTGTCTTTGAGTTCAGTACTATCAATGACATCCAAAATCCGACCAACCTGTTCGTCAACGGACGCAATGCTGGCAAGATAGGCTTGGATAAAATGCCGAAGGGCTTCGTCTCGTGAGTCATAGGACTCAACTAGTTTGTGGAAGAGTTTGCTTCCCATGTCTTCGGTGCGCACTGAGTCAGGTTCTTTGCCGTCGGGAAGCCCTCGGATTGTTCGTGCAAAGGTATCATCGATGTCACCATCAAGAATCTCAGGGAGTGAGATTTCATTCACTGGAAACATGTCGAAAAATCGTTTTGGAACAATCAGTGGTGTATGAGGTCGGATAAAGCCGATGCCCATAAAAAAAGGTTTGCGATTCTTTGCATTTGTTGCGGCGAGTGCCTGCAGTTGTTCGACGGCCCAGTCCCCATTTTTTTCATCAGGTGTCGGATCATTTTCACCTGAAGGATGAATCGTCAGTTTGTCGACCGATTGCCACCCACCGGTCCGCCACATGAGTGGCTTACCATCTTTTGTGGTTCGGCCTTCAATATTCACCAGTGGTCCAAACGATCCATCAACTGGACCGATCTCGTTATAGGGAGCTGGCGTGTC